>JAUSAZ010000169.1 GCA_030652255.1 Myxococcales bacterium | reverse complement strand
AAACCCACGGCAGCCAAGGGAAAGCCCGCGGCGGGCTGGTCACTGTGCCTGGACATCGGACAGGCCGCTTGCGGCCTTCACCTTGGCTGCCGTGGGTTTCAACCCGCGGCAGCCGGGCGCGTGAAGTTGTGCGGGTAGCCCGGAGCCGCAGCCTGCAAGCGGTTCGCCCACGAAGAGGGCAACGATGAGCACCATCCGGTGGGGGAAAGGGCAGCGCGGCAGCGCGGGATAGGGGGCCCACGACCGCAGCGCACGTCAACCCGTCAGGGCGCGGGCGCGCAGCCGCACGAAGACGACGAGGTGGGTGATGAGCACCAGCGGGACGACCAGCACCGGGAGCGCGGCGTAGGGCAATCGCTGGAAGGTCTGGAAGAAGCGCGGGTCGCCGTCGATGAAGAGCATCCGCTGCGCCATGAGGAAGACCGCGAGGATGTCCGCGAGGCCGAGGGTGTTCCAGCCGAGCACGAGGGCGCGCGAGGTGCGATCGGAGCGCGTCGCGAGCAGGGCCGCGGGCACCGCGAGCACCCCGGCGGCGATGTCACCGGGGCCCGCGAGGCGGGCGAAGGAGGCGGGCAACCGACCGGCCGCCATCTCGACCAGGAAGGCCGCGCCGAAGAACACCCGCACCACGTGGAAGAGCACCGGCACGCGAAGGTCGAGGGCGGCCACGAAGGCGCGGAGCGCGGGGCTGCGTCGGTAGGTCCAGACGGAGACGAGCACCGGGCTCCAGATGAGCAGCGGGACGAAGGGGCGCGGCAGCGACGCCACCACGCCGGAGGCGGCGAGCACGAGCGCGGCGGCGATCCAGAGCGCGAGGGCCGTCCAGATGCGGCGGTCGTCGGACGAGGGGGTGGACTGCGGGAGAACCGTGGTGGACATGGCGAAGCCTCCGTGGGGATGCCCGGCGCCTTGTACACGGCATGTGCCAGCGCCCCGTGGCAGCCGTGATCGCGGCGGATCACGCGGCCCGCGACGGAGCTGTGTACGGCCCTCCGTACGCTGCCTGACGGATCGCTGGACAGCTCGGGCGCGCCGCTGCGAGCGCCGCCCTCGCGGCCTGCGGCTTGCGATAGATTCCCGCGATGGAGCGCGAGGGTTCTTCGGTGCAGCTCCGGCGCGCGCAGCTCCGCGCGGTGGCGACGGTCTTCCTGCGGCGGCGGCCGTGGGTGGTCGCGCCCGCGCTGCTGGTGCAATCGGCGCTGCTGGCGTCGAGCGACGTGCCGCGGGGCCAGGTGGCGGCGGTGCTCGGCGGCTTCACCCTGGTGCTCACCTTCTTCGGGTGGGAGGCGTGGCGCGGGCGCAGCGCGCTGGTCTCCGAGCGGGGCTTCCTGGCCTCGCTCCTGGCCACGCTGGCGGGCATCTCCATGGGCGCCCTCGGGACCGGCGGCGTGACGAGCCCGATGCTCCCGGTGCTCTTCGCGCCGACGGTGGTGGGCTTCGCGGCCTTCGGTCGGGGCGCCGCCGGGCGGGCGCTGCTCGCCGCGCTGGTGGCCGTGCTCGCGGGGCTCTGGCTCGTCCCCTCCGGGGTGCCCTTCCCCCCGCTGGCGGCGCCGACGGCGCGGGCGATGTCCCTGGTGGCGGCGCTCACGGCGCTGGCGCTGCTCTGGGTGGGCGTGTCGAGCCTCTCGGACGCCTACGCCCACGCGGGCGACGCGCTCGCGGGCGCCGGGGAGGAGCTCCTCGCCGCCGCGGAGGCCCGGCACGCAGCGATGGAGTCGATGGGCGCGCAGGTGGCCCACGAGATCAAGAACCCCCTCACGGCCATCAAGGGCCTCTCCGACCTGCTGGCCGAGCAGGCCGAGCGCCCCGCCGATCGGCAGAAGCTGGCGGTGATGAGCGGCGAGGTCGCGCGCATCGAAGGCATCCTGCGCGACTACCTGTCCTTCTCGCGGCCGCTGGGCGCGCTCGCCCGCGAGGCCGTCGACGTCGGCGAGACCCTGCGGTCCTTCGGCGACCTCCTCGGGCACCGGGCTGCCCGCGCGGGGGTGAACCTCGAGCTGGCGGGCGACGCCCTCGTGGCGGAGGTCGACCCGCGCCGCATGAAGGAGGCCGTGCTCAACCTGGTGCTCAACGCGCTCGAGGCGTCCCCCCGGGGCGCATCGGTGCGAGTCTCCTGGGCGAGCGAGGCAGGCAGCGTGGTGGTGACCGTCGACGACACAGGCGCGGGGATGAGCGAGGCGGTGGCGGCGCGCGCGGGCGAGGCCTTCTTCACGACGCGCTCCGGGGGCACCGGCCTCGGTGTGCGCTTGGCCCGGCGGGTGGCCGCGGAGCACGGCGGCTCGCTGGTCTTCGAGAGCGCCCCGGGGCGCGGGACGCGCGCGCGGCTGAGCCTCGGCACCGGGCCGGAGCGGCCGTCGTGAGGGGCACCGTGCTGGTGGTCGACGACGAGCCCGCGGTGCGCTTCACCATCCAGCAGGCGCTGGAGTCCGCGGGGCACGCGGTGCTGCTGGCGGGCGACCCCGACGAGGCGGCGCCGCAGCTCGCGGCCTGCGACGCCGTGCTCACCGACCTGGTGATGCCCCGGCGCGACGGGCTCTCGCTCCTGGCCGAGGCGCGCGCGGCGGACCCCGACCTGCCCGTCGTGCTGCTCACCGCGCGGGGCACCGAGCGCGACGCGGTGGCGGCGATGAAGCTCGGCGCCTACGACTACCTGACCAAGCCCTTCGCGCTCGACGAGCTGCGGGCGGTGATGGCGCGGGCGGTGGAGGCCCGGGCGCTGCGCCGGAGCGCGCGGCAGCTCGCGCTCGAGCGCTCGATGGGGCGGCCGCTGGTGGGCGACGGGGCGGCGTTTCGCCGGCTGATCGACGACGCGCGGCGGGTGGCGCGGCGGCAGGTGACGGTGCTGCTGCGCGGAGAGACGGGCACCGGGAAGGAGCTCGTGGCGTCGCTCATCCACGCCGAGAGCCCGCGGCGCGACGGGCCGTGCGTGCGCTTCAACTGCGCGGCCATCCCGGCCGAGCTCGCGGAGGCGGAGCTCTTCGGGCACACCCGCGGGGCCTTCACCGGCGCGGTGGCGGCGCGGCGCGGGTACTTCGCCCAGGCCGACGGGGGCACCCTGGTGCTCGACGAGGTGGGCGAGCTGCCGCTGAGCCTCCAGCCGAAGATCCTGCGGGCGCTGCAGGAGGGGGAGATCCAGCCGGTGGGCGCCGGGCGGGTGGAGAAGGTCGACGTGCGGGTGGTGGCCTCGACCCACCGCGACCTGCGCGCGGCCGCGGGCGAAGGCACCTTCCGCGAGGACCTCTACTACCGCCTCGCCGTGGTGGAGCTGACGGTCCCGCCGCTGCGCGAGCGCCGCGAGGACATCCCGGCGCTGCTCGATCACTTCCGCCGGCGCTACGCGGCGCGCTTCGACCTCGGCGACGTGCGCTTCACCGACGCCCTGGTGGCGGCGCTCGCCGCGCGGCCCTGGCCCGGCAACGTGCGCGAGCTGGAGAACGCCGTCGCGCGCATGCTGGCCCTGAGCGACGGCGGCGCGCTGGGGGTGGAGTGCCTCGCGCGGCTCTCCGGCGAGGCGCCCACGCTCGACGCACCGGGCGGGGCACAGGGGCTGCGCGAGGAGGTGGCGGGCTTCGAGCGGGCCCTGCTCCAGCGGGCGCTGGCGGCGAGCGAGGGCAACCAGTCCGAGGCGGCGCGGCGGCTGGGGGTGTCGCGGATGACCCTGCTCGACAAGCTGAAGCGCCACGGGCTGCGCTGAGAGAGGGCATCGGGCGTCGGGCGGCGGCGGTCGACGGACGGCCCCGGCGGGACGATCGGCGCATTCAGGAATCTGACACCTGTTGCTCTGACGGAATCGACCGTTGGGAGGAAGATGCACCCCGGAACACCCCGCAGGAGGTCACCCCTTCATCAGAGCGGTCGGCGCCCATCTGTTCCGCCCCTCCACCCCTGAACCCCTCCACCACCCCCAACACCATGAACCACCGAATCGTGCCCTCGTTCCTGGGGGCCCAGAGCGAGTTTCCCACGCAGGGCCCGGCGGCCGACCCCCCGCCCGGCGCCGCGGGCACCGACACGGTCACCATGGGCCTCTGGCGCTCCCTCGCGCTGCGCGACGAGGCGACCGCGCAGCACTCCCTGCGGGTCGCCCACTGGGTGGTGCTGCTCGCCGGGGAGTGCGGGATGTCGACCCACGAGCGCTGGTCCCTCCGTCGCGGGGCGCTCCTCCACGACATCGGCAAGCTGGGCGTCCCCGACGCGCTGCTCCGCAAGCCCGGCAGCCTCGACGAGGGTGAGCGGGTCCAGGTCAACGCCCACGCCGAGAACGGCTTCGCGCTGGTGAACACCGTCGAGCCGCTGCGCGGGGTCGCCGACCTGGTGCGGTACCACCACGAGCGCTGGGACGGCCACGGGTACCCCTGCCGGCTGGCGGGCGAGGCGATCCCGCTCGGCGCGCGCCTGCTCTCGGTCTGCGACGCCTTCGATGCCATGACCAGCGACCGGCCGTACCGCGAGGGCATGCCCCACGACGCCGCGCTGACGACCATCGAGCGCGCCGCCGGGACCCAGCTCGACCCCGCTGTCGTCGCCGCCTTCGTGCGCGTCGCGCGCTCCGCGTGAGCCCGCGCCGTTGATGGCTTGCGCGGGGTGCCGGGCCCCCGCTCAGCGGGCGGCGCCGGGCCGGTGCAGCGGCGACAGGATGGAGTCGTGGAGCGCGGCGTCGGGCGCGGCGTGGCAGCGGTTGCAGCCGGAGCCCTGGGTGATCGGCCCGACGCCCGCGTAGGTGCGCAGCACCGTCGGGTTGAGCCCCCGCGAGGCGATCACCGGCACGCCCCGGACGCTGAACTCCAGGTGGAAGAACTCCCACCCGACCGCCCCGGCGGCGTTGTACCCGCTGCCGCGCTTGGCCATCGCGAAGAGCTCCCAGGTCATCGGGTCGTCGGTCTGCTCGATCGCGTGCACGAGGATGGTGCCCACGGGGTACGGCTCCCCCGCCGGGGGCGGCGCCTGGTTGGCGTACACGTAGCGCGGGCCCTCGGGGTGCTCGCCCAGCTCGCCCTCGCCGACCGCGCGCCGCGGCCAGGCGCGGAAGTCGCGGAAGTCGTCCGTGAGCGCGATGAAGCCACCGGGCTCGATCGGGTCGTCGCCGCCGCCGCACCCCAGCGCCAGGGCCAGCGCGATGGCCGCGCGGCGGGTCACGGCAGCCTCGGGATGTCGAGCAGGTCGGCGGCGCGGTTCATCTCGGACACGAGCCCGCCGTCGTGCGCGGGGTCGCTCTCGGCCAGCACGAAGGCCCGCAGCTGTCCGAAGGGCGAGCGCAGCTGCTCGTCCGTGGGCGCGTCGGGGTTCCACCCCTCGGGCACCGGCGGGATGGCGTCGCCCGGGATCGCCGCGTAGCGCCCCGCCAGCGCCGCGAAGCGCGCGTCGATGGCCTCGGCCAGCGCCGCCCCGCCGCGCGAGCGCACCCACGGACGAAAGGCCCCCCACGCCGCCTGCGCGCCCGCGAGGTTGTTGCGCAGGTCGAAGAGGGTCGCCTGGGCGTAGCGCGACTCCTCCTCGGCGCTGGCCGCGCTCTCGACCTTCTCGGCCTGCTCCTGCATCGACCCGATGACCCCGCGGAAGGCCGCCGCGGAGTCGAGCGCCAGGGGGGCGAACTCCCGCTGCATCTGCTCGACGTCGCGCACCAGCCGGGCGCAGAGCCCGTCGCGATACGCCGCCGCCTGCGCGGCCGTCGCGGGGAAGGCCGCCGGCACATACCCGGGCAGCGCCCGCTCGAACTCCACCACCCGCGGCGGGTGCGCGTCGGCCCAGAGGATGCGCTCGATGGCGTGCATCCCGGTGACCCCTTCGCCGTCGAAGAGGTCGTCGTCGCGGCGCGCCACGATCTCCACGAGTTGGCCGTCGTAGCGCTCGTCCGTGGAGTAGTCGAGGCTCGGAAACAGCACCGCCAGCGCGCCCTCGATGCGCTCGTAGGCCGCCCGCGCCTCGCGCCACCGGGCCCGCTGCGCCGCGACCGCCGCGGGGTCGCGGGCGGCGTCCCAGCCGTCGGCGTCGGGCGCCGGGGCGGTGGCCTGGACGGCGCGCGCGGCGGTCACCAGCGCGGCGAGGTCGGCGGTGAGCGCGGACTTCACCGCGGCGAGCGCGGCGCTCCGCGGGTCGACCGGCGCCGGGTCGCCGCAGGAGGCCAGCAGCGCCGCGAGCGCCATCCCCGCGGCGCCGTGTCGGCGGCGGCGGGCGCTCACAGCCGCCCCACATAGTCGAGGAGCGCGGCGCGGTCGGCCGCCGGGAGCGCCTCGAAGGCGTCGACGGACCCGTTGGCCTCGGACCCGTCGCCCCGGTGCATCCGCACGGCCTCCTCCAGCGAGCGCGCGCGCCCGTCGTGCAGCATCGAGCGGAAGAAGCGCAGCCCGATGAGCGGCGCCGTGCGCCAGTCGCGCGGCCCCGCGGCGCCCTCCGCCGCGCCGTCGGCGAGGCCGGCGCCCATGTCGTGCAGCAGGAGGTCGGAGTAGATCTCGGCCTCGGTGGACGCGAGCACCGCGGGTCGGGCGTCGGCGCGGGTGCGCAGCGCCGGGACGTGGCAGTCGCTGCACCGGGCCCGCTCGAAGAGCGCCCGGCCGCGCGGGTCGATGCCCTCACGACGGGGGAGCGCCAGGGCGCGGAGGTACGCGCCGACGTCGCTCACGCTCGCCTGGTCGAGGTCGATCCCCGGGCGCTGGTCGTCGGCGAGGCCGTCGGCGTTTGCGACCTCCGTCGGGGCGAGCGGCGAGGTCAGGCCCATGTCGCCGCGAAACGCGTCCGCGGCGAACTCCTCCAGCGTGGCGATGCGCGCCTTCAGCCCGAAGCGCCCGAGGCGCCCGTCGGCGAGGCGCGGGACCCGGCCGCGCACCCGCCCCGCGAGGCTCTGGGCCGCGGCGATGCGCGCCGGCTCGGACTCGTCGACGGCCTCGATCCAGCCGCGGCCGAAGACCGCGGGCCCCACCCGCACCGAGCGCAGCAGACCCGGCGTGCCCTCCGCGGGCGCCTCGACGCCGCGCGTGGCGGGCGCGACGAAGTACGGCCGGACGACCGGACCGAAGGGCATCACCGACTGGTCGGGCGCGGGGGTGTACCCGTCGGCGCCGACGGCGATGGCCCGCTCGACGAAGCCGGGGCCGCGCCCGTCGCCCGCGTGGCAGCTCGCGCACGAGGCCCGCACGAACACCGGACCGAGGCCCTGCGTGGGGAGGTACTGCCGCGCGAAGAGGGCGTCGCCGCGATCGAAGCCCGCCTGCTCGTCGGCGCTGAGGCCGCGCATGGGCGCGTCGGTGGGGTCGTCGAGGACGAGGCGCAGCGGCACCGGGCCGTCGCCCCCGCCGCAGCCCGTCGCCGCGAGCGCGGCCGCGAGCGTCAACGCGCGCGGGGTCATCGGCACGCGTCGGTCCCGGCGGGGAAGACCGCGCGGTAGGGCTGGAGGGTCTGCACGCACAGGTGCTGCCCGGTGGAGTACTGCGGGAGGCCGGTGTCCCGGGTGTCGCCGCCGGAGAGGCCGACGACATACCCGGCCGGGTATTCGCGGCCCACGTCCGTCGCCCACTGGTGCTGCGGCCGGAGGTGCAGCAGCCGGAAGCGCAGCCCCGTCGTGAGGTCGACGAACTCCGGCATGTAGCCCCAGGCGTACACCCCGGTGCGGATGAGCCGCGAGGTGTGCCGGA
Source organism: Myxococcales bacterium (assembly GCA_030652255.1). Classification (GTDB taxonomy): domain Bacteria; phylum Myxococcota_A; class Polyangia; order Polyangiales; genus SCUS01. The sequence continues at coordinate 115,748 of JAUSAZ010000169.1, read as the reverse complement.
GCTGCACCCGGGTGTTGGCCCGGACGCCGAGGTCGGTGTCGTACCAGCCGTAGGAGATGTGCGCGTACGTGAGGTAGGTGTTCCACCACTGGAGCTCGCCGCAGACCGGGCGGTCGGGCGCCTGGCAGTGGGCGCCGTCGCACGACCAGCCCCCCGGGCAGCCGCCGCACGATCCCCCGCAGCCGTCGCCGCCGCAGTTGTGGCCGCCGCACTGCGGGATGCACCGCACGGTGACCTCGGACCCCGGCGCGGCCTCGTCGAGGGCGCCGCCCGGCCCGGTGATGCCGAAGCGGTAGCCGTAGCGCCCGGGGGCGCCGGGCGCCTGCACACGAAAGGGCACGTCGATGGCGAAGCCGGGGCCGACCGGCAGCGGGAGGCTGACGGGCCCCGCGGTCCACGGGCGCGCGCCGCCGGGGAGGGCGGTGTCGAGCCGGTAGGACGCGTCCCATGGGGTCGACGAGCAGTTGCCGAAGCTGGCCTCGACGTTGAAGCCCTGGTGCGGGTCGACCGTGTCGGGCGGCGTCGTCTGGCGGATGAAGCGCGCGGCGGTGGTGGCGTTGCCGCAGTCGGCCGGGCGCAGCACCACGGGCTGCACCAGCGGGGACGCCTCGCCGACGGCGGCGTCGCCGCGGGTCACCTGCCACGACCAGGCGTAGCGCCCCGGCTGCGACGGCGCGACGGCGTCGAGGTCGACGGTGAACTCCGCGCCGTAGGGCACGTCCGTCGGGAGCTCGAAGCGCGCGGCGCCCCAGGTGTCGCCGGGGTCGGAGCGGGAGGTGAGCCCCCAGCCCTCCGCCCGGGTGAGCGTCGCCGCAGAGCAGTTGGAGAAGGTCACGCTGCCGCGCACCGGGGCGCCCACGCCCACGAAGGCGGGCGGCGCCACCTGCGAGCGGAAGCGCACCGCCGGGCCCGCGAGGGCGCAGTCCGCCGGGGCGAGCACCCGCACGTCCTGCGGGGGCGTGTGCTCCTGGAGGAGCTCGACGCGGTCGCGCGAGATGGCCCAGCGGGTGGGGTAGTGCCCCGTGGCCAGCGGCGCGACCAGTTCGAAGCGGATGGTGACCTCGCTGCCGTCGTACACGCCGCTCGGGAGCGGGACGCGGCGCACCCCCCACGCGGCGCCGGCCTCGGGGTCCACCGGGACCAGCGAGAAGCCCTCGCGGTCCCAGTACATGCCGCTGCAGTTGTTGAACACCACGGTCATCGGCAGCCGGGTCGACGGGCCCACCACCGAGGGCAGCGCCGTCTGCGACCCGAACTGCGCCGACGCCTGCCCCGCCCGGCACCGCCCGGCCCGCACGCACGCCGCGCCCGCGCAGGTGACGCCGGCGTCGTCCGCCACGGCCGCCGCGTTGAGCTCGAGGTCCCCCGCGCAGCCGCCGCCCAGGCCCAGCGCCGCGGCGGCGACGGTGGCCCTCCACGCCGCGCTCGCCGTCGGGTCGGGTCGGTCACGCATCGCGGGCCCCCTACCAGCTCACCGGGACGGGGCCCGCCTGGACGCTCGTGCTCCCGATGCCCAGGGCCCCCGAGCGGTTGGAGCCCCAGCACCGCAGGCTGCCGTCGGCCAGCAGCGCGCACGCGTTGTCCACGCCGCCCGCGATCGACACCACCCGCTGGAGGGGGTTGGTCGCCGCGGCGCCGGGCGTGGCGATGACCATCACCGGCCCCTGCGGGTCTCTTCCCCGCTGACCGTCGCCGAGCTGCCCGAGGGAGTCGTCGCCCCAGCATCGCACGGTGCCGTCGTCGAGCACGGCGCAGCCGAAGGTGCCCCCCACGGCGATGCCCCGCGGCACCATCGAGGGCGCCATCACGGCGTCGCGCACGGGCGCCACGTCCCCGGCCTCGCTCGCGTCGTCCGCGTCCCCGTTGGCGCCGCCGTCGCCGCCGCCGCCGTCCGCGGTCGTCACGTCGTCGGGCGCGTCCACGCCCGCGTCGCGGCCGCCATCATCGCCCGCGTCCCAGCGGGCCTCGCCGTCGCTCTCGGTGAGGGCGTCGGTGCTGGCGTCGGTGCCGGCGTCCACCGGGCTCACCCGGAAGTCCAGCCCGGGCACCTGCGTCGGCCGCGGGCTGCACGGCCCGGAGCAGTTGGCCGGAACGGTCCCGGTCGCCGCGCTCCCGAGCTGCCCGAGGTCGTTGCGCCCCCAGCACCAGACCACGCCCTCGGCGTTGCGCCCGCAGGTGAAGTCCCCGACGGAGGCGAGCTCGATCACCCCGTCGATGGGCTCCTCGCCGCGGATCACCGCCCGGGGGTTGGCCGCGGGCATCGTCGCCGCCTGCCCGTCGCCCATCTGCCCGTAGCGGTCGTCGCCCCAGCAGAGCACGATGCCCTTGCTGGTGCGCGCGCAGGTGTGGGCCGCGCCGACGGTGATCGCCTCCACGTCGGTGAGCGTGTCGATGACCGTGGGGAGCGTCTCGCACGGGAGGCTCGCCGCGCCGACCGTACACTGCCGCGACGTCGTGACCTGCCCGAGCTGCCCGCGGTCGTTGGCGCCCCAGCAGTACACCCTCCCCTCGGCCACGGCGCACGCGTGCCGCGCCCCCGCGGCGACGGCCGTCACGCCCGTGAGGCCGACGACGGTGGCGGGCGACGAGCTCGGGAGCGTGAGCCCGTTGCCGAGCTGCCCGGCGCTGTTGCTGCCCCAGCAACGGAGGGTGCCGTCGTCGCGGAGGGCGCACGCGAAGGCGCCGCCGGCGGACACCGCCACCGCCCGGTCGAGCCCGAGCACCTGGAAGGGAAACGCGTGGCAGGCGACCGCGCGGGTCTGCCCGTCGGACAGCTCGTCAGGGCAGAGGTCGGTGGTCGGGTACCCGAGCTGCGCCTCGTCGTTGCGGCCCCAGCACCAGACCGACCGGTCGCGGAGCAGCGCGCACCCGAAGTGGGCCCCGAGGCTGACCTGCGCGACGCAGCGGCTACGGCCGTCGGAGCACGAAGGGTCCACCGGGGAGGCCTCGATGCACCCCGCGGCGCAGACCAGGAGGAGCACGGAGGCGGAGCGGCGCAGCGAGGGAATGCCCATCTGGCCGACAGACTCCCACCCCGGGAATCCCCGGCGCAAGGGTCAGACCAGTGACCACCGCCCGCTCCATCCCCCCTTACGCCCGGCGGTCGTCGTGGGATGGAATCCGTGGCGCCCACGCACGTCCACGGCGGGAATTGGAGCCCACGAATCGCGGGCGGGGTGCATCCTCCGAGGGGTATCCAGCGGCCACCGGGCCTCCCGTGGCCGAGCGCTGCTCCATCCCTCGAGGTGCCGAGATGAACGTCGAAAAGCTCTCCGCGACCGACCGTGTGTTCTTCGACATCGAGGGCGGCGCCCTGATGATGCACCTCGGCGCCGTGCTGATCTTCGAGGGGGGTGACCTCGTCTCGCCCGTCGGCGCCCTCGACGCCGCGCGCCTCACGCGGCTGCTGGAGGCCGGCATCGGCGAGGTGCCGCGCTTCCGCCAGGTGGTGCGCGAGGTGCCGGGCCTCGGCGCGGTGTGGGTCGACGACGCGCGCTATCGCATCGGGTACCACGTGCGCCACGCGGCCATCCCCCAGCCCGGCGACGACGCCCAGCTGATGCAGACGGCGGGGCGGGTGTTCGCGCAGCCCCTCGACCGCCGGCACCCGCTCTGGGAGGTGTGGCTCATCGAGGGCCTCTCCCGCGGGCGCTTCGCGATGATCTTCAAGGTGCACCACGCGATGGTCGACGGCGTCGCGGGCATCGGCCTGCTCGCCTCGCTGCTGCGGGTCGTGCCCGGCGACGACCCCCGCGCGCCCGCGCCGTGGACGCCCCGCCCCGCGCCCGGCACCCTCGAGATCGTGACCGCCCTCGCGGCCGACAGCGCGCGCTCCGTCGCGCACGCGCTGCACGACCTGCGGGGGTCCTTCGGCGACGGCGGCGCGCATGCCCGGGACATCGTCGGCGGCCTCGTCGAGACGCTGCGCGAGGGCCTCGTGCCCGCCTCGCCGTCGTCCATCAACCCATCGGAGGTGGGGCCCCACCGCGCGTACATGGGCACCCGCATCGACCTCGCCCGCGCGAAGGCCGTGCGCGCGGCGCTCGGCGGCACCCTCAACGACGTGGCCCTCGCGGTGGTCACCGGGGCGCTGCGGCGCTACCTCGCGCGGCGCGGCGATGAGGTGGACTCCCTCCGGGAGTTCCGCGCGCTGGTGCCGGTCGACCTGCGCGCGCGCCAGGGCGACGAGGGCAGCGGCAACCACATCTCGCTCGTCCTGGTGCCGCTACCCCTCCGCGAGGCCGACGTGAAGGCCCGCTACGACGCGGTGCACCGCGCGAGCGAGCACCTGAAGCACGCCTCGCACGAGGTCGAGGGGGCGGCCTTCATCGAGCGCATCGGCGACCTCGGCGGGCCCAACATCGTGTCGGCGGTGTTCCGCATCGCGTCGATGCTGCGGGCCTTCAACGTCACGATCACCAACGTCCCGGGGCCCCAGATGCCCCTCTACGTCGGCCGCGCCGAGCTCACGGCCATCCACGCCGTGGTGCCCCTCTTCACGCACCAGGGCGTCGGCGTCGCCATCGTCAGCTACAACGGCGGGATGTTCATCGGGCTCTACGCCGACCCCGACGCCGTGCCCGACGTCGAGGCCCTCGCCACCGACGTCCACGCAGCCTTCGACGAGCTCTGCGTCGTCGCGGGCTGCTAGTACGGTTCCACAGGGGACTTGAAGGGTTGAGGGAGAGCCCCACTCACGCCCGCGAGCACCGGCCTCGCCCTCCGAGGGGAGCCCCGCGAGGTATCTCCGCGCTCGTTGCGGGGACCGCTACGGCTGCGTCGGGGGAGAAGAACCGCAAGGGTCGCAAGGGTCGCAAGGGGTTCGTTCTGGCGGCGCTCTCTGCTGTGGTCTCGCGCGAGGGTCTGAGGGAGCGATGCCGGTCTCCGACACGAGGTGAGTGCTTCGAGTACCTGACACCATTAGCCCTCTAATTCTCCCTTGCGACCCTTGCGACCCTTGCGGTTCTTCTCCCCCGACGCAGCCGTAGCGGTCCCCCCAACGAGCGCGGAGACACCTCGCGGGCGCTCCCCTCGGAGGGCGAGGCCGGTGCTCGCGGGCGTGAGCGGGTGCTCTCCCTCAACCGTTCACATCCCCTGCGACGAGGCCCTGGTTCCCGGGCGCCGCGACACACTCTGGCACGCCGCTCCCGCTGCTTCTCCGCCGGATTCCTGCGCGTCGCGGCGCTCGCCGCGTGGCACGGCCCTTGAGACACTGGCGCCCGTGATGGCCCCTCCCCTGCCCCGCGCCTTCGTGCACCTCCTGGCCGCGCTCGTCGCGCTCGCCGCCCTCGGCGGTTGCGGCGGCGACACCCCGTTGGCCCCCCGCACCGACGCGGGCGACGTGCCCGGCGACGTGCCCGTCGAGCCCGACTTCGCCGATCACACCCTCGCCCGCCTCGACTCCGTGGCCGACTTCGAGCGCGTCGCCGTGCATGCCTACGGGCTCTCCACGGTGAAGCTCGTCATCACGGCCTTCGGCGACCCCGAGAACCGCGACCTGCGCTTCTACGACGGCAGCTTCTACACCCTGCACGACCAGTGGTACTGGTTCCGCCTGCTCAACGGCGCGCGCGTCCCCGGGGACTTCGTCGAGCCCGTGCGGGGCCTGCACTTCGCCACCATCGCCGAGGCCACGGCGTGGGCCCGCACCCAGCCCATCCTCCCCCTCGACCTCGCGTTCTACGGCGACCGGCTCTACTCCAACCGCTTCTACGACTTCTCCTTCGGCGCCGCGCGTCGCTACGGCCTCGCCACCCTCATCCGCGTGCCGCCCCGCGGAGACTCGCCCGAGCGCTGGGCCTTCGAGCTCGAGTACAGCGACCAGCTCTGGCACCCCGAGCTCGTCGTCTTCTTCGACGCCCTGCGCGCGCGGCTCCCCGCGGACATCGCCCGCGAGCTGCGCTTCCTCATCCGCTCGCCCGAGCAGGAAATCCTCGGCGCCCGCATGGAGCAGGACCGCCTCGCCAACTGGGACCGCCTCCTGCGCTACCGCGACATCGTCGTCCCCGGCGCCCGCGAGGTGTACAGCGAGGGCATCGCCGCCGGGCCGCTGCGCATCATCCGCTCGGGCGAGTCCTTCGGCTCCATCGCCTCCACCGACGTCGTCGTGATGGAGTCCACGCCCGACTACCTCCCCAACCTCGCCGGGCTCATCACGGCCGCGCCGCAGACCCCGCTCGCGCACATCAACCTGCTCGCGCGCAACCGGGGAATCCCCAACGTGCACGTCGCGGGCGTCCTCGACGACCCGCTGCTCCGCCAGCTCGAGCGCGGCTACGCCCCGGTGCTGCTCTACGCCGAGGCCCCCGGCCGCGCGGTCATCGCCCCCATCACCGACGAGCAGTACCGGCGCTACCGCTCGCTGGTCGAGCGCCCGGTGCGCGTGGTCACCACGCCCGCGGTCGACGCCATGCCCTACGTCATCGACCTCACGAGCCGCACGCCCGACGAGGTGCCCGCGCTCGCGTCCACCATCGGCGGCAAGTGCGCCGGGATGATCCCGCTCATCCACCAGCCCGGCCTCGTGCGCCCCGACGCGCCGCAGTCGATCACCGTGCGGGCCTACGTCGAGCACCTCGCGCCGCTGCGGGAGCGCATCGCCGCGGCCCTCGCCCACGAGGCCTTCGAGGCCGACGCCCGGGTCCGGCGCATCGCGCTCGAGGGCGAGGCCACCTACCGCGCGCGCAACCCGCAGCCCGCGGAGATCGCCTTCGTCGAGGCCTTCCTGCGCGACCACCCGGCGACCGGGTCCCTCGGGTCGCTCGCCCGCGCCGGCGGCATCCGCGGCGTGGTGGAGTCGACCCCCATCGCGCCCGCCGCCCTCGGGGAGATCGAGCGCTCGCTGCGCACCGCCTTCGCTGCGCTCGCGGTCACCCAGGGCGTGCGCTTCCGATCGTCGTCCAACGTGGAGGACATCGAGGGCTTCAACGGCGCGGGCTTGTACGAGTCGTACACGGGCTTCCTCGACGCGGCCGCGCAGCCCCGCGCGTCCGACCGCGAGCGCACCGTCGAGCGCTCCATCCTGCGGGTGTGGGGGTCGTACTGGTCCTTCGAGGCCTTCGAGGAGCGGCGGGCCGAGCGCATCGACCACCTCTCCGCCGCCATGGCCGTGCTCTCGCACCCGCGCTTCGACGACGACCTCGAGCGCGCCACGGGCGTGTGCACCTTCACCGTGATGCCCCCCAATTCGCCCGACGCCGAGCGCCTGGAGGTCAACGTGCAGATCGGCGACGGCAGCGTGGCCAACCCCGACCCGACGATCCTCCCGGAGGTGGTGCGCCTCGCCCGCGCCCGCGGCGGCGATACGGTGCGCATCGAGCGGGTGCGCCGCGCCTCCGGGGCGCCCGACCGCGACCTGCTCTCCGACGAGGTGCTCCAGCGCCTCTTCGCCGACACCGGCAACGTCACCCGCCGCTGGCTGGCGCGCGAGAACAACCCCCGCCCGGTGGCCCGCCGCGCCCGCACGCTCACGCTCGACTTCGAGTTCCACGACATGCTCCCCGGCTGGCCTGCGATGCGCGACGGCGCCGTCCGGCCCCCGCGCCTGGTGCTCAAGCAGGCCCGCACGCTCGAGCCTGCGCCCCGGGTGGCGACCGCGGAGTCCGCCGGGTGGGCCGTCCCCTACGACGTGCTGGCGAGGGCGCGGCGCGTGCTGCTGGAGACCTGCACCGGCGAGGTGTCGGCGGGCGTGTCGCTCACCACCACCACGCTGCGGGTCATCACCGACCCCTCCATCGCGCCCGACGTGGGCTTCGGCGTCCACGCCCTCGACGCGTCCATCACGGTGGCCGCGCGCGGCGCCCTCTCGGCCCTCGGCTGGGCCGCGGACGCGAGCTACACCGTCAACCACACCGACCTCACCGCCACCCGCGACGGCACCAGCCGTCTGTACGCCGTGGCCGCGGGGGCGACCGCGCGCGGGGGCTACGATGCGCTCCGCCACGACGCCGACGGCACCGTCACCCTGCGCCACGGCGAGCGCACGCTCACCACCCGGCTCACCTGCGCGGAGGAGCTGCGCTTCGCGACGCCGCGCGACTACCTGCTCGGGCTCCTCCCGCCGTAGGCCCGTGGGCGGGGCGACTCCCAACTGGCGCCCCGCCGCGGCCCGGTGCATCGTCCCCGGTACTCCTGACGACGATGCCCGACGCCGCCCCTGATCTCGCCGTCCTCGCCGTCGCGACCCGCCGCGTCCGATGGCAGCGTGCCCTCCGCGCCGCCGCCTCGGTCGCCGTCCCCGCCCTCGGCGCCTCGGTCGCTCTCGTCCTGCTCACCCGCCTTCACGTCCTCCGCACCTCGCACCCCGTCGGGCTCGCCCTCGCGCCGCTCTGCCTCCCGCTGCTCGGCGCCCTGGTCAACGCGCTCCGACCGGTGCGCCCGCTCGACGCCGCGCGGCGCCTCGACGCCCACCATCATCTCCACGACCGCCTCGGCATCGCGTGGCAGTTCCGCCAGCGCTCGCCCGAAGCCCGCACGGCCTTCATGCAGGCCGCCATCGACGACGCGGCCACCCACGCCCGCGGCGTCGACGTGCGCGCCGCGCTCCCGTGGCGCCTCCCGCCCGAGCTCCGCGTGGTGGCCGTGCTCGCCGCGCTGCTCGTCCTCGTCGCCCGCGTCCCCATCCCCGCGCGCACACCCCCGCGGCCCGCGGCCCGGGCTCCCGCGGTCATCACCCGCGACGCCGCCGAGCTGCACGACGACGACCTCGCCGCCTTCCGCGAGGCCGCACGGCAGATCGAGGCGCAGGCCCGCACCGATGAGGCCCGCCGCGGTGTCGAGGAGTTCAACCGCCTGCTCGACGACCTCGCACACCGCCGGCTCGACCGCGACGAGGCCTTCCGCCGCCTCGCCGCGCTCCAGGAGTCCGCCGCCGCCCAGGACGCCGCCGCCGCGCGTCGCGTCTCCGAGGCCCTGCGCACCATGGGCGACGAGATGAACCCGCGCGACCCTGCGACCCGGCGGCTCGCCGAGGCGCTGCGCCAGGGCGACGCGGGCGCGGCCTCGCAGGCGATGCGCGAGCTCTCGCAGGCGATGCGCGAAGGCTCGATGACGCCGCAGCAGCGGCAGCAGGCGGCGCAGGCGCTACAGCGCGCGGCCGAGGCGCGCCCCGACACGGAAGAGCTACGGCGCCAGGTCGAGCAGGCCCGTCGCGAGGTGGAGGAGATGCTCCGGCGGCAGCGCGAGCGGGCGCTCACCCAGCCCGAGGAGTCGCTGCTACGACGGCGGCAGAACGAGGCCCAGCGGCTCACCCGGGAGCAGCAGCAGCGGGAGGAGCAGCGGCGCGAGGCCGAGCACCTCCAGCGCGAGCTCGCCCAGGCCGCGCAGGACCTCGCGCGCGACCTCCAGGCGGCGGGCGCCGACCTCCAGCGCGGCGCCGAGGAGCTCTCCCGGATGCACGACGAGCAGCAGTCGCAGCGCTCCAACGAGGAGCTTCGGCAGCAGCTGGAGCAGCTCCGCGAGCTGATGCGCCAGCAGCGCGGACAGGGCGGGCAGCGGCAGCGGATGCGGCTCCAGCAGTTCTCGCGCAACGCCAACGGTCAGCAGGGTCAGCAGCAGGGGCAGCAGGGGCAGCAGGGACAGGGCAACCAGCCCGGGCAGCAGGGCCAGGGTGGTCCGCAGGGCATGCAGCCGGGACAGGGCAACGGGCCGCCGCAGGGCATGGTGCTGATGCCGGGCGGCGGCGGAATCCCGCTGCCGATGCCGGGCGGATCACCGGGGCAGCAGCGCCCGGGCGGCCAGCCGGGGCAGGAGCCGGGCGGCGGCAGCGGGGCGGGGGCGCAGCACGACGAGAACCTCCGCGGCGCGGCCATCAACCCGCTGGGGCGCACGCAGGCGGTGCAGGTGCAGGGGCAGCAGACGGGCGCCGGGCCGTCGCGCTCGCAGGTGATCCGCACCGCGGCGGCGGGGGGATTCGCGAGCCGGCCATACCGGCAGGTGTATTCGCCGTACTGGGACCGCGCCCGCGAGGTGCTGCACCAGGGCGAGGTGCCGCCGGGGTTCCGCTCTTACGTGCGAAGGTATTTCCAGTTGATCCGACCGAGGGAGGAATGAATGGCGTCGAAGGCTGAGGTCGTGGCGGCGGCGCCGAAGGAGTCCGTCGAGCGCTTCCAGCGCGACCTCGCGGCGGTGCGCACCGAGGTGGGGCGGGTGATCGTCGGGCACCAGGGCATCGTCGACGGGGTGCTCACCTGCCTGCTCGCGGGCGGCCACGCGCTGCTGGAGGGCGTGCCGGGGCTGGGCAAGACGATGCTGGTGCGCACCCTCGGCCGCGCGCTCGACCTGCAGTTCTCGCGGGTGCAGTTCACCCCCGACCTGATGCCCTCGGACATCCTCGGCACGCAGATGATCGCCGAGGACGAGAAGGGCGGTAAGCGCTTCGAGTTCCAGCGCGGGCCCATCTTCGCCAACCTGGTGCTGGCCGACGAGATCAACCGCGCCACCCCGAAGACCCAGAGCGCCCTGCTCGAAGCCATGCAGGAGCAGTCGGTCACCATCGCCCGAAAGACCTACGCCCTCGACCAGCCCTTCTTCGTGCTCGCCACGCAGAACCCCCTGGAGATGGAGGGCACCTACCCCCTCCCCGAGGCGCAGCTCGACCGCTTCTTCTTCAAGCTCCAGGTGCCCTTCCCCAAGCGCGAAGACCTGCACGCCATCCTCGACCGCACCACGGGCAACACCGACGCCGAGGTGAAGCCCGTGCTCGACCGCGCCCGCATCCTCGAGCTGCGCGCGCTCACCCGCGAGGTGCCCGTCGCGCGCTCGGTGCAGGACTACGCCATCCGCCTCGTGCTCGCGACGCACCCCGGCGAGGAGGGCGCCACCCCGTCGGTGAAGCGCTACGTGCGCTTCGGCGCGTCGCCCCGCGGGGCGCAGGCCATCCTGCTGGCGGCGAAGATCCGCGCGGTGATGGACGGGCGCTTCAGCGCCAGCGCCGACGACGTAAAGGCGAGCGCGCCGCCCGCGCTGCGCCACCGGATGATCCTGAACTTCGAGGGCGAGGCCGAGGGCGTGCGGCCCGACGCGGTGCTGGAGGAGATCCTCGGGGCCATCAAGCCGGGGGCCTGAGGGTGGGCTGGCTCGACTGGCTGCGCGCGCCGAAGCGCCCCGACGCGGTGGAGGGTGAGCTCTTCGACGAGGCCTTCCAGCGCAAGCTGGAGTACCTCGCGGTGGCCTCCCGGCGCCTCTTCGCGGGGCGCCTGCGGGCCGAGCGGCGCACGCGCATCTCGGGCAGCGGCATCGAGTTCGCCGACCACCGGGCGTACACGCCGGGCGACGACCTGCGCGCCCTCGACTGGAGCGTCTACGGCCGCACCGAGCGCCTGCTGGTGAAGCGCTTCGAGGAGGAGGAAGACCTCACCATCGCCATCGTGCTCGACGTCTCCGGCTCGATGGGCTTCGGCGGCCGCGCGCGCTTCGACCACGCCCGCCGCCTCGCGGCGGCGATGGCCTACGTGGCACTCAGCAACCTCGACCGGGTGACCCTCATCGCGGTGTCGACGAAGGTCGAGCGGCGGCTCCCGCCCGCGCGCGGCAAGGGCCAGATCTTCAAGGTCTTCGAGTTCCTGCGGGGATTGAAGCCCGGCGGCGAGACGGCCCTGGCGGAGGCGGCGCGCACCCTCGGCGCCGAGCTGAAGCGCCGCGGCGTGGCCATCGTGGTGAGCGACCTCTACGACCCGGCGGGCTTCGAGCGCGGCATCAACGCGCTGCGCTACCAGAAGTTCGAGCCCATGGTGATCCACGTGACGGACGCGCGCGACGCCGACCCGGGCGCCCGCGGCGACGTGCTGCTGGTGGACGCGGAGTCCGGCGACGGCCGGGAGGTGACGCTCACGCCCGCGCTGGTGGCGAAGTTCCGCGACGCGCACGCGCACTGGCGCCGCGAGGTGGAGGGCTTCTGCAAATCCCGCCGGGTGGCCTACGCCCCGGCCGACGTGGAGGGCGCGCTCGAAGACCAGGTGCTCAACCTCTTCCGCCGCTCCGGGCTGGTGGACTGATGGCCAGGGCGGGAAGTGTGCAGGCCGTCGCGTCGCCGGGGTTCGGGCGTTGGCCCTCACCCCGGGCAATAACAGGGTGGCGCCCCGGACATTGTCCGGGGCTGTCGAACACGAACGCCGATTCCCGGCAATCCGCTGCTCATCGTCTGCACCTTCCGGAAGGTCGAGCGAGTTCCGGTCCGACAAGCCCCGGACAATGTCCGGGGCGCCACCCTGTTATTGCCCGGGGTGAGGGCCAACGCCCGAACCCCGGCGACGCGACGGGAGTCACGGACTGATGGAGTGGCTCGGCCTCGCCCCCGCGCAGCTCGCCTGGACGGGCGCCCTCGCCGGCGCCGCCGTCGTCGGTCTGTACCTGCTCCGCCAGCGCCGCCGCCGGGTGCTCGTCCCCTTCGCGCCGCTCTGGGCCCGCGTGCTGGAGGAGCGCCCCTCCGCGAGGCTCTTCGAGCGCCTGCGCCGGCTGCTCTCGCTCTTGCTGCAACTCGTACTGCTGGCGCTGCTGGTGTTCGCGCTGGGCGACCCGCGGCCCGCCGGGGCGTCGCGGCGCGGGCGCACGACGGTGCTGCTCCTCGACGGGAGCGCGAGCATGTCGGCGACCGATCTCCCCGGCGGCCGGGCGACCGCGGCCCGCGAGGCGGCGCGGCGCATCGTGCGGGCGATGGGCCCCGACGACCGGATGCTCGTCGCGCAGATGGACGCCGAGGTCACGGCGCTCACGCCCCTCACCGACGACAGCACGGCGCTGGAGGCGGCGGTCACGGCGTACCGCCCGCGCGACACCGGCCTCGACCTCTCCCGCGCCCTGCGCTTCGCCCGCGACGTGCTGCGCGGCAACGCCCACGGCGAGGTGATCGTGGTGGGCGACGGGGCCTATCCCCCGGTGGCGCCGGACGTCACGACGGCGGGCGCGGCGCTGCGCTTCGTCGGCGTCGGGCGTCGCGGGCGCAACCTGGGGCTGACGGCCTTCTCGGCGCGGCGCTACCCCCTCGACCGCTCGCGCTGCGAGGCGATGGTCGAGCTCCAGAGCTGGAGCGACCGCCCCGAGTCGGTGGTGCTCACGGTGAGCGTCGACGGCGCGCCCATCGAGCGAGCGCGGCTGCGGGTCGCCCCGGGCGAGCGCGTGCAGCGGGTGATCGAGCGGCTGTCGGGCGGCGGCGAGCGGCTGGAGGCGCGCATCGCCTTCGAGGACGGCACCCGCGACGACCTGCCCGTCGACGACGTGGCCTACGCGACGCTGCCCGAGCGGCGGCGCGCGCGGGTGCTGTCGGTGGGCGAGGGCAACCGCTACCTGGAGGCGGCGCTGCTGCTCGACGAGTACCTGGAGGTGGTCGAGGCGACGCCCGCCACCGCGGCCGCCGCGCTCGGGCAGGGGCGCTACGACGTGGTCATCAGCGATGGCGTGGCGGTGACGGTGCCGCCCGGCGTCGGCTGGATCTCCCTGCGCCCCCCGATCGACGGATCGCCCCGCCCGGTGGAGCCTGGGCTCTTCAGCGCCCCGGCGGGCGGCGCCATCGGCTTCGATCGGGTCGACCGTCGGCACCCCGTGACGCGCTTCACCAGCGACCTGGAGGAGGCCCACATCGGGCGCGTGGCGCGCTACCGGCTCACCCCCGCCGACCGCGTGCTGGGCAGCGGCAGCGCGGGCCCGCTGCTGGTGGCGGGCGAGCGCGAGGGGGGCGGGCGCTTCGTGCTGTTCACCTTCGACGTGCGCGAGAGCGACGTGGCGCTGCTGGTGTCGTGGCCGGTGATGCTCATCAACGCCATCGACTGGTTCGCCGGGGAGGACGGGTCGTTCCAGTCGTCGTACCGCACGGGCACGGCGTGGCGGATGCCGGTGCCCGCGGGCGAGCGCGAGGCCACGGTGGAGACCCCGTCCGGGCGCCGCGTGCGGGTGCCGGTGATGGAGGGTCGCGCGGTGTTCTTCGGCGCCGAGGCGGGCTTCCACCGGCTGCACGCGGGCGGGTCGCACACGCTGGTGGCGGGCAACCTCATCGACCCCGACGAGTCGGCCTGCGCGCCGCGGGCGACGCTCTCCGTGGGCACCACGCGAGCGACGGCGCCGCTGCCGGGGAGGCCCGGGCTGCGGCGCGAGTGGTGGGTGGCGCTGCTCGCCGCGGCGGCGCTCATCGTGGTGGCCGAGTGGGCGACGTGGCACCGGCGGGTGACGGTGTAGCGGTGACGGCGCCTGCATCGTTCGTGAGCAGGTGTCGCTCGATCGAGCATCTTTCGTACGACCACCGCGGCACCCACACTGACCGTCGGCCGGGCGACCATCGCCCCGCAGAATGGAGCTCGACGACATGGACAGCGGACTTTCCGGGACGGTGAGCGAAGCCGGGCGGCGCGTGGCGCGGCGCACCCGCGGTCAGGGTCACGGCGGCATCACGCGGTTGATGAGCCCGTCCGACCTGGGCGAGCTGCTCAAGCCCTTCGTGTTCCTCGACCGCATCGAGCTGCGGGCGGAGCGGCCGATGCAGATGGGCTGGCACCCGCACTCGGGCATCGCGACGGTGAGCTACCTCTTCGAGGGCGCGGCGAGCTACGAGGAGAGCAACGGCTCCGACGGGGTCATCCCCGCTGGCGGGGTCGAGTGGATGCGCGCCGGCGGCGGCGTGTGGCACACGGGCGGCGCCGCCGGGGCGGGCACGCTGCGCGGCTACCAGCTGTGGGTGGCGCTCCCCGCGGCGCTCGAGAACGGGCCCACCCAGAGCCGCTACCTCTCGCCCGCGGAGGTGCCCACCGTGGGGCCGGCGCGGGTGATCCTCGGGCGCCTCGGCGAGGTCGCGAGCCCGATCCCGTCACCTGAGGGCATGACCTACGTGGCCGTGACGCTCGCTGCGGGCGAGCGCTGGACCTACCAGCCCCCGGCCGGTCACACCGTGGCCTTCGCGTCGGTGCACACGGGCGCCCTCGTCGGACCAGAGCCCATCGCGCAGGGCGAGCTGGTGGTCTTCGCGGAGGGCGACGGCGCCCTGCACTTCGAAGCGCAGGTGGCCACCGATCTCATCGTCGGCTCGGCCGTGAAGCACCCGCACGCGCTCGTGCTGGGCCGCTACTCGGTGCACACCTCCCCGGCGGCGCTGCGCGAGGGCGAGGCGAACATCGTCCGCCTCGGTCGCGAGCTGCGCGCGCAGGGACGCTTCTGACCAGCGCCCGCTCGCCCCCCCGGATCACCCCTCGACCTCCCGCAGGAACTCCCCCACCAGCGCGGCCACGCGCGCCGGATCCTCCACCTGGGGGTAGTGCCCGAGGTCGTCCCAGGTCACCAGGCGCGCGCCCGCGATCTCCCGCGCGAGCTGCTCGGCGATGGCGGGCACGGCCACCGGGTCGCGCAGCCCCCAGGCCACCAGCGTCGGCAGGTCGAGCCGGGTGAGCGCGCCGATCCAGCGGTGCCAGAAGCGCTTGCGCTCGGCGATGTACCCGATGATGGCGGGCAGCCGGAGGGCGCCGTCGTCGCGCGAGACCAGCTCCCACATGGCGTCGAGGTCGCCCTCCGACGGGGGCTTCGCCATGATGGCCCGCATCTGCGCGACGAAGGTCTTTCGTGTGTTGAGCCGCGCGAACAACGGGCCCAGCGGCGAGCGCAGCACGTGCTGCCCGAGCGTGGGATGCGCCAGCTCGACGTGCACGCTCCCGTTCATCAGCGTGAGCGAGCGGACGGTCGGCGACAGCAGAGCCCGCTCGCGGCGCGCGAGCAGCTCGGTCGCCACCGAGGTGCCCATGTCGTGCGCCCACAGGTGGAACTCCCCGACCCCGAGCGCGCGCAGCACGGCGAGGGTGACGTCGCACTGCTCGACGAGCGAGTACGAGAAGCCCGCGGGCTTGGCCGAGTAGCCGAAGCCGAGGAAGTCGAAGGTCACCACGCGGCGACGCTCGGCCAGCGCGGGGATCACCGCCGCGAAGTCGTGCGACGACGTGGGAAACCCATGCAGGATCACCAGCGGCGTCGCGCCGTCGGGCCCCGGCGTGTCGTGCACGAAGACCGACCCGTCGAGGGTGTCGATCGTGCTTCCTTCGCGGCGCCACGTGGCGAGGTCGATCAGTGTGGGGCTCATCACCCGCGACGATACGTCGTCCCGCGACGGCGACGGTTGACTCACCCCCTGGCGATATCCACGCTTCGGCCACCAACGATGCGACTGCTGATCCTCATCGCCACCAACCTCGCGGTCTCGCTCCTGCTGGGCCTGGTCTTCCTCGGGCTCGAGGTGGCCGGCGTGCTCCCGCAGGGCCAGTGGGCCGGCCTCTTCGTGATGGCCACGGTCTTCGGCTTCGGCGGGTCCTTCGTCTCGCTGCTGCTCTCCAAGGTCATCGCGAAGTGGTCGATGCGGGTGCACGTCATCGACGCCCCGGCCTCGGAGTCCGAGGCGTGGCTCGTCCAGACGGTGCAGCAGCACGCCGCCCGCGCGGGCATCGGCCAGCCCGAGGTGGGCATCTACGACTCGCCCGACCCCAACGCCTTCGCCACCGGCTGGAGCCGCGACCACGCCCTCGTCGCCGTCAGCACCGGGCTGCTCCGCGCCATGCGCCCCGAGCAGGTGTCCGCCGTGCTCGGCCACGAGGTGTCCCACGTCGCCAACGGCGACATGGTCACCCTCACGCTCATCCAGGGGGTGCTCAACACCTTCGTGATCTTCTTCTCGCGGGTCATCGGCACCATGGTCGACGCCGCCCTCTCCGGCGGCGACCGCGACCGCGACCGGGGCCGCGGCGGCATCGGGTACTTCATCACCGTCATGGTCGCGCAGGTGGTGCTCGGCCTCGGGGCGTCGCTCATCGTGGCGTGGTTCAGCCGCTACCGGGAGTTTCGCGCCGACGCGGGCGGCGCCGCGCTCACCTCGCCGCGCGAGATGGCCGGCGCGCTCGACTCGCTCCGCCGCGCCGGCGAGGGCGCCGACCTCCCGGAGAGCCTCACCGCCTTCGGCATCCACGGCGGCAGCATCGCGAAGCTCTTCGCCTCGCACCCGCCCTTGGAAGAGCGCATCGCCCGGCTCATGGCCGCTGCCCCCACCCGCTGATTCACTGCGGTTCCCGTTGCGATCGTTGCTCCCCACGCAACGAAGAGTTCCGAAAGGTCGGATGGTCGCGTCCCTGCGAACGTCCTAGTAGTACTGCACGGCATCGGACGCAGCGTCCGACCCCGATCGCAGGAGTCTCCCCGATGCGCTCCCTCTCCATCGCCCTCGTCGCGCTCGCCCTCGCCGGCACCGCGGCGTGCAAGGACCCGAACGCCAACGTCGCGCGCGCCACCACCAGCGCCGCCACCACCCCGGCCGCGGCCGCCAACGCGAGCGCCACCGAGCGCCTCGCCATCAACCCCGCGACATCGCGGGTGGGCTTCACCGGCGCCAAGGTCACCGGCTCGCACGAGGGCAGCTTCCCCGCCTTCACGGGCACCATCGACCTCGACCCGGCGCGCGTCGAAAACAGCCGCATCGCCGTGGACATCGACACCACCTCGGTCACCACCGACACCGACCGCCTCACCACCCACCTGAAGTCCCCGGACTTCTTCGACGTGGCGCGCTTCCCCCGGGCGACCTTCACCTCCACCGCCATCGCCCCGGGCGGCCCCAACGGCGCGACGCACACCATCACCGGCAACCTCGCGCTGCACGGCGTGACCCGCTCCATCAGCTTCCCCGCGACGGTGGCGGTCACGCCCGCCGAGGTCACCGCGACGGCGGAGTTCGTCATCAACCGCCGCGAGTACGGGATCGTCTACGCCGGCATGCCCGACAACCTCATCCGCGACGACGTGGCGATGCACCTCAACATCCGCGCCCCCCGCGCCGCGCACTGACCCCGTCGCCCTCCGCTCCGCTCTCTCCCCTCCGCCCCACCGCTTTCCGTGAAGCTTTTCCGCTGCCGCGGACATTACCCCTCGCAGGTCATCGATGGCTGCGCATGCCGCGCAGCCCCCGGCTCACTGAACAGAGGTACCACTTGAAGAAGCTCGCGCTCATCCTTGGACTGCTGGCGATCGGCTGTAGCGGCGGCGGCTCGGGCGCCACCTGCCCCACGGGCAGCACCGTCACCTACGACAACTTCGGCCGGCAGTTCTTCGCGAGCTACTGCGACCGCTGCCACGCCATGGGCACGCGGCCGGCCTACAACAGCCTCGCCGCGATCCGCGCCGACTCCACCAGCATCGACCTGCAGGCCGCCGCTGGGGACAACTCCGTCAACACCGCGATGCCCGAGAGCGGCGCGACGCCCACCGAGGCCGAGCGTCGGCGCCTCGGCGAGTGGCTCGCCTGCGGGGCCCCCTGACCTCGCGGCTGTGACCATCCGTTGGCACCCCCGGCTGCCAACGCCCCACCACGGCCCTCCCCCCTCCTCCCCCAGGCCGCTCCGTCGATCCCCTCATCCCCGGGCGTGGCATCCCTCGTGCTGTGCCGTCTCTACCTGGAGGTCACCACCATGATCGTCCGCCGCACCATCGCCTTCGCCAGCCTCGCCTTCACCCTCTCTACCTCTCTCGCGTCGGCGCAGACCGTCGAGCGCACCGACGTCACCCCGATGGTCGGCGCCATCAACGCAGAGCGCGCCCGCTTCTCGCTCCCGCCCCTCGGCCGCGACCCGCGGCTCGACGCCATCGCCGAGGCCCACTCCCTGGAGATGGCCCGCGCGCGCTTCTTCTCTCACACCTCGCCCAGCACCGGGCAGCCCGCCGACCGCGTCTCCCAGGCGGGTCTCCGCTGGAGCGCCGTCGCCGAGAACATCGCCATCAACCAGTCGCCCGAGGCCGCCCAGCAGGCCCTCCTGCGCAGCCCCGGCCACCACGAGAACATGGTCGACCCGGTGCAGCGCTCGGTCGGCGTCGGCATCGTGCGCCACGGCGAGCAGGTCTGGGTGACGCAGCTCTTCGCGGCGCTCAACGACACCGCCGGCGCGACGCCCGTCACCGTCACCCCCGCCGCGCCCGCCGCCCCCGCCGTGGCGCCCGTGGCGCCTGCGCCCGCCGCGATCGATGACGCCGACGACGACGAGGGTGACGAAGACAACGACGGCGATGACGACGCGGACGAGCCCTCTGCCCCCGCGCCCGCAGCGCCGGTCGCAGCCGCAGCGCCCACCGCCGCCGCGGCGCCGATGATCCCGGGCTTCCCGATGCAGGGCATCCCCGGGCTGGAGCAGTTTCTCACCGGGCTCGGCCTCACCCGCCAGCCGACGCCCGCCGCGCCCGCCGCGCGCGCCGGTCACACCCCCACCGCCCCGCAGGTCTACACGGTGCAGACCCCCTTCGGCCCGGTGCGCGTCGAGGTCCCCTCCTCCTTCGCCGCCCCGTCGGCGCCCACCGCGGCGCCCGCCGCGGCGCCCGCCCGACCGCGCACGCACCGCTCGCACCGCCCCGCGCCCTCCCGCGGCCGGGTGATCCAGATCGACACCCTCGACGTCTGACGGCCGATGCCGCAGGGGCGCGGCCGGGCTTCCGCGCCCTCGGGTTGCGCTATGGTCCTGGCCCGATGATCTCCCGACGCGAACTCCTCACCGGCGCGGGCGCCTCCCTGGCGCTGGGCACCGTCGCCGCGGGCTGCGGTGACCCGCCGCCCATCCTCCCCCCCGCCGACGCCGAGCCCGTCACCGACGCCGACCCCAGCACCGACGCCGCCCTCGACCCCGACGCGGGACCCTTCCTCGACGCGGTGGACTTCCTCCACGGCGTCGCGAGCGGCGACCCCCTCGCCGACCGGGTGATCCTCTGGACCCGCGTGACCCCCCGCACGGGCGTCCGGGGCCAGGTCGCGGTGCGCTGGGAGCTCTCCACCACCCCCGACTTCGCCTCCCTCGTCGCCTCCGGGGAGCTCGTCACCACCATCGCCCGCGACTACACCGTCAAGGTCGACGCCGCGGGCCTCCCCTCCGGCACCACGCTCTACTACCGCTTCGCCGTCGGCGCGCTGCGCTCCCCCGTCGGCCGCACCCGCACCGCCCCCACCGGATCCATCGACCGACTGCGCCTCGCGGTGGTCTCCTGCGCGAGCCTCGCCCACGGGTACTTCCACCTCTACCGCGAGCTCGCCGAGCGCCTCGACCTCGACGCCGTCGTGCACCTGGGCGATTACATCTACGAGTATGCCTCGGGCTACTACGGCGGCGTACGGCCCTACGACCCGCCGACGGAGACCTTCTCGCTCACCGACTACCGCCGCCGGCACGGGCAGTACAAGCGCGACGCCGACCTCCGCGCGCTGCACCAGCAGCACCCGGTGATCGCCGTGTGGGACGACCACGAGTTCGCCAACAACGCCTGGATGAACGGCTCGCAGACCACGCCCCCCACGGGCGACCGCTGGCGCGACCGGCGGGCCGCCGCCATCCGCGCGTACTTCGAGTGGATGCCCGTGCGCGAGCAGCCCGACGGGCGCATCTGGCGGCGCTTCGCCTTCGGCGACCTGGTCGACCTCGTGATGCTCGACACCCGCATCTGGGCGCGGCCGCAGCAGCTCCCGGGCGACTCGCCCGACCTCCACGACCCGCGGCGCACCCTCCTCGGCGACGAGCAGGAGCGCTGGCTCTTCGGGGCGGTCACCACCTCGCCCGCGCGATGGAAGCTCCTCGGCCAGCAGGTGCGCCTCGCGCCGCTGCGCCCGAAGTTCAACACCGACACCTGGGAGGGCCACCCCGCGGCGCGCGACCGCCTCGTCGACACCCTCGGCCGGATGCGCGCCCAGAACGTCGCCGTGCTCACCGGCGACATCCACACCTCCTGGGCGATGGACCTCCCGCGCGACCCCTTCGACCCCCGCGCGTATGACCCGCGCACCGGCGAAGGCTCCCTCGCCGTGGAGCTCATCACCCCGGGCGTCACCTCGCCGGGGCACCCGCCCGAGGTCGAGGCGGAGATCCCCGGGCTCATCCGCCAGAACCCCCACATGCGCTACGGCAACGCCTCGCAGCGCGGGTACATCCTCCTCGACGTGACGCCCGCGCGGCTGCAGGCCGAGTGGTTCCACCTGGCGCACGGCAGCGTCGAGCAGCGCGAGCGGCGCCGGGCCACCTTCAGCACCGGCTGGCTCACCCTCTCCGGGCGCAGCCATCTTACTCCCGCGGGTAATCCCAGCCTCCCCCGGGAGGGCGCTCCACCCGCCGCCCCGTGGGAGCCCGCCTGAACGTCGCTCAGCCCGGCGCGGTGTCCTCTTCGCGCAGCCGGATGGGGCCGACGTTCTCCGGCGCGTAGGCCCGCAGGTCGAGCGAGCCGTAGAAGGCCCGGATGCGGTCCATGTCCGCGCGCACGTCGCCGGTCATCGTCATGGGCGGGCCCATGCCCGCGCGCTTCGCCCCGAAGTCGATGTAGGCCGGCACCACCGGGACGTGGGCCCCCAGGGCGATGTGATAGAAGCCCGATTTCCAGTGCTCCGCGCGGCCGCGGGTGCCCTCCGGCGGCACCCCCAGCACGAAGTCGTCGTGCCGGTCGAACTCCGCGATCATCTGCGCCACCACGCTGTGCGAGCGGCTGCGGTCGATGCCGACGGCGCCGAGCTCGCGCAGCGCCGCCCCGAGCGGCGGCCTCGTCCAGGCGTCCTTGATCATCCAGCGGGCCCGGAGCCCGAGCTGCGTGGCGAAGGCCACCATCAGCAGCCCGTCCCAGTTGCTGGTGTGCGGGTACGCGATGCACACGTACTTCCGTTCCCGCGGGGGCTGTCCCTCGAAGCGCCAGCCCGAGAGATCGATCGCGAGGGACGCCAGCCGGACGCGCTTCACGCCCCGGAGCCTACCACCCCGGCCGATCAGGCGTCGCGCGCCGCGAGCCCCGGCGGCAGGGTGATGCCCGCGTGGTGCAGGGCCGTGCGGAGGTCGCTCTTGCTGAAGCTCCGGCTGTAGGCCTCGCGCACGTCGATCTTGCCGGTGCGCACCAGCTCGCAGAGCGAGTCGTGCTGCGAGAGCATCCCGACCTGCCGGGAGGTCTGCATCACGCCGTAGAGCTGGAAGGTCTTGCCCTCGCGGATGAGGTTCGACACCGCCGGGGTCACCAGCAGCACCTCGTAGGCCGCCACGCGCCCGCCGCCGGAGCGCCGGCAGAGCGTCTGCGAGATCACCCCCTTGAGGGAGTCGGCGAGCATCGCGCGGATCTGCGGCTGCCGCTCGGCGGGGAACTGATCGATGATCCGGTCGACGGTGCTCGGCGCCGTGCGGGTGTGCAGCGTGCCGAACACCAGGTGGCCCGTCTCCGCGGTCTCGATGGCGATCGCGGTGGTCTCCAGGTCGCGCATCTCGCCGACCATCACCACGTCGGGGTCTTCGCGGAGCGCGGCGCGCAGGGCGTGCTTGAAGCCGTCGGTGTGCACCCCCACCTCGCGCTGGTTGACCAGGCAGCGCTTGTTGCGGTGCACGAACTCGATCGGGTCTTCGATCGTGATGATGTGGTCCTTGCGGGAGCTGTTGATGCGGTCGAGCAGCGACGCGAGGGTGGTGCTCTTGCCCGAGCCCGTCGGGCCGGTGACCAGCACGAGGCCCTTGGGGAGGTCGCAGAGCTCGAGCATGGCGCGCGTCAGCCCGAGCTCCTCGGCCGACACGATGTCCATCGGGATGCGCCGCAGCACCGCCGAGGGCCCGCGCCGCTCGACCAGGGCGTTGCAGCGGAAGCGCGCCACCCCGGTGATCTCGTAGGCGTAGTCGGCGTCGTTGCGGGCGGCGTAGTCGCGCCGGGCGGACTGCTTCATCGTCGGCAGGATGAGCGCCCGCAGGGCCTCCGCGGTCAGCGGGAGGTGGTCGCCCGGGATCGGCCGGATGTCGCCGTGCAGGCGCATCAACGGCGGGCGCCCGGTGGCGAGGTGCAGGTCGCTCGCGCCCAGCTTGGACATCTGTCGCAGCAGCAGGTCGATGCCGCCCGTGTCGCCGGCGCGGTCGTCGTCGCCCGGGGCGAAGGCGGGCACCGGGTCGAGCGCGCGGGGCTCGAAGGACATCCGCTCGGCGGCGGCCTCCGGGGCGCGCGACGGCGCCGGGCTCGCGGGCTCGCGCGGGCTCTCCGGGCGCATCGTGACGCGCGCGTAGTCGGGGCGGCTGAGCCGCGGGGACTCGGCCATGGGCATGCGCGGGGCCTCGGGCGCGGGGCGCACGGGCTCGACGCGGCGCGCGGGGTCGACGACGGGGATGGCGGGTCGCGACGGCGATGGCACCCCGCGCAGGGCGGAGGCCGGCATCGACGGGGTCGACACCGCCGGGTGCACCTCGCTCGGGCGGCGCGCGGCGGAGGCGCCGGGCAGCGGGGACAGCACCAGCTTCCAGGCGCCGGGCGTCGGGGTCACCTCGACGGTCACCGTGGGCGCGTCGTGGGGGTACTGGAACTTCGCCATGCGCGACGCGCGGATGTCGGCCAGGGCGGCCGCCGGGGCGCTCTCGTTGACCGCCGCCACGAGCAGGGCGTGCTCGACGGTCTGCGTCGAGGCCTTCTCGGCCCCGGAGGCGAGCCGCGCCACCACCGGGCCGTTGGAGGTCACCATCAGCGACTGGGCCTCGAAGCGCAGCAGGTGCTGGATGTACTTGTCGATCTGCGCCATCGCCGCCGCCCTCTCTCCCTGCTACGCGTCCGGGATCGTCACGCCGGCGTTGTGGAACAGCTGCCGGATCTCGGTCTTGTTGATGGCCTTGAGGTAGGCCTCGCGCGGCTCGACGAGCCCGCGCAGCACGAGGTCGAGCAGCGCGTCGGCCAGGGTGATCATGCCGAGGTGCTTGCTGGTCTGCATGGTGCCGGGGAGCTGGAAGGTCTTGCCCTCGCGGATGAGGTTGGCCACCGCGGGCGTGCCGATGAGCACCTCGTAGGCGGCCACGCGACCGCCGCCGACCTTGCGGCACAGGGTCTGCGCGATGACGCCCTTCAGGGAGTCGGAGAGCATCGCGCGGATCTGCGCCTGCCGGTCGGCGGGAAACTGGTCGATGATGCGGTCGACGGTGCTCGCCGCGGTGTTGGTGTGCAGGGTGCCGAACACCAGGTGCCCCGTCTCGGCGGTCTCGATGGCGATCTCGACGGTCTCGAGGTCGCGCATCTCGCCCACGAGCACCACGTCGGGGTCTTCGCGCAGCGCCGCCCGCAGCGCCGTGCGGAACCCATCGGTGTGCACCCCCACCTCGCGCTGGCGCACGAGGCAGCGCTTGTCGTTGTGCACGAACTCCACCGGGTCTTCGATGGTGACGATGTGGTCGTCGCGGGTGGCGTTCACCCGGTCGATGAGCGACGCGAGGGTGGTGCTCTTGCCCGAGCCCGTCGGGCCGGTGACCAGCACGAGCCCGCGGGTGAGGTCGCAGAGCTCGAGCACCTGCGGCGTGAGCCCGAGCCGGTCGGCGGGCAGGATCTCGAAGGGGATGCGGCGGAAGACGGCGCCGATGCCGTTGCGGTCCATGAAGAGGTTGACGCGGAAGCGCGAGACGCCGGGCATCTCGTGGGCGAAGTCGGTGTCGTGGCGCCGCTCGAACTCCTCGCGGTTGCGCTTCGGCACGATGGGCCAGAGCAGCGAGCGGAGCGCGTCGGAGGTGAGCACCGGGGAGTCGTCGGCGCGCTGCATCTCGCCGTTGAGCCGCAGCATCGGCGCCATGCCCGACGACAGGTGCAGGTCGCTCGCGCCCCGCTGCGACATCGCGCGGAGCATCACCTCGATGGCGGCGTCGCCCTGCACCGGCACCGAGGGCATCCCCCCGGCGGGCATCCCCTCCGGGAGCACCGCCGAGCGCGGCAGGCCCGGCGAGGCCCCGGGGATGAACGTCACCTTCCACGTCCCCTGGGCGGGCGCGACCTCCACGGTCACGGAGTTCATCGCGGTGCTGCCGTAGATGAAGCGGGTGACCTTGCCCGAGCGAAGCTCCTGGAGGCACCCGGGCGGGGCGACCTCGGTGATCATCGAGGTGACGCTCGCGTGGTCGAGCACCTGGTTGGAGGTCTTCTCGCCCGCCGTGGTCTGCACGGTGACGGGCGCGCCCGACACCACCACGAGCGCCTCGCCCGCGAAGCGGATCAGGTGACCTACCAGCTTGTCGATCTGTCGCATGCGACCGATGCACCCTCAGCCGCGCGCCCTGACCTGTCGGGCTCCGCGGAGGAGGTTTATAGCAACAGCCGCCGTACCACCGCGAGGACGAACGCCCCCCGCGTTGTGGCATGATGCGGGTGCGCCGATGGCCTACACCGTCAAGGAGCTGTTCTACACGCTGCAGGGCGAAGGCGCGCGGGCCGGGCGCGCCGCGGTGTTCGTGCGCTTCGCGGGCTGCAACCTCTGGACGGGGCGCGAGGCCGACCGGGCGCGCGGCGCCGGCGGGTGCGCCCGCTGGTGCGACACGGACTTCGTCGGCACCGACGGCGACGGCGGCGGGCGCTTCGCCACCGCCGAGGCGCTCGCGGGCGCGGCGGCCCGGGCCTGGGGCCCCGACCGCGAGGCGCGCTACGTGGTGTGCACCGGCGGCGAACCGCTGCTGCAGCTCGACGAGGCGCTGGTCGAGGCCCTGCACCGCGAGGGCTTCGAGGTGGCCATCGAGACCAACGGCACCCTCCCGGTGCCCGCCGGGGTCGACTGGGTGTGCGTGAGCCCGAAGGCGGGCGCGCCGGTGGTCGTGCGCGCGGGCCACGAGCTGAAGGTGGTCATCCCGCAGGAGGGGGTCGACCCGCTGGAATTCGAGCCGTGGGCCTTCGAGGAGTTCTTCGTGCAGCCCTGCGACGGGCCGCTGCGCGCCGAGCACACGCGCCGCGCGGTCGACTGGTGCCGCGCACACCCCCGCTGGCGCCTGTCGCTCCAGACCCACAAGCTCCTGGGCATCCCGTGACCCCGACCGCCCCCATGACCGCCCGCGCCGCCATCGGGGCGATCGCGCTGCTCGCCGCGGCGACGCTCGGGGCCTGCGCCGAGGGCCGCCTCGACGAGGCCACCACCGACGTCCCCATCTCGGGCATGTCGCCGCGGGTCGACCCCGACCCCATCCTCGACGGCGCCGTCGACGAGTACGGCAAGCCCATCAAGCCGACGCCCGACATCCCCGAGGCGCGCCTCGACGCCGGGGCCGCGCGCGACGCGGCCGCGCCGGTCGACACGGGCGCCTGCGGGGCCGCGGGGCGGCCGTGCTGCCCGGGGTCCACCTGCAACAACAACCTCCGATGCTCCGGGAGCGTGTGCGCCGAGGCCGCCGCGTGCGGCGCGTGGCGGCAGCCCTGCTGCGGCGTGGCGGCCTGCGGCCCGGGCCTCACCTGCGGCAGCGGCAACTGCGCCGCGTCGTCGTCGTGCGGGGCGAGCGGCCAGGCCTGCTGCGCGAGCGCCACGCCGTGCCTCGCGCGGCAGCTCTGCACGAGCGGCACCTGCCGACCCTGCGGGGCCGCGGGTCAGCCGTGCTGCACCGCCGTGGCGCCCGCGTGCAACACGGGGCTGCGGTGCGCGGCCAGCTTCTGCACCACGGGCTAAGGCCCCCCCCAAACGGTTCGACAGGCTTGAGCGGGGGTTGGCTTTCGTGTTCATCTGATGAACATGAAAGACCGGCGCGCATATCAGCAGACGGCGCGCGCGCAGAAGGCGGCGGAGACCGTCGAGCGCGTCCTCGACGAGGCCGAGGCGCTCTTCGCCAGCGAGCTCTTCGATCGGGTCACGCTCGACGCGGTCGCGCGCGCGGCCGGCGTGAGCATCCCGACGCTGCAGCGGAATTTCGGCAACAAGGAGGGCCTCTTCGCGGCCGTCGGGGGGAGGTTGCGCACGCGCGTCGAGGCCCAGCGCCGACCTCCGCCGGGCGACCTCGAAGGCGCGCTCGCGGCGCTGCTCCGGCACTACGAGCGGGACGGGCGCACGATGTGGCACCTGCTGCGCCAGGAGGCCGACGTGCCGCTCCTGCACGCCGGGCTCGACGAGGCGCGCGGCGTCCACCGCGCCTGGGTCGTCGAGGTCTTCGCGCGCTCGCTGCGGGCGCTCCGCGGCGCCGGGCGCGAGCGATACATCGACGCGCTCGTGGCCGCGACCGACCTCTACCTCTGGAAGCTCCTGCGCGTCGACCTCGGCCGAACGCAGCGGCAGGTCGCCCACACCATGACCGCGATGGCGCTCGCCGTCGCAGGGAGAGAACGCTGATGGCTACGGTGCTCGTGTACACGTCCCCGGGCCGGGGGCACCTCTTCCCCATCATGGACACGGCGCTCGCGCTCTCGAAGCGGGGGCACGACGTCCGGGTGCGCACGCTCGCCTCGGAGGTCGGGCTCGTGCTCGGCGCGGGCCTCGCGGCCAGGCCCATGGCGTCGGCGGTGGAGGCGCGCGCGATCGACGACTGGCAGGTCCGCTCTCCCCTCGAGAGCGCGAGGCGCTCGGTGCGCACCTTCGTCGACCGCGCGGCCACGGAGGTGGACGACATGCAGCGGGCGATCGCCGACGAGCGGCCGCAGCTGCTGCTCGTCGACACCAACGCCTGGGGCGCGCAGGCGGTGGCCGAGGCCTCGGGGCTCCCGTGGGCCACGTGGCATCCCTTCCCGATGCCCTATCCCTCCCGCGACGCGCCGCCCTTCGGCCCCGGGTTCGCGCCCGCCCGGGGGGCGCTCGGGCGCCTCCGCGATCGGCTGCTCCGGCCGCTGGTGCAGGGGCCGTGGGAGAGGTTCCTCCCGGCGCTCAACCGGGTGCGCGTCGGCGCCGGGGCCCGCGCGTTCGGGCGCATCAGCGAGATGTACCTCGCGCCGCCGCTGCTGCTGCACATGACCGCCGAGCCCTTCGAGTACCCGCGCAGCGACTGGCCGTCGAACATCAAGCTGGTGGGGCCGGGCCTCTGGTCGCCGCCGCCGACGACGACGGCGCCCGGGTGGCTGTCGACCGCGAAGCCCATCGTCCTGGTGACGTGCTCGACGGAGTTCCAGGACGACGGCGCGCTGATCGACGCGGCCATCGGGGCCTTCGGCGACGATGCCTCGGTGCAGCTCGTGTGCACGACCGCGGGCGTGGACCCGGCGAGGGTGCGCGCGCCCGCCGGGGTGGTGGTCGAGCGCTTCGTCTCGCACGCGCAGGTGATGCCGCGCGCGAGCGCGGTGGTGTGCCACGGCGGCATGGGGATCACGCAGCGGGCGCTCGCGGCGGGCGTCGCGCCCTGCGTGGTGCCCTGGGGGCGCGATCAGCTGGAGGTCGCTCGCCGGGTGGTGGAGTGCCGCGCGGGGGCGATGCTCGGCCGCGGGAGGCTCAGCGCGTCGCGGCTCCGGGCCGCGGTGGAGGAGGCCCGTGGGTGCGCGGGCGGAGCGGGGCGCGTGCGCGACGCGTTCGCGGCGGCGGGCGGCGCGCAGCGGGCCGCGGGGCTGCTCGAAGCGCTGCTCGCAGGTGGTCGCATCGACGATCGCGAGGCGCTCGGGCGGGCGTAGGCGACGGAGGGGGCATCGC
Source organism: Myxococcales bacterium (assembly GCA_030652255.1). Taxonomy (GTDB): domain Bacteria; phylum Myxococcota_A; class Polyangia; order Polyangiales; genus SCUS01. The sequence goes on along the minus strand of JAUSAZ010000169.1, from coordinate 87,436 downwards.
GGGACGCGGCGATGGTGCGCTGCCTGCTTCTGCTCCACGGGCTGAAGCCCTCTGAGCTGGGGGAGAGCGTCGGGGAGAAGAACCGCAAGGGTCGCAAGGGTCGCAAGGGGTGCCAGGGCGGCGTGCCGTCGGCGCTGGCGCATCGGACTCGCGAGGGTTGGAGCGATACCCGACCCGACCCGACCCGAGGTGATGCTTCGCAACGGCTGCGCGCCCAGCCCGTCGTGACCATCGTGACCCTTGCGACCCTTGCGGTTCTTCTCCCCGACGCTCCACTCCCCTCGGAGGGCGAGGCCAGTGCTCGAAGGCGTGGGCCGTGCGTCGATGCCCGCCCCGCCCCTCTCACGATGCGCTCCGCCGACCTGTGTACGACGCACACAGGGCGTGGCCGCGCTGTGAGCGAATCGCACACCCCGCTGCCGTCGAGGGCGAGCGTGTTGCGATGGTCAGCACCTCGCCGAGGGGGCTCCCGAACGCGGCCCTTCGACGTCGCCCCCATCGAAGGGGTGCTGCGGGCACTCCGCCGACGAGCCGGCGCGGTAGTGCGCCAACGGGTCGGCGGGAGGCGGCGTCGAGGCGCGGGCGTCCAGGCGCCGGGTGACATGGCGCAGGCCCCATGCGAGGCAGGCGAGCGCCGTCGTCAGCCCGAGGAGGATCGCGATCGTTGGCCGGCTCGTCGCGTCGTCGCGCCGAAGGCGGAACGCCACCAGCAGCAGCACGCCAGCCATGGTCCCGGTGGCCTGCGTGCCCGAGTACGACCAACGGGCACGCCGCTCGGCCGCGCACCGGGGGCAGCCTGGCCGGACCCGCAGCGTGGGCGCGCGCGCGGCATCGAAATCGTCCCGCCCCGGGAGGGTCGAGGGCGGGTGCGCCATGGCGCGGTTGTGTACGGGGGTATCGCTGGGCATCGATGGGTGAACGGGGGGCCCCACGCTGGCGCCTGCGCGCTCCTTGCACGATCGCGGCCGCCCGCTGCGGTGCCACTCAGCCCCACCGCCCGCGACATCGGTCCCTGGCCTCGCTCGCGGGCGACGGTCGCCCAGCGGGCCCCGGCTTCCACTCGCCGCGGGCGATGGCGTATCACCGATGCACCTCCGTGCCGCGCTCCCCCCTCTTCGGTCGGCTCCTGCACTCGCTCCGCCTCGCCTCGTGGATCGACGCGCACCGCGTCTCCACCGCCGAGGGCATCGAGCGCCGCGACGAACACCGGGCCACCCGCCGCGCCCTCCTCGCCGGCAGCCTCGGCGCGCTGGGCTGCGCCACCACCGCGACCCGCCCCGGCGCGCGCGCGACGGTCGGGACGCGCGGCGGGCGGGTGGTGATCGTCGGCGCAGGCCTCGCGGGGCTCACCGCCGCGGCGCGCCTGGCACAGCATGGAATACACGCCCAGGTATTCGACGCCCAGCGCCGGGTGGGCGGGCGGGCCTTCACGCTGCGCGGACACTTCCCCTGCAAGGCCGAGCTGGGCGGCGAGCTCATCGACACGCGGCACACGTCCATCCGCGCGCTCGTCGGCGAGCTGGGGCTCACGCTCGTCGACCGCGAGCACGGGCTCGGCGCGGGCGTCGAGCGCGAGCGCTACGTGATGCTCGGCCAGAGCTGGACCGAGGCGCAGGTGGTGGAGATGTTCCGCCCGGTGGCGGCGCTGGTGCGGCGCGACCGCGCGCTGCTCGGCGGCCGCGAGGTGAGCCACGCGCACCACAGCCCCGCGGCGGAGGCGCTCGACGCGCTCAGCACCGGCGCCTGGCTCGACCGCAACGGCGTGCGCGGTCCCCTGCGGGCGCTGCTCGACGTGGCCTTCACCAGCGAGCTCGGGCGCGACCTCGACGGGCAGAGCGCGCTCAGCTTCCTCTACGCGATCGGCGGCGACCCCGACCGCTTCGCCCTCCGCGGCGACAGCGACAAGCGCTACGTCGTGGCCGAGGGGTCCGACGCCGTCCCCCGGGCGCTCGCGGCGCGGCTCGGCGACGCGCTGATGCCCGGCCACGCCCTGGTGGCGCTGCGGCCGCGCGAGGGGGGTGGGGTGCGCTGCGTGTTCGACCGCGAGGGCAGCACCGCGGAGGTCGACGCCGACCGGGTGATCCTCGCGCTGCCCTTCAACCAGCTGCGGCGCTGCGAGCTCGCGATCGAGCTGTCCCCCGCGAAGCGCCGCGCCATCGCCGAGCTCCCCTACGGCACCCACACCAAGGTCTTCATCACCACCGCGGGGCGGCCCTGGCGCGAGGCCCGCAGCAGCGGCACCACCTTCCACGACGGCGGCGTCTACCACGAGAGCTGGGAGTCGCCGCGCGCCGCCGACGGCGAGGTCGCGCTGCTCACGGCCTCCTCCGGGGGGAGGCTCGGGGTGTCCCTCGGCGAGAGCAACCCCGAGGCGCAGGGGCGGCGCTTCGCCGAGGCGCTCGACGCGGTGTTCCCCGGGAGCGCGGACGCCTTCACCGGGCGGGCGGCGCGGATGCACTGGCCCGCTGCGCCCTTCCACGAGGGCAGCGTCGCCTGCTACGGGCCCGGCGACTGGTGCAGGCTCGGCGGCGAGGAGGGCGGCGCCGTGGGTCTGGTGCACTTCGCGGGCGAACACACCAGCCGGCGGGCGCCGGGCTTCATGGAGGGCGCCGTGGAGTCCGGCGAGCGGGCCGCGGCGGAGGTCGTCGCGGCGCTCTGAGCCCACCGCCGCCTACGTCACGGGCAGTACCGCGATGCCGGGTCGACGCTGGTGCAGGTGTTGAGGAAGGCCGACGCGCCGCGCGCCACCGGGACGATCTCCAGGTGCACGTGCGGGCCGCTCGAGCACCCCGAGTTGCCGACGTAGGCGATGAGGTCGCCCTGGTTGACGTGGACCCCGTTGCCGATGCCCGCCGCGAGGCGGTCGACGTGCAGGTAGTACACGTAGAGGTCGCGCCCGCCGTCCGAGGGATCACCGCAGTCCGAGCGGATCTTCACGTAGTTGAACTGGTTGACGCAGCTCGACGGGCAGGTGCCCGCGGAGACGTTGTAGGGGCAGTTGGGGTGCCCCGTCGCCACGCCCACGACGGTGCCCGAGATGCCCGCCACGAGGGCCGTGCCGAGGCCCGCGCCGGAGTCCACGCCGTAGTGCGAGCCGCCGCGGCCGCACGCCGAGAAGCCCCGCACGAAGCTCCCCGGCGGGCGCAGCAGGCAGCAGCGCCCCGTGGTCGGCGCGGCGGCGCAGCGGTCGGGCACGCCCGGCGGCTGGGCCTCGCACCCCCGCTCGCAGCGCGCCTGCGAGGCCGTGCGCCCGCCCTGGCAGTTGTAGAGCACCGCCGCGTCGCCGCCGATGCCCGCGCCGCAGTACGCCCCGTTGCCGAAGGTCGCCCGGGCGCAGGGGTCGGCGGCGCGGCAGGCGTCGGTCCCGCCGGCGCGGTCGTCGCAGCCGCTGGCGCAGGCGTCGATGCGCGCGGTGCGGCGGCCGACGCAGACGTACAGGTCGTCGCGGCGCGTGGAGGCCCCGATGCTGCCGCCGCAGTAGCTCCCGTCGGGGTCGTTGAAGCAGGGCTCGACGGCGTCGGTGGCGCAGGCGTCAGTGGCCCCCGGGAGGTCGAGGCACCCGTCGGCGCAGGGCTCGATGGCCCCCGCGGCGCCGCCCTCGCAGCGCAGGAGCCCCCCCGACGGCAGCCCGAGCAGGCCCGCGCACCAGGTGCCGTCCTCCCGCTGCGCGCAGGGCTCCAGCGTGGGGCGATCGACCGCGGCGGGGCGATCGAGCGCGGGCATCGCGTCGGGCGCGTCCATCACCGCCGGGGCGTCGGAGGGGGCGTCGGAGGAGGCGTCGGAGCGGGCGTCGGGCGCGGCAGGGAGCGACGCGTCGTCGAGCGGTGCGTCCGCGTCGGGGACGGGCGTGAGGTCGCCGACGGTGCCGGAGCACCCTGCGAGGGCGAGCGCGAGGGCGAGCGCGGCGAAGGAGCGCACGGCGGCGACTCTAGCGCAGGAGAGCTTTCAGGGGGTCGGGGTCGGGGTCGGGGTCAGGGCGACGCCCGTTGGCAGCGCGGGGGCGACGGCGTCGGTGTGCTCGTTGCCCGTGGGCGTGGCGCCCGCGGAGGTGGCCGGGGCCGCGGCGCTGAGGAGCTCGCGCAGCCGCGCGCGGCGCTCGGCCTCCGGGAGCTGGAGCACCTGCGTGGTGTCCAGGGTCATCATCGGGACGTTGCCGCCGCCGGTGACCACCGGGAGGTGGCCGTCCCAGCGCTGGAGCTGGCGGTACGCGAGGACGTCGCGGTTCATCGAGAGGCGGATGATCTCGTTGGCCTGCGCCTCGGAGCGCGCCCGGATGAGCAGCGCGTCGCCCTCGCCCTGCGCCCGCTGCCGGGCGGCCTCGGCGGCGCCCCGGGCCTGGGCCACGGCCTGCTCGGCCTCGGCGCGGATCTGACGGACGCGGTTCTCGGCCTGGATGGCGTTCTGCGTGGCCTCCATCGCGCGGTTGATGGCCGCGACGACGTTGTCCGGGAGGCGCAGCGCGGAGTTGAAGGTGAGCTGGTCGATGACGAAGCCGTCGTCGCCGAGGCGCTGCACCACGCGCTGGAGGCTCTCGTTGAGCAGCCGGGTCTTGCCGGCGCCGTAGATCTGCTGCACCGGCATCACCGCCGCGCCCTCGTTGAGCGCCTCGCGCACGACGTTGCGCACGTACCCGTGGGCGAGCACCAGCACGTCGCGCTGGCGGAAGCGGGCGTACAGCCGCGGCGCCCGCTGCGCCTCGACGTGGAAGGCGAGGCCCACGTCGGCGTTGACGGTGACGCCCTCGGACGACGCGAAGGTGATCGACTCGTCGGTGGTCGAGCCCTCGTGCGCGTCCTTGCTCCAGACGATGTTCTGCACGCTCGTGGGAAACTCCACGATCATCTCGGTGACGGGGTTGTAGGCCACCCAGCCCGCGACGATGGGCGCGTCCTGCACGCCCCGCGCGGTGCCCGCCAGCTTCACCCGGATGCCCACGTGCCCCGGGTCGACGCGCGTGCAGCTCGCCGACCCGACGACCATCGCCACCACCAGGAGCCCGAGCGTGAGCGCGCCCTTGCGCAGGAAGCCTCCAACCCCGTCGGGGTTGAAGTGCACCGTGTTGCCTGTCTTTGCCATCGCCGTCCCTCTTCTCAGGTCTGCGCGCGCAGCAAGCGCTTCGCCGCGACCACGTTCATCCCCACCGTGAGCGCCGCCACCGCCCAGCCGAGCCACACCTCGGCGTCGCGCGGCGTGTTCACCCACCCGACCACCAGCGTGAACACCCACGCGTCGAGCAGCAGCACCGCCACCGCCGCCGCCGCCCGCCGCGCCCTCGACCGGCGCGCCCCTCGCAGCCCGGCCAGCTCGGCCCTCAGTCGCGCGTTCTCCGCCGCGAGGCCCGGCCGATCATCCCGATACGCACCTGGACCGTCACCCGTGCTCACTTCGGGCAGCGTATACCTCCGCCATCTCGTCAACGCACCCGCCGTCGGCGCATTGCGCGGCGACACGACCGCAGCGGGTGAGCTGTTTCCGATGGGCATCGGCGGTGATAGCTTCCGCGCGCCCTGCATCCCCTTCGATCCCCGTGTGAGGATTCGCCCGTGAAGCCCGTCTCCCGCCGCCTGCTCGCCACCGCCGCGCTCTCCGCCACCGCCCTCTCGCTCGTCTCCTCCGCCGCCGAGGCCATCGTCGTGGCCCGCGTCACGCGCCACGGGTACATCCTCACCGACGACCCCGCAGAGCCCATCTACGGAGAGAACCTCCCGGTCACCAACACCCGGGAGATGTACACGTTCATCTACGAGGCCACCAACGCCCTCAACGACCTCGAGGGCTTCCACCAGGGGCGCTACCTCGCCACGATGCAGCTGCCCAGCACGCAGCAGCCGCTCGCGTTCTACCTCCCCATCCGCAACGACGTGCGCGGCATCGGGCAGCGCAGCAGCACCGACACCCGCGCGGAGGTCTTCGACATCAACCGCTCGCTGAGCACGGCGTTTCCCCTCGACGGCTTCCTCTACCTCAACTCCCTGCGCTTCTACACCGACCCCCGCTCCATCAACTTCGGGCGCTACCTCATCTGCACCCAGGAGTTCGGCCACCGTTACGGCCCGCGGCTGGAGATCACCCCGTACCCCCTCGGCGCCCCCGACGCGGGCGCCGACGCCAGCGCCCCCGACGACGCCATGACCATGAGCGTCGACGCCAGCCTCGCCGACGACGCCCCCGCGCTCGCCGACGCCCCGGTGGTCGCCGACGACGCCCCCGCGCTCGCCGACGCCTCCGCGCTCGCGGACGCACGGAGCGACGGCGCCGTCGACGCGCCGCCCCCGGGGCCGCTCTCCCGCGACACGCTGCTCGGCCGCGGCAACGAGATCAACGGGATGACCGTCAACCGCGCGCACTGGAGCTACTTCTTCAACACCGGCGGCTCGCCGATGGAGGGCAACTTCTGGACGGAGATCGCCCCGGGGGAGTTTCGCACCGAGCGCCCGTCGTTCCGCTTCTCGGATTTCGACCTCTACAACATGGGCCTCGTGCCGGCCTCCGCGGTGCGCCCCACCTTCCTCATCGCCGAGCCCACCATGCTCCCGCGCGGCGTCGACCGCGACTCGTCGCCCGAGTACTCCGGCCGCACGGTGACCGTCCGCGGGCGCCGCGTGGGCGTCTCCATCGACGACGTCATCGCCGCCAACGGACGCCGCGTCCCGGCCTACCCCGACACCCCGCGCGACCTCGACGTGGTCTGGGTGCTCTGGGTGCAGCCCGACCAGGTCGACGACGACCTCGCGGCGGAGTTCGACCAGGCCATCGAGTCGTGCGCCCTCGGCTACGACACGGCCAGCGGCAACCTGTCGCGCCTCGTCGCCACCACCCCCTACGTCCCGCCGCCCGACGCGGGGGTCACCCCCGACGCGGGCCCCGCCCCCGACGCGGGCGCCATCACCGACACGGGCTTCGTCACCGACGCGGGCGACCCCCCCGACGTGCCCGTCGTCGACGACGCCGCCGACCCCGTCGCGCCCCGCGCCGCGGGCGGCTGCGCCTGCTCCACCGCCGCCCCGGCCCCGGGCGCATCGTGTGCGCCGCTCCTCGGCCTCGGCCTCGCGCTCGGCCTCGCCCGCCGCCGGCGGCGTGCCGTCCGCGCCCGCGAGGTGGTAGCGTCCGGGGCGTGAGTCGCGTTCCCTCGCCCGCCCCGCAGCACGTCTTCCGCTGGGACCTCGACAAGACCTATCTGCACACGGAGTTCGACCACTGGCTCGACCTCCTGAAGACCGCCGTCGAGACCCCGGAGACCAAGCGCTCCGTCCCCGGCGCCGCGCGGCTCATCCGGGCCCTGCGCCTCCACCAGCCCAGCCGGGTCACCATCCTCTCGGGCAGCCCCGAGCAGATGCGCGGCGCCCTGGAGTCCAAGCTCCGCCTCGACGGCATCGCGTGGGACGAGTTCACCCTCAAGCCCTCGATGCGCAACATCCTGCGCCTGCGCTTCCGCGCGCTGCGCGACCAGGTCGGGTACAAGCTCCCGGCGCTCCTCGACGCCCGCACCCGCGTGCCCCAGCACGTCCCGGAGACCCTCTTCGGCGACGACGCCGAGGCCGACGCGCTCGTCTACTCCCTCTACGCCGACGTCCTCGCGGGGCGCGTCTCCGACCGGCAGCTCACCGCCGTGCTCGAGCAGTCCCGCACCTACGCCGACGTCGTGGCCGAGACCATCCGTCTCGTGCACCGCACCGCCCGCGGCGACGTCGTGCGGCGCATCTTCATCCACCTCGACCGGCGCAGCGACCCGGGCTTCTTCCGCATCTACGGCCCGCGCGTGGTGCCCGTCTCCAACTACCTCCAGGCCGCCGCGGTGCTGGTCTCCGACGGGCTCCTCGGCACCGACGTGCTCGCCCCCATCGCCGCCGCGGTGCACACCGAGACGCAGCTCCCGGTGCCCGAGATCGCCGAGAGCCTGCACGCGCTCGTGCGCCGCGGCGACCTCACGCCCGACGTGGTGCAGGTCATCGCGAAGGCACTCGGCGACAGCGCGCCGCAGCTCGACCTCACCGCCGACGAGCTCACCGACCTCGCCGACGCGCTCCAGGCCACGCCGCCGCCGGGCGATCCGCCGCCGGTGGTGGCCATCGACTACCTCGACGCGCTCGCCGACGACCGCGCGCGCTGGGAGGCCGCGCGCGACGCGGCGCGGGTGCGCGGACGCGATCGACCGCGCACGTCATCGGGAGAGTAGTCCGCGGGTGGACGACCCCGCGGGGCCTCCCTACAATCGCGGCATGAACCGTCTGGCCCGCGTCGCTCCGGTGCTGCTCGCGACGATCGTCGGGTGCGGCGCCCGCACGGGCCTGCGGACGCCCGACGTGGCCACCGACACGCCGCCGGTCGACGCCCCGCGACCGCGCCCGCCGGAGACCTGCATCGAGCTGGAGGAAGACGCCGGGGTCATCACGGTCAACCTCGAGACGCGGCCGCAGGTGAGCGTCGCCGACGTGTTCTTCATCATCGACCGCACCGGGTCGATGGACGGCGAGATCGACAACATCAAGGCCAACCTCCAGCGCAGCATCGTGCCGGCCATCGCCCGCGCCATCGACGACGTGCAGTTCGGCGTGGCGACCTACGGCGACTTCCCCCTGCGCGCGCCCAACGGCGTCGACTACGGCGACCCGACGGACATCCCCTTCACCCTGGTGTCGCCCATCGACCGCGGCATCGCCAACGTGCAGGGCGCCGTCGACGGCATCGTGACGGGCGGCGGCGGCGACAACCCCGAGGCCATGATCGAGGCCCTCTTCCAGGTCGCCACGGGCACCGGGTACCTCCCGTGGATCACCCCCCGCGCGGCCTGCCCGGTGCCCGGTCGGCTGGGCTACGGGTGCCTGCGCCCCAACGCGCAGACCATCCTCGTGCTGGTGGCCGACGCCCCGTCGCACAACGGCCCGCTCAACAGCAACGGCTACAACGCCACGTCCTTCACGGCCCCGGTGGTCTGCCCCCCCGGGCGCCCCGGCTGCGCCGCTGCGACGCCGCCGCACTCCTACGCCGACGCGGTCACGGCGCTGCGCGGGCTCAACGCGCGGGTCATCGGCATCAGCTCCGGGGTGCCGCCCTTCTCGGGCCGCGACGACATGCGCCGGCTCGCCATCGACACGAGCTCCGTCACCGCCTCGGGCACGCCGCTGGTGTTCGACATCGGCGCCGACGGGCGCGACCTCGACACCCGCGTGGTCGCCGCCGTCGAGACCTTCACCCAGCAGGTGCGCTTCAACGCCTCGGCGCGCATCGTCGACCTCGACCCCGAGCGCCCGGCGTCGCAGTTCGTGCTCGCGGTGCGCCCCGCCACGGCCGCGCCGATGAGCAACATCGAGCGCCTCGACCAGACGACCTTCTACGGGGTGGTCCCGGGCACCCGGCTCACCTTCGCGCTCGACCTGCAGAACCGCCTTCCGCGCATGGCGACGGCGCAGCGCTTCCCGGCGCGGGTGCAGTTCTTCGGCGACGGCCGCGCCAACCTGGGCTCGCAGAACATCGTCATCGTCATCCCCGGCGAGGACAAGAGCGGCTGCAACGACCGCCCGGTGGAGCTCACCGACGGCGGCCTCGGCGACTGAGCCCTAGCGCGGAATCGCGCAGCGCAGCCTGGTGAACCACGCCTGGATGCGCCCCTCGCGCTGGTCGCGGAAGAGCACCCCGACGTCGCCGTCCGGGCCGCGCGCGAGCAGCGGGTACACGCTCGCCGTCGGGCCCATCGCGGTGCGCGTCACCCGCGACTCCGCGCTCAAGGGCGTGAGGTCGGCGTTGAACATCCGCGCCCACAGGGAGTACTGGGCGCCGTCGCGGTCGTCGGCCCAGGCCACCAACACCCTGTCGCCCAGGGGCAACAGGCTGGGGTACCGGCTGAAGCCCGGGTCGGTGCTGAGCCGCCGCGGCGCGCCCTGGGGGTTGCCCGAGCCGTCGCGGGTGGCGCCCCACACCTCGTGGTCGCGCGAGGCCTCGTCGTCGTCGAACCACGCGATGGTCCAGCGGTCGCGGTTCCACACGACCTGCGCCCCGACGGCGCTCTGCTCGGGGAGCGACACCTGCCGGTCGGCGGTGATCCGGGTGAGCCCGCGGGTGAAGGTCGCGAACCACACCGCGCGGCGCCCGCTGCGGCCGTCCATCCAGGCGACCGCGAGGCCCGTGTCGTTCACCGCCACGGCGGGCGCCTCGCTGTTGGCGCGCTCGCGGGTCAATCGCTGGTTGGGCAGGATGAGCCGCCCCTCGCCGTCGATGCGCTGCGCGTACACCTCGTAGCTCCCCTGGCCGATGGTGTCGCGCTCGTCCTGCCAGACCAGCACGAACTCCTCGCCGGTCCACACGATGTTGGGGTTGATGGAGAAGCCCGGCGCGAAGGAGATGCGCTGGTCGGGCCCGAGCCGCTCGCCCTCCGGGGTCAGGCGGTTGAAATAGATCTCGTATCCCCCGGACGGGTCACGGCGGTCCTGCCACACGGCGCCGAGGACGCGGCCGTTCCACGCGAGCGCCGCCCCGAAGGCGTCGTTGGGCGTCGTGGTCACCTGCTGCTGCACCGCCGCGGGCGCCCCCGTGGGCTCCACCTGGCGGAAGTACACCCGCGCCCGGCCGCTGTCGTATCCCCAGTAGCTCACCCCGTAGCGCGACCCGGTCCACTGCACCCCGCCCGGCCCGCTCGGCGCCACGGCGGCCTCGCTCACCCGCAGCACGTCCCCGGTGGGCGTGAGCGTCGCGTTGTCGTCGATGATCCCGTTGCAGTCGTCGTCGACGCTGTTGCAGCGCTCGACCGCGCCGGGGTGCACCTCGGGGTCGTTGTCGTCGCAGTCGTCGCCGCAGCGGTCGGGCGCGCCCGGCAGGCTCCCCGGCCGCGGGGCGCGGAACCCATCCCCGTCACGGTCCTCCGTCGCGGGGCTCGTGCGGCACATCCGCGCATCCTCGTCGCAGGCCACCACCGCGCACGCCGTGCTGCCCAGGCAGATCAACGGTGCGCCCGGGATGCACCGCTCCTCACGGCAGGTCTCCGCGCCGTCGCAGAACAACCCGTTGTCGCAGTCCGTGTCCGTCACGCACTGCGGCGGCGGCGCCTCGGCGTCGCGGACGTGCAGTCCCGTGCGCGAGCCGCAGCCCAGCGCCAGCCACGGTAGCAACCCCAGTCGCCACGGGTGGCTCACTGGCACGCACCGAAGTCCGGCAGGTCGGTGGGCTCACACACCGTGCCGCGCGGGCACCGCGGCTCGGCGCCGTCGAGGCGGCAGAGCTGGAGGCAGCGGTTCATCGCGCCCGTCACGAAGCAGTTCGCGCCCGCGGCGCACTCGGTGCCGCTGCGGCAGAACATCCCGGGCGCCGAGGTGCCCGCCTCGAAGCAGCGCGTGCGGTAGATCTCGCTCCCGCAGCGCACCGCCGGGTACTCGATGAAGGGGTAGCAGCCCTGGTCTGTGGGGCAGCCTTCGCCCCCGAGCGCGTCGCACTCGTACTCGCGCTGCGCGGGCGGGCGGACGCCGGGACAGGCGTCCTCGCGGAAGACGTCGTAGGCGTTGGTGTCGAAATACGGCACGTCCCGCGCGTCGGGCGCGGCGTCGCGCCGGAGGCCCGCGTCAGCCCCCGGGCCGCCACCGCCGTAGGGCCCACCTGTGCCATCGACGGTGCTGGCACAGCCCAGGGAGAAGCACGCCAGCAGCCCGATCTCACGTCGCATCAGCACACCGCCTCTGTAGGGCTCAGGGGTTGAAAGCGGTGCTGGTGCAATCCACAGACCTCGCGCTGCGTCGACGCCAGGCGCCGTTCACGCCGCGGAGCGTCAGGAAGTTATCGGTAGACCGCCCCGCGGACGATCGGCTACCGCAGTGGCCCACGAGGAGCGAGAGGCACAATGGAGTACACGGTCACGCTGATTCCGGGTGATGGCATCGGCCCCGAGGTGACGGCTGCCACGCAGCTGGTGGTGGCGGCCACCGGGGTGAAGGTGCTCTGGGAGCCCTTCGAGGCGGGCGCGGCGGCGGCGGAGAAGCACGGCAACCCGTGCCCCGACGAGGCGATCGCGTCGATCCGGCGCAACCGCATCGCGCTGAAGGGCCCCGTGGGGACGCCCATCGGGTCGGGGTTCCGCTCGGTCAACGTGACGCTGCGGCGGGCGCTCGACCTCTACGCGTGCGTGCGCCCGGTGAAGACCATCAAGGGCGTGCCGTCGCGCTACGACGACGTCGACCTGGTGATCGTGCGCGAGAACACCGAGGGCCTCTACTCGGGCGTCGAGCACATGGTGGTGCCCGGCGTGGCGGAGAGCCTGAAGATCGTCACGGAGAAGGCCTGCCAGCGCATCGCGGAGTACGCCTTCAGGTATGCGCGCAGCAACGGGCGCAAGAAGGTCACCGCGGTCCACAAGGCCAACATCATGAAGCTGACGGACGGGATGTTCCTGGACGTCACCCGCCGGGTGGCGAAGCGCTTCAACGACATCGAGTCCAACGAGGCGATCGTGGACGCGTGCTGCATGCAGCTGGTGCGCGACCCTGCGCGCTTCGACGTGCTGGTGATGGACAACCTCTACGGCGACATCCTGAGCGATCTGTGCGCCGGCCTCGTCGGCGGCCTCGGGGTCGTGCCGGGGGCGAACTTCGGCGAAAACTGCGCGGTCTTCGAGGCCGTGCACGGCAGCGCGCCGGACATCGCGGGCAAGGGGGTGGCCAACCCGACGGCGCTCATCCTGTCGGCGGCGATGATGCTGCACGCGATGGGCGAGCGCGACGCCGCGAGCCGGGTGGAGCGCGCGGTGGCGTGGCTCTACGCGGAGACCGACGTGCGCACCTACGACCTGGGCGGGAGCGTCGGCACCATGGCCTTCGCGGAGGCGCTGGCGAAGCGGGTGAGCTGAGGGCTCAGTTGGCGAGCGTGGGGCCGGGCTGCACGTAGCGCACGGCGACGGTGCCCGCGTCGGTCTCGACGACCTGGTGGGTGACGAGGGGCGCGGCGCTGGCTTCCTTCCAGAGGGAGGGGTCGGCCTCGCGCTGGTCCTTGATGATGGGCCCGAGGGCGACGTGCGCGGCGATGGAGGACGCGAGGCGCATGCGCACGGCCGACGCGGTGCTGGCCGACACGCCGAGGTTGAGGTCGAGGCAGTGGGCGCTCCATCGACGGCTGCGCCCGGGCTCGGTGACGGGGGGGCGGAGGATGACCGTGAAGGTCACGAGGGGGGGGAGGTCCATGGTGCGGTTCATCAGCGGGGGGGCGCCTCTATCACGGTGATGCGCGGCGTCACAAGGGGCGACCGACGAGCGCCGGAGGGCGTGCGATCAGCAGTCGTAGGTCGCGTAGTAGATGAGGCGATCGCAGCGCGCTCGCTCCGGAGCCGACGAGCCTTCGGTGGAGTTCCACCCGTGGAGAAACTCGTCGGCGATGTCGATCTCGATGAAGTAGGTGGCACCGATGGCGTGGGCCTCCGGCGGCACGGCACCGTCGTCGGGCTCCATCGCGACGACGGCCAGCGACTCGCCGGTCCAGGGCTTCACGGCGTAGATCGTGGCCGATCGATCGTGTCGGGGAAGACTGGCGACGACGCTCACCTGAGAGGGGATGCAGGCCGTGTGTTTGTCGGCGAGGGGCACAGGTTCGCGCGCCCGGCTGCCGCGGGTTGAAAACCCACGGCAGCCTAAGGTGAAGGCCGCAAGCGGCCTGCTCAATGTCCACGCACCGTGAACAGCCCGCCGCGGGCTTTCCCGTGGCTGCCGTGGGTTTTCAACCCGCGGCAGCCGGGCGCAGCGACCTAATAGGGAGTGCCCCTCACCGCCCCCGCAGCGCCGTCGTCCCGCGGCGCAGGTTGGCGATCTCCTGGCGCGTCGCGGTGACGTCGGCCTGCACCTCCCAGAGTCGCCCGAGCAGCATCACGTAGCCGCCGCCGCAGATGACGATGGCGCTGATGGTCGCCCACAGGCCCGGCAGGCGCCCGATGCCGAAGCACGCCACCGCCGTCACCAGCATCGCCGCGAAGACCTTGCGGTACATCGGCTGGCGGCGGCGGTAGTCGGCGAGCGTGGCCTCCAGCCGGGTCGCGCGGGTTTCGTAGCGGGCGATGCGCTCGCGCACCGCCGAGGGGAGCGCGCTGTCGTCGGGCTCGGCCATCGCCTCCCCCGAGGGTGTCATCGTCAGACGAAGAGCGAGCTGATGGAGTCGCTGTTGTGGATGCGCCGGATCGCCTCGCCCAGCAGCGGCGCCAGCGACGCCTGGCGGAACTTCGGGCTCACCTGCGCCTCGCCCCGCAGCGGGATGGAGTCGGTCACGATCACCTGCACCAGCGGCGAGTCGACGATGCGGTGCACCGCCGGGCCGGAGAGCACCGCGTGCGTGGCGGCGGCGTACACCCGCCGGGCGCCCGCGTCGGCCAGCGCGCGCGCGGCGTTGGTGAGCGTGCCCGCGGTGTCGATCATGTCGTCGAGGAGCACGCAGTCGCGGTCCTTCACGTCGCCGATGATGTGCATCACCTCGGAGACGTTGGCGCGCTCGCGGCGCTTGTCGATGATCGCGAGGGTGGAGTTCATCCGCTTGGCGTAGGCGCGCGCGCGCTCGACGCCGCCCGCGTCCGGCGACACCATCACGGGCTCGTCGAGCTTGAGCGCGCGGATCTCGTCGAGCAGCACCGGCATCGCGTACAGGTTGTCGACCGGGATGTTGAAGAAGCCCTGGATCTGCCCCGCGTGCAGGTCGACGGTGAGCACCCGGTCGATGCCCGCGGTGGTGATGAGGTCGGCCACGAGCTTGGCGCTGATGGGGGTGCGCCCGGCCACCTTGCGGTCCTGCCGGGCGTAGCCGTAGTACGGCATGATGGCGGTGATGGACTCCGCGCTCGAGCGCCGCAGCGCGTCGGCGATGATGAGCATCTCCATGATGGAGTCGTTGACCGGCGCGCAGGTCGACTGGATGAGATAGACCTCGCTGCCGCGGACGTTCTCGCCGATCTCCACGGCGATCTCGCCGTCGGAGAAGCGCCCGGCCTTCACCCGCCCGAGGGGCGTCTGGAGCTGGTGCGCGATGGCTCCACCGAGCGCGAGGTTGGCATTACCCGAGAAGAGGGAAATCGCTCTCGACATGACCAGTGGCCTTCCGCGCGCCGCGGTGGTTGAGAGGGGAGCGGTCGCGACCGGGGCGCGGGCGCCGTCTATCACCCGGTCTCTTCGGGTGTCAACGAAGCCACAATTGCCGCGTCAGCGCGCTCGGCACGCACCACGCGCAGGCGCTCCAGCGACATCGGCGACCACACCTCCCCGTCGGGCGAGCGGCGCCCCTGGGCGGCGCGGATGAAGCGCACCGGGGCGTCCTCGCCGAGCAGCGCCGAGGCCACCTCCACGGGCCGCACGGCGCCCGCGTCGGTCACCCTGCTGTCGTACGCGATGGCGCAGAGCGAGCCCGCGTAGCCGACGGCGTCGACCTTCGCCCGCGCCGCTGCATCCCCCACCGACCAGGAGAGCAGGTACGCGGCCACGTCGACGCGCTTGGCGAGCCCGCCCGCGGAGCGCAGCACGAACATCGGCCCCGCCTGGCGCTCGGCGATGTGCGCGCGCACGGCGTCGTCGTCGGAGAGCCCGCGCGACTGGAGCCACGCCCACGGCACCACCATCACGTAGGAGGTCACGTCGATGACCTTGCTGATCGCCGGGTCGGTGGGCCCGAGGCGCAGCGCGGCCGTGAAGCGCAGGCCCTCCGGGGCGCCCGGGTTGAGCAGGTCGGGCAGGCGCTCGGGGTCGACGTCGACGGCGAGCTTCACGTCGACGAAGTCGTCGAGGGTGGCGATGCCGAGCGCGAGCGCGGGCGTGAACATCATCTCGGGCTTCGGGTGGAAGCCCTGCGAGTAGAACATCGGCAGCTCGGCCCGGCGGAACACCCGCGGCACGAGGCGCACGAGGTCGAGGTGGCTCTCGAAGGCCGCCCGCCCGGTGCGCTCGAAGGCGATGCGGTAGCGCTTCGGCTCGCCCTGCGCGAACTGCGCCCTCGGGCGGCGCTCTTCGGGCGTCATGGTGACGGGCTCCTTGAGCGCGGGGCGGGTGCGGGCGGTGAGCTGCTCCAGGTAGACGAAGCGCTCCTGGCGCATGTCGGTGAGGTCGCACGCGACGCCGCAGTCGTAGCAGACCAGCTTGCGCGTATCGGCCTTCGCGTCCTCGAGGTTGGTGTGGTGGATGAACTGCCCCGCCACCTTGCCGCACGGCGGAGACAGCCGGTTGGCGAGGGCCTTGCGGTACTCCCTCAGCAGGAAGCCGTCCTCGAGACCGACGTCGAGGTGGTCCCACGGGAGGCGGCCGGTGACGGGGATGGTGCCGAGGGCCGCGGGCACGTCGACGTTGTGCGCCGCGAGGGCGGCCTGCCAGAGGTCCCAGCGCAGGCGCTCCTCCCAGGAGTCGAAGCGGGCGCCGCTGCGGTAGGCGGTCTCGATGACGTCGGCCATGCGCCGGTCGCCGCGCGCGAGGATGGCCTCGACGGTGCTGCCGAGCGACTCGTGCAGCTTGAGGTCGACCTTCGCCTTGCGGGCCGCCTCGCGCAGCACGGTCTGCTTGCGCCAGATGTCCTCGAGGGCGTCCATGGCGCACCACTGGAAGGGCGTGTGGGGCTTGGGGACGTGCGTCGAGACGCTCACGGTCACCGTCGGGCCGCGGCCCTTCTGCGCGCGGCGGCCGACGTCGCGGGCCTTGCGGCCGGTCTCCACGATGCCGACGACGTCCTCGTCCTGCTCGGTGGGCAGGCCGATCATGAAGTAGAGCTTCATCTTCGCCCAGCCGCGGGAGAACACCCGCTCGGCGGTCTCCATGAGCTGCTCTTCGGTGACGTTCTTGTTCACCACGTCGCGCATGCGCTGCGTGCCGGCCTCCGGGGCGAAGGTGAGCCCCGTGGCGCGCACCGACTGGATCTCATCGAGGAGTTCTTCGCCGAGGCCGTAGGCGCGCAGCGAGGAGACCGAGAGGGAGACCTTCTCGTCCTTGAGCTTCGCCATCACCTTCTTCACGAGGGGGGCGATGCACGAGTAGTCGGCGGTGCTGAGCGAGGTGAGCGAGGCCTCGTCGTAGCCGCCCTCCTTCACCGCGCGCACGATGGTGTCGACCACGCTCTCGGGCGAGCGCTCCCGGACCGGGCGGTAGATCATCCCGGCCTGGCAGAAGCGGCAGCCCTCGGTGCAGCCGCGGGCGATCTCGACGGAGATGCGGTCGAACACCGTCTCCGTCGCCGCCACCGGACCATCGTGGGGGAAGGGGTACTTGTTGATGTCGTCGATGAAGGCGCGCTTCACCGGGATGGTGGCCTCGGGGACGGTGCCGCGGGTGACGACGACACGCTGCGAGTCGGGGTCGAGCGCCGTCTCGTAGAGCGAGGGGACGTAGACGCCTTCGAGGGTGGCGAGCTGCCGCAGGCGCTCGGCGCGGGGCACGCCCGCATCGCGGAGGGTCTTCCACATGAGCACGGCCTGCGGGGCGATGGCCTCGCCGTCACCGATGACGACGGCGTCGAGGAAGGGCGCGACGGGCTCCGGGTGCGTGGCCGTGGGGCCGCCCGCGAGCACGAGCGGGTCGGACTCCGAGCGGTCGGCGCTGCGGAGGGGAATGCCCCCGAGGTCGAGCATCAGGAGGATGTTGGAGAAGGTGAGCTCGAACTGCAGCGAGAAGCCCACGGCGTCGAAGTCGCGCAAGGGGCGGGCGGACTCCAGCGAGACCAGCGGGATGGAGCGCTCGCGCAGGGCGGCCTCCATGTCCGTCCACGGGGCGTAGCAGCGCTCGGCGGCGAGGCGCGGGTGCCCGTTGAAGATGCCGTAGAGGATCTTGAAGCCGAGGTGGCTCATCCCGATGTCGTAGAGGTCGGGGAAGGCCAGGGCGATGCGCGCGACGTCGGGCGTCCACGGCTTGACCACGGCGCCGTGCTCGCCGCCGAGGTAGCGCACGGGCTTCTCGATGCCGTGGATGAAGGACGCGTAGGGATGCTCGGCGGAGTTGGACATGGCGGTGGGTCTCGGGGGATGCGATGCGCGACGCACCCCGGTAGTGTCAAGCACGGCCGCGCAAAGGGTGCGTTGGGCTCAGGCAGAGGCGCACACACGCGGCGCGCAGCAGGACCCGTGATCCGTGGTGCCTACCGGTACGGCCGCGACCGACGCCGCGCCAGCGCCAGGCCCGCCAGCGCCAGCAGCGCCGCCCACCGCCCGCCAGCCGCCGCCCCCGCGGGTGCGCCCGCCCGGCACGCGCAGCCGCCGCTGATCTCCCTCGACCCGCCGCCGTCCATCGACTCGTCGCCGTCCGCCGCGCCCGCATCGCGCGCCCCGTCGTCCGACGCCGCCCCGTCGACCGGGCCATTGCCGACATCACTGCCGACATCCATACCGATATCGCTGCCGACATCATTGCCGACATCCATACCGATATCACTGCCGACGTCCGTGGGGGTTCCGGCGTCGGGCGGCGTCGGGGACATGCAGCCCGCGGGCGTGCAGGTGCGCCCCGTGGCGGCGCAGTCCTCGGACACCGGGCGCGTGCCGTCGCAGCGCAGGAAGCGCGATCCCTCGCAGCGGGGACCGGGCAGCAGCGGGCGGTTGAGCGCCGGGTCGCAGCGCAGGCAGTTGAAGCCCTCGGTGTCGTTCTGCCACGCGCACACCCCGCCGCGGCCGAGGCAGGCGGCCTCCATCGGCGCGCCGTCCATGCACCAGCGCAGCGTCTCGCCCTCGCAGCGGCCGCGGTAGTCGAGCGCCCCGCAGCTCGGCCCCGCGGCGCGCGCGTAGGCCTCCGCCCCGTAGGCCGCCGGCTGGATCCACTGGATGGCCACGCCGCGGCACACCGACTGGCAGCCCGGCGCGTCGACGAAGCTCGGCGACACCACCGAGCCCCGCACATACGCGGGCGTCGGGCAGCCCGGGTCGACGGGGCTACCGCAGAAGGTTCGCCCCGTGCCGAGGTGCAGGTGCAGGTGCGCGCCGACGCCCCCGGAGTTGCCCGACAGGCCGATGCGCGTCGTGGTGGTCACCGCCGCGCCCACCGCCACGGCCACGCTCTGCAGATGGAGGTAGCTGACGAAGTACGTGGCGCCGAGGCCGGCGACGGTGCTGCCGTCGTGGCGCACGCGCACCCAGCGCCCGGCGTTGCCGTAGTCCGCGGTGCGCGCGTCGTTGGGGTTGACCGCGTCGACCACCCCGGGCGCCACCGCGTAGAGGGGAGTTCCGACGCCCATGATGACGTCGTAGCCGTTGTGGGTGCCGCAGCCGTCGCGGCCGCCGCAATAGGAGATGTAGTTGCCGTAGAAGCCCTGCGTGAGCCGCGAGCGCGCCGCGGTGGCGCGGTCGACGGGCCAGTGCATCCACCCCTGCGCGGAGGCCCCGGCGCCCGCGAGCAGCACGGCCAGGAACACCAGGGGGCATATGGAGCGCGCCATCGACGGCACGATAGCGCGGACGGCGTGGGCGGGTGCGGGCGTGGGCGGGTGCTCCCAATCCAACCCAACCCAACCCATCCCATCAGCCCATCAACCCACCACCCCGATGCTCACCGCAGCTGGCGCATCAGCCGCGGCATCAGCGCGGGCTGCTTCGTCATGTGCCCCATCCAGCGCTGCACCACCGCCCCGAGCACCGCGGGCTCCAGGCGCTCCTCCGCCAGCACGTCGAGCGGCTTCTCCGCGCCCGCCTTGAGCTTCGCCATCAGCCGCGCGTAGTCCGAGAATCGCGGGTACCGCTCGCCCGGGAACACCTCCGGGTCGTCGCCGTCGTCCTCGTCGGAGAGCAGCCCCGCCAGGGGGCTCTTCGGCGCCGGGGCCCTGAGCGGACCCGGCCGCCACGCCGTCGCACGCGGGTGGGTGAGCACCGCGCAGTGCGCCGTCGCGCCGTCCTCCTCGCGCGCGTAGAGGGTCACCTCGTAGGTGCCCGCGAAGACCCGCAGCGCCCGGCACACCGGGTCGCCCGCGAAGAGGTCGCGCGCCGTCGACACCTCCGCCGCGGCCTTCGCGCCGAGCACCTGCTGCAACCGCGCGAGCACCGCGTCGCGGTCGGCGTCGCCGAAGAGACCGGCGCCCGCGACCGCGCCCCAGAGCAGCACCAGCGTGCCCGTCGGGGCGTCGACCGTGAGCGGCGCCGCGAGGGCGACGGGGCTCCACGGGCCGCCGCGCAGGGCCGCCATCACGTCGCCCGGGGCCTTGCGGAAGCTCCCCAGGATGACCCCGTCGGTCTGCCCGTCGGCGCCGCGCACCGTCGCGACGTGCACCCGCCCCGCGCCGCCGCGGAGCCCGAGGGTGCGCGCGCCGCCCAGCTCGAAGGCCGTCACCGGGTCGGCCATCTGCGCCAGGGTGAGCGCGTCGGTGGTGCGGTCGCAGCTGATCCACGCGACCTCGGCGCCCTCCTGCACGAAGACCTCCGCGCTCGCGCCGTCGGGGTCGAGCCGCGGCGACTCCGACGCCACGTCGCGCGCGGTCGCGCCCGGGAGCGCCCGCCGCAGGTGCTCGCGCGTGCGCTGATACGCCGCGCGGGCCTCGGCGGCGCCGCGGAAGATCCACCCCGTCTCGGGCCACGCGCCCACGTCCACGCGGCACTGCCGGCGCAGCACCCAGAGGTCGCCCACCTGCGCGCCGCGCCACCAGGTGAGCACGCTCGCGTCGACCACCACCAGCGGCACGCCGTCGTCGTGGAAGGCCGCGACCACGTCGCCCGACGGGGTCTGCGACGACACCGCGACCGGGCCCACCAGGGAGGCCCCGTCGGGGTGCGCGCTCGGCGGCGGGGCGGCGGTCACGATCGCGGTCACGGGCGGAACCAGCGGCGGGAGGCGCGTGCCCTTGGCGGCGAAGCGGGCCTGCTCGTCGTCGGGGATCCAGAGCGACACGTCCGGGAGCTCGACCACCGCGACGCCCGCCGGGAGCAGCACCTCGGGGAGCTGCTGCGAGAGCAGGCGCAGGGTGTCGAGCGAGGTGCGCGGCGAGACCATCTCGAAGAAGGCAGTGAGCGCGAGGCGCGCGGCGTAGATCTGCTTCGCCTGGAAGCCCAGCCGCGTCGACCACTCCGAGCGCAGCCGCGCGGCGTCGGCGCCGGGGCCGAGGGCCACGAGGGCGTCCACGACGTGCAGGGCCTCGGACACCTCGCAGACGCAGCGCCCGGAGGCGACGGGCTGCATCGCCATGCGGGTGCGCGCGTCCTCCACGCGCCCGAGAGGGGCGGAGTACACGAGGTCGAAGCGACGCCCGACGGAGACGAAGAAGAGCGTGACGCCGAGGGAGCCGGTGCTCGGGTCGACGAAGGCTTCGAGGAAGGGGAGCGCCGAGGGGTCGAGGGTGAAGCGCCCGGTGGTGAGCACGTTGAGGGCGCGGCCCCCGCCGTGGATCACCACCTGCTCGTCGGGCTGACAAAGCAGCGTGGCGCCGACCGCGACGGGCGCGGCCCAGCGGGTGACGAGCTCGTCGCGCTGCACCTCGTTGCGGGCGATCATTCCGGTGGGCTTGGTGGCGTCGGACATATCGGTTGGCGCTTCCCGGTGGTCGTGGACGTTGGAGGAGACGGACGGGGGTAAAGGGGCGCTCAGGGCGCCAGCAGGATGACCTTCACCTGGCTGGGCACGATGCGCATGCCCGGGGCGTTGGTGCTGTTCTGGATGGTCACGCTGGTGAGCCGCGTGGCGGGGACGCCGCCGACCAGCACCGTGGCGCAGGGGAGGATGTGCCGCGACGGGCCCATCACCATGCCCGACGCGACGCCCGTGGCGATGCCCACGTTGTCGCCGTTGGTGAGCGGCGTGGTGGTCGCGAGGTTGTGCGCGGGGGTGCACATGAAGAGCGTGGTGACCTGCGAGGGGATCGCCGTCGGCCCCATCGCGATGTTGGGGTACGGGATGGGAATGGGCGCCGGGGCGGGCGGCGCGGGCGTGAGGCACACGTCGGGGAACGCGAGGTCCATGCCCATCATCTGCGTGTTGGCGAACATCGTCGGGGGGCTCTCTCTCTCGTCGGCTCAGCCGACGTGGATCTGGTCGCCGTCGATCTTCACCAGCTGCTCGGAGGTGAGCAGGGTGTCGTGGGTGTGCACCTGGAAGGTCTCCTTCGCGGTGTAGTCGGCGCGGCGCGTGCGCAGCTGGTCGAGCTCCTCGACCACCCGGTAGACCCGCTTCGCGCGCTGCGAGAGCCGCTCCATCACCGTGTCGACGGTGCCGAAGGTCGCCTTCGCCCGTGTGACCTCGGCGTCGAGGCGCTCGGCCAGCACCGTGAGCTCGTCGAAGGCCGCGAGGCCCCGGCGGGCCACCACGCGCACTGCCCCCGCGAGCACCGCCGCCTCGCCGCCGGTGGTGACGGTGACACCGCGGCCCGCGGCGGCGGTGATGGTCCCGTTGGGGGCGCGGAGCTCGAGGTCGCCGTCGAGCTCGATGCGGGTGAGCCCGGGTGCGGAGTGTTCGAGCACCGCGAGCACCCAGTGCTCCTCACCGGGGAGCGTCGCGACGAGCACCCGGTCGCCCGGCTGCGGGGCCACGAGGCAGCTCACGGCGCGGCGGGCCGTCGGGCGGGCGCCGTCCTCGGCGACGAGGAGGAGCGAGGCGCCGTCGACGCGGACGACCCGCGCCGCGCGCTGGGCGGAGGTCGGCGGGAGCGGGGGCTGCGGGGTGATGCCGTCCATGGGGTCCTATCCTTCTCGTGCGGTCAGCGGGGTGGGGTGAAGTCTTCGGCGCGGGCGAGCTCGGGGTCGTCGCCGAGGGCGAGCGCGCGGTTGGTGAAGAAGGCGCCCGCGTCGCGGGTGCGGTGGAGCACGGCGCGGAACATCCGCGCGCCGGAGAAATCCGCCCCCTCGACGTCGGCGTGGGAGAGGTCCGCGTAGGTGAGGTCGCAGTTGCGGAAGCGCCCGCGCGGGGCCTTCGCGCGGGTGAAATTGCCTTGATAGAGGTCGGAGTCGGAGCAGTCCGCGAGGGTGAGGTCGGCGTCCTGGAAGACCGCCGAGCGCAGCACCGCGCGGGTGAGCACGGCGCGCTCGAGCTTCGCCTCCAGGAAGAGGGCGCTGGGCGCGTGCACGTGCGTGAGCGTGGCGCCGGTGAGGTCGGCGCCCTTGAAGTTGCAACGATCGAGGGTGGCGCCCGTGAGGTCGCAGCCCGCCATCGCGCAGTCCATGAACTGCGTGAGCGAGAGGTCCATCTCGTGGAGGTCCTTGCCGGTGAGGGTGCAGCCGGTGAACACCGACAGGTCGAGGTGGACGCGGGTGAGCACCGCCGTCACGAGGTCGGTGCCGAGCAGCGCGCACTGCCGCAGGTGGGCGCCGGTGAGGTTGGTCGCGGTGAGGTCGCACTCCAGGAAGGCCACCTGGTTCATGGCGCAGCCCGCGAAGCTGGCGCGGGTGAGGTTGCACTTCACGAACTTCGGCGCCAGCAGCCGCGACGGGCTGAACACCGCGCCCGTGAGGTCGCTCGCGACGAAGCTGGTGAAGGGCAGCGCCGCGTCGGTGAACACCGCGCCCGCGAGCTCGCAGCGGTCGAGGGAGGTCTTGTTGAGGTCGCCGCCCACCCAGCGCACGCCCGAGAGGTCGCAGCCGAAGAGGTTGCCCTCCTGGAGGGTGGTGCCGGTGAGCGACGCGCCGCGAAACGAGCACTCCTCGAAGATGCCGCCGTTGAGGTCGGCGCCCGAGAGGTCGGCGCCCGAGAGGTCGACCCGGGAGATCACCTCGCCCTCGTGCACCCGGCGGACGAGCTCAGCCTTGTCCACGCGGCCTCCGATCGATGCGGGCCTTGGTGAGGTCGGCCTCCGCGAGGTTGGTGCCGCGGTCGCCGTCGACGCGGAAGAGGTCGGCCCGGTAGAGGCTCGACGACTGGAGGTCGGCGCCGCGGAGATTGGCCTTGCCGAGCAGGGCGTCCATGAGGTCGACGCCGATCATCCCGGCCTTGCGGAGGTCGGCCTTCATGAAGCGCGCGTCGCGGGCGTAGGCCTGGTGGAAGCGCGCCTCGCGCAGGTCGCTGCCGGTGAAGTCGGCGCCGCGCAGCCGGCAGCGGGAGAAGTCCGCGCGGGTGAGCACGGTGTCCCGGAGGTTGGCCCCGTCGAGGGTCGCGCCGGTGAACACCGCGTCGGCGAAGGTGCAGTCCTTCACCAGCACCAGGCGCTTCATCTGCGCCTCGCGGAAGCTCGCTCCGGCGCCGTCGACGGTCACGAAGACCGCGCCGTCGAGGGTCGCCCGATCGAAGTCCGCGCCCGCCACCGACATCTCCAAAAACATCGCCTTGCGCAGCGACGCGCCAGTGAGCCGCACATGGGTGAAGGTCGACTTGATGAACATCGCGCCGTCGAGCACGGCGTCGTGCAGGTCGACCAGGTCGAGCGCCGCCTCGTGAAACTGCACCCTCGTGAAGCGGCAGCGCGAGCCGTCGACCTCGTGCAGCGAGGCCTCGTGCAGGATGGCCTCGCTGAGGTCCGCCCCGGCGAGGCGGGTGCGGTGCAGCCGGGCCTTGCCGAGGTTGAGCGCGCGGCCCGCCACGTCGCTGAGGTCGGCGTTGGTGAGGTTGGCGCGCGCGAGCACGGCCTGCGTGAGGTCGGCCCCGCGGAGGGTGGTGCCCATGAGGTTCGCGCGCTCCATGAAGGCGCGGGCGAGGTCGCAGCCGCTCAGGTCGAGGCCCGAGAGGTCGACGCCGGTGAGGTCGGCGTCGGCCATCGAGGCCCGGGCGGCGGCCTGCGCGATGACCCACTGCCGCAGCCGGGCGCTCTCGGTGCGCTCGCGGAGGTTGGCCGCCGGGAAGATCTGCGCGTAGAGCCGATAGGCGTCCTTCAGCCGCCGCTCGCTGTCGAAGAGCCGCTCGCGGTACGTCGGGTCGGCGAGCATGGCCTCGAGCTCCGCCACCGGCGCCCCGTGGGCGCGCGCCGTCGCGGCCGTCGCCTCGGCCCGGTCGATCTCCGCCTGCGCCGAGAAGGTCGGCGGGCCGCCGCCCTCGCCCATCATGGCGTCGAAGTCCACGCCGCTGGCGGCGCACTGCGCGCGGGCCTGCGCGAGCGCTTCTTCCTTCTGGGTCGCCGCGGTGGCGAGCGCGGCGTCGATCGCCGCGTTGCCCGACTCCACCCGCGTCGCGATGTCCGCGGCCGGGGGCTCCGGGGGCTCCGGGGGCAGCGGCGGTGGGCCGTACTGGTCGGGGTCGAGGCCCTTCGCGGCGACGTGGTCGCGGGCCTTCTGGTTCTCGATCTCCATGCGCCGCCGGCCGTTCTTCTGGGCGTGCCCGCGGTGCGCGATGGCGTCGAGGAACTCGTCCTCGCTGGTGGGCGACGGGCGCGCGTCGGGGCGGGGCGCGGGCAGCAGGTCGTCGTCGCGCAGCGCGAGCACGGCGCCGTTCTTCTTGTCGAGCCGCCCCGCGAGCACGGCCTCGTAGTGCTCGATCGAGCGCGGCGCCCCGGGGTCTTCGAGCGCCGCGAGGAGGTGCACCACGTCGGCGCCATCGTCCTGCGTGACGGGGATCGACCCGCGGTAGATCACCACCATGCGCTCGGCGTTGGGCAGCAGGTGCACCGTGTCGATGCGCGTGGTGACCTCGCGGAAGACATCCCCCTGCGGGGTGCGAAGGGTCACGTAGGCCCGGGCCAGGAGCGCGGGCAGGCGCCCCTCCAGCACCGGGCGGGTGGGGTGCAGGTTGATCATCTGCACGGCCTCGTCGCCGCGGAAGAAGCCCGGCAGCCACTGGTCTTCGGCGGCCGCGTTGAAGATGGTCCAGTCCATGTCTTCGGCGAAGCCGGGGTAGCGCTCCTCCAGCCAGCGCTCGTCGTGGGTGCCGGCCTTGCCCATGCGCTGCGGCAGGGCGAAGTCGATGGCGCCGAAGCCCGCGGGGCGCGGACGGTCGCCGGGGGCCTCGATGAGCTCCCCGGGGCGCTCGATGTTGGGCAGCGCGTGCAGCGGCCCGGTGGGGCGCTCGACCGGCGCGAAGCCCCTCCCCGTGGGGTTGGTCGCGAAGCCCTCGCCGCCGAAGGCGCGCGACCAGGTGAGGGGCATCTCGCGGAAGGGCGCGGGCTGCGTCGGGACGCCGTAGCTCCACTGCCGGTCGCCGAAGACGAAGAGGGACTTCTCGCTCGACCCGACGCGCACCTTCACCGAGCACTGACGGGCCTCGCCGTGGGGCGCGAAGGCCTTGCCGTCGAGCAGCCACTCGCCGCGGGACTTGGGCATCCCGAGGTCGAAGGCCACGCCCTCGCCGAGCTCCTTCGGGACGACCTTCCAGAGGTCGACCTCGGGCAGCGGCGCCGAGCCGTCGAGGTCGGTGAACACCAGCAGGGTGACGACGAAGTGGTGCGCCCGGTCGTTCTCGATGGTCCGGCAGAGCAGCCCGAGCTTCTGGGGTTTGATCGTCTTCATGGGCGTCGGACCCGTGCGCGCGCGCCGCGGGGCCTCACGTGAACAGGTTGACGGCCGCGGTGTAGAGGTTGGCCGCCGCGGTCTTCACCGACGCCGCGGCGGTGAGGAGCTTCACCCCGTGGACGCTGGCCTTGAAGGGACCGTTGTCGGCCTTGGAGGCGTAGATGTCGACCTTGGCGCCCGTGGTCGCGATGGAGAGCCCGCCCACGTCGGCCTTGACGCCGAAGGCCGACAGCTTGATCGCGATCGCCTCCACCGAGAGCACCGCGATCTTGTACCACTTGGACGGCGCCACCACGGTGTACCCGCCGGGCGCGATGATGGTGTAGCCCGGCGGCGCGATCACCGTGCCGCCGCCCAGGATGATCGAGGTCTGCGACCCCATGATGAGGTTGGTCTGCGACCCCATGATCATGTTGGTCTGCGAGCTGGCCACCAGGGTGGTCTGCGAGCTTCCGATGAGGGTGGTCTGCGACCCGGACATGATGTTGGTCTGGTCGCCCGCCAGGAGCAGCTGCATCCCGCCCACGATGAGGTGCTTCTGGCCGCCGAGGACGGTGACGCTGCGGCCGCTGATCACGGTCATCGTCTGGCCGCTGAGGATGGTGATGGTCTGCGCGCCGATCACCGAGAGCTTCTGGTCGCCGAACACCGAGGTGGAGTCGTTGGCGTGCACCGTGAGGTCCTTGTTGGCCTTCACCACGGTGGTCTGGTTGGCGTCGTAGTTCTCCTCCACGTCGCCCACGACGTGCTCGGTGAGCTTCCCGCCGACGAACACGTCCTCGTTGCCGCCCGTGTGCACGAGGCCGGTGCCGTCGGTCTTGATGATCCAGTTGTGGTCGTGGGCGCCGTGCGTGGCCCCGAGGTGGATGAAGGTCTTCTCCGGCGGCGTGGAGATGTCCACGTACTGCGCGCCGTCGGAGTCCTCGATCTCGATGCGGCTGTTGCCGCCGGTGTGCACGACGTTCTGCGTGTGGTTGGCCGAGGTCACCACCGACGGGGTCTCGGGGTTGGGGGCCACGCCGGAGATCATCGGTCGGTCGGGGTCGCCGCCCACGAAGATGATCGTGACCTCGGTGCCCTTGCGCAGCGGGAAGTGGAAACCCTCGGGGTTGCCGCCGTGCGGCTGGATCATCCGCACCCAGGTCGACACCTTGCCGGCCTTCCACGTGCGCGAGTCGAAATGGATGTGGACCTTGTATCGCCCCTGGTCGTCGATCTGGGCGTACTCGCTGTCCGCGGGCCCGTCGACCACGCCGGCCTCGACGCCGGTGATGCGCGGCACCGCGGTGCGGCGCGGCGGTCGGTACTGGTGCGCCCCGGGGATGGCCGTGACCGTGACCTTGTAGGTGCGGTCGTCGTCCGAGCGCACCGCGCGGCGCAGCGCGGGGAAGGCCGCGAGCTGGTTGCCGAAGTGCTCCACCTCGACGGCGAGGTACTCGACGTTGAGGCCGTCCTTCGGGTGCTCCTCCAGGGTGAAGCGGTAGCCCGAGCGCACGTCGAAGAGCCTGCCCCGACCGTGGAAGACCGTCTGCCGCGAGAGCAGCTCGTCGGCGCGGATCTCCGCCAGGCGCTCGCTCGCGCCGTCGGAGGTCACGTTCTCGCCCCAGTTGAAGACCTTCGCCTCGCCGGTGGCGGCGACGTCGGCCTTGCCCGACACGGCGGCCGGCTGGTTGTAGTCGTAGTCGTACGACCAGACCTCCTGCGGCAGCGCGGCGTGCCGGGCGCGGAACACCTCCATCGCCTCGACCTGGCTGGTGTCGTCGTCGCCCACCGGGAAGTACCGCACCGGGCTCTTGGTGAAGGGCTCCTGGAAGGAGCTGGAGTCCGTGATGATGAGCTTCTCGGACTCCTCGCCCTGCTCGAAGTAGTAGTAGATCCCCTCGCGCTCCATCAGCCGGGAGATGAAGTCGAAGTCGCTCTCCTTGTACTGGCCGATGTGCAGCTGCGGGGTGTAGTTGCGCTTCAGCCGCAGGGCGTAGTCGCCCGCCGCGAAGCCGTGCACCGTGAGCCCCTTCTCGATGATGGTGGGGACGGTGTTGGGGGTGTTCTCCTGGGCGAACACCCGCGTGCCCTTGCCGAGGGTGAGCTTCCAGAGCTGCGGGACGAGCACCGCGCGGAAGATGGAGTCGCCCGCGAACTCGCTCACCAGCTCGAGCGCCGAGAACACGCCGTGGACGCTGTTGCGGGGTGTTCCGTCGTCGCGGTTGATGTGCAGCGTCGCCCGCTTGAGCAGCGCGCCCGCGAGGTCGAAGTCCGCCGCGTCGGCCTCGGGCATGAAGAACAGGATCTCGAAGGAGTAGATCCGGGAGATCGCCTCGACGCCCGTGAAGGTCAGCACGTGGGCGCTGGGCGGGATGACGGGGGCGACGAGGGTGAAGACGTCGGGCGCAGCGCTCACGGGATGGGATCCCCCAGGGAAGTGGGTCGATGGACGGACGCCAGCGTGTGAGGTCGGCACCCACGCCGCAGCGTCCGATGATACGCGCGCCGGGGGTCAACGTGAACGCGCCCTCGACACATCGACGGCACTTCCACGATTCTCCGCGGCGCAGCCCTGCACCCAATGCCCAGCCCCATCGTCGCTGAAGTCCTGCCCGACCGCCTCCACGCCGTGGTGTTCACCCACGAGGTCACGGTGCGGGGCGCCTCCCTCCCCTGCCGCACCTGCGTCTCGCACGGGCTGCGGTCGCAGGGGCAGCGCGAGGTGGTGCTCACCCGCGTGGCGCCGCCCGCGGACTCCCTCGACGTCGGCGACGCGGAGGTGCTCAACCTCTTCGCGAAGCTCTTCGCGGCGGCGGGGGGCGCACCCCTGGCCGACGTCGGGGCGCTCACCACCTTCGAGGTCCCCTTCCTCGGGGCGGGCGGGCCCAACGCGGTGGCCTGGGTCGAGGCCGTGGGCTTCCCCGACGTGCCCGTCGACGGCGACGCCCTCGCGGCGATCGTGCTGCACCCCGACGAGGCCTTCGTCGCCGCGAAGTACGGCCCCGCGCGGGTGCTCGCCCGCCTCGGTCGCCAGGCGGGCTACCACCCCTTCCCCCGCTGGTGGGACCCGTCCCGCCCGAGCGTCGCCCACCCCGACGACGACACCGCGAGCGCCCTCGCCCGCGTCGCCCGCGTCGCCCTGCCCGGCGGCACCCTCGCGGCCCACGAGCGCACCGTGGTGCTCCGGCTCCCGGCGGACGCCCGGGAGGGCCTCGCGGGCGTGCTGCGCGGCCTCCGCGACGACGAGCCCTGCGCGCTGCTGGTGCCCCCGGAGGCGCTCACCGACGCCTCGCTGGTGTGGGCGCCGGGCCAGGAGTCCCTCGCCGCCACCTCGGCCAGCGGCCGCCGCGCGCGGGTGGGCGGCAACTTCGTGCTCTTCGCGCCGGGCCACGAGCGCGACCAGGGCGCGCCCCTCGAGGACGGCTTCGCGATGCGGCTGCGGGCCGAGACCTGGCGCACGCTCCGGAGCGCCCTGCGCAACGGCCGCGGGGTGATCCTGGAGGCCGGCGACGAGGCCAACCACGGGCTGCGGGTGGAGTGGATGCGCGGCGAGCAGGGCCCGGCGAAGGGCGACGACCC
The DNA here is from genome assembly GCA_030652255.1 of Myxococcales bacterium. Lineage (GTDB taxonomy): Bacteria > Myxococcota_A > Polyangia > Polyangiales > SCUS01. Next base: position 57,624 of record JAUSAZ010000169.1, on the reverse strand, counting down.
GGGCGCGGCGGTGACCCTGGCGCGGGTGGTCTTCATGCAGCCCGAGGAGCGCGTCGCGCGCGAGGTTTCGTCCCGCGAGCTGTCGAGGTACATCGCGGCGATCGGCCGGGCGGTGGACGATCACTTCGCGGGGGCCGCGCGCGCCCCGGGCTGCGACCTGCTGCTGGAGGTGCAGCTCGACGCCCGCCGACGGCCGGCGGTGAGCCTGGGCGTGCGCCCGCCGCCCCTACCCCCCGCGGTCGACGGGGTGCTCACCAGGGTCGAGGCGCTGGCGGCGCCCGCGGTGCGCGGCCCGGTGGGCCTGCGGCTGACCTTCGCGCTGCACGGCGGGAGCGGCGACGACCCCGGCTGAGCGACGGTCGCCCGCCGCGGCGATGGCGAGCGGCGCTTCGAGCGGGCGAATGGGCGTATCATCCCGCGCATGACCGGGGTGGACGACGGGTTCTATGCGACCCAGTGCGGGGTGCTCGAACAGATCGCCACGGGCGCGGCCCTCCCGGCGATCCTCGAGGCGATCGTGCGGCTGGTCGAGGTGCAGGCCGACGGGATGCTCTGCTCCATCCTGCTCTTCGACGAGGCGAGCCAGACCCTCGCGCACGGCGCCGCGCCCAACCTCCCGCGGGAGTTCATCGAGGTCATCGACGGCGCGAGCATCGGCCCCGAGGCGGGCTCCTGCGGCGCGGCGGCCTACCTCCGGGAGCGCTTCGTCGCCCTCGACCTCGCGGTGCACCCCAACTGGACGGCCTACCGCGAGCTCACCGCGGCCCACGCGCTCCGCGCCTGCTGGTCGTCGCCCATCCTCTCGCCCGCGGGCGCGCTGCTCGGCACCTTCGCGATGTACTACCGCGAGCCGCGCGGCCCGCTGCCCCGCGAGATGGCCTGGGTGGGCGCGGCGACGCACCTCGCCGCCGTCGCCATCGCGCACGACCGCAGCGAGCGCTCGCTCCGGCAGAGCGAGGCGAAGGCGCAGCACCTCGCGCGCCTCTACGCCGTCTCCAGCAGCATCAACGAGGCCGCGGTCCGGGTGCGCGACCGCCAGGAGATCCTCGACGCCGCGTGCCAGCTCGCGGTCGACAAGGGCCTCGCGCAGCTCGCGTGGGTGGGCGTCTACCGCGAGGACGACGACCGCCTCGAGCCCATCGCCCGCTTCGGCCGCGACGGGGGCTACATCGACGCCATCCGGCTCAGCCTGCGCGACCAGCGCATCAACCGCGGCCCGGCGGCCAGCTCGATGCGCGACGGTGCGCCCGCGGTCTCCAACGACATCGCCCGCGACCCGGGCTTCTTCTTCAAGGACGAGGCGCGCCGGCGGGGCTTCCGCGCGTGCGCGGTGTTTCCGCTGCGCCTCGGCGGCGGGGCGCGCGGCGTCTACGCCATCTACGCCGACGAGGTGGGCTTCTTCGGCGACGAGGAGGTGAAGATCCTGGGCGCCGTCGCCGACCACATCTCGCTGACCATCGAGCGCATCGAGATCGACGACGAGCGCCGGCGGCTCTTCGCTGCCCTGGAGGAGCGCTCGGCGCAGCTCGAGCGCAGCGAAGGGCTCCTGCGCATCGCGGTGCGGGCCGCGCACCTCGGCGGGTTCAGCTTCGAGGTGCCGGGCGGGCGCATCACCTGGTCGGACGAGGTCTGCGCCATGTACGGCGTGCCCCCGGGCACGGTGCCCAGCTCCGAGCAGGCCCTCGGGGCCTACGCGCCGGACTTCCGCGAGCTGACCCGCGAGCGGGTGAAGGCCTGCGCCCTCCAGGGGGTTCCCTTCGACTTCGAGGCGCAGCTCGCCACGGGGGCGGCCCGGCCGACCTGGGTGCGCGTCATCGGCCACGCCGAGCGCGACGCCAGCGGCGCCATCGCGCGGGTGCAGGGCGCCCTGCAGGACATCAGCGACCGGCGGCGGCTGGAGGAGCAGCTGCGGCAGTCGCAGAAGATGGAGGCCGTGGGGCAGCTCGCGGGCGGCATCGCGCACGACTTCAACAACCTCCTCTCGGTGGTGCTCAGCTACGCGCACTTCATCGCGGGCGACCTGCGGGAGGCCGACCCGCTGCGCACCCACGTCGAGCAGATCCGCAAGGCCGGCGAGCGCGCCGCGGAGCTCACGCGGCAGCTCCTCGCGTTCAGCCGCAAGCAGATGCTCCAGCCGCGGGTGGTCGAGCTCGGCCAGGTGGTGGCGGGCCTGGAGAAGATGCTCCGGCGGCTGCTGGGCGGCGACGTGGACTTCTCGATCCTCTCGGCGGCCGCGCCCGGGCGGGTGTTCGCCGACCCGGGGCAGCTGGAGCAGGTGGTGATGAACCTCGTCGTCAACGCGCGCGACGCGATGCCGACGGGCGGGAGCCTCACCATCGAGACGGCGCCGGTCACGCTCGACGACGACTACGCCGCGGCGCACCACGGCGTGGCGCCCGGGCGCTACGTGATGCTCGCGGTCACGGACACCGGCGTCGGCATGGACGCGGCGACCCGCGCTCGAATATTCGAGCCTTTCTTCACCACGAAGGCGCAGGGCAAGGGCACCGGGCTCGGGCTCTCGACGGTGTACGGCATCGTCTCGCAGAGCGGCGGGCACGTGTGGGTCTACAGCGAGCCCGGCACCGGGACGACCTTCAAGGTCTACCTGCCGCGCATCGACGACGAGCTCGAGCCCGAGCTCGCGGAGGCCCCGCGCGCGGCGTCGCTGCGCGGCAGCGAGACCGTCCTGGTGGTCGAGGACGACGAGCAGGTGCGCGCGGTCGTGCACGACGTGCTGCGCCGCGGCGGCTACAACGTGCTGGCCGCGCAGAACGGCGGCGAGGCCTTCCTGATCTGCGAGCGCTACCGGGCGAAGATCCACCTGATGGTGACCGACGTGGTGATGCCGCGGATGAGCGGCCGCGAGCTCGCCGACCGCCTCGCGCCGCTGCGCCCCGAGATGAAGGTGCTCTACGTGTCGGGCTACACCGAGGACTCGGTCATCCGGCACGGCGTGCTCGACGCGGGCATCGCGTTCCTGTCGAAGCCCATCACGCCCGACGCGCTGCTGCGCCGGGTGCGCGCGGTGCTCGACGCGCGGTGAGCCCCTCCGCCTCAGGGCGGCGGCGGATCGGGCGGCGGCGGGTGCGACGCGGGCGCGCCGGGGTCGGAGAGCTCGCGGAGCGACAGCGGGCGGGCGAAGGTGTCCCCCCCTTTGCCGCGCAGCAGCCGCTGCGAGGGATAGATGCCCCGGTGCCCGGACAGCACGTACGCCAGCACGCACACGATCATCACGTGCGGGAACACGTTGGCGCCCAGCAGCTCGACGGCCATGATCGAGAGCGCGAGGGGCGCGTTGGCCGCCGCGCCGAACACCGCCGCGAGCCCGATGCCCGCGCCCATCTCGATGGGCACCCCGAGCTGGCGCGCCAGCACGCTGCCGAGGGCGGCGCCGACGAAGAAGAGGGGCGTGACCTCGCCGCCGAGGAAGCCCGCGGCGAGGGTGACGGCGGTGAAGACGAGCTTGAGCGCGAAGACGTACCCGGGGAGGTGCGGGTCGTGGAAGGAGCGCACGATCATCGGGACGCCGAGCCCGAGGTAGTCGCTCGTCCCGACCAGGCGCCACAGCCCGACGACCCCGACGCCCCCGAGGAACATCCGCACCGGGAGGCGCGGCACGAAGCGCTCGCCCAGCCGCTTCAGGAGGTGCGTGAGCTCGATGAAGGCCACCGTCGCCGCGGCCATGCAGACCCCGAACACCGCCCACTTCGCCAGCAGCGGGAGCGTGAGCGCGAGGTGCGGCGCCTGCGGGTAGTGGGTGTGGCCGACGCCGAGCGCGCGGGTGGTCATGTCGCCGACCAGCGCCGCCACCAGGGCGGGCACCAGCGCGTGGTACTCGATCTGCCCGAGCACGACGAACTCCAGGCCGAAGAGGGTGCCCGCGAGGGGCGTCCCGAAGACCGCGCCGAAGCCCCCGGCGACGCCCGCCGCGAGCAGCTGCCGGCGGGTGTGCGGCGGGAGCTTGAGCCGGTGCGACAGGGCGTCGGCGAGGCTGGCGCCCATCTGCACGGCGGTGCCCTCGCGGCCCGCGCTGCCGCCGAAGAGGTGCGTGAGCAGCGTGCCCGCGAGCACCATCGGGGCCATGCGCAGCGGGATCTCCGGCCCGCCGTCGTGGAGGGTGTCGAGGACGAGGTTGTTGCCCCCTCGGATGCTCCGGCCGAAGCGCTCGTAGACCCAGCCCACGGCGAGGCCCGCCAGCGGCAGCGTGTAGACGATCGCCTCGTGGCGCATGCGGAAGCCGGTCACCCGGTCGAGCAGGATCAGGAACAGCGCCGACGACGCGCCGCAGGCCAGGCCCACCAGGCCGCCGAGCAGCACCCACTGACCGAGCGCGACGAGGCGATCACGGCGGGTCAAAACGCCCCGCATCCCACCAGCGACAGGCCGTCGCGCCCGGGCTCGATCATCACGCGCAGGGCTGGGGGCGTCGATCGCGTCCTCGATTGCAGCCCGAACACCACCGCCGCGGCGCCCGCCCCGAGCGCCCCGAGCGCGAGCAGGTCGGCCGCCAGCGAGAGGGACTCCCCCCGGCTCGCGAGCCCGGGGGCCGCCGGGTCGTCGACCCGCCGCGAGGCGTAGTCGCGCTGCGTGGCGATCGCGAAGCCGCCGGTGATGGTCGCGCCGACCGCCAGGGCCCCGCCGGTGACCACCATCGACCAGAACGCCGCGCGCCCCCGGGGCGGGCCGGGCTCGACCGAAGGCGCCCGGGCGCCGCGGGGGTCGGGGCTCGCGGGTGCGATGGGCGCCACGGGCGCCACGGGCGCCACGGGCGACAGGGAGAGCCGCACCTCGCGTTCGTCCCCGGACACCACCGTCACCTGCACCTGCTGGGGCTCGTAGCCCGGCGCGGTCGCGGAGAGGGTGTGCGTCCCGGGTCCGACGGTGACCACGTCGCCGGTGAGCGTGCGACCCGCCAGGGCCACCGCGGCGTCCGCGGGGGAGCGCACGAGCCGGAGCCGCGCGACGAAGGGCTCCATCTGCCGCAGGGCGCGCTGCGCGAGCTCGCGCTGGGGGGACGGGCGGCTGTCTCCCTCGGCCAGGAAGCGCCGCAGCGCCTCGATGGCCTGCGGGTAGTCGTGCAGCGCCTGGTACGTCGCGCCGATGTTGTAGAGCACGGACGCGCGCCCGCTCAGCTCGTGGGCGCGCTGGAACTCCGCGAGCGCCCCGCTGGCGTTGCCCGACTCGAAGAGCACGATCGCGCGCTCGAAATGGACGCGCGCCTCGGCGGTCGACGCGGCGTCCTGGGACCGCGCCGGGTGGGCGTACAGCAGCGCGCCGAGCAGCAGCGCGCCGAGGTGCTTCCGCGCGAGGCGCATCGTCACGGCTTGAAATCCTGGGACACCGGCAGCCGATCGACGCCCGGCGCCTCGGGTCGCGGCGCGCGCCGGGACCTCGACGGCCTCGACCGCCTGTGCCGGTGGCGCCCGTGATGGCTCCGCGCAGCCCGCGGCGGGGGCTCGTCGCTGATCGCTTCGGCCGCGATGGCGGGCGGCGGGCCCGGCGACGGCGCGACGGGCGGCGCGGGCGGGGTCGCCTCCGGGGCGGCCTCCGCCGGACGCCGTGCGGTCACCGCGGGCACGGTCGCAGTCACAGTCACGGCGGGCACGGTCGCGGTCGCCCGTCGCGCGGCGCGTGTCAGCCCCCAGGCCAGGCCGCCCAGCGCGAGGAACACCACCACGGCGACGCCCAGGGTCTCCGCCCGCAGGAAGCGCGGACGAGGGACGTACGTGACGGCGCTGCGAAGGGTGTGCGGCGTCGCGAAGCCGTCGGGCTCGTAGGCGCCGTCGGGGATCAGCCGGTCGACGGTGACCACCGCGTCGGCGCCGTAGGGGCGGAGCGCGTCGAGGAACTCCGCGGCGGAGGGGAAGCGCCCGTCGCGATCGCGGTCGAGCGCGCGGAGCACCACCCGGTCGAGCGCCGCGGGCAGCTCCCGCTCCAGGCTGCTGGGCGCCTCGGGCACGTTGCTGCCCCGCACGATCTCCAGGAACAGCTCGCTCTGGTTGGCGCCCTCGTAGGGCAGGCACCCCGTGAGGAGCTCGTAGAGCATCACGCCGACGGCGAAGATGTCCGCGCGGCCGTCGATGTCCTTGCGCCCCATCCACTGCTCCGGGGCCATGTACGCCGGCGTCCCGATGGGGATGCCCTCCTGCGTGGTCTGCTGGAGCGTCTGTCCCCCCCGGCGGAACTTCGAGATCCCGAAGTCCAGGAGCTTCACGGGAGACCGCCCCTCGCCCGCGACGAGGTACACGTTCTCGGGCTTCAGGTCGCGGTGGATGATCCCCTTGGCGTGGGCCGACGCGAGCGCCGACAGCACGTGCCCGATGATCCTGCAGCTCTCCGCGGGCGACACCGGCTCCGGGCGCGACAGCCGCTCGGCGAGCGTCTCGCCGTGGAGGAGTTCCATCACCAGGAAGGGCAGCCCCTGGTACACCCCCGTGTCCGAGATCTCGACGATGCTCGGGTGCCCGATCTCCGCGGCCGCCCGGGCCTCCCGGGAGAATCGCATCACCGCGTCGGCCAGCCGGGCGACGTGGTCGTGCAGCACCTTGATGGCGACGCGGCGCCCCACCGTGGCGTGCTCCGCCTCGTAGACCGCGCCCATCCCGCCCTCGCCGAGCAGCCGCACGATGCGGTAGCGCCCCCCGAGCTCGGCGCCGACCTCGATCACCGCCGCGCCCTCACGGACACCGCGGGGCGTCGATGCACACCCCCCCGCAGCACCTGGACGCACCCGACCCGCAGGCCGACCCGCAGGCGCCGCAGTGGCGCGAGTCGTCGCGGAGGTCGGCGCACACCGCGCCGCACTCGACCTCGGGCGCTCGGCAGCGCGCGCGCACGCACTCGCCTCCGACGCAGCTCTCCGCCCCCTCGCAGTCCCGACCGCACGCGCCGCAGTGCTCGGTCTCGGTGAGCAGGTCGGTCTCGCAGCCGTTCGACGCGCGATCGTCGCAGTCCCCCCGACCGGCCGCGCAGGGGCACGGCGAGGCGGCGCAGCGCACGTCGGGCGCCGGGGCGTCGTGCGTGACCGCGTCCGCGCCGAGGTCCGAGCTCCCGGCGTCGAGGGAGGGCAGGAGGATCGCAGGGCTGAAATCCAGCCCGAGCGAGCAGCCCCCGAGGAGGGCGGCGGCGAGCGCGAGGGCCGCGGTCACGGGGCTACGCTTCATGGCGGCTCACGGGCTTGGGCTTCAGGCCGTAGCGCTCCATCCGGGTGATGAGGCAGCGCCGCGAGATGCCGAGCTCCCGCGCGGCGCGCGACTGGTTGCCCCCGGCGTCGGCGAGCGCCGTGATGATCGCGCGACGCTCGGTCTCCTCGACCTGCGAGCGGAAGGGGGAGGACTCGTCCGCGCCGGGCGCCCCCTCCCTTCGCTCCGTCGGGGCCAGCCGCAGGTGCTCCAGGCGGATCTCGTCGCGCTCGGCCAGCGCCATGCCCCGCTCGATGACGTTGCGCAGCTCGCGCACGTTGCCGGGCCAGGGGTATCCCTCCAGCGCCGCGCCGACGCCGGGCCCCAGGTGCCACGCCCGGTCGCGCCCCGCGAGGATCTGCTCGACCATCGGGAGGATGTCCCGGGGCCGCGCCCGCAGCGCCGGGGAGACCACCGTCACGCCGTTGAGCCGGAAGAAGAGGTCCTGGCGGAAGCGCCCGTGGGCGACGTCGAGCGCGAGGTCGCGGTTGGTCGCCGCCACCACCCGCACGTCCACCGGGATGAGCCGCGTCGAGCCGACCCGGCAGATGGCCCGCTCCTGGAGCACGCGCAGCAGCAGCGCCTGGTTGGTCGGCGACAGCTCCCCCACCTCGTCGAGCAGGAGCGTGCCCCCCTCGGCGCTCTCGAAGACCCCGATCTTGCGCGCGTCGGCGCTGGTGAAGCTCCCGCGCTCGTGGCCGAAGAGGGCGCTCGCGGCGAGGGTCTCGGTCAGCGCCGCGCAGTTGATGGCCACGAAGGGCCGGCGCGCCCGCGGGGAGTGCCCGTGCAGGGCCCGCGCGACGAGCTCCTTGCCGCTCCCGGTCTCGCCCTCGATGAGCACCGCGAGGTCGCTCGCGGCCAGCCGGCGGACGAGCGCGAAGAGCTCCACCGTGATCGGATCGACGGCGATCACCTCCTCGGGCCCCGCGCCGGGCACCGCGGCCTGCGCCCGCGACGCGCCCCGCAGCGTGAGCAGCGCCGTCATGCGCGACGCCCCGACCTGGATCACGTCGCCGTCCTCCACGCGCCGCACCCCGCGCACCCGCACCCCGCCGACGAAGGTGCCGTTGCTGCTCGACTCGTCGCGCAGCGTGACCGAGCGCCCGTCGAAGGAGAGCACGGCGTGCAGCCGCGACGCCCGGTGGTCCTCCAGCGAGATCTCCGCGAACCCGGCCCGACCGATGCGGACGTCATCCCGCACCGGGAGCACCACCATGCGGGCGGGGCGCCCCGGCTCCTCCACGAGCAGTCGCGCGCTCGCGACGCAGTCGTCGTTCGCGAGCATGAAGGCCGAGGTGTCGGTGCGGTGCTGGTCCAAGCACCGGCAGCATACCATCGCCGCGCGCTCTTCCGAGAGCCTGTGCGCAGGCCGTGAGCACAGCGTGTGCCGATGTCGGCAGAGGGACGACGGCGTAGCGCGCCGGTCTTCACGCCGCCTCTGCGAAGTGGCCATCGCATATACAGCTGTGCACCGATCGCACAGCCGACCTCTGCACAGCGTATGGGCCTTTCCAGTCAATGCCCGGAGGGGGAAAGGCCACCGCGGTCGTTCGTGACGGCCCTGCCGGGGACCACTTCGCCTGTCCGTGCGCCTCGCGGCGGTCCCTCCCTGGAGCACACGCGCCGCGCTTCGACCACATGAAGGCCTTGAATTCCCGCGGAGGGGCACGCGCGTTGCTGATCGCTCGGGTGTTCCCATTGCCAGGAGAAGAACATCCATGTCGATTCGATTCATTGCTGTCCTCTTGACGGGCGCGCTCGGCGCCTGCGGGGGAGACGGCGCTCCGCTCATCGATGATGAGCGGGGAGATGTTGGGATGGAGCGCGCCGACGTCGCGCCGCTGCTCGATGGAAGCCCGGAGGACCGGACCACGGCGACGGACGCCGCAACGCTCGACGCCAGCCCGGGCGACGCGGACCCGGGAGACGCCGTCGCCCAGGGCCCCGATGTGCTGGCCGACGCCGGCGCTCCGGGGGTCGACCGCCCCGCCGCCGTCGACGCGGGTCGACCCGACGTGCCCGCGGTGGACGCCGCGGTCGCTGACGCCGCGGCGCTCGACGCGCCGTCCGCCGTGGATGTGCCCGCCGTGGATGTCCCCGCCGATCGCGGCGCGCTCGACGTCGCGACCGATCGCGCCGCCGTGGACGTCCCCGTCGACCGGCCCGCCGTCGACGTCGGCGCGGACGTCCCGCGCGACGTGCCCCCGCCCGATGCGGGCTGCGTGGGCGCGGGCCCCTCCCTCACGGTCAGCACCCCGACGCCCGACCAGGCCATCGAGACCTGCTCGGAGTCCGGTCAGGCGGTCTTCTTCGACTTCGTCGCGGCGGTCTCCTCACCCGTGGGCGTGCGCTCCGTCAGCGCCCGCTGGCTCACCCCCGACGGCCTCGAGGCCCCGCCGCCCACCACGCTCACCGCCGCGCCGTACCGCTTCCGCCGCCAGGTCGGCGGACCCTCGGCGGGCGCGCCGGCGCTGTCCGTCTTCGGCATCCGAGGCACCTGGCGCGTCGAGTACTCCGCCATCGACGGATGCGGTCGCCGCGCCGTCACCACGCAGCCCTTCTCGCTCATCTTCACCACCCGACGGTGCCCCAACCCATGACCAGCTCCTCACCTCGCTCTCGACCGAGGCCCCTCTGGGCCCACCTGCTCTGGGCCCTGCTCGCGATGGCCTCGGCGTCGCTGCGCCCGACCGACGCCGCCGCGCAGGGGCGCTGCTCCTGCAACCGCGGCTGCCACCAGTTTCCGGGGCAGTGCGTGCAGCCCGGATCGTCGGGCTGCGAGGCCGGCTTCGCGCCCTTCTGCGGCACCCGCTCGGGCTCCTGCCCCAACGCGGGGTGGGTGTCGTGCGGCGGCGAGTGCACCTGCGTCCGCATCACGCCGCTCGACGCGGGGGTGATCGACAGCGGCATCGCCGACGTGCCCCGCGCCGACGTCCCGATGTCCGTCGACGTCCCGATGTCCGTCGACCGGCCGCTCCCGCTCGACGCGACCGGTCCGATGGACGCGCCCACCGCCGCCGACGCCCCGACCCCGCGGGACCTCGGCGTCCCCACCGACACAGCCGCCACCGACGCAGCCCCCACCGACGCGCCCGCGCGCGACGTCGGCCCCTCCCCTGCGGACGCCCCGCTCACCCCGCCCGACGCCATCGATCCGAGGGACGCGGCGCGGCTCCCCGACGGTGCCCTCGTCCCCGACGCGGGCGCTGCCCTGGACGCCGCGACGTCGGACGGGCCCGCGGTCGACGACGCCGGCTGCGTGTGCGCGGGCGGCGCGTGCGTGGGCGGCGTCTGCTACCGCGACCGCTGCACGTACAACCCCGAGCTCGGGTTCACCTGCACCTTCGCCGGGACCACCTGCCGGCTCATCGGCAAGGAGCCCCTGTGCATCCCGGTCTGCGCGGGCGTCGCCTGCGCCGACGGGGAGTTCTGTGACGAGCGCGAAGACGGCCGCTGCGTGGTCGACCGCTGCGCGTCCATCCAATGCCGGGCGGGCACCGTGTGCCGACGCAACCAGTGCGGCCGCTGGGGCGGCGCCGACGGTGGCACCTTCGAGGCGAAGGACGCCGCGGTCGTCGACGCCGACGCCTCGACCAGCGGGCCGCCCACCGCCATGGAGGACGGCTGCGGCTGCCGGGCAGGCGGCGCGAGCGGTCGCCCCCCGGCCGGGGCGATGCTCGCGCTGATGGCTGGATGGGCCGTGGTGCGGCGGCGCTACAGGGCGAGCGCGCGGAAGTAGAGCGTCGTCGAGAGGCGAGCGTCGAAGGATCCTGGCCGCCCCGCCGCGGCCGGGACCCGCATCCCCACCTTGAAGTTGCCCGTCAGCAGCGCCGCGTTGATGGGCGCGAGCTCGGCCCGCCCCGCGGTGATCTGCACGGTCACCGGCCCGGCGCCCGCGGGCATCACGGCGGTGCCGACGTTGACCGTCACCGACGAGGTCGCGAAGTACACCACCGCCGTGCCCGCCAGGAACTGCTCGAAGCCCGTCACGCCGCGGGTGTCGCTGGCGAGCGTGAAGGTCATCCGCTCGAGCAGCACCGCCGCGGGGTCGCGCCCCAGCGAGGCCCGGGCGTCACGGAGGAAGCCCCCGTAGGGGTTTCCCGACTCGGTGTTGATGTCCTTGTCCGAGTCGAAGGACCCATTACGGACATCGCCGTCCTTGAACTTGTCCAGCCGCACGTTGACCGGGCCCGAGAAGCCCACGGTGTTCAGGTCGTCATCGGTGCCGTCCGAGCCGCATCCCATTGCGAACATCGAAATCGCCGCCGCCATCACCATTGATCGGTTCATTCACCCTCCATGCTTTTCACCGCGCCTACTACACGGTTGGATCCAATCATTCGAGCCATCACCGGGACGGCGCAATGACCATTTCATTCAATCGATATTTCATGGCGACAATGAAGTCGCTTGTGCCCTGAAGGCACACCGTCGCCAGGCGAGCACCGCGAGGGAGAGCAGCGCGAGGGAGAGCAGCGCGGCGGCGGCGGGGGCGATGCGCGGTCGGCGCCGCGCGACCGGGCGACGGGGCGCGACCGGGCGACGGGGCGCGCGCGACGAGCGTCGGAGCGGCACGGGAGGCTCGTCGTCGTCGATGTTGATCGGTGCCGCGGGGGGCAGCGAGACCGCGTCGATTCCGCCCGCGCCGAAGGGGCGCAGCGCGTCCAGGAACTCCCGCGCCGAACCGAAGCGCCGGGCGCGGTCGCGCTCCAGCGCGCGGAGCACGGGCTCGTCGAGGCCGGCCGGCAGCGCGGGCACCAGGCGGCTCGGAGGCTCCGGTGGGCTCGTGCCCCGCACGACCTCCAGGAAGAGCTCGCCGCGGTGGGCGCCGACGAAGGGCAGCCGCCCCGTGAGCATCTCGTAGAGCAGCGCGCCGACCGCGAAGACGTCGGCCCGGTGGTCGATGTCACGCTGCCCCATGCACTGCTCGGGGGCCATGTACCCGGGCGTCCCGAAGAGGGTCCCTTCCAGGGTGCTGTGGTCGAGCGAGCCCTGGGCCCGGCGGAACTTCGACACCCCGAAGTCGATGAGCCTCACGCCCCCGTCGCCCTCGTCCGCCACCAGGAACACGTTCTCGGGCTTCAGGTCGCGGTGGATGATCCCCTTCGCGTGGGCCGCGGCCAGCGCCGACAGGACCCGCCCGGCGATCTCGACCGACGCCGCGGGCGCGAGCACGGCTTCCCGATCGAGGCGCGCCGCGAGCGTCTCGCCGCGCAGCAGCGCCATCACCAGGAAGGCAGCGCCGGCGTGGGTCCCGCGGTCGAACACCTCGACGACCCCGGGGTGCCCCACGGCCGCGGCGACGCTCGCCTCGCGGTCGAAGCGTCGCACGATGTCCGGCACCCGCGCGTACTCCGGGTGCAGCACCTTGATCGCGACGCCGCGCCCGGTCGCGCGCTCGGTCGCCTCGTAGACGGCGCCCATCGCGCCCTCGCCGATCAGCGCGACGACCTCGTAGCGCCCGCCGACCGCCTCGCCGGGCTGGAGCATCAGGGGCCGCTCGGCCAGCACGCTACTCCGTGACGCCCAGCGTGCGGGCCCCGAGCCCGTAGCGGCGCATCGCGTGGAGCACCGCGCTGCGGGGGACCTCCAGGATGCGCGCCGCCCGCGAGACGTTGCCCGTGGCCGTGAGCGCCAGGACGATCGCGTTGCGCTCGAAGACCTCGCGCTGCGATTGCCGGAGGAGCAGCTCTTCGCGGTCGGGCTCGTCGCCCGGCTCGCACACCGCGCGGGGCAGGTCGTCGAGCGTGATCTCGCCGTCCTCCGCCACCGAGCGCGCGAAGCCGATCGCGTCGCGCACCTCCCGCACGTTGCCGGGCCAGCCATACGCCTGGAGCGCCGCGGCGACCGCCGGCGCGAGCGAGCGCGGGTCGCCCGCCACGGCGAGGAAGCGCCGCACCAGCGGGACCACGTCCATCGGGCGCTCGCGCAACGGCGGGACCCGGAGCACGGCGCCGCGGAGCAGGGCGTGGAGGGCCTCGTCCGCGCCGTCCCCCGACGGGGGCCTGCGGCTGGTCACCACCACCCGGACATCGACCGTCTGCCGCTGCGAGTCGCCCAACGGCGTGACCGCGCCCGTCTGGATCACCTGGCGGATCAGGTCCCGATCGGCGGGGGTCAGGTCGTCGATGTTCTCCAGGAGCAGCGTGCCGCCCTCGGCGCGCTCGACGAGCCCGAGGGCGCGCCCCGTTCCGGCGGCGTCGTCGCGCCGGGACCCCAGGAGCACCCCCGCGAACTCGCCCTCCGCCATCGTCGCGCAGTTGGCGCGGATGAGCGGTCGCGAGGCGCGGCCGCCGTCCCGGTGGATCGCCCGCGCGAGCGTGCCCCGCCCGCTCTCGACCTCGCCCTCTATCCATACCGGGGCGTCGGTGGTCGCCAGGCGCCGCGCCTCGGCGACCACGGCCGCCATCGCCGGGTCGAAGGCCACCGGCTCGGCGCACGCTTCGAGGGAGGCCTCGGAGCCCCAGCTCGTTCGCGCGGGCCGCGTCTCCGGGGCGGCGCGCACCAGCAGCGTGCTCCCGATCTGGATGGCCGCGGCCGGGCCGACCTCGACCGCCTCGCCCACCCGCAGGCCCCGCAGGAAGGTGCCGTTGCTGCTGTGGTGGTCGGCCACGGTCAGGCGCCCGTCGCTGAACCACAGCACCGAGTGGAAGCGCGACACCTCCGGGTCGGCGACCGGGACCTCCGCGGCGTACGATCGCCCGACGCGCACCGGCACGCCCGCGGGCACCACGACCAGCCGCGGCGAACGCCCCGGCTCCTCGACCCACAGCCGCACGCTGACACGGCCGCCGGGCGCCACGGGCTCCGACGCAGGCGGGACGGTGGACCTCTGCGCGGTGCCCTGGGCAGGCGACGGGACAAGGCGATCAAGGCGAAGACTCATCTGCGCGGGGGATCGCAAGGCCCGTACCCGCATGTCGGACGAACAGGCGCGCGAGGGGACAAGCCTCCAGAGCCTCCGGTGGAGACCGCCGGGTGTGGACTCGTCGCACAGGCGCTGTGCGAATCGTTTACAGCCCCGCGAGCGCCGCGGGGCGCTACTCCGCCACCTCGGCGCGGTTGCGACCTCCCTGCTTCGCCCGGTAGAGCGCCTTGTCGGCGCGGGCCAGCAGGTCGGCCGGGCGCATCGCGGCGGCCTCCGGGACGCCAGGGAGGGTGACCACGCCGAGGCTCACCGTCACGGTCACCGTCACCGGCGCCCCGTCGAGCCCGGCCGCCTCGACGGGGCTCCCGGCGACCGCGGCCCGCACCCGCTCGGCCAGGATGCGCGCGCCCGCCGCGTCGGTGGACGGCGCCACCACCACGAACTCCTCGCCCCCGTAGCGCGCGACGAAGTCCACCTTTCGCACGGCGCCCGCGAGGGTCTCCGCGACGCCGCGCAGCACCGCGTCGCCCGCGCCGTGCCCGTGGGTGTCGTTGACCCGCTTGAAGTGGTCGACGTCGAGCAGCACCACCGACAGGGGCTGCCGGTAGCGCCACCAGCGGTCGACCTCCTCGGCGAGCCGCGCCTCCAGGCTGCCGCGGTTGGCGACGCCGGTCAGCGCGTCGCGCGTGGCGAGGCGCTCGAGCGCCGCGTTGAGCTCCTCCAGGCGCTCGCTCTTGCGCCGCAGCTCGGCGAGGTGCCGCCGCAGCCGCAGCAGGGCCTGCACCCGCGCGGTGAGCTCCACCCGGTCGATGGGCTTGCGGAGGTAGTCGTCGGCCCCCTGGGCCAGGCCGCGGCGGAGGCTCTCGGCGTCGCGCTGCGTCGCCATCAGCGCGATCGAGACCCCCTCCAGCGAGGGCATCGCCCGCAGGCGCGCCAGCACGTCGAGCCCGTCGCCGTCGGGCAGCGCCGCGCTCAGCAGGATCACGTCCACCCCGCCCCCCTCCGCCGCCGCGAGGGCCTCCTGCCCGCTCGCCGCCGCGACCGTCCCGAAGCCCGCCTCGCCCAGCCGCCGGCGCACGAGCTCCTGCACCATCGGCTCTGCGTCGACCACCAGCACCCGGCCCTGCTCGCTCACCCGCTGCCTCCTCCCGACCCCGCCACGGGGATCTCTGCCACGTAGCGCACCCCGCCGCCCGCGCGCCCTTCGGCCCAGAGCAGCCCGCCGTACCCTCGCACCACCCGCCGCGCCGCGCAGAGCCGCACCGCGCGCTCTCCGCCGCAGCCCGACGGGTCGAAGAGCCCCGCGACCCCGGCGCCGTCCAGGGCCGCGCCCTCGTGGGCGACGGTGAGGCGCGCCCATCCGACCCCGTCGCGCGGCGCGGGGCGCCACCCGAGCACCGCGGGCGCCCCGGAGACCGCCCCCGTCGAGACCTCCACCGTCACCACCGCCGCCGGCCCGGCCCCCTGCGCGGCGACCTCGCAGAGCTGCGCCACGGCGCGCGTGAGCGTCTGTATCTCCGCGCGCACCATCACCGGCTGCTCGCCCGTCACGAGCGCGAGCCCTCCGTCCCCGGGGCCGAGCGCGTAGCGGACCACCGCGCGCAGGTCGACCGCGTCGGGGCCGGCCTCGACGTCCTCGTGCTGCACGAGCTCGAGCACCCCGTCGGCCCGCGCGACCAGCTCCGCGCACCGGGCCCGCGCGTCCGCCGCCAGGGCGCCGCGGCGGAGGGGGTCGTCCTCCTCGGCCACGAGCTCCAGCGAGGCGTCGATGGCCGCCACCGCGTCGAGGAGGCCGTGCGCCGTCCCCACGAGCACCCGCGCGCGCTCGCGCTCGTCCTCGCGGGCGAGCATCAGGTCGAGCGCCGGCGCCACGATCGCCGCGGCGACCTCCAGGGGATAGAGCCCCCAGCGCGCGAGGTCGGCCACGCCGCGGGTCGAGTCCAGGTACAGCAGCCCGAGGCACTCCCCGCGGCGCATCAACGGCGCCGCGAGCGCCGCGCGCAGCCCGATGTGCGCCACGCTGGCGCGGGCCGCGAGGTCGGCGTCGTCCCCGACGTCCGTCAGCACCAGCGGGCGGCGCGACGCGATCACCCGCTCGGCGATGCCGTGGGACAGCCGCGGGGCCTCGTGCGCGGCGTCGCCCACGTAGCGCGCCGCCGCGAGCCTCGGGCCCTCGAGCCCGGCGAGCAGCACCACGAAGCCGCGCTCCGCCCCGGTGAGGGCCAGCAGCGCGTCGAGCGCGCGGCCCAGCATCGCGCCCGCCGTCGGCGCCTCGGCCACCGCCTCCGCCATCCGCAGGAACACGTCCCCCTGCCCCCGCCCCCGCGCCAGCGCCTGGGCCTCCTCGAGCTCGCGCTGCGCCCCGAGGTCGGCGAAGACCGACGCCGAGCGCGTCGCCAGCGCGCGGGCGAGCGCCGGGTCGCCCTGCGCCGTCGCGAGGTGCGCCGTCTCCAGGTCGAGCCGCGCGCGGTCGAGGCCCGTGCCCGCCACGCTGAACGCCGCCCTCGCCGCCGCCGCCTCGGAGGCCGCCGCGTCCAGCTGCCCGAGCGCGCGCGCCGCCGCCGCCGCCACCATCCGCGCGCAGCCCTCCTCCTGCCGCTGCCCCTCCGCCGCCACGATCGCGGCCACCTCCCGGGCCAGCGCGAGGGCCCCGCGGGCGTCGCCGTGCGCCAGCCGCAGCGCCGCCCGCCGACGCCTCGCCTCCAGGGCCTCGTCCCGCGCGCCCACGGCCGTCGCGAGCGCCTCCGCCCGCGTCAGGTCGTCGCCCGCCGCGGCGAGCTCGCCGGCGAGCGCGCGCGCCTCGCCCCGGTTGCCCAGCGCCATCGCCTCGAAGCGGCGCAGCCCCCGCGCGCGGGCGATGTCCAGCGCGCGGCCGAAGCACCCCTCGGCGCGCGCGAGCTCGCCGCGGTCCTTCCAGAGCATGCCGAGGTTGTTGTGCCCGAGCAGCTCCTCCGCCGGGTCGCCGAGGCGCTGCGACAGGTCGAGGCAGGCCTCCCACCCGAGCCGCGCGGCCTCCCATCGGCCCGACTGGTACTCCTCGATGGCGAGGTTGTTCTCGCAGCGCGCCACCTGCGCCACGCGCCCCGCCCCGCGGAAGCCCGCGCTCGCCCGGCGGTACCCCTCCGCGGCCTCGGACCCCGCGCCGCCCAGGCCCAGCGCCGTCGCCAGCGCCATCTCGACCTCCGCGCGCAGCGTCGCGTCGTCGACCCCGGCGCACTCCTCCTGCGCCGCGCGCAGAAGCTCCACCCCGCGCGCCGCGTCGCCGCGGTGCCACGCCACGGTGCCCAGCAGGCGCGCTCGGCGCAGCCGGTCGGCCGGGTCCGCGGGGATCGACCGCGCGCAGGCCTCTGCCTCGTCGTAGCGCCCGGCCATCATCAGGCACCAGCCCCGCCAGAAGTCCCCCTCCGGCCCGGCGGCCTCGTCGCCGAGCGCGTCGAGCGCCTCGGGGAAGCGCCCCACCCCTGCAAGGGCGCGGGCCCGCCGCAGCGCGCTCGCCCCCTCGGGGGCTCCCAGCGCGGCCGCGCGCCCGTACGCCGCGAGGGCCTCGTCGAGTCGCCCGGCGGCGGCGAGCGCGTCGCCGTGGGCGTCGGCGCTGGAGGGCGCGGCGTCGCCGAGGTCCTGCGCGCGACGGAAGCACACGTCGGCCTCGTGCAGGGCGCCCGCCGCGGCCAGGGCGCGCGCCGCCCGGAGGGCCTCCGCCGCCGCCGAGACGGTCTCCCCGAGGGCCTGCAGGTGCGCCGATCGGGCGCGGTGCGCCGCGGGCCCGGTCGCGTCCGACCACGCCGCGAGGGCGCGGCGGTGCACGGCGGCGCGGCGGGCGTCCGGGAGCGCGCCCGCGAGGACGTCGCCCAGGGCCGCGGAGGCCACGCGCAGACGGGTCCCCTCGCGGCGGACGACGCCCGCCGCGAGGCCGTGCTCGACCGCGCCGCGCGCCGCGGCGAGCGGGACCGCAGCGAGCGCGGCGAGCGCGGCGAGGCCGTCGACGGACCCGGCGAGGTGGAGCACCCCGAGGGTCGCGCGCGCCTCCGGGGGCATCGCCGCGAGGGCGCGGTCGTCGCGCGCGCCGTCGGTCGGATCGAAGGCCCACGAAGGCAATGGGCCCGAAACGCGCCAGCGGCCGCCGAGGAGGCGCACGACGCCCGCGCGGCGGAGCTCCACCACGCCGTCGCGCACCGGGCCGGGGAGCCCGGCGGTGCGGTCGTGGGCGGCGCGGGCGAGCTCGTCGACCGCGGGGAGCCCTGGGAGCATCGAGGCGATCATCGACGCGACCTCCGGGCCCCTGAGCGCCCGCAGCGCCACCGCCGCGGAGGCCTCCGCGAGGGCGCCGCCGGGCCGCCACGCGCCGACCCAGACGATGGGCGCCTCGCCGCGGGCGATGAAGTCGAGCATCGCGCTCACGTCCCGGTCGGCCGCGTCGGCGGCGTGCACGGCGACCCAGAGCGGCGAGCGCGAGGCGAGCGCGCGCAGGGCCTCGGCGGCGTCGAGCCAGGCGGCGTGCGGGTCGCTCGGGGCCCCGCCGAGGCGCGCGAGGGCGGCCGCGCAGGCCTCGCCCCCCGGCAGCGACGCCCCCTGGGTCAGCAGCGCGCGGAGAAACTCCGGCGCCCCGAGGCTCGCGCGCAGCTCCAGGGTGCCGAGGCCCGCGAGCGCGGCGTCGAGGGTGGCGCGGACGAGCAGCCGGGAGCGCCCGCTGCCGGGCGGTCCGTCGAGCCGTGCGAGCGCGCCGCGGCCCGCGCGGGCCTGCGCCATGAGCCCGCGGAGGGTCTCGAGCGCCTCGTCGCGCCCGACGAGCCTGGGCTCCACGTCGGCCTCGGGGGCGTCGGGGATGGAGCGCACCGCGTCTCGCAGGGCCGCGCGCGCCTCCCAGGCCGTGGCGTAGCGCGCCGCGGGGTCGGCCTGGAGCAGCCGGCGGACCACCGCCGCGAGGCCCGGCGGGACGGCGTCGGGCAGCGGCGCCGCCTCGCCGGCGAGGGCGCGCGCGAGGTAGCCCGGGTCGTCGGGGTCGCCGAAGGGCAGCGCCCCGGCGAGGAGCTCGTAGGCCACGACGCCGAGGGAGAAGAGGTCCGCGCGGGCGTCCCGGGCGCCGGCGCCGAGGCACTCGGGCGCGGCGTAGGCGAGGGTGCCGCCGGCGCTGGCGTGCCCGGCGCGCGCGAGCCCGAGGTCGAGCAGGCGCACGGTGGTGCGTCCGCCGGTGAGGTCGACGCGGAGGTTGGCGGGCTTGACGTCGCCGTGCACCACGCCGCGGGCGTGCAGGCACCCGAGGCCGTCGAGCACCCGGTCGAGGAGCACCGCGACGGTCTCCGCGGCGTCCCGGCCGGCGAGCGCGCGATCGGGCGTCGATCCCGTCGCGAGCTCCAGCACGAGGTAGGCGTGGCCCGACGGGGTGGAGCCGACGCCGAGCGCGCGCACCAGCACCGGGTGCCCGGCGTCGAGGGCGGCGACGAGCTCCGCGGAGAGGTCCGCGCCGGCCGCGGAGACCTTCACGGCGACCTCGCGGTCCTCGAAGCGATCGCGGGCGCGGTAGACGACCGAGGAGGCGCCCTCGCCCAGGGTGGCCGCGATGACGTAGCGACCGCCGAGGACGTCGCCGGGGCGTAGCGCGGAGGGCTGGCTCACGGGAGGGGGACGCCCTCCCCGGCGCCGCGGACGTCGTCCACCGAGGCCGCGCGGAGGCTGTCCGTCGCGCCCACGCTCGCCCCGAGGAACACCGCGGGCTTGAAGGACACGCTGGCGAAGGCGTCGAGGCCGCCCCAGGCGCCCCAGCTCCAGCTGCTCGTGTACGACCACGCCTCCGGGAGCGAGCTGCGGCCGAAGCCCATTGCCCCGACGAACCAATCGACGTCGTACGTGAAGAACAGGGTCTCGACGGAGCTTCGGCCGAAGCCCGTTCCGTCGGGGTCGGCCCTCCCCGTCACCCACGCCACCGCCGGGGCGTCGAGCACCATGACCGACGGCGCCAGCGCGCTCCCCAGGGCGAAGCCCCGAAGCAGCCAGCTCTCCAGGCCCGCCTCGCCCGGGATCAGCCGTCGACCCGCGGGCACCGCCCAGAGCAGCGTCGCCTCGTCGCCCTCGCCGCGCGACGCCAGCGCCTCGGCGGCCGGGAGCACCTCGTGCTCGTACCAGAAGGCCTCGTCGGGCCGGTCGAGCGCGCCGCGGCGATCGACGACGCCCTGCACCTCCAGGAGCGCGATGCGCCGCGGCCCGCGCAGCACGCCCGCGTCGAGGTAGCAGACGCCCGCGCGGTCGGTCGTGCAGCGCACCGCCCGCTCCGCGCCGCCGCGCCAGCGGGCGAGCACCTCGACCGAGGCCTGCGGTGATCCGTCGTGGCCGCGCACCGCCACCGCGGCGACGGCGCCGACCTCAGCGCCGCGACGCACGAGCGAGGCCGCGAGCTGCACGGCGGTGCGCTCGGGCGCGGGCGCCCGGCCGGTGGAGCGCGCCACGTCGAGGGCACCGGCCCCGGAGCGCGGGTCGAAGTCGCCGCCGCGGGAGAGCGGCGAGGCCGAGGCCCGGAGGCGCGCGGGCACCTCGGAGGGCGCGACGCCGAGGGCGATCAGCCGGGCCGCGGCGGCGGTGACCTGCGCGGCGGCCTGCGAGCTGCCCGCGAAGAGCCACGGGCCGAAGCGGTCGGGTCGCTCGGGGTCGAAGGTGACGCCGAGGATGCCGTCGGGGACGCCGTCGCGGTTGAGGTCGCGGGTGAGGTCGCCGCCCGGCGCCAGGAGGTCGAGCGCCGCGCCCGTGGTGGCGTACGCCGCGGGGGAGAGGCGGCTGTTGCCCGGGCCGTCCAGGACCCCCGCCCCGACGGCGACGACCCCGGGGAAGGCCGCGGGGAAGCGCACGTCGTCGTCGCCACCGTTGCCCGCCGCCGCGACCAGCACGACGCCCGCCCGCAGCGCGGCGTGCACGGCGCGGTCGAGGGCGCGCGAGGGGTAGTACCCGCGGCCGAAGGCCAGGGAGAGGTTGGCGACGCGGGCGCCGTGGGTGCGCGCCCAGTCGAGGCCCGCGATGAGCGCGGCCTCGGTGCCCGCGAGGTCCTCTTCGAGCACCTGCACGGGCATGAGCGAGGCGCCCGCGGCGAGCCCGGGGTAGCCCACGAGGATCGACGCGAGGTGGGTGCCGTGGTTGCTCGCGTCGTCGGGGGCGTCGTCGCCGTGGAGGGCGTCGCGCGGGCTCACCACGCGCACCCCCGAGAGCCACGGGGCCCGCGGGCGCACCACGCCGCGCGCGTCGGTGTGGTCGCGCCACGCGACGCCGGAGTCGAGCAGCGCGATGGTCACTCCGCGGGCGTCGACGGGCACCCAGCGCGAGGCGAGGAGGTTCCAGAGCATCGACGGGCGCACCCGCGCGGGCGGGAGCCCGTCGAACCACGACGCGCCGCGGGTGACCGCGTTGGGCGCCGCCTCGACCACGCCGGGCAGCGCGCGCAGGGCCGCGAGCTGCGCGCCCAGGTCGCCCCCGGGCGGCAGCCCGAGCCGCGCCACGTCCTCGCCAACCCTCCCGAGGAGCCGGGCGCCGAGCGCGCGCGCCGCGTCGGCGACCACGGCGTCGAGGCGCCCCGGCGCGGACATCACCAGCGCCTCCCCGTCCCGGTGCTCGTACCCGATCGGCGTGGGCGCCGGCGCCGGTGCGGCCGCGGGGCGCGACACCCCATGCGGGTCGGGCGGCGCAGGCGACGCGGGGGCGCGGCCCGGAGCGCGGAGGCGCGGGGCGGGGCTGGCGCCCGGCGCGGCGGCGGCGCGGCGCGTGGGCTGCGTGCCCTCGCTGGACGTCGCCACGCCGAGGAGCGCGGCCCCGACCCACGTCACCCATCGGATCCCGGAGCTGCGGAGAGTGGTCATGTCGGCGGAGTACCTCCTGGGACACCAACAACGGTCCGCGGGCCCAGGGTCATGAGGGCAATCTGCGCGCAGAATCACTGTGTTTCCCGGGAGCACAGCGCCGCCGAGGTGCCCCCGTGTGGCCCCGCTCCCGACACCCCTCGACGCCGGTCTCCCCAATGGACATACGCCCGCTGGGGCACGACAGACGACATCGGGCCTTCAGGGAGAAGGCAGCCCGACCGTAAAGAGGGGGACCATGCAGGCTCGATCAAAACCCGACACGACGTGGATCCCCCCCGAGCTCGAACGCCTCGCGGTGCACTACGCGGCCTGCGGAAACAGCGAGGTGGCGCGGAGGCTGCGCGCCGCCGACCTCCTCGGGCGGGACACCGACACCGACGACGTGCGCAAGACCCTCGGGGCGGTGCGCGCGGCCATCGAGAGCGCGGCCGCGCTGGGCGGTCAGGCGCGGGCGCGGCAGCTCCTCGACGGGATGCTGGAAGCCGTGGCGCGGCGCGAGGCCACGCCGCTGCGGGCGGTCCCCGGCGGGGCCCGGCGGCCTGCGGTCCCGTCGTGGATCCCGGCGGCGCGCCCGCCGTCGCCGCCCGCCGCCATCGCGCCCAACCCCCCGCTGCCCCGCCATCGACCGCTGCCGGCGGCGCTGGTGCGCATCGCGCCCCCCTTCGCAGACGCGCTCGAGCGCGACCTCGACGACCAGATCGACGCCCTCTTCGCCGCGGCCCCGGTGCTCCCGGGCAACGGACAGGTCGTGGTGCGGAGCGACGGGGGGCTCTGGTTCACCGTCGGGCACGCGGTGCTCTCCACGATCTTCGGGGTCCCGGCCGGGGCGTGGCGGCCCGCGGGTCCGGTGTCGGGCGTCGTCCCGCGGGTCGGCGCCGACGAGCCCGACGTCGACGCTCGCTTGCGTTTTCGGGGGTAGCTCTCGACATTCGGCCCGCCGGGTACTTCCCGCCCCTCCCGGTGGACCGATGAACCAGCACGACCAGACCCTCGAAGACCTCACCCGGGAAGTCGCCGCGCTCCGTCGGCAGGACCAACGCCTGCGGCTCATCCTCGACGGGGTGCGCGACCACGCGATCTCGATGCTCGCCCCGGACGGGACGGTGGAGACCTTCAACGCCCCCGCCGAGCGCATCAAGGGATACGCCCTCGCGGAGGTGCAGGGGCGGCACTACGGGATGTTCTTCACGCCCGACGACCAGGCCGCGGGCCTGCCCGGGGTCGAGCTCGACGTCGCCCGCGCGACGGGCCGGTACGAGGGCGAGGGCTGGCGCCAGCGCAAGGACGGCTCGCGCTTCTACGCGATGGTCTCGATGTCGGCGCTGCGCGGCGACGCGGGCGAGCTCGTCGGGTTCGTGAAGGTCACCCAGGACATCACCGAGCGCCGCACCCTGGCCGAGGAGGCGCGCCGGGCGAGGGACGAGGCCGAGCGCGAGCGGGCCCGGCTGCGGCAGATGTTCCATGGCGCCCCGGCGATGATCTCGCTCCTGAGCGGCCCGGAGCTGCGGTACGAGTTCATGAGCCCGATGGCGGTGGCCGCCACCCGGCGACCGCTCGACGAGATCCTGGGCCGGCGGCTCGACGAGGTCCCGTCCGGGGTGCCCGGGTCCGTCGCCGAGATCCAGGAGACGTACCGCCGCGGCGAGGCGCTGCGGCGGGCGGAGGTGCCGATCGAGCGGGACTTCGGCCGCGGGGTCGAGACCCGGTACTTCTCGTCGGTGTACGAGCCCCTCCACGACCCGTCGGGGGCGGTCGACGGGGTGCTCGTCTTCTCCCACGACGTGACCGCTCATGTGCTGGCCCGCAGCGCCGTGCAGGAAGCCAACGAGAAGCTCGAGGTGGTGCTCCAGGGCATCACCGACGGGGTCACCATGCAGAACCCTTCGGGCCGATACCTCTTCGCCAACGAGGCCGCGGCCCGGATCATCGGCGTGGAGTCCGTCGCGGAGCTCCTGGAGATGCCCCCGGACGAGTTCGCGGCGCGCTTCTCGCTCTTCGACGCCGGCGGGCTCCCCGTGGCGCCCGAGCGGCGGCCGTCCCGCCGGGCCCTCGCGGGCGAGCGGGTGAGCGAAGAGCTCTTGCGCTCCCGCGACCAGCGCGGCGAGGAGCGCAGCACGATCGTGTCGGCGACGCCCATGTTCGACCCGGACGGCAGGCTCCGCTTCGTCATCACGGTCTTCAGGGACGTCACCGAGCGGCGGCGCGCCGAGGGGGCCGCGCGCTTCCTGTCCGAGGCGTCCACGGCCCTGGCGAGCTCGATCGACTACCGGCTCACCCTGAGCACGCTCGCGAAGCTCTGCGTGCCGGCGATCGCCGACTGGGCCACGGTGGACATGCTCGGCCCCGACCGGACGCTGCACCGCCTCGCGGTGGTGCACGTCGACCCGGCGAAGGTCGAGCTCGCCCACGAGCTCTACCGGCGCTGGACCCCGCGCATGGACGACACCATCGGGGTGCCGAACGTCCTGCGCACCGGCCGCCCGGAGATCTTCTACGAGATCAGCGACGCGATCCTGGAGTCCGCGGTCACCGACCCGGAGCTCCTGGGCATCCTGCGCACCCTCGGGCTCTCGTCGTCGATGAGCGTGCCGCTCGTGGTGCGGGGTCGGGCGGTGGGCGCCATCACCCTGGTGGCCGCGGAGTCGGGCCGGCGCTTCGCCGAGGACAGCCTCCGCCTGGCCGAGGAGCTCGCGCTGCGGGCCAGCACCGCGATCGAGCACGCCACGCTCTACCGGGAGGCGACCGAGGCGTCGCGGCTGAAGGACGAGTTCCTGGCGACGGTGTCGCACGAGCTGCGCACACCGCTGACGGCCATCCTGGGGTGGTCCAACATCCTGCGCACGCGGCAGAACGACCCCGCCCACGTCAGCAAGGGGCTGGAGACCATCGAGCGCAACGCGCGGGTGCAGGCGCAGCTCATCGAAGACCTCCTCGACCTCTCACGGATCATCACGGGCAAGCTGCGGCTGGACGTCCAGCCCATCGAGCCCGGGGCGCTGGTCGAGACCGCGCTCGACTCCATCCGCCCGGCGGCGACCGCCAAGGGGCTGAAGCTCCGCCCGGTCATCGACCCGCACGCGGGCCCCGTCATGGGCGACCCCGGGCGCCTCGTGCAGGTGGTCAACAACCTGCTTACCAACGCGACGAAGTTCACCCCGAAGGGCGGCTCCATCCGGGTGTACGTGCGGCGGGCGGACAGCTCCATCGAGATCGTCGTGCAGGACAACGGCGCGGGCATCGCGCCGGAGTTTCTCCCGCACGTCTTCGAGCGCTTCCGCCAGGCGGACGGGAGCATCACCCGCTCGCAGGGCGGGCTCGGCCTGGGGCTCGCGATCTGCCGCTCCCTCGTCGAGCTCCACGGCGGCACCATCGCGGCCGACAGCGACGGCCTCGACCGGGGGGCCACCTTCACGGTGCGGCTCCCCGTCGCGCCGCTCCGCAGCAGCGCGACGCCCTCGCAGAGCGGCGGCGGCGACGAGGGCGAGCGCGCGCTGCCCGAGGAGTGCCCCGTGTCCTTGAAGGGGCTGAGCATCCTGGTGGTCGACGACGAGCCCGACACCCGCGACCTGCTCGAGGTCGTGCTGCGCCAGTGCGAGGCCGACGTGCGCACCGCCGGGTCCGCCGCCGAGGCGCTCGAGGCGCTCCGCCGCGCCCCGCCCGACGTGCTCGTGTCCGACATCGGGATGCCCGGCGAGGACGGCCTGGCCCTGCTCCGCAAGGTGCGCGCGCTCCCCCGGGAGGAGGGCGGCCGGGTGCCCGCGATCGCGCTCACGGCGTACGCGTCCACCGGCGACCGCACCCGCGCGCTCATGGCCGGCTTCAACCAGTTCGTCTCCAAGCCCATCGAGAACCACGAGCTCGTGGTGGTCATCGCCAACCTGATGGGCCGCTTCTCGTCCTGAGCCGCGGCGGGGCGCCTCGCGCGCTGCCACCGGCCTGCTATCGGTCGTCGCGCTTTCGTCTGGCAGGGTCGCTCCCGACTCGAGGGAGGGCGCCGCGCGTTGCGGGAGTGCCTCTCGAATGAAGCACGAGCGGGAGAATCCAGATGTCAGAGCAAGGGCTCCGAGAGGCCGCGGTGTCGGTGCGCGGCGCGCCGTTTCTTTCCGACGTTTTTCGCCACCCCGAGGCGGCGCCGACCATCGTCAAGCTGGTCTTCGATCATCCGGCCAACGAAGACCGCGACTACCAGATACGCCGCGGGATGATCACCGCCATCGCGGACTCGTACCGCGACGGAGAGGAGGTGCCGCGCATCGACTACACCGAGGCCGAGCACGGGGTGTGGCGGACCATCCTGCAGCGCCTCGACGAGCCCCACGCCCGCCTCGCGTGCCGGCGATACCGCGACGCCTGGGCCGCGCTGGCGCTCGACCGGGAGCGCGTCCCGCAGCTCGCGGACGTCAACGCGGTCATCGCCCCGCGCACGGGATTCCGCATGAGCCCGGTGACGGGCTTCGTGGCCGCGCGGTCGTTCTTCGGCGAGCTTGCCCGGGGGGTGTTCCTGTCGACGCAGTACGTCCGCTACGCCAACACCCCTCTATTCTCGCCCGACCCGGACGTGCTCCACGAGCTCATCGGGCACGCGCCCACGCTGCTCGACCCGGTCTTCGCGGAGCTCAATCGACACTTCGGCCGGACCGCGCTCCGGGTCGACGACGCCACGCTCGAGAAGGTCATCCGGATGCACTGGTTCACCCTCGAGACGGGCCTCGCCATGGAGGACGGCGCGCCCCGGGCCTACGGCGCCGCCATCCTGTCGTCGCCCGAGGAGATGAAGCACGCCCTCGGCCGCGCCACGATTCGCCCCTTCGACATCGCGGCCATCTGCGATACGCCCTTCGAGCCCACGGTGCTCCAGGACCAGCTCTTCCTCGGCGAAGACCTGGACTCCACCATCGCCGCCGTCACCGCGTGGCTGGACGGCCTCTGATCGCCACCCACGATCCCCCCCGAAGGCCCTCCCATGACGCCCGACGAGTTTCGCCGCTTCGGCCACACGCTCATCGACTGGATCGCCGACTATCACACCCGCGTCGAGGCCATGCCGGTGAGGTCCCCGGCGGCGCCCGGCGAGGTGCGCGCCCGGCTCCCCCCGACCGCCCCCGCCGAGCCCGAGGCGCTCACCGGGGTGCTTCGCGACGTCGACGAGGTCATCCTGCGGGGGCTCACGCACTGGCAGCACCCGTCGTTCTTCGGGTACTTCCCGTCGAGCACCTCCCCCGCGTCGGTGCTCGGCGACTTCCTGAGCAGCGGCCTCGGCGTGCTCGGCGTGTCCTGGCAGTCGAGCCCCGCGCTCACCGAGCTCGAGGAGGTCGTCTGCGACTGGACCCGGCAGATGTTCGGCCTGCCCGACTCCTTCCGCGGGGTCATCCAGGACACCGCGTCGACCAGCACCCTCGTCGCCCTGCTCTGCGCCCGCGAGCGCAGCAGCGGCTACTCGCTCGCCAGCGGCGGCCTCCAGGCCGGCGAGCGGCCCCTGGTGGTGTACATGTCCGAGCACGGCCACAGCTCCATCGAGAAGGCCGCCCTGCTCGCCGGCTTCGGCCGCGACAACCTCCGGACGATCCCCGTCGACGCGCGCCACGCGATGCGCGCCGACGCCCTCGACGACGCCATCCGGGGAGACCTCGCCCGCGGCGCCCTCCCCTGCGCCGTCGTCGCCACCACCGGCACCACCACCACCACGGCGCTCGACCCCATCGACGACATCGCGCAGGTCGCGCGCCGTCATGGGGTGTGGCTCCACGTCGACGCCGCGATGGCCGGGGCCGCGATGGCGCTCCCGGAGTGCCGCTGGATGTGGCGCGGCGTCGAGGCGGCGGACTCCGTGGTCGTCAACGCGCACAAGTGGCTGGGCGCCGCCTTCGACTGCTCGCTCTACTACGTCCGCGACCCCGAGCACCTGATCCGGGTGATGAGCACCAACCCGAGCTACCTCCAGAGCAGCGTCGACGAGCAGGTGACCAACCTCCGCGACTGGGGCATCCCCCTCGGCCGGCGCTTCCGCGCGCTGAAGCTCTGGTTCCTGCTGCGGGGTGAAGGGGTGTCGGGCATCCAGCGACGGCTGCGCCGCGACATGGAGAACGCCCGCTGGCTCGCCGAGCAGGTGCTCTCGCGCCCCCGGTGGCGGGTGCTGGCCCCGGTGGTGCTCCAGACCGTGTGCGTGCGCCACGAGCCGCCGGGCCTCGACGCCGACGCGCTCGACCGCCACACGCTCGCCTGGGCCGAGCGGCTCAACCGCAGCGGCGAGGTGTACGTCACCCCGGCGAAGCTCGACGGGCGCTGGATGGTGCGGCTGGCCATCGGCTCGTACCCGACCGAGCGCGCGCAGGTCGAGGCGCTGTGGGAGGCGATGCAACGCGCGGCGGAGTCGATGCCCGGCGACGCCGAGCATCCCAGACCCGACCGACCGGCGGTCTAGACAGCGCGCGTCCGGGCCGCGGCGGACACGACGCACGGTGCGGCTTCCGGGCGTAGGCTCGACGGTAGAACCGTGCGGATCTAGGCATCTCTTGCCCTTCAAAGAGCGCCTCTGCGTTGCGCCGACCCGCTCCCGGGACGGGCACTCGTGTGAGCGCTCCGGGCCTATGGAGGTTCAAGACGATGTCTGACCAGTACGAGAAGGCGTGCGCTCGCGAGGCGAGGCCCGTCACGCGTCCGTTCTACCGGAGCCGGGCGCTGGGTGCCCTCCTGCTGGGCGGTCTGGCGGTCGGCAACGCCGACTGCGCGCAGGAGCGCGACCCCATCGACCGCTCACGCCCGGCGGCCCTCGACAAGCACTTCTTCGTCGGGGCCGACCTCGGGAGCCGCGCCGACAACCCGCAGTTCTATCTGAACAACTTCGTCGTCGACGCGCCCGCGTCGCAGTCGCTGCTGCCGGTGGGCACCTACGACGACGTCGACCGCATCGTGTGGGAGATCCAGGAGGACGTGCTGCTGGCCCGCAAGGCCTACCAGTTCGTGGCCGACGCCGACGGGCCGGTGATCCAGCGCCAGCCCGACCCGCAGCCCGGCACCAACCGCAACCCGCAGCCGCTGCCCGACCCCAACGCCGACCCCGACCGCGACGCCGAGGAGTCGCGCCTGGGCATCGTCGTGGCGGCCTACCGCATCGAGAGCCACTTCGACCGGCGGCGCGCGTACAACCCCTCCACCGGCGAGGAGCTCAACGTCGTCGAGGAGAACATCGTCGACCGGCCCTGGTACGAGCGCGAGTCCATGCGCGTCGACTGGTCGACCAACCTGGTCGACAACCCCGACTGGTCGGGGCTCTTCTACGGCTCGCTCTTCGGGGCGATCTCGTTCCAGCCGGTGCGCTACTACGAGCAGAGCCCGCGCTCGCCCAACGCGCCCAACTTCTGCGAGATGACGGCCGGCACCGTGCGCGACAGCGCCACCGGGCTCTGTGTGCCCGCCCCCAACGCCCGCAACCACCCCGGCGGGTACTTCGACGTCACCTCGAAGTGGCTCGTGAACCCCGAGACGAGCGACGCCTTCGGCGAGGCCCTCCCCACCTGCCTCGTGGTCAACTTCTTCACGGGCAGCGACAGCTACGACTGCAACCCGCAGGAGACCACCATCCGCACGGCCTTCCGCCGCGTGGAGGACCGCGACTTCCAGCCGCTCGAGCTCACCCGCCAGCCCTACGACCTCGTCGGCGGCCCGCGCGCGACCCGCAGCGGCTACGACCAGCAGTACGGCATCACCGACCGCAACTTCCACCGCTACCAGATGATCCACAACATCTGGGAGCGCTCGCACCTCGACCCGCAGTTCACCTGCTCGGGCATCGACGCCAACGCCGACGGCGTCGCCGACGGCAGCGTCGACGCCAACGCCGACGGCACCGCCGACGCGTGCGAGTCGGCCAACCGCCCGGGCTCGCAGTGCGACCCGGTGATGGGCCGCTGCACCCTGCCCTACCGCGAGCGCACCGTCCGCCCGGTGGCCTACTACACCAACCCCGAGATGCCGCCCGAGTTCCAGGACCACGTCGAGGTGGAGTCCGGCGACGGCGCGCTCACCTACCGCTGGGCCACCGCCGACGAGGCCGCCCGGCGCACCGCCACCGGCGCGGGCGCGACCTTCGTCGCGGGCGCCACCGAGGGCATCATCGACACCTGGGACATCGCCGTGCGCCGCGCCGTCGCCAGCGCCCGCGAGGTGGAGTGCCGCAAGCTCGGCCCGAGCGCCCCCGGCGGCGTCGGCGGCGACCGCGACACCTGCCACCGCCGCTTCTTCCGCGGCGAGCTCGTCGCCCAGCACCTCGGCGCCTTCCTCGGCGACGACCCCCGGCCCGACCCCGAGGGCGCGCCCGCGACGCCCCGCGCGGTGGTGGTCTGCCACAACCCCGTGCGCGCCGACGACAGCACCGCCTGCCGCGAGGTGGGCTTCCGCGTGCGCCTCGGCGACATCCGCTACAACCACGTGAGCTACTGGCCCGGCAACTCCCGCGCGCCCTTCGGCGGCATCGCCCACTGGGGCTTCGACCCCCTCACCGGCGAGGTCGTCTCCAACGGCGGCTTCAACATGGGCCGCTCGGTGGAGTTCGCCGCGGGGCAGCAGCGCGACTACATCCGCATGATCCTGCACTACCTCGACCCGTCGCTCGACGACCTCACGGTCGAGGCGTACACGGCCAACGCGGCGGCGCAGAGCCTGGTCTCGTACATCCGCAACCCCGCGTCGACCATCGGCACCGGCGGCAGCCGCGCCGACGTCGAGCTCGTCGCCGACCGGGCCCGCAGCGCGGACGCCATCCACGCCGCGGCGGCCCTGCGACAGGGCGGCGGCAACGACGCGCTGGGCGGCGCGCACCTGGAGCGCTCCCACCGGCGGATGCTCGCGCAGCAGGCCGACGACACGGCCGTCAACGGGGGAGTGTCACAGACGGCGCTGGAGTTCCAGGAGCGGGCCGCGCTCATCCGCGGCACCGGCCTCGAGACCGACATGCTCGACCAGCAGTGGCTGCGCGCGGCGGGCGTCGACCCGAGCCGCTCGCTCGACCGCAACGCCCTCGACCGGGCCTCGCCGCTGCGCCGCATGGACCCGGAGTGGGCCACCGCGCAGCGCGCCCGGCTCATGAGCCGCCTGGAGGCCCGGGGGTTCTGCTTCCAGGACGCCGGCGCGCCGCCGCTCGTCGGCTCCGTCGACCTGCAGGGCGTGGCCCGGTGGTTCGCGCAGCGCTACCGCGCCCTCACCCCCGCGGTGCGCAACGCGCGCATCCTCCAGGACCTGCGCATCGAGGCCTTCAAGGGCATCGCGCTGCACGAGGTCGGGCACAGCATGGGGCTCTACCACCTGCCCGTGTCGAGCTACGACGCGCCCAACTACAACCCGCAGTACTGGCAGCTCCGCACCCGCAACGGGGCCGCCTCGCGCAGCTGCCGCGCCGACAACTGCAGCCAGGCGAGCTGCGACGTCATCCGCGCGGCCGACCGCAACGCCGACAACTGCATGGGCCCGCGCTACCTCGACCCGGAGACCGACGAGGAGCTCGGCGTGCGCCCGCTCGACGCGGACAACCACCACGCGGGCATCAGCTACTTCGGCAACACGTCGACGATGGAGTACCAGTGGGAGCGCTTCGGCGAGACCGTGGGCCTCGGGTCGTACGACGTCTACGCCATGGGCATCCTGTACGGCCGCGTCGTCGAGACGATGGAGTCCGACCCCGCGCGCGGCGGGCAGGCGCCGGCGTCCCAGCGGCGCTTCTCGCTCAACCTCCGCTCGCAGCTCTCGGAGAAGTACTTCGCCAACTTCGAGGACCGCGCCTTCGCGGCCCCCAACGCCCCCGTAGGCGAGCCCGACGCCGCGCCGCTCGCGCTCGCGCACTACACCGAGATGGCCCGCCAGCTCGGCGTGTTCGACCCGCGCTTCTGCCGCGACGCCACGCCCGAGGAGCGGGCGTACTACCGCTGGCGCCTGGTCGACGGGAAGATCTGCCGCTTCGGGCCGCGGGACCACGCCGCGCTCGCCGACATGGAGACGTCGCAGGTCTACGACGCCAACGACCCGGAGCCGGACAACGGCGGCGCCCCCGAGGAGGCCGCGCCCTCCTGGCGCGTGCGCGCGGGTACCTCCGACGGCGGCGCCGTGGTCCCCCCGGAGGGAGGGCCCCTCCGCTGGCGCTACCGCGTCGCGTGGGACCGCGGCGTGGGCTACCCCCACATCCAGTACTTCGACCAGGGCGCGGACATCTACGAGGTCTCGCGCTCCATCGCCCGCAAGTACGACCTCACGTACCCGGCCATGTACTTCCGCCGCGGCCAGCGCGAGTGGGCCGCCTGGAGCGTCTCCTCGGCCGTCGCGTCGCGGATGTTCCGCCTGGTGCGCGGCTACCACTGGAACGTCGCGCGGGACACGGCCTACTACCGCGGCGCCCTCAACGACGCGGCCTTCGCCGTGTACGCCCGGAGCGACAACGCCCTCGGCCCGACGCTCGCGGCGCAGACCGAGCAGTTCGACTTCTTCGCCCGCGTGATGCTCATGCCCGAGCCGGGTCCCTTCGCGGTCTCCAACGAGGCCTCGGACCCGGACGCCGACCGCAGCACGCCGGAGCTTCGGGCCGCGCGCCGGGAGATCTTCGACGCCAACGAGTCCGCCCCCGCGCCCCGCTTCCACGTCGGCATCATCGACGGGCGCTACATCGCCGACGACTACGACAACAGCCAGGGCGGCTCGCTCGACTACCAGTCCTACGCCAACCGCGTGGGCACCTACATGGAGAAGGCCTACGCGGCGATGATGCTGACGGACACCCGGCCGACCTTCTCGTCCATCAGCCGCAACCTCTACCTCGACGGCCGGGAGTTCCAGGTGAACTTCGCGACCGACATCCCCAACGCCCTCGACCGCCTGCTCGGCGGCGTGATGTCCGAGGACTGGGCCACCGTCGCCATGCACGCCCCGCCCCCCGCGGCCCCCGGGGCGGAGGTCTCGCCGCAGCTGCTCCAGCTCTACCGCGACGTGATCCCCGCGCGGCCCGACGGCTCGGCCCTGCTCTACCCCAACTTCGGGTACCGGCAGCAGCTGCCGACGGTGATCTTCTCCATGCTGTTCTCGTCGCTCAACACCGACCTCACCCTCATCAACAAGATGCGGATCTTCACCGAGGGCGGCGCCGAGGCCGTGGACATCCGGGAGTCCGATCGCATCCGCTTCTTCAACCCCGACACCGGGATCGTGTACGTCGCCCGGCGCTACGGCCCCGACCCCGGCCTCGGCGCCCTCGCCGGCGGCCGGGCCGTCGACCGCGGCATCGCGTCGCGGATGATCCAGCACGCCAACGCGCTGCTCGCCGACACCTTCGCCGTCGAGCGCGACGCCAGCGGCAACCCGGCGCTCGGGCCCGACGGCCTGCCGCGGCTCACCCGCGACGCGGCCGGCGACCTGCTGCCCGCGAGCGCCTCACCGCAGCGCCAGGCGAGGCGGCTGCAGGCGTTCCGGGACTACGTCGGCCTCATCGACGCCACCCGCAACGTGTCGCGCCTCCTCGGCTACGGCATGCTGCGCTGATCGCGCCGCCGCATCCCCTCCCTACCCTCCCTACCCTCCCAACCACCACCCGGCAGTCGCTCCGCGGGCGTCAGGCGACCGCGGAGCGGGCCGTCGCGCCGCGCAGCACCGCGGCCACGCCGAGCAGCCCCCCCACCGCCGCCTCGAAGCCGCCGCGCCGGGAGAGGCACTCGCTGAAGACGTAGAGGTCGTCGGGCGTGGAGACGTCCGGGAGCTTCGCCTCGGAGAGGACGTCGGCGAACACGCGCCGCCCCTTCTCCGCGCCGAGCACGCGCGTGAGCTTCTCCAGCGCGAAGGCGCGCAGCGCAGGACCCTCGGGGCCGGTGTGCAGGGGGTCGGTCACGGGGCGCCCGGCGACCCGCCGCGCGCACGCTCGAGGGCCTCGACCCGGGAGAGCGCGGCGTCACGCTCGGCGCGCATCGCCAGCAGGGCGGTCTCCACCGCGCGGCTCTGCTGGGCCACGTCGGTCGCCAGCGCCTCGGCCACGGCGCGGGCCTCGGTCGCCTGGGCGTACAGCTGCGCGTTGTCGACGGCGACGGCGATGCGGCGCGCGAACTCCTCGGCGAAGGCCATGTCCCCTTCGCCGTAGCGCCGCCCCGACTCGGCGGAGACGAGGGAGAGCGCGCCGAGCGCGCGGTCGCGGGCCACGAGCGGCACGCACATCGACGAGCGCAGCCCTAGCGAGCGGGCGATCGCGAGGATGTCGGGGTCGGAGATGGACGCGGCGAGCAGCGCGTCGGGGATCTCCTCCAGGCGCTCGGCGCGGCGCGCGCGGATGACGGCGTAGGCGCCGTGGGGGTCGTCCGGGCGGGGCGGCATCCGGCGCCCGAGGTCCCACGCCAGCGCGACCTTCGCCGGGTCGACGTGGGCCACGGCCGCGCGCTCGAGCACGCCGCCCTCCGGGAGCAGGTCGATGGCGCACCAGTCGGCCAGGTGGGGGACGACGAGCCGGGCGACGTCGTCGAGGGTCTTGCCGAGGTCGAGCGAGGTGCCCAGCACCTCCGCGGCCCGCAGCAGGAACCGCTGCACCTCGTCGGCCCGCCGCTGGTCGTCGACGTCCGTCGCGGTGCCGACGAAGGACGTCGCGCGCCCCTCGGCGGCAGCGAGCGGGACGACCCGCGCCGCGTGCCAGCGCCAGGCCCCGTCGCGCGCGCGGCGCAGCCGGTACGTGGCCTCGACCGCCGCCCCCGCAGACCGCGACGCCTCCATCAGCCGCGCCACCTCGGGGAGGTCGTCAGGGTGGACGAGCGTGTGGGCGCCCACGCGAAGGGTCTCCGCGAGGTCGAGCCCCGTGTAGTCCGTCCAGTGGCGGTTGACGTAGGTGGGCGCCCCGTCGCGGTCGTGCGTCCACACGATCTGCGGCATGGCGTCGGCGAGCTCCTGCGGGCGCGCGAGGTCATGCTCCCCGCGGGCCCCGGCCGCACTCTGTCCCGGTGAAGCGTCCTTGGTCACGGTCACCGCGCGATCGTACCCCGCGCACCCTCTGCGCGTCTCGCCATCCGCCCTCGAAGGGTGATTGACAGCTTGTAAGTAATCGATTACTTACAAGCTCATGGCTGAACTCCGACGCAGCACCGAGGCCCGGCAGGCCGAGCTGATCGATGCGGCGCTGCATATCAT
This sequence comes from Myxococcales bacterium, assembly GCA_030652255.1. GTDB lineage: Bacteria > Myxococcota_A > Polyangia > Polyangiales > SCUS01. Next base: position 22,597 of record JAUSAZ010000169.1, on the reverse strand, counting down.
CGCGACCCAGGGCATCGCCGCGCTGACCACGCGCAGCCTGGCCGAACACGTGGGGCTCACGAGCGGCGCCATCTTCCGGCACTTCGCCTCCATCGACGCGCTCATCGAGGGCGTGGTGGCGCGGGTCGAGTCGGTGATGGAGTCGACCTTTCCCCCGGCCGGGCTTCCTCCGGGCGAGCGGCTCGATCGCTTCGTCGAGGCGCGCAGCACCGCGGTGGGCGGCCAGGTCGGCATCATGCAGCTCATGCTCTCCGAGCAGTTCATCCTGGCGCTGTCGGAGGGCGGCACCGCGCGGCTCGCGGGCTGCGCGCAGAAGACCCGGGAGTTCGTGCTGACGTGCCTCCGCGAGGGGCAGGCCGCGGGGTCGTTCCGCACCGACCTCGACGCGGGCGCGCTCGTCGTCGTCGTCATGGGGACCATCCAGATGCTCGCCCTCTCCGCCGCGAAGCGTCGGCAGCTGGGCACCGCCCCGCAGGTGGTGCGAGACGCCCTCGGGGCGCTGCTGCGGCCACCCCCGCCCGTCGCCACCCAGGGCACGCGGGCCACGGGCTCGCGCGGACGGCGGGCGTCATGACGTCGCGATGGACGGCCGACGTCGATGTCTTGATCGTCGGCGCGGGGCCCACCGGGCTGGTGGCCGCGATCGACGCACGGCGCCACGGCCTGTCGGTGCGCATCGTCGACCAGGGCGCCCAGCGCAGCCCGCACTCCAGGGCTCTGGTGCTCCACTCCCGGTCGCTGGAGGTGCTCGACGACCTCGGCTGCGTCGAGCCCGTGCTGCGGGCCGGGCGGGAGTTTCGCGCGCTGAACATCGTCGCCGACGGGCGACCCGTAGGCCGCGTCGAGTTTCGCCGGCTCGACTGGAGCGACGCCCCGTACCCGATGTGGCTCAGCATTCCGCAGAGCGAGACCGAGCGCTGCCTGGAGGAGCGCCTCAACGCCCTCGGCGTCACCGTCGAGCGCCAGACCGCGCTGCGCGCTCTCCGCGAGACCGGGCGAGGCGTGGAGGCCGATCTCGTACGCCCTGACGGCGCCATCGAGGCGTGTCGCTCGGCGTGGCTCGTGGGCTGCGACGGCGCCCGCAGCGACGTGCGGCGCGCGCTGGGGGTGGCGCTCGACGGCGACACCAGCGGCGAGGTCTTCATGCTCGCCGACGTCGCCATGGAGTCGCCGCTCGTCGATGGCGAGGGCTACAACGTGCTGGCGCGCGAAGGGGTGCTGTTCATCGTCCCGATGCCGACCCCGGGGCGCGTGCGGCTCATCGCGCACCTTCCCGATGCGCGCCCGGACGACCCCCCCGACATCGACCTGCCGATGCTCCAGCGGCTCGTCGACACCCGCACGGGGCTGCGCACGACGCTGTCGTCCCTCGGCTGGACGTCGGTGTTCTCTCCGAAACACTTCATCGCGAAGTCGCTGCGCGTCGGGCGGGCCTTCCTGGCGGGCGACGCCGCGCACATCCACTCGCCCGTCGGCGGTCAGGGCCTCAACACCGGCATCCAGGACGGATACAACCTGATGTGGAAGCTCGGCCTGGTGCACCGCGGCCTCGCGGCCCCTGCGCTCCTCGACACCTACCAGGCAGAGCGACACCCGGTGGGCGAACGGATGATCCGCGGGGTGCGCCGCGCGACCTGGGCGATGACGCTGCGGGTGCGTCCGCTCCAGGCGGTGCGGCGGAGGGTCGCCGGGGCGCTGCTGCGCTTCGCCGGCGTGCGCAATCGCATGGGCGCGCAGATCGGCATGCTCCAGCTGAGGTACCCCGCGAGCCTCGCCACCGCGCCGGAGCCCCTCTCCGCGGGATCGCCGCGCCCCGGCGAGCGCGCCGCCCTGCAGGCCTCGACGCCTGCGCTGAGCGCGCGACTGCGCGGCACCCACCACACGCTGCTCCTCCTCGACGGGCTCCATGAGCCGCTGACCGAGCGCGAGGCCCAGGCCGCCACGGCGCTCGCACGAAGCTTCGCCGCCGACGCGGTGGAGGTGGTCCGGGTGCGCCGCGAGGCCTCCTCCGACGCGACGAACCTGCACGACCCGGACGGCGCCATCCGACGCGCGTTCGGAGCTCATCGCCCCGTCGCCGTGTGGGTGCGCCCGGACAACTACGTCGGGTTCCGAGGCGACCCCCGGTCGACCGAAACGCTCCGCTCATACCTGGGCGGCGTGTTCTCCAACGCGGCGCCCCTGTCGCAAGAAGCCACCGGCTCCCAAGGGAGCAGAAAGAGAACCGTATGAAGCACTCCGTCATGGCGACTGCCCTCAGCCTCGCCGCGCTCGCCCTGGGAGGCTGCGCCGCGCAGTCGACGGCGGCCACGGCCCACCGTGCCCCGGCCCTCGGGGGGGCCGCAGCGCGCGTCGTCGACTTCCCGTCGACGGTCGGTCCCGGTCAGCCGCGCGAGGTGCGGGTCCTCGTCGACGAGCCCGCGCTCAAGCTGGTCACCATCGTGCTCCGTCAAGGAACCCTGCTGCCCGAGCACCACGCGCCGATCCCCGTGACCATCCAGGCGCTCCAGGGGGCCGGGACGCTCGTTGCCGGGACCGAGCGCTTCCGCATCGACCCGACGCACGCCGTGGTGCTCGCCGCGGGCGTTCCGCACTCCGTGCAACCCGACCCCGGCACCGACCTCGTGCTGCTGGTGCATCACCTCGGCCGCGGTGAGGAGTCCCACCCATGAAGACCGGACGCTACAACGTCGGCGTGGGCCTGCTCGTGATGGCGGGCTTCATGGTCTACGGCTTCCTGCTCATCTACCTGCGCGACTTCGCCCCCGACAAGGCGGCCTGGGTCGACAGCTACTCGGTCGGCAAGCACTTCGAGGCCCGGCTCGCGCACGTGCACGGCAACCTCTTCGCGCTGCTCAACCTCGCGCTCGGGTTCGTGCTCGCTCGACTCGGGGCCGCTACCGATGGCGCGCGCAAGGTCACCGCCGCGCTCGGGCTCGCGGGTCTGCTCATGCCGGTCGGCATCCTCGGCGAGCTGTACCTCGGGCTCTCGCCGGTCTTCGTGCTCCTCGGGGCTGTCGCGATGACGGCCTCGGTGGTTCTGAGCGGTGTACTCGCGCTGCGCCACTGGTCTGATGCGGCGGTGGCATCATGAGCGATCGATGGTCTACGAAGAGTGTCGCCCTTCACTGGGTCTCCGCGGCTGTGGTCATGGGCATGGGCGCCGCGGGCTTCGTGATGTCCGACCTCGCGCCGGAGTCCAGCCTGCGGCTGCTGCTCTCCCGCTCGCACACGCTCTTCGGCTTCACCCTCATGGCGCTCACGGTGCTGCGACTGGTCACCCGGTGGCGCGGGCCGAGCCCCGCTCCGCTGCCGCTCCCGCCGCTCCATCGCCGCGGGGTCGACCTCGTGCACAAGCTCATCTATGTGGTGGTCTTCGCGCTGGGAGCGAGCGGCGTCATCACCGCCGCCCGCAGCACATGGCCCGAGTACATCCGGGGAGCGATCGCGAGGGCCCCTGAGCTGGAGCACGTCGCGTCGCGAGAGGTCCACGAGTCCCTGGTGTTCGCGCTCCTGGCGCTGATCGCGCTCCACGTCGGCGGAGTGATCGTGCAGGAGCTTCGCGGGGGCGGCGCGCTCCGCCGGATGCTCCCTCGATCGGGCGCTTCGACGTCTCGTGTCGAGCCCCACCGAGAGGCGCGTTGACCCCGATGTCCCTCCCCCCATCGCTCCGTCGAGCCCTCGACATCGCGCGCCGCGGCCTCTGGCTGGTCGTCCCCACGGGCATCGTGCTGCTCGTGCTCTGGCTCCGGGTCTGGTCTCCCGTCCGCGTCGAGGCCGTCCGGGTCGACCGCGCGACGGTCATCCAGGAGGCCTTCGGGCGCGGCACCATCGAGAGCCAGCGCGAGGCCGCGGTGGGCTTCGACCTCGTGGGTCGGCTGAGCGAGGTGCTCGTCGAGGAGGGCGCGCGCGTCACCCTCGGCCAGGAGCTCGCGCGCCTCCAGACCGACCAGGCCCAGGCCGACCTGCGCTCGGCGCAGCGGGGCGTCTCGGCGGCTCGCACCTCCCTGCTCCGGCTCTCCGCGGACGAGCAGCGCGTGCGCGCCCTGCTGCGCACCGCCGAGCGCGAAGACGCCCGCGCGCAGGCGCTCTTCACCAGCGGGGCCATCGCCAGCCTCCAGCGCGACGAGGCCAGCGACCGGCTGCGCCTCGCGCGCGCCGACCTCGACCGGGTGCTCGCCCAGCGCTCCGAGGCCACGCGGGGCATCGACGTCGCGGCGGGCGGGGCCGAGCAGCGGCGGGTCACCATGGTGCGCGCCACGCTCCTCGCGCCCTTCGACGGGCTGATCACCCGGCGGCTGCGCGAGCCCGGCGACACGGTCACCGTGGGCTCGACGGTGCTGCGCATCGTCGACACCAGCCAGGTGTATGTGAGCGCCGCGATCGACGAGACGGTGCTCCCGCTGCTCGCCGTCGATCAGCGCAGCTCCATCGCCTTTCCGGGCGACGGGCCGCGGGTCCCGGGGCGGCTCTCGCGGATCCCCTGGGAGGCCGACCGGCAGACCCACGAGCTCATCGTGGAGGTCACGCCCGAGCGCATCGAGCGCCGCATGGCCATCGGGCAGCGCGCCGACGTGCGCATCGAGGTCGGGCGCCGGGAGAACGCGCTCCGCATCCCCACGCGGATGATCCACCACGACGAGGCGGGGCCCTTCGTGTACGCCGACCGCGGCGGGCGCATCGCCGTGGTGCGCCCGCGCTTCGGGCTCACCGGCGCCGACCACGTCGAGGTGAGCGCGGGCCTCGCGGAGGGCGACGCCGTGCTCGCGGCGCCCCGGCCGGGCCTCACCCTGCCCCCCGGGCGGCGCTGGGTGGCGCGATGAACCTCGCGCTCCGCGACGTCCGCCGGCACATCGCCCGCTTCGTCGGCACCGCGGCGGGCCTCGGGCTGCTGCTCAGCGTCGTCGTCGCGATGCAGGGCATCTACGCCGGCATGGTGGACGACGCCACCATCCTGACCCGCGCGATGCGGGCCGACCTGTGGCTCGTGCAGCGCGACACCGTCGGCCCCTTCGCGGAGGCGTCCCGGCTCGACCCGAGCGTGGAGGCGCGCGCCTCGGCGGTGCCCGGCGTGCGCAGGGCCCGCCCCTACAACTATCAGCTCATCCAGCGGGAGCACCGCGGCGCCGTGCTGCGCATCGCCCTCGTGGGCCTCGGCTGGCCCGACGACCCGGGGCACACCCTGCCGCTGGTGCGCGGGCGGCACCTCGCGCAGCCGCACGGGGAGATGATCGTGGACGCGTCCCTGGGCTTAGGGCTCGGGGAGTCGCTGGTGCTCGCGGGCGAGCCCTACCGGGTGGTCGGGCTCACGCGTAACGCCCTCACCTCGGGCGGCGACTCGGTGGCCTTCATGACCGTGGGCGACACCCAGCTCGTCGCCTTCGACCAGTCGGCCGAGGCGACGCTGCTGGAGCGCCAGCGCGTGGTCGAGCGCCTGCGCCGCACCGACCTCGGCCGCGGTCAGCCCGCCCTCGAAGACCTCGCCCGGGATCCCCGCTGGCGCGCCCCGGCGCTCGCCTCCCCTCCCCTCGCGGCGGTGCTGATCGACGCCGACCCGCACCGCATCGCCGAGGTGCAGGCGACGGTGCGCCGCTGGGGAGACGTCACCGTGTACACGCAGGGCGAGGAGGAGACGCTGCTCCTGAGCGGCGTCGTGCAGCGGGCGCGCATGCAGATCGGGCTCTTCACCGTGATCCTCACGCTCACGGCCGCGATCATCGTGATGATGATCATGTACAACCTGACCCTCGAGAAGACGCACGACATCGCGGTGCTCAAGCTCATGGGCGCGCCCCGGGGGCGCCTCCTGGGGCTGGTGCTACAGCAGGCGTGGCTGCTCGGGGTGCTCGGCTACGCCGTGGCCTACGCCATCGGAGAGCTGCTGTTCCCGATGTTTCCGCGGCGGGTGCTCATCACCACGGCCATCTCGGTGATCGCGCCGATCGCCACGCTCGGCATCGTGACCCTGGCGAGCGTGGTGGGGCTCAGCCACGTGATGCGCATCGACCCGGCGAGCGCCCTGGAGGGATGACCATGACCGACGCGGTGCGCGCAGTGAACCTCTCCAAGACCTACGGGGCCGGCGCGGCCGCGGTGGTGGCGCTCGACAAGGTCGACCTGACGCTCCCGCAGGGGACGGTGGCGGCGCTGCTGGGACCGAGCGGGTCGGGGAAGTCCACGCTCATCAAGGCCCTGGGCTTCGTCTCTCCGGGTGACACGGGGGAGGTGTTCTTCGAGGGGAGGCTGGTGGTGAAGGACGGTCGCCCGCTCGCGGACCTCGCCCAGCTGCGGCGGCGCCACCTGGGCTTCGTGTTCCAGAAGGCCAACCTGACGTCGTTCCTCACCGCGCGGGAGAACGTCGAGATCGCGTGCGAGTTCGGCGGAAAGACCGACGGTCGCAGGCGCGCCCGGGAGCTGCTCGACTACCTCGAGGTGGCCCACCGGGAGCACGCCTACCCCGAGATGCTCAGCGGCGGCGAGCAGCAGCGCGTGGCCATCGCCCGGGCGCTCGCCAACGAGCCCTCGCTCATCCTCGCCGACGAGCCCACGGCGGCGCTCGACAGCGTGCGCAGCCGGAGCGTCATGGAGCTGTTTCGCAAGGTCGCGCACGACCGCGGCGCGGCGGTGCTGGTGGTCACCCACGACCACCGCGCGCTCGACGTCTTCGACGTGCTCTACGAGATGGAAGACGGCCGCATCCGACCCTCCGCGCACCGTAGCGTTTGAGCGCGCGCGAGGGATGGTCGAAACGCCGCCCCGGCTCAAAGGTGGGAGCGGGTCTTCGGATGCGTGTCGACGGAGACCTATCCCCCGGACCCGCGGATGGGTGCGGTGGCATGACGTAGACGACGCGCCGTGAGCATCTCCCCCGACCCATGAAGATCCTCCCCGGTTCACCGCACCCGCTCGGCGCCGTCTGGGACGGCGACGGCGTCAACTTCGCCCTCTATTCAGAGAACGCCACCGGCGTCGACCTCTGCCTCTTCGACGAGGCAGGCGACGAGACGCGCGTCCCCCTGCACCACCCGACGGCCTTCATCTGGCACGCGTACGTCCCCGGGGTGCGGCCCGGGCAGCGCTACGGCTACCGCGTGCGCGGGCCCTACGACCCGTCCCGGGGGATGCGCTTCAACCCCGAGGTGGTGCTGCTCGACCCCTACGCGAGGGCCCTCGACCGCGCGGAGCGCTGGGAGGACGGGTGCTTCGGGTACGAGCCCGGCGGCGACGACCTCACGCCCGCGCGATCGCCGCAGCTCGGCGCACCCCGCGGCGTGGTGATCGACCCCGAGTTCGACTGGGAGGGCGACATCCCGCCGCGCACGCCGCTGCACCGCTCGGTGATCTACGAGGCCCACGTGCGCGGGCTCACGATGCGGCACCCCGACGTGCCCGAGGCCGTGCGCGGCACCTACGCGGGCGTCGCCCACCCCGCGATCGTCGCCCACCTGCGCGAGCTCGGCGTGACGGCGATCGAGCTCATGCCCATCCACGCCTTCGTCGACGACAGCTTCCTCGTCGACAAGGGGCTGCGCAACTACTGGGGGTACAACACCCTCGGGTTCTTCGCCCCGGAGGCGCGCTACCGCTGCGGCGCGGAGGTGGGCGCCGAGGTGCGGCAGTTCAAGTCCATGGTGAAGGCGCTGCACCGCGCCGGCATCGAGGTGATCCTGGACGTGGTGTACAACCACACCGCGGAGGGCAACCACCTCGGGCCCACCTTCAGCCTGAAGGGCATCGACAACCCCACCTACTACCGGCTCGTCGGCGACGACCCGCGCTTCTATTTCGACTACACGGGCACCGGCAACTCGCTCAACGTGCGCCACCCGCAGGTGCTCACGCTCATCATGGACTCGCTCCGGTACTGGGCGGCCGAGATGCACGTCGACGGGTTCCGCTTCGACCTCGCGTCGGCCCTGGCGCGGCAGCTCCACGAGGTCGACCGGCTGTCGAGCTTCTTCACGCTCATCCACCAGGCGCCGGTGCTCCGGCACGTGAAGCTCATCGCCGAGCCCTGGGACGTCGGCGAGGGCGGCTACCAGGTCGGCAACTTCCCCGTGCGCTGGGCCGAGTGGAACGGCCGCTACCGCGACGCCGTGCGCTCGCTCTGGAGGGGCGACGGGGGCCTCGCGGCGGAGATCGGCTACCGGCTCACGGGCAGCAGCGACCTCTACGAGGGCAACGGTCGGCGGCCCTCGGCGAGCGTGAACTTCATCACGGCCCACGACGGCTTCACGCTGCACGACCTGGTCAGCTACGAGCGCAAGCACAACGAGGCCAACGGCGAGGGCAACCGCGACGGCAGCGACGACGAGCACTCCTGGAACTGCGGCGCCGAGGGCCCCACGGACGACCCCGCGGTGAACGAGCTCCGCGCCCGGCAGCAGCGCAACCTGCTCGCCACGCTGCTGCTCTCGCAGGGCACGCCGATGATCGTCGCGGGCGACGAGTTCGGCCGCACGCAGGGCGGCAACAACAACGCCTACTGCCAGGACAACGCCACCAGCTGGCTCGACTGGGACTGGTCCGAGGAGCAGCGGGCGCACTTCGAGTTCACGAAGCGGCTGCTGCGGGTCCGGCGCGAGCACCACGCGCTGCGCCGATCGAAGTTCTTCCAGGGCCGCCCCATCCACGGCACCGACCTGCGCGACCTCGTGTGGTTCCGCCACGACGGCCAGCCCATGACCGAGGAGGACTGGCAGAACCCGCACACGCAGAGCGTGGGGATGTTCCTCGCGGGCCGCGGCATCGACGACGTCGACGAGGGGGGACGGGCCCTCGTCGACGACAACCTCTGCCTGCTGCTCAACGCGAGCGGCCACGACATGACCTTCACGCTCCCGCCCTTCGAGGCCGTGCGCGAGGCCTTCCAGCTGCTGGTCGACACCGCCGACCCCCTCGCCGAGGAGCGCCGCCTGCCCGGCGAGGCCACCACCCTCGTCGCCCGCTCGCTCAAGTTCTTCCGCGCCCCGTCGCGGGTCATCCGCACCGGCGGCGCGCGCCACACCCTCACCTCGACGTACCGCCTGCAGTTCAACGCCGCCTTCGGCTTCCGCGACGCGCTCGCGCTCGTCGACTACCTCGCCGACCTCGGCGTGACGGACGTCTACGCCTCGCCGGTGCTGGCCGCGGCGAGGGGCAGCTCGCACGGCTACGACGTCGTCGACCACGGCCGGCTCAACGAGGAGCTCGGCGCCGCGGCGGACTTCGTGGCCTTCACCGACCGCCTGCGCCTGCGCGGCATGGGCCTGCTCCTCGACTGGGTGCCCAACCACATGGGCATCGCCAACGGGCAGAACCGCCTCTGGGACGACGTGCTCGAGAGCGGCCCGGCGTCGCAGTACGCCGAGTGGTTCGACATCGACTGGGCGCCCGCCCGCCGCGACCTGCGGGGCCGCGTGCTGCTCCCCATCCTCGGCGACCTCTACGGCGACGTGCTCGAGCGGGGTGAGCTCCAGGTCGTCTGGGAGGGCGAGCGCTTCCGCCTCGCGTACTTCGACCGCCGCCTCCCGCTCGGGTCCCGGACCCTGCTACCGCTCCTCGAGTCGGCGCTCGCGCGCAGCGCGCTCGAGCCCGACGGGGCCGCGGCGATCGAGTTCGAGAGCGTCATCCACGCCGTGCGCCACCTGCCCGAGCCCGCCGCCGACGACGAGCCCGCGCGGCGCCAGCGAGCCCGCGAGGAGCTCGTGGTCCGCGGGCGCTTCGCCCGCCTCGTCGCCGGGCACCCCGCCGTCGGGGCGGGCGTCGCCGCGGCGCTCGCCGAGCTCAACGGCGAGCCGGGCTCGCCCGCGGGCTTCGACGCGCTCGACGCCCTGCTGCGCGCGCAGTGCTACCGCCTCGCCTCGTGGCGCGTCGCCGCCGAGGAGATCAACTACCGCCGCTTCTTCGACATCAACGACCTCGCCGCCATCCGCATGGAGTCGCGCGCGGTCTTCGACGCCGCGCACGCGCTGCTGTTCCGGCTCATCGACGAGGGCCGGGTGAGCGCGCTGCGCCTCGACCACACCGACGGCCTCTACGACCCCTACGCGTACTTCGAGGCGGTCCAGCGGCGCTTCCACCGGCCCGACGCCGACCCCGACGCGCCGCTCAACCCCGACGACCTCGCGCGCCCGCTGCCCCTGCTGGTCGAGAAGATCCTCGAGCCCGGCGAGCACCTCCCGGCGGAGTGGCCCGTCGACGGCACCACCGGCTACGAGTTCGCCAACGCCGTGCTGGGGCTGTGGGTCGACCCGCGCTCGGAGGCCGCGCTCACCGCCCTCTACCAGCGCTTCACCGGCGACCGGCTCGACTTCGAGGCGCACGTCTACGAGAGCAAGAAGCACGTCGCGCACTACTCCTTCGCGGGCGAGATCACCATGCTCGCCCGGGCGCTCCAGCGCATCGCGAGCGGCCACCGCCGCTGGCGCGACTTCACCCTCGGCGGGCTCACGCGCGCCCTGCTGGAGACCGTCGCGGCCTTCCCGGTGTACCGCACCTACCTGCGCGAGGGCGCCGACTACGCCGAGCAGGACGCGCGCTGGGTGCGCGCCGCCGTGTCGACCGCGCGTCGCGCCAACCCCGCGCTGAGCGACACCCTGTTCACCTTCCTCGAAGACCTGCTGCTGCTGCGCGCCGAGGGGAGCGACGAGGACCGCCGCGAGTACGCCCGCTTCGCGCTCCGCTTCCAGCAGCTCACCGGGCCGGTGATGGCGAAGTCCGTCGAGGACACGGCGTTCTACCGCTACGGGCGCCTCGTGTGCCTCAACGAGGTCGGCGGATCGCCCGCGCGCTACGGCACCTCCGTCGAGGACTTCCACCGGCAGAACTCCGAGCGCGCCCGCGCGTGGCCGCTGTCGATGCTGAGCACCTCGACGCACGACACCAAGCGCGGCGAGGACACCTCCGCCCGCATCGCGGTGCTCACCGAGATGCCCGACGAGTGGCGCCGGCGGGTGCGCCGCTGGGCCGACCTCACCGCCGACGCGCGCGCGTCCGTCGACGGCGTGACGGCCCCGAGCCGCGGCACGGAGTACCTGTTCTACCAGGCGATCGTGGGGGCGTGGCCCGTCGGCTGGGACGGCCGCGAGGGGCGCGCCGCCTTCGCCGCGCGGGTCGCGGAGTTCATCCTGAAGGCCAGCAAGGAGGCGAAGGTGGAGACCTCCTGGGTGAACCCCAACGCGGCCTACGACGAGGCGCTCCGGGGCTACGTGGCGCAGGCCCTCGCCGACGACGCCTTCGTCGACGACGTGCGCGACCTCTGCGCGACGGTGGACCCCTACGGCGCCGCCAACGGGCTCGCGCAGACCCTGCTGCGCCTCTGCTGCCCGGGGGTGCCCGACACCTACCAGGGCGCCGAGCTCTGGAACCAGTCCCTGGTCGACCCCGACAACCGCCGCCCGGTGGACTTCGCGGCCCGCCGGCGCGAGCTCTCGCGCATCCGCGCGGGCATCGGCGACCGGGCCGCCCTCGCCCGCGCGCTGCGCGACCGCTACGCCGACGGCGCGATCAAGCTCTACGTGACCCACGCCGCGCTCGAGGCGCGCCGGGCGCACCGCGAGCTCTTCCTGCGCGGCGACTACGAGGCCGTCGTCGGCAGCGACCACGTCGTGGCCTTCACCCGCGGCTTCGGCGCCGAGCGCCTGTTCTGCTGCACGGCGCGCTTCTCCCTGCGGCGCACCCGGGCCGAGCGCCCCTGGGCCATCGGCGACGCCTGGGGCGAGGAGAAGCTCGGCCTCCCCTACGCCGGCACCTACCGCAACGTGCTCACCGGCGCGGTGCTCCGCGCCCGGGGCCGGCTGCGCCTCGCCGAGGTGTTCGCCGACCTGCCCGTGGCGCTCCTGCTGCGCGACCCCGACGGAGCCTGAGACCATGGACGACCACCACCACCCCCTCGGCGCGCACGCCGACGGCCCGACCACCCGCTTCGGCGCCTACGTCACCGCGGCGCAGACCTGCGCCGTGCGCCTCTACCCCACCGACGGGCGCGCCACCACGCACCCGATGCGGCCGCGGGGCGGCGGGTACTTCGAGCTCGCGACCGGCGACGCCCCGCCCGGCACGCTCTACCGCTTCGTCCTCGACGGCCGCGAGCTGCCCGACCCCTACGCGCGCTTCCTCCCGCGCGGCGTGCACGGCCCCGCGATGGTGACCCGCGCGGCGCACGCCTGGCGCCACCCGCCCGTCCGCCGCCCGCTGGCCGGGCAGGTGATCTACGAGCTGCACGTCGGCGCCTTCACCCCGGAGGGCACCTACGCCGCCGCGGCGGAGCGCCTCGCCGAGCTCGCCGCGCTGGGCGTCACGACGCTGGAGCTCATGCCCCTCGCCGCCTTCGCGGGCGAGCGCGGCTGGGGCTACGACGGCGTCGCGCTCTTCGCCCCCCACGCGCCCTACGGCGCGCCCGACGAGCTCCGCGCCTTCGTCGACGCGGCGCACGGGCACGGGCTCGGGGTGCTCCTCGACGTCGTCTACAACCACCTCGGCCCGGCCGGGAACTACCTCTCCGCCTACAGCGCCGACTACTTCACGAGCGCGGCGCGCAACGCGTGGGGCGACGCGCCGGACTTCGCGCTCCCCGCGATGCGCTCGCTGGTGCTCGCGAACGCGCGCTACTGGCTGGAGGAGTTCTGCTTCGACGGGCTGCGCCTCGACGCCGTGCACGCGCTCGTCGACCCGTCGCCGCGGCACGTCGTCGCCGAGCTCACGGCCGCGGCGCACGCGCTCGACCCCGGCATCGTGATCATCGGCGAGGACGACCGCAACGACGCGTCGCTGGTCGCCGCCGGGCTCGACGGGCTCTGGGCCGACGACTTCCACCACGCCCTGCACGTCGCCCTCACCGGCGAGCGCGACGGTTACTACGGCGCGTATTCGCCCGGCGCCGCGGAGGTCGCGCGCGCCATCGACCGGGGCTGGATCTTCGAGGGCCAGGCCTACGGCACGAGCGGCCGTCCCCGGGGCACCGACGCCTCCGCGCTGCCCGCGTCGGCCTTCGTCTACTGCCTCCAGAACCACGACCAGGTCGGCAACCGCGCGCTCGGCGAGCGGCTGACGGCGGACGTCCCGCTCGACGCGTGGTGCGCGGCGTCGGCGGTGCTGCTCTTCCTGCCGATGACCCCGCTGCTCTTCATGGGCCAGGAGTGGGCGGCGTCGACGCCCTTCCGGTACTTCACCGACCACGAGCCGGAGCTCGGCGCGCTGGTCACCGCGGGGCGGCGCGAGGAGTTCAAGCACTTCCGGGCCTTCTCCGACCCGGCGGCGGCCGCGCGCATCCCCGACCCGCAGGCCGCGGAGACCTTCGCGCGCTCGCGCCTCCGCTGGGACGAGCGCGGCGCCGAGCCCCACGCCCGCGTGCTCGCGCTCTACCGCGCGCTCCTGGCCCTGCGCCGCGCCGACCCGGTGCTGCGGGAGGCGACGCGGGCGGGCCTCGCCGCCGACGCCGCGGGCCCGGTGCTCCGGGTGCGCCGCGAGCACGGGGGCGACGCGCGGGTGCTGCTGGCGAACCTCTCCGACACCCCTGTCGACGTCGGTGCGCTGCTGCCCGCCGGGGCCGCGGTGCTGCTCACGAGCGGCGCCCCCCTCGCGGCCGACGTGCTCGCGCCGTGGACCGCCGTGATCGTCGGCTGACGCGCCGCGGGGTCACTCCCCGAGCCAGCGGGCCGCGAGGGCCGCCACCGAGCCGTCCTGACGGAGCGAGAGGAGGGCGACGTCGATGGGCAGCCACAGGGCGCTCCCATGGCGCATCGAGAAGCCGTAGCCCTGGGGCTCGTACGAGGCCTCCGAGAGCTGCAGCTGCTGCTCGGGGTGCTCCTGGAGGTAGTGGCGCAGCGCGGGCCGGTCGAAGACCACCGCCGAGACGTCGCGGCGGAGGAGGCCGCGGACCGCCGCGTCGAGGCTGCGATACGCGACGTCGGTGCCGCCGTGGCGGACGACGAAGCGGATGGAGGTCGTCCCGGCGACCGCGCCGACGCGGCGACCCCGCAGCTCGCTCGACGTCAGGACGGCGGCGGGGTCGAGCTGCGAGAGCGTGAGGGCGGTGGTGAGGGAGGCCGTCAGCGACGACGACGTCACGAGCGCTGCGACCATCCACACGCCCATGATGGCCCTCCCCAGGGGGGTGATCGGCGCGCGGTCTCCGTAGCCGACGGTGGTCATGGTGACGAGGGCGAGCCAGACGCCGTTGGCGATGCCGGGCACCGGGGCCTCGGGGAACTGCTGCCCGTTGCGCCGACGCTCGGCCAGCCAGACCAGGGCGCCGACGATGAGCAGCACGAGCAGGAGCGAGCCGATGCCGAGCGCGAAGGCCCGCGACAGGAAGGGGCGGATGCGGTCGGTGTAGCGGCGCTCGCTCCGGGCGAGGATGGCCAGGCTGGCGTCCTGGTAGGGCTGGCTGAAGGCCACGCGCCGGACGCGCTCGGCGGTGATGCTGGTGGGCCCGACGCCGACGTCGACCTCGCCCGCGGCGACCATCGCGAGCAGGTGCTCGGTGCTCTCCGCGCTGCGGTACTCATACGCCCAGTGATTGCGGGCCGCGACCTCGCGCCAGACCTCGATGCTGAGCCCGCGGGGCTCGACGCCGCCCGGCCCGGGAGGCAGCACGAAGGGCGCCGCCCCGGCGACGCCGACGCGGAGCACCGGGGCGCGGGCCGTGACCTCCGGCGCGGACGCGTCGCGCTGGGCCCAGGCGCGCTGGGGCGGGAGCAGCACGAGCGCCAGGGTCAGCGCGCCGAAGGGGCCGCAGCGCGCCCGGGCGGAGCGGCGATGGTGGAGGCCGGGCTCGGTCATCGCCGCCCTCCGCCGCTGTCCAGGAGCCTGGAGCGGAGCTCGGCCGCGCGCGCCGGCTCGTCGTCGTAGCGGTTGCGCTCCTCGCGCGGGTCGAGGTCGAGGTCGAGGATGTCGAGTTCCCAGGCGCCGAGCGGCGGATGCACCGCCGGACGGCGCTCGATGGCTGCATCGACCTCGGGTCGATCGAACGCCGCCAGCCGTCGCAGCGGCGCCGCTCCCTCGAAGGGCCGACGTGCCAGCGATGTCTCGTGGTGCTTCATGGTGGGTGCAGAGGCGCTGGCGGTAGGGCGCCGCCCTGGAGGCACGGACGAAGCAGGGCCTCAGTACCTCGATTCGGAGCCCGCTCACCACCCCGAATCCGACGGAGATCCGTCCACTTTCCTGAGGTGTACTCCCCCCCCCGGGCCGTATCGAAACGATACACGGCGGCGCGCTACGGCGTCCCTCGGGCGTAGCGATCGAGCTTGCGGTACAGGGTCGCGCGCTCGATGCCGAGAATCTGCGAGGCCGCGCTCTTGTTGCCCGCGACGGCCTCCATCACCCGCAGGATGTACCTCCGCTCGACCTCGTCGAGGGGCACCAGCTCCGAGGGGTCGTCGGCGGCCACGACGACGAAGGCGCTCCGGTACGTACGAACCTGCTCCGGGAGGTCCTCCACCGCGATGTGCTCGTAGCGCGTCAGGGCGACCGCCCGCTCGACGCAGTTCTGTAGCTCCCGCACGTTGCCCGGCCAGGCGTAGGCCAGCAGGCGCTCGGCCGCGGGCGCGGAGAGCCCCACCACGGGCTTGGCCGCGCGCCGCGCGAAGTGCTCCAGGAAGTGCTGCGCCAGCAGGAGCACGTCCCCGCCCCGCGCCCGCAGCGGCGGCAGCTCCACCTTGATCACGTTGAGCCGGTAGTAGAGGTCATCGCGGAAGCGCTTCTCCTCGATGGCCGTCTCCAGGTCGCGGTGCGTCGCCGCGATCACCCGCGCGTCGAAGGGCACCTCGGCGCGGGCGCCCACCGGCCGCACGCGGCGCTCCTGGAGGGCCCGCAGCAGCTTCGACTGCATCCCGAGGGGCATGTCGCCGACCTCGTCGAGGACGAGCGTGCCGCCGTCCGCCTCCACGAGCAGGCCGGCCCGGTCGGCCTTCGCGTCCGTGAACGCCCCCTTCGCGTGCCCGAAGAGCTCGCTCTCCATCAGCGCCTCCGGCAGCGCGGCGCAGTTGATCACCACGAAGGGTCCGCCCCGGCCGCTGCGGCGGTGCAGCGCGCGCGCGACGAGCTCCTTGCCGGTGCCGGTCTCGCCGGTGATCAGCACCGACGCGTCCGCCGCCGCGACCCGCGCGAGCATCTCGTACATCCGCGCCATCACCGGGCTCGCGCCGAGCACCTCCTCGAAGTGCTGCGACTCCGCGACCGTCCGCCGCAGCCCGCGCACCTCCTCCCGCAGCCCGCGGAGCTGCACGGCGCGCTGCACGCTGAGCGCGAGCACCTCGATGTCGAAGGGCTTCGTCACGAAGTCGTAGGCCCCCGCGCGGATCGCCGCGACGGCGCTCTCGAGGCTCCCGAAGGCCGTGATGACGACCACCGGGACGTCCGGGCGGTTGGTCGCCACGCGCTCGCACAGGTCGATGCCGTTCATGCCTCGCATCCGCAGGTCCGTGACGACGACGTCGAAGGGCGCGCGCTCGAGGAGATCGAGCGCCTCCTGGGCGGAGGTGCGCCACTCGACCGCGAAGCCGCGGAAGGCGAGCCGCTCGGCGAGCACCTCGCAGGTGCTCTTGTCATCGTCCACCAGCAGCACGCGACCGTTCATTGGCTGAAGCCTCCCAAGGGGAGATAGAGGGTGAGGAGGGTGCCCCCGTCGGGGTGGTTGCGCGCGGCGATCCAGCCGCCGTGCTCGCGCACGAGCCCGTAGGCGACGGAGAGTCCGAGGCCGGTGCCCTCGCCCACCTCCTTCGTCGTGAAGAAGGGCTCGAACACGTGGGGCAGCGCATCGTCGGGGATGCCCGTCCCCTCGTCGCGCACGTCGATGCGCGCGTGCTCCCCGGGGGGGTGGGCGAGCTCCACCGGCGGCTCGGTCCACGCCCGCGAGACCGACACCGTGATGGCCCCGCCGCCCGGCATCGCGTCGATCGCGTTGACGATCAGGTTGGCCAATGCCTGGTGGATCTGCCCGGTGTCCAGCTCCCCCTGGATCGGCGCCTCGGGCTGGACCAGGGTGATGGTCACCCCGCGCTTCTGGGCCAGCGGCGTGAGGAGCGAGACGGCGCCCTCGGCCACGCCCCGCAGGTCGCACACCGACTTCGCCGGGCCGCGCCTGCGCGCGAAGTCGAGCAGCTGCCGGATGATCGCGGTGATGCGCTCGGTCTGCCCCGCGACGATGCGCACGGCGTCGACCACCCCGTCCCCGGCGACCTCGCGGGCGAGCACCATCTGGGAGCGCTGCGCGATCACGTTGAGGGGCGTGCCGAGCTCGTGCGCGATGCCCGCCGCGAGCCGGCCCACCGTCGCGAGCCGGTCGGCGTGCTCCAGCCGCTGCTGCGCCGCGAGCCGCGCGGCCGTCTCCTCCAGCAGCCGGGCGTGGGCAGTGGCGAGGCGGTCGCACATCGCGTTCATCTCCTCGGCGAGCTCGCCCAGCTCGTCGCGTCGCGAGAGCCGGAGCCGCGCGCTGAAGTCCCCCGCGCCGACGCGCCGGGCCTGCGCGACCAGGAGGCGCACCGGCCGCCCGACCAGGAGCACCCCGAGCGCCATCACCATCACGCTGCACGCGAGCGCGGCCGCCGCCGTGGCGGTCACGGCGTTGCGCACGCTCGTGCGGACGAACTGCGCGTCGGACGAGCGCGACTCCGAGAGCTCGATGGCGCCCGGGCGCCCGCTCGGCAGGCGCACCGGCACGTAGGTGAACAGCCGCTCGTCCCGGCCCGGGCGGCGCTCGACCCACGCGACCTCGCGGCCGCGCGCCACCGGCCGGAGCGTCGGGGTGGGCGCACGCGGGCCGCTCGGGTCCGACCCGGGCGCGTCGAGCCAGACCCAGCGGATCTCGATCTCCGCCTCGGACTGGTTCATCGTGTCCACGAGCGCCAGCGCGGCCGACTCCCCGGCGCGCCGCCACGCCTCGGTCATGCCGGTGCCCAGGGCGCGCCCGAGCAGCAGGTGGTCCCGGCGACCCTCGCGATCGAGCAGCGCCGACTCGCGGCGCGCCCGGTGCCAGCCGTGGAGCGCCAGCACCGAGACCAGCGCCAGGATCACCGCCAGGGTCAGTCGCTGCGCGAGGCGCACGCTGACCTCCCAGGGGCTCGTTGCGTCGTCGGTACCGGGCAGGCGGGAGGGAGTTGCATGGCGATGCGTCGGCACGCCATGGGAGCACGGGCGCCCGCTGTCCGCAGCGCAGAGTCGGGAGCGCCGGTCTCATGTCGTCGCCGCGTCGATTCGATACATGTTGAAAAATGCGACACCCCCTGCGGAATCACGCCGCATCGAAGAGGGCGCGCGACGACGCGGCGCGTGGTTGACGAACGGGGCGCCCCGCGGCAAAGGCGCGGTCATGGAGACCCGCAGCCTCACGCAGGAAGACTTCGGCGAGATCGCCTCTGTCATCGACCGCTGGTGGGGCGGGCCGAGCGCTGCGCTCGCACACCCGCTCTTCCTCCATGAGCTCGGCGACGACGCCCTGGTGGTCGAGGACGACGGGCTCCTCGTGGGCTTCCTGCTCGGCTTCGTGACCGCGGCGGGCGTGGGCTACGTGCACCTCGTGGGCATCCACAACGACCACCGTCGGCGCGGCATCGGGCGGCGGCTCTACGAGAGCTTCACCGCGCGGGCGCAGCGCCGGGGAGCGCGGCGCATGAAGGCGATCACCACGCCCGGCAATCACGGCAGCGTCGAGTTCCACCGGGCGCTCGGGTACGGGGTCGAGCTGGCGGTGGACTACGCCGGTCCCGCGCGCGACCGCTACGTCTTCACGCGCGAGCTCCCCGCGGGCTGAGGCGCCGCGGGGTACCGTAGGCCCATGGCAGCGGTGAGGGTCGACCCGGATCGGGTGCGCGAGTTCGTCGACGAGGAGAGCTTCGACCAGTGGCTCCGCGAGCACCGGGACGTCGAGCCCGAGGTCTGGATCCGCATCTTCAAGGTGCGCTCCGGCCACGCCTCGATCACGCCGGTGCAGGCCATCGACGTGTGCCTGTGCTGGGGCTGGATCGACGCCGTGCGCAAGGGCCTCGACGAGGTGAGCTTCCTCCAGCGCTACTGCCCGCGGGGGAAGAAGAGCGTCTGGAGTCAGATCAACGTCGCCAACGTCGAGCGCCTGATCGCGGCGGGGAGGATGCAGCCGTCCGGGCTCGCGCACGTCGAGGCGGCGAAGGCCGACGGCCGCTGGGCCCGGGCGTACCGCATCTCGACGAGCGAGACCCCGGCGGACCTGCTCGCGGCGATCAAGGCGGAGCCCGAGGCAGCGGCGATGTACGAGACGCTCTCGTCGCAGAACCGCTTCGCGCTGACGTTCCGCACGCTCGCGATGAAGACGGAGGCCGGTCGAGCGAAGAAGGTCGCGGGCTTCGTCGAGATGCTGAAGAAGGGCGAGACGTTCCACCCGCAGGGCACTCCGAAGGCCGGGCCGAAGAAGAGCAGGAGCGCACCGTAGCGACGTCCCCGGCATCGTCGACCCGCGAACGGACCCCAGAGACTACGGGAGCTGCCAGCGGCGCTGCTGCGGGCTCTGCAACCTCGGCCTCACCGACCCGCACCCAAGGGAACAGAGGTGACGCCCAATTCGGGGGCCGCCGGATTCACCATGTTTTTCGGTGAATTCCTTGGTTCGGGGTGAGGGATTCGAAACCGGCTCGACGGCGCTGACAGGGTGCGAGGTCGTGCGAGACGAGCCTGAACCGAGGGCCTCGGCGGTAGCGCTGGGGGGACCTCGGGGGGCCTCGGCAGTTGCTGGGACCAGCGCTGGGGCCGGAGCTGGGACCGGGCTGGAACAGGCGCTCCGGGCGACGCTCACGATGGCGCTCGATGCGGGGGACTATGAGACGGCGGCGGGACTCGTGGCGCTCCTGAAGGCGCGGGCACAGCGGGGGTAGCGGCGGGCAGGCTCGTCTTCGATGGGGACGCTGTGACCGCCCTCCATCACCCGGCCCGCCACCCGGGCGGGCGCTGAGCGTCGCCGCGGAAGCTACCACCCTCCCAGACGGCGGCAGGCATCGGACACCGGTCGGGCGACGGTCGCCGGGTGAGGTCCTCGCCGCGCACGGCATCGACCACAGCGTCTGGTGCGGGTGGGCCTCGCGTAGGAGAGCGCCCATCCAGGACGCGCGCTCCTCCGCGCCGGCGCGGGCGGGAGGATCGGAGGGGCGTCCGCGCCGCGCCGCCCGGTGGACCGCTGCGGGCGATCCGTGCGATCGATCGGACTCCGATCGGACTCTTCCGTGGGGGCCTTCTCATGAAATACAGTTTCGTCTGGCTGGTGTTCGTTCTCCCCGCGTGCGGGGCCGTCGCGGTCGGTCCTTCGGGCGGACCCGACGCGGGGGTCGTTCCCGCCGTCGACGCCGGCGCGCCGGTCGACCGCGGCGTGGCGCTCCCCATCGACGCGGGCGCCGTCACGCCGGGGGACGTCGGCGTGACCCGCGATGCCGGCTTCCCGGTCTTCCCGGACGCGGGCTTCCCCTTCGACCGCGGCGTCCCGACGGACAACAACGTCCCGTTCCCCAGGGACACCGGCTTCTTCATCGACCGCGGCGCGCCCCGGGACGACGGGTTCCGCGCCGACGTCGCGACCCCGACGCGCGCCGCGGTGGTCGCGGGCCGCCGCTGCCGCGACGACGAGTCGTGCTTCGGCAGCGCGGCGGACCTGAGCTGCATCCCCACCCCGGGCGGAAGCGTCTGCACAAACCCGGAGGGCTGCGAGCAGGGCACCACCACCGAGGAGGAGCGCCAGTGCGGCGGCCGCTTCTCGACCTGTCTCACCTTCGGCGCGGTCACCGCCGGGGAGTCGTTCAGCCTCTGCACGCGCGCGTGCGTCCCGGGGGCGCGCACCGAGGCGACGGGCGCGTGCGCGGTGGGCTCGCTCTGCACCACCAACTGGGTCCAGCTCCCCGCCGGGGCGACGGAGAGCCCCGGGTGCCTGGCGTTCTGCACGTCAGACGCCGACTGCGCGGGCGGCGACCCGTCGATCGCGCGCTGCAACACGCGCCTCGGTCGCTGCGGCCCCGCGCCGTCCAACCCGATGCTGCGGCCCGACGGCGCGCTCTGCGTGCCGAACGCCGGGGGGTCGGGCGTCGAGCAGTGCCGCGGCGTGTGCTTCCAGATCAGCGCGACGCGCCCCGAGCAGGGCATCTGCGGGTCGTTCATCAACACCCGGGTGAATCCGGCGTGCCCCGACGACCCGTCGATGACCCCGCGGCAGCCCGCGGGCGACGACCTCGGGATCTGCATCTTCCGCGACTGCGAGACCAACGCCGACTGCGCCGACGGCGCGGCCTGCGTGTTCCCGGAGGACGAGTCGGGCGTCCGGCGCGACGCGCTGCCGTACTGCGCGTACCGCACCGCCCTGCAGCCGAACGGCATCGTCGCCCCCTGACAGACCTCGCGAACGATCGCACCGCTCCGTCCGACACGCGACGGCCCTCCGGTCGGGAGATCGGCCGACGATCCGGCGCGTCGACTGGGTACCGTGGACCCATGGCAGCGGTGAGTGTCGACCCGAATCGGGTCCGGGAGTTCGTCGACGAGGAGAGCTTCTACCAGTGGCTCAGCGAGCACCGGGACGATGAGCCCGAGGTCTGGATCCGCATCTTCAAGGTGCGCTCGGGCCACGCCTCGATCACGCCGGTGCAGGCCATCGACGTGTGCCTGTGCTGGGGCTGGATCGACGCCGTGCGCAAGGGCCTCGACGAGGTGAGCTTCCTCCAGCGCTACTGCCCGCGCGGGAAGAAGAGCGTCTGGAGTCAGATCAACGTCGCCAACGTCGAGCGCCTGATCGCGGCGGGGAGGATGCAGCCGTCCGGGCTCGCGCACGTCGAGGCAGCGAAGGCCGACGGCCGCTGGGCCCGGGGGTACCGCGTCTCGACGAGCGAGACCCCGGCGGACCTGCTCGCGGCGATCAAGGCGGAGCCGGAGGCAGCGGCGATGTACGAGACGCTCTCGTCGCAGAACCGCTTCGCGCTGACGTTCCGCACGCTCGCGATGAAGACGGAGGCCGGTCGAGCGCAGGTTCGCGTAGGTCGAGGATCCGGTCGTACTCGTGCGCCGCCCGCAACCGCGCTGGAGGTGACGATCGCGGCGGCGTGGAGCGACGTGCTCGGGGTGTCGCGGGTCGGGCGCGACGATCACTTCTCGCGTCCTCTGCGCGCGAACGCTCCCCCCTGCGGCAACGGCACCGCCGACGCCGACTGCCCCTGACCGGAGCGCAGCGCAGCGCTCGCGGCTTCCTCCTACCGCCGGAAGGCCCCCGTCGGCAGTGGCCCCCCCGCGACGCTCGGCGGCATCGGGGCACCCGTCACTTGCGGCGGCGGCGTGAAGCTTCCTCCGGCCACGGAGGGCGCCTCCGAGACCGGTGGCGCGAGGTTGCCGCCCGCTACTGTGGGGACGTTCGCCACGGGCTGTGGCGTTGGCGTCGAGACTCCACCTCCCGCGAGCGCAGGTGCGGACGCAGACGGAGGGAAGGTGGGAGCCGGGTTGGGGTTCGCCGTCGAGTAGACGGGCTGGGGCTGCGTCGGTGTTCCGAGTCCCTTCCAATGATGGGTTGAGGATCACTTCCGCTCCGGCTCGGTGATGGGACTGCCCACGACCGCACCACGATCCCTCTCACCGAGCCGGACCTCCCGCGCGCTGGCCGGTTGAGGTAGTCCGCGCGGTG
>JAUSAZ010000154.1 GCA_030652255.1 Myxococcales bacterium | reverse complement strand
CGGGCGGCGGCCATGGGGAAGTCGGCGTCGTGCTTCTGTCGGGTGAAGCGCTCCTCGGCGCAGGCGGCCACGACCTCGCCGTCGACGACGAGGCAGGCGGCCGCGTCGTGGTAGCCGAAGGAGAGCCCGAGCACCCTCACTGAATGGCCGCCTTCTGCCGCGGGTCGCGCCAGGGGAGGCTCACCGTGAAGGCGATCTCGAGGCGCTCAAGCACGGCGCCCCCGCTCGAAGCGAAGGACTTCCCGCTCGATCACCGGGAGCAGCAGGTCGGCCACCAGGGCGTGACCGAAGTTGTTCAGGTGGACCCCGTCCCACCAGATGAACCCGTCGTCGTGGTGGGGCCGCAGGGCGCCGTGCAGGTCGATGATCGTCAGCCCGTAGCGCGCGGCGACGCCCCGCATCGTGCGCTGGTTCGACTCCCGGATCTCCCAGTCGTCCGCGGGCTGGTTGGATGGCGGGCCCTCCAGGGTCGTGGGCTGCATCACGAGCACCGTCTGTATCGCCCGCGCAGCGTTGAAGACCGCCAGGCGCTCCAGCTGCGCGCCGAGCTCGACCGGGTCGCGGTCGGTGTTGCCGAGGTTCACGACCAGCAGGTGCGGGCGCAGCAGCTCGATCTCCGTGACGTAGCGATCGACCAGCGAGCGCGAGCGGTCGCCCACCACCGCGGCGTTGATCACCGTGAGCGGCGGCGCCCCGGGCGCCCTGCGCGCGCGGAGCGTCGCGTCCAGGCGGGAGACGAATGTGGCCGCGCGGTGCGTGGTCCCGATGCCGGCCGTCTGCGAGCTTCCCAGGAAGACCACGCGCGTGGCCCCGGGCGGGGACGGCAGCGCGGCGCGGATCCGGTCGAGCACCGCGGGCGCGAACTCGATCGAGGACACGAACCCCGCCTGCGTCGCGACCGCGTTCAGCACGGGGCCCTGCTGCGGGTGCACGCTCGCGAGCCGCGGCTCGAGGATCCACAGGGTGGACGCGCCCATCAATCCCGCGGTGATGTGGAGCTGGACCAGCGTCGGCCAGGGGCCCCGCTTCCGGGCGAGCAGGGCGCCCAGCACGCTGAGCAGCCCCAGCGCGCCGAGCGCGATGGCGAGCGTGGGCGCATAGCCCGCGGTGTTGTGGAAGCTCTCCTGGACGCGAGCGGGGAGCCCGCGCTGTCGCCCCGTGGCTTCGACGTCGTCGATCAACACCGAGCGCCGGCCGCTGTGGAATCCGAAGCGCCCTTCGCGGGGCGCGCCGCCGGGCAGGTCAGCGACCTCGCGGCCGTCGAGGCTGACCCGCGTGCGGCCGCCGTCGAAGCGGAGATCGAAGCGGGCCCACCGGTCGCTGAGGTCCAGTGGGCCGAGCGGTCGTCGGGACGTGAAGCGGCCGTCGGGCTCGCCGGTGACGACGGCGCTCGGGAAGTGCGGGTCGCGGCTGAAGCGCACGCCCGAGAAGCCGAGCTTTTCGTCGACCCCGAAGAGCACCGTGATGTGGGCGTTGTTGGCCAGGCGGATGCGGCCGGACAGGTGGTCGAGCGCGATCGCGTCGCGGAAGAGCACCTCCTCGAAGCCGAGCCAGGCGCCCATGTCGAGGTGGCTGCCCGTGAGGGCCCGCGGGGTCACCACGAAGGCGACGGCGTTGACGACCCCGGTGCGCAGCGCGACCTTCGAAGAGATCCAACGGCCGTTGTGCTGAAGGGTGTTCTTCCAGGAGAGCCACGCCTCGGTCAGCTCGATCGCAGCGATCGCGATGAGCGCGGCGACCCAGCATGCCGCGATCCGAGGTGCGAAGCTGGGCCGTAGCGGCGCTGAGCCGTCCAGGCGCGCCTGCGGAATATATGCGCTCCCTATGGGATCAGAGCCGCTCCAAGGTAGTTTGAAGAGAGGAGCCATCGAGGTCCGTGCTGGCTCTGCAATACGCAGCCCCGCATGGATTTTCGTTGAATCCATTGCCCACAAGCGGCGAGTGCGCATGAAGTCCACACACGCTGTGTGAGGTCGTTGCGCATGCTCACCCTGCACGCTGTGGGGCCATCGCCCCGCACGGGCAGTCGGGCCGCCCCTCCGGCCCCTACGCCGCGGCGTCGATGGCGTCGATGTGCCGCGCGATGAGCGCGTCGACCGTGGCGCCGTGGGTGAGCGGGCCCATGTGCCCCGCGCCCTCGATCACCTCGCGCCGCGCGGCGGGCATCGCCCCGGCGAGCACCTCGGTGACCCGCTGCGCCGCGGTGGGCGAGCGCTCGCCGGACAGCAGCAGCGTGGGCGCGCCGAGCCCCGCGTAGGCCGCCGCGCCGGTGCGGTCGTGCATCAGCGACATCACCTCGCGAAACACCTTCCGCCCCACCCGCAGGAACTGCTCCCGCGACGTCGCCGGGAGCGCGCGCCAGGCGCCCGGGCCGTTCCAGTAGTCGACGAAGGCCTCCATCCAGTCTTCGCCGCCGCCGCGGGACTCGTCGGTGAAGACGGGCTGCGCCTCGGCGCGCGCGAGGTCGGCGAGGCCCGCGGGGTCGGCCGGGTCGCGCAGCACGCCGAAGGCCACCGGGTCGTAGAGGGCGATCGAGCGCACCCGCCGGGGCTGCGTGCGCGCGAGGGTGAGCGCGACGAGCCCGCCGTAGGAGTGACCCACGAGGTGCACGGCGCCGTCGACCCGGTCGAGCACCCGTGCCACCGCCGCCACGTCGAGCTCGTAGCCGAAGGGAAGATCCCCGGGCCACGGAGGGTTCTTGCCCGAGCCGAGGAGGTCTGGTGCGAGCACGCGATGGTTGACGGCGAGGCGCTCGGCGAGAGAGCGCCACTGGCGCGACGACATTCCGCCGCTGTGGAGCAGCACGACGGGCGTGCCGGCGCCGCGGTCGTCGACGAAGAGCGAAACGTTGGCAGGGTCGTTCATCGGGTGCGGGGAGCGTTCATCGCACGAACCCGTGACGCCAGAAATCCCTTGTACTAGCTTGCGCCTCCCCCGCGAGAACCACATCCCACCGATGGGCCCGATCGTCACCCTCCGCCGCCGCTCGCTCCGCCGCCTGTGCTCCGCCCACGCGGTGGCGATCGCCGTGGCGTGGGCCGCCGAGGCGAGTGCGCAGGTGACGCTGCAGCTCGCCGTCGAGCCGCCGCAGCCCGCCGCGGGCCAGCTCTTCCACATCGTGTACGGGGTCTCGATGCAGGGCGGCGCGCCCGCCATCGTCGAGCCCCTCACGATGCCGCCGGGCCTGGAGGTGCTGTCGCGCCCCGATCCCCCGGCGGTGCCCGCGGGCATGATGATGGGCGGCGGGATGTTCATGTTCCGCTCGTCGGTGACCTACGTGGTGCGGGCGCTGCGGCCCGGCCGCTACGTGGTGCGCAACGCGATGGCCCGCTCGCCCGAGGGGCGCACCCTCACGCAGCTCGCGCCGCTGGTCATCAACGTCGGCCGCGCGTCGGCCAACCCCTCGCCGCCGCCCGACCCGGGCTTCAACAACCCCTTCCCCGGGCTCTTCGACCCGCTGGAGCCCCCGGAGCCGCCGCAGCCCGTGATGCCGACGGGGCCCGACGTGCCGCCCGATGGCACCCTCACCGGCGCCGTGGCCTCGCCCGCAGGCTTCCTGCGCGCGGTGGTCGACGTGCCCAACCCCTACGTCGGGCAGCAGGTGATCTACCGGGCGTTCATCTACGCGCCGGCCAACGAGGTGGGGTGCGAGCCGCTGCACGAGGCGACGCTCGACGGGTTCTGGTCCGAGGTGCTGATGGAGCCGCGGCAGGTGTGCGCGCAGCGGTGGATCCCGCAGCGCGTCGGCACCTGGAGCATGACCGCGGGGATGGTGCGGCGCATCGCGCTCTTCCCGACGCACGCGGGCCGGCTGGAGATCGGCCCCCTGCGGATGGGGGTGGAGTACATCGAGGGCGACGGGTTCTTCGGGCGCCGTCGGCGGGTCGAGATGGCCACGCCCGCGATGGTGGTCGAGGCGCGCGAACCGCCGATGGAGGGTAGGCCTCCGGGGTACGTGCCCGGCACCATCGGGCCGCTCTCGATCACCGCGGCCATCGACCGGGCGGAGTTTCCCGTCGGGGAGACGGCGACGCTGACGGTGCGGGCCTCGGGCAACGGGTACCTCGGGAGCGTCACGCTGCCGGCGCCGCGGGGGGTCGAGGGCCTACGGGTGCTGCCGGGCAGCTCGCGCGCGGCGGTCGATCGCAACGCCGAGCCGCTGCGGGGCGACGTGGTCAACGAGTACCGGGTGGTGGCCGACCGCCCGGGGCGCTTCACGCCCCCGACGCTGACGGTGCCGTGGTTCGACCCGGCGAGCGGGCGCTACCAGGTGTCGCAGGTGGTGCTGCCCGTGGTGGTGGCCACCGGCGCCGCGCGCGCCGCGGAGCCCACGAGCGACCCGCAGGACCCCTCCGTGGCGCTGGAGGGATTACAGCGTGATGTATCCCTGGCGCCGTCGACGAGCTGGTTCACGACGCCGCTGCGGGTGTGGGGCACGCTCTCCGTGGTGCCGGGCGCGGTGCTGCTCGCGGGCCTCGGGCTGGGCTTGAAGAAGTGGTCGCGCGCGCGCCGGGCGGTGCAGGCGCAGACGGCGAAGAACGACCCGCGCTCGCTGCTGGCGCAGGCCGACGCGGCGCTGGCGGCGGGCGACGCGGCGGGCGCGCTGGGCCTCGGCGCGAGGGCGCTGGAGCGGGCGGGCCGAGGCGCGGCGGGCGCGGACGAGGCGCTGAAGCAGCGGGCGCAGGAGGCGCGGGCGACCTGCGACGGGCTGCGCTTCGCGGGCGCGGCGGTCGACCGCGACGCGGTGGCGGCGGCGCTGCGCGAGGTGCGCTCGGTGGTCGAGGCGATGGAGGCCGTGGCGTGAGGGGGCATCTGCGGGCGGCGGTCGTGGCGGGGCTGGTGACGCTGGCGGCGGCGACGGCGGGGGCCGTGAGCGCGCGCGAGCTGCTGGGCCGCGCGCTGGCGGCGGAGGCGCGGGGCGACCTGCCGACGGCGGCGCGCTCGCTGGAGGAGCTGGTGGCCGCCGGGGTGGACAGCGACGGGGTGCTCTACGACCTGGGCACCGTGTACGCGCGGCAGGAGCGCTACGGCGAGGCGATCTGGTGCTTCGAGCGGGTGCTGCGGCGCGCGCCGTTGATGTGGCCCGCGCGGGACAACCTCCGGGCGACGCGGATGCGGCTGGCGCGGCGCGACGCGGGGCGCAGCGGGCAGGCGGTGGTCGAGCAGGCGGTGCCGCTGCGGGTGCAGGTGGGGGAGCTGGTTCCGCTGGGGTGGAGCGTGCTGCTGGGGGTGCTGGGCCAGATCGGCGTGGTCTTCGCGGTGTGGCGCCGGCGCCGGGTGACCTCCGAGCTGGAGGCCGTGGGCATGACCGTGGCGCTGGTGCTCTCGCTGACGCTCACCGCGGGCGCGCTGGGCCTGGTGGCGGCGCGGCGTGCGCTCCCGGCGGAGTCGGTGGTGCTGCACGGGGGACTGCGGCTGCGGCAGACGGCGCGGGTGGACGGCATCCCCGACGCGGCGGTGCGCGAGGGCGAGCGGGTCGAGCGGGTGGCGCGCGACGGGGTGTTCACGCGGGTGCGCACGCTGACGGGCGCGACGGGCTGGCTGGAGACGAGCGAGCTCGGCGGGCTGTAGCGGGGCTTCGCGAGACCTCACCCCCAGCCCCCTCTCCATGAATGGTTCACTTCGGGACACATCTCCTGGAGTGGCTTGTTTTCAGGCGTCTGGTGGCGGCGCAAGCCGTCGCACGTCGCCGGGGTTCGGGCGTTGGCCCTCACCCCGGGCAATAACAAGGGA
>JAUSAZ010000145.1 GCA_030652255.1 Myxococcales bacterium | reverse complement strand
GGGGCGTCCCTTGTTATTGCCCGGGGTGAGGGCCAACGCCCGAACCCCGGCGACGTGCGACGGCTTGCGCCGCCACCAGACGCCTGAAAACAAGCCACTCCAGGAGATGTGTCCCGAAGTGAACCATTCATGGAGAGGGGCGCGCGGCAGCGGGGGTGAGGTCGCGCGACCTTCGACGCATCGCCTGCGAACCTCAGAAGAGGCGGTTGAGCCCGTTGAGCGCCGCCACCCGGTAGGCCTCGGCCATGGTGGGGTAGTTGAAGGTCGTGTTGACGAAGTAGTTGATGGTGTTGCGGCCCTCGGGCTGGCTCATCACCGCCTGGCCGATGTGGATGATCTCGCTCGCCTGGTGGCCGAAGCAGTGGATGCCGAGGATGGCCAGGGTCTCCCGGTGGAAGAGCAGCTTGAGCATCCCGACGGTCTGCCCGGTGATCTGCGCGCGCGCGAGGCTGCGAAACAGCGAGTGCCCCACCTCGTAGGGGACCTTCTCGGCCGTGAGCTCGCGCTCCGTGCGGCCGAGCGAGCTGATCTCGGGGGTGGTGTAGATGCCCGCGGGGATGTCCTGCGCGAGGCGGTTGTCGCAGGAGCCGCACGCGACGTGCGAGGCCGCGAAGCGCCCCTGGTCGTAGGCCGCGCTGGCGAGGGCGGGCTGCCCGATGACGTCGCCCACCGCGTAGATGTGCGGGAGCGAGGTCTGGTACTGGTCGTTGACCTTGATCTGGCCGCGGTCGTCGGTGACCACGCCGAGGGCCTCGAGGCCCATGCCCTGGCTGTTGCCGGTGCGCCCGTTGGCCCAGAGCAGCACGTCGCTCTTCACCCGCTTGCCGCTCTTCAGGTGCAGCACCACCCCGTCCTCGACGGGCTCGATGCGCTCCATCTCCTCGTTGTGCCGGATGACGCACCCCTGGTCGCGCAGGTGGTACGAGAGCGCGTCGATGATCTCGTCGTCGAGGAAGGACAGCAGCTTCTCGCGCGTGTTGATGAGGTTCACCTTCACGCCCAGCGTGCGGAACATCGACGCGTACTCGCAGCCGATCACCCCGGCGCCGTAGATGGTGATGGTCGACGGCGTCTCCTTCAGGCGCAGCACCGTGTCGCTGTCGCAGATGCGGAAGTGCGCGAAGTCCACGTTGGCCGGGCGGTAGGGCCGCGAGCCCGAGGCGATCACGAAGGCCCGCGCGTGCAGCTTCTCCGAGGCCCCGCCGGGCGCCTCGACCTCGACCACGTTGGGCTCGACGAAGCGCGCCGAGCCGTGCACCACGCGCACCCGGTTGCGCTCGTAGAACCCGTGGCGCATCGCCACCTGCCGGCGCACCACGCTCTCCGCCGAGCGCAGCATCCCCGCCAGGGGGATGGGGTCGTCGTTCATCAAAAGCGGCAGGAAGAGCGGGTTGTTGCGGAACTCCGCCAGCTGCGAGACCGTGTGCCGCAGGG
The DNA here is from genome assembly GCA_030652255.1 of Myxococcales bacterium. Taxonomy (GTDB): domain Bacteria; phylum Myxococcota_A; class Polyangia; order Polyangiales; genus SCUS01. Next base: position 10,300 of record JAUSAZ010000145.1, on the reverse strand, counting down.
CCTTGGAGGGGATGGTGCCCCAGTGGGTGCACCCGCCGCCGACGTCGTGGTAGCGCTCGACCACGGCCACCGAGAGCCCCGACTTGGTGGCCTTCATGGCGGCCCCTTCGCCGCCAGGGCCGCTCCCGATCACGACCAGGTCATATTGCTGTTCCATCACGGCGAGGGCGGTGATGACCCGCGGACGGCGTCCGGGTCAAGCCCTTCGCCCGTTCACCCCCGCAGCACCGACGACGTCGCCGTGTCCATCGCCGCGAGCTCGTCGGGCGTGCCCTCGGCCACCACCCTCCCCCCCGCGCGCCCGCCGCCAGGGCCCAGCTCGATGATCCAGTCGGCCGCCCGCAGCACCGACGGGTGGTGCTCGATGACCACCAGCGAGTCGCCCCGGTCGACCAGCTGCTGCATCACGTTGATGAGCCGCATCACGTCCGACACGTGCAGCCCCGTGGTGGGCTCGTCCAGCACATAGAGCGTCCCGCCGCCGCCCGTCTGGAGTTCGGTCGCCAGCTTGATGCGCTGCGCCTCGCCGCCCGAGAGCGTGTGCGAGCCCTGGCCCAGCGCCAGGTACCCGACGCCGAGGTCGTGCAGCAGGTCCAGCGGGCGCTTCACCTTGGCGACCTGGGAGAACACCTGCCGCGCCTCCTCCACGGTGAGCCCCAGCACCTCGCCCGCGTCATAGCCATGGAGCTTGACGTCGCGGGTCTCGCGGGAGAAGCGCGCCCCCGCGCACACCTCGCAGGGCACCACCACGTCGGCCATGAAGGCCATCTCGACGTGCTTCACCCCCGCGCCGTCGCAGGTCTCGCAGCGCCCGCCGCCGCTTTCGGCACTCGTATTGAACGAAAACCGTCCGATGCCCCAACCGCGCTTCTTCGACTCGGGCATCAGCGCGAAGAGCTTCCGGATCTCGTCCCAGATGCCCACGTAGGTCGCCGGCACCGAGCGCGGCGTGCGCCCGATGGGCGACTGGTCGATGGCCACCGCCCGCTTGAGCGCCTTCCACCCGTCGATGGACTGGTACCCCAGCGGGTCGTCGGTGGTGAGCTTGAGCTTCTGCCGCACCGCCCGCAGCAAGATCTTCTCCACCAGCGTGCTCTTGCCCGAGCCCGACACCCCCGCCACGCACACGAACCTCCCCAGCGGGAACCTCGCCGTCGTCGACTGCAGGTTGTGCCCGCGCGCGCCCTTCACGGTGACCGCCTCGACCCCCTTCATCGACCGCCCGCGCGCCCCCTCGCCCAGGGCGATGCGCAGCGCCTTCGCCGTAGGCCCGTCGCCCGCCAGCACCTCCGCCGCCGGGCCGTTGGCCACCACGTGCCCGCCCGCCTTGCCGCCCGCAGGGCCCAGGTCGACGATCCAGTCCGCGCTCTGGATCACCTCGGAGTCGTGCTCCACCACGATCACGCTCGCCCCGCGGTCGACCAGCGCGCGCATCGCCTTCACCAATCGCTGCGTGTCCCGGCCGTGCAGCCCGATGGTGGGCTCGTCGAGCACGTACAGCACCCCGGTGAGCCCCGCGCCGATCTGCGCCGCGAGCCGCAGCCGCTGCATCTCGCCGCCCGACAGGGTGTTGGCCCGACGGTCGAGCGTCAGGTAGTCGAGCCCGAGCTCCAGCAGCGTGGTGAGCTTCGCCTCCAGCTGCGACTTCGGCGCCTCCGCGATGAGCGCCTCGCGCGCCGTCAGCGTCATCGCCGTGAGCGCGTCGCGCATCTCCTCCGGCGTGCTGGCCATCGCCTCGTGGAAGCGCTTGCCCCCGAGGCGCACCGCCCTCGGAATGGGGGCGAGGCGCGAGCCCCCGCAGGCCCGGCACTGCACCCCGTCGGCGTCCACGCCGCGGCCCTCGCACGACTTGCACTGCCCCTGCGGGGTGTTGAAGGAGAAGTGCCGCGGGTCGAGCTCGGGGATGCCGAGGCCGCACTTCGGGCACGCCCGCCGGGTGCTCACCACCTGCGGTTCGCCCACCCGCCCGCTGCGCTCGTCGCGCTCGATGACGCAGTTGCCCTCCGCCAGCGACACCGCCGCGCGGATCATCTTCATCAGCTTCGCGGGCTCGTTGGCGTGCGCCGCGCCCATCCACAGCCACACGTCGTGGACCTTGGTCTTCTTCAGGGTCGGGACCTTGTCGGGCTCGTAGTCGACCCCGTCGACCCGCACCTGCTCGACGCCCGACTTGCGCGCCCGCTCGATGACCTCGCCATGCAGACCCTTCCGCGCCCGCACCACCGGCGCGAAGATCGACAGGTTGGCGTTGGGCGGGTAGTGCGTGGCCAGCTCCTCCACGATGGCTTCGGGCGAGCGCGCCCCGATGGGCAGGTCGCACTTCGGGCAGAAGGGCGTGGCCACCTTCGCGTAGAGCAACCGCAGGTAGTGGGCGACCTCGGTCACCGTCGCCACGGTGCTCATCGCCCCGGCGCGCGCCGTGCGCTGCTCCAGCGAGATGGCGGGGGGAATGCCCACCACGCGGTCGACGTCGGCGCGGCCGAGCGACGGGAGGTACTGCCGCGCGTAGGGAGAGAGCGTCTCCAGGAAGCGCCGCTGCCCCTCGGCGTAGATCACGTCGAAGGCCAGCGAGCTCTTGCCCGAGCCCGACGGGCCCGTCATCGCGACGAGCTTCTCTCGCGGAATCTCCAGGTGGCCGACGTGCAGGTTGTGCTCGCGCGCCCCGTCGAGAATGATCGAGTCGGGCACCGTGATGGTCGCCGGCGGACGCACCGCCCGCGCCCGGTTGACCCCGCGCGACTGCGTCGAGTCGAGCGCGTCGCGCAGGTACGGGGCGAAGCGCGAGCGCGTGCTCTTCGCGACCTCCTCGGGGGTGCCCTGGGCCACCACCTCGCCGCCCGCGTGCGCCGCCTCGGGGCCGAGGTCGATGACGTGGTCGGCCCGCGCGGCCACGTAGGGCTCGTGCTCGACCACCACCACCGTGGCCCCGCGCTCGACCATCGCGTCGAGGGTGTCGAAGACCCGCGCCACGTCGCGGCGGTGCAAGCCCGTCGTGGGCTCGTCGAGGATCACCAGGCTCCCGCGGCGCACCTCGGACAGGGCCGCGGCCAGCTTGAGCCGCTGCGCCTCGCCCCCGGAGAGGTGCGAGAGGGCCTGGCCCACGCAGAGGTACCCGAGGCCCACGTCGAGCATGGGCTGGAGCGCCGTCACGAGGTGCTCGTCGTCGCGGAAGTGATCGGCCACCGCGAAGGCCGACATCTCCAGCACGTCGGCGATGGAGGCGCCACGCACGCGGATCTCGAGCACCTCGTCCTTGAAGCGGCGGCCGTGGCAGTCGGGGCACTGGAAGCTCACGTCCGCCAGGAACTGCATCTCCACCGTCTCGTACCCGGCCCCCTCGCAGGTGGGGCAGCGCCCGCCCTCGACGTTGAAGGAGAAGGTGCGCGACGAGTATCCGCGCTCCTTCGACTCGGGGGAGGTGGCGAAGCGCGCGCGGATGCGGTCGTAGATCTTGAGGTAGGTCGCCGGGTTGCCGCGGGTGGTGCGCCCGAGCGGGCCCTGGTCGACGTGCACCACGTCGGTGATGGCGTCGACGCCTTCGAGGGCGTCGTAGGGGAGCGACTCCTCGGGGCGCACCGCGAGCCCGCGCGCGGCGAGCGCACGGGTCACGGCGGGGAAGAGGGTCTCGCCCACGAGCGAGCTCTTGCCCGAGCCCGACACGCCCGTGATGACCGTGAGCACCCCGGTGGGGATCACCAGGTCGACGGCCTTGAGGTTGTGCCCGCGCGCCCCAATGAGCGCTAGGGTGCCGCGCCCCTTGCGGCGCTTCGGCTTCACGAGGCCCACCGAGCGCAGCGCCTCGCCCGTGGGCGTGTCGGCGCGGGTGAGCGACGCCGGGTCGCCGTCGAACACGATCACCCCGCCCGCCTCGCCCGCCTCGGGGCCGAGCTCGATCACCCGGTCGCTCGCGGCGATGACGTCGAGGTCGTGCTCGATGACCAGCGCCACGTTGCCCAGCTGCGCGATGCCCCGCGCCACCCCGATGAGCCGCTCGGCGTCGCGCGGGTGCAGCCCCGCCGTGGGCTCGTCCAACACCATCAGGGTGCCCGTGAGCGAGGTGCCCAGCGCGGCGGTGAGCGCGACGCGCTGCACCTCACCGCCCGACAGCGTGCGCGAGGCCCGCTCCAGGGAGAGGTACCCGACGCCCACGTCGTCGAGGTACCCGAGGCGCGCGCGGATCTCGCGGAGCACCCGGTCGGTGGCCTCGTCGGTGGTGGGCACGGGCTCGAGCCGCGCCCGAAGCTCGGTCACTGGGAGCGCCCCGGCGTCGCCGATGGAGAGGCCGCACACCCGGTAGCGGGACACCTCGGAGCGCACCCGCGTCCCGTTGCACGAGGGGCAGGTGGTGTAGCGCCGGAAGCGCGAGAGGAAGACCCGCACGTGCATCTGGTAGGCCTTGCCCTCCAGCCACGAGAACCACGCGCGCACCCCGGTGAACCCCTTGGTCCCCTCCAGGATCATGTCGCGGTGCTTCTCCGACAGCTCGCGCCAGGGCTTGTCGGTGGGGATCTTCTGCGCCTTGCAGAGCGTCCCGAGGGCCTTGCGCTCGAAGGCCGTGGTCTTGCCCGTCCACGGCTTGATGGCGCCCTTGTCGAGCGAGAGCCCGTCGTCGGGGACCACCTTGCCCCAGTCGATGTCGATGATGCGCCCGAAGCCCCGGCAGCCCTCGCAGGCCCCGAGCGGCGACTGGAAGGAGAACAGCGCCGGGGTCGGCTCGGGGTAGGTGCGCCCGCAGTGTGCGCAGTCGAGCCCGCGGCTGTAGCGCCCGACGCGCCCGTCGCCCGCCGGGCGGTCGACCCAGTGCACCTCCGCGCGCCCGCCCTTCGCCATCGAGGTGCTCAGCGCCTCGGCCACGCGCGAGCGCTCGTCGGCGCTCACCTTCAGCCGGTCGGCGATGACGTCGATGCCGCCGTGCACGATCACCTCGGAGGGCGCGACCTCGTCGAGGTCCCTCGCCTCGCCGCCGAGCAGGGCGCGGCGGTAGCCCTCCTCCAACAGCCGCTCGCGCACGCCGAGGTAGCGCTCGGCGTCGTCGACGGGCACCCGCCAGGTGACCACCGCGCGCTCGCCGTCGCCCAGGAGCACGGCGTCCGTGGCCGCGGCGACGGTGCCACGGTGCACCTCGCGGCTGCACCCGTCGCACACGATGGTGGACGCGCGGGCCCACAGCAGCCGGAGGTAGTCCGAGAGCTCGGTCATCGTGCCGACGGTGGAGCGCGAGGTGCGCACCGGGGCCCCGCGGTCGACCGCGATGGCCGGCGGCACCGGGTCGAGCGAACCCACCGGCGGCCGGTCGCGCCGCTCGAGGAACTGCCGCGCGTACGCCGAGAAGCTCTCGACGAAGCGCCGCTGCCCCTCGGCGTAGAGGGTGTCGATGGCGAGCGAGCTCTTGCCCGCCCCGCTCACCCCCGCGATGGTGACCAGCTCGCCGGGGCGCAGGTCGAGGTCGATGCCCTTGAGGTTGTGGGTGCGCGCGTTGCGGAGGCGGGTAGGTTCCATGTCGGGTGTGTCGGTCTCGTCAGATGTCGCGAGGTGACCTTCGGGCGCGGCCTCGCCGTGCTAGATCCCGTCCGGTGCGTCGCCTCACGTTGGTCACGTTGCTGCTCGGAGTCCTGGTCCCGCAGGGCGCGTGGGCGCAGCCCTCTCGGGGTCGGGTTCCGTCGACCGCATCCGTACACCCGTTCAGTACCCCCGTCGAGGCCGCCTCCGCCGCCCGGGCCCTCCTCCGCGACGGCCGCCCCTCCGACGCCGTCGCCCTCCTCGACCGCCAGCGCCTCGCCTGGCGCCGCACCCCCGAGCTCGTCGCCGCCCGCGCCGTCGCGCGCTTCCAGCTCCTCGCGCCGCCGCTCGAGCCCGCCAGCGCCCGCACCCTCTCCCCCGCCGTTCAGCGTGAGCTCGCCGCCATGGAGCCCGTGCTCGCCCGACACGGCACCGCCCACCCCGACGACGCCGCGGCACTGCTCACCCTCGGCCGCCTCCGCATGGTGCTCGGCTCGCTCGACTCCGCCGCGAGCGCCTTCGAGGCCACCGGCGCCGCCGACCCGCGCGACCCCGCCGCCTGGAACGACCTCGCCATGGTGCTCGTCGCCCTGCACCGCCTGCCCGAGGCCGAGCGCGCCCTCTCCCGGGCCACCGAGCGCTCGGGCCGCGACCCCGAGCCCTGGAACAACCTCGGCGCCGTGCGCCTCGCCCGCGGCGACGCCCGCGCCGCCGTCGAGGCCTTCCAGCGCGCGTGCGAGCTCGGCCCCGCCACCGCCCGCTACCGCTCCGACCTGGGCGCTGCGCAGCTCGCCGCGGGCTCACCCCGCGACGCCATCGCCAGCTTCGAGGCCGCCGCGGCCGCCTCCCCGGGCGACCCCGTGGTGCTCGGCAACCTCGGCTACGCCCTGAGCCTCACCGACCGCCTCGACGAGGCCGTCGCGACGCTGCGCCGTGCCGCCGCGATGCCCGGGCGAACCGCCACCATCGAAGACAACCTGGGCCTCGTGCTGCTGCGCCGCGGCGACCGGGCGGGGGCGCGCGAGGCCTTCCAGCGCGCGGTGGCCCTGGCGCCGGACGACCCGCGGGCGCGCGCCCACCTCGCCTCGCTCACCGAGCCCTGAGGGGGGGTCACTCGCTGCGGGGGTCGTGCCGCTTGCGCGGCGTCTTCGCGTCCGAGACGGGGATCTCCACCAGCTTCGGGATGACCTTGTTGACCCCGGCGGCGGGCGTGGCCGCGACCGGGGTCGGCGTGAACCCGCGCTCGCGACCCACCGCCAGGATGCCCCCGGAGGACATCCGGCTGCCGTCGGGCGAGGCGATCACCACCCGCTCGCGCAGCTTCGCGCGCACCCTGGCCAGCATCTGCTCCCACGCGACGCGCTCTTCGGGCTTGCCGAAGAGGTGCTTCAACCCGAGGCGGCCGTTGGAGTTCCACACGACGCGGCTCGTGACGGCGCCGCTGCCGAACTCGCTCTTCCACTCGCAGCGCACCTCCGAGTCGGGCTCGATGCGGTGGCTGAGCGACGCCCGCGCGCCGCGGAGCGACGCATCGACGAGGGTGCACGGGTAGATGCGGGTGCTGCCCCGCGGGGCCGACACCAGGATGACCGGGAGCTCGACGGGGTAGCGCCAGTCGTGCCGCCCGCTGGGCTCGCGCTGCCCGAGGGCCCACTGCGTCATGAAGCGCCCCGCCTCGACCGACGACCGAAGGAAGCGCACCCCGAGGCCCCCCCGCGACCCCGCCGCCGCAGGGCGCCGCGACTGCACCAGCGCCTCGAGAAACACCCCACAATGGTGCCCCTCCAACCCGAACCGGAGGTTGACCACGGCCCCCAGCGCGAGGTCGTACTGCCCGGGGATCACCAGGGCCCCCTCCTCGCCCGCCTCGCGAAAGCCATCGCGGAGCGCGGCTCGCGACAGGTGCACTTCGACGATTTGATCGGGTTGCGTCATCTCCTATGGGCCCGGGACGTTACCTCACCTCATCGCGCCCGGTCCATGCCGTCGCACGGGCCTTGTAGAAGGTGCGTCGGGAGTGTTCAGCCCGCCGTGTCTCTCTGGTAGAGTCGGCGTCAGACACCCGATGCCCCGATATACCTCCTTCGGACAGAGCGACGTCGGCCGCGTGCGCAAGCACAACGAAGACGCCTTCATCATCGACGACAGCCTCGGACTCTACGTGGTCGCCGACGGCCTCGGCGGTCACGCCGCGGGCGAGGTCGCCAGCGAAGAGGCCGTCTACAACATCCGCGGCTGGGTGCGGCGCGAGCGCCCGAAGGTCGAGTCCCTCATCACCGACCCCTACGACGTCGACCAGCAGAACGTCGCCGAGCAGATCCTCCGCGGCGCCATCCAGGCCGCCACGTACCTCATCCACTCCATGGCCGAGTTCGACGAGACCAAGGCCGGCATGGGCACCACCACCTCGGTGCTCATGCTCCTCGGCCGCGTCGCCGTCATCGGCCAGGTCGGCGACAGCCGCATCTACCTCGCCCGCGACGGCCAGATCGCGCAGATCACCGACGACCACACCCTCATCGCCGCGCAGATCCGCGAAGGCATGCTCACGCCCGAGGAAGCCCGCTACGCGCCGCACCGCAACGTGATCACCCGCGCCGTCGGCAGCCACGAGTACGTCGAGGTCGACACCCGCGTCGTCGAGACCATCCCCGGCGACCGCTTCCTGCTCTGCAGCGACGGCCTCCACGGCTACGTCGAAGAGCCCGACGAGATACTCCCGATCCTGTCGCTGCCCGTCGACCAGGTCTGCCAGCGGCTCATCGACATCGCCAACACGCGCGGCGGCAAGGACAACATCACCGCCATCGTGGTCGAGGTCCACGAGGTGTGACCGGGCGGGCCGCGCTCGCCGCGCTGCTCGCCGCGACCGCCGCCTGCGGCGCCCGCACGGCCCTCAACGACCAGGCCTGGGAGCCCGCCGCGCTCTACTGCTCCGACGCCCTCCTCGCCGGTCGCCCCGGCCGCGACCTCGCCCTCGTCGCGGGCGTCCCCCGCGCCCTCCGCGGCCGCGCCCGCTGGGCCGTCGTCGCCTCCCCCCCGGGCTCCACCGCGACGGTGCAGAGCGACGGCGGCGAGCGCGCGACCTTCCGCGCCGACCGCGAGGGCGCGTACACCGTGCGCGTCTCCGCAGAGGCCCCGGCCGACGGCGACGCGGGCGACGCGGGCCCCGCCGCCGAGCTCTCCTGCGAGCTCACCGTGCAGATCCGCGCGGCCGGCCCCGTCGCAGCGTGCCCCGCGGAGCTCACCGTCGCGCCCTTGCAGCCCGTCACCCTGCTGGGCCGCTCCGCGGGCGACCGCCCCGTCCGCAGCGTGGCCTGGTCCGTCGATGGGGCCCCCGCGGGCAGCGCGCGGCGCCCGCCGGAGCCCACCGACGCCGCCACCACCCGCTTCACCCCCGACATCGCCGGCGACCACCGGCTGCGCTTCCGCGTCGTCGACGACGACGGCGCGAGCGACGAGTGCGTCACCGTCGTCCACGCCGTGCCCCGCGAGGGCCTGCGCGTCGAGCTGTCGTGGGACCCGCCGGGCCGCTCGTGCCCCGACCGTCCCGGCGCGGCCTGCGACGACAGCGACGTCGACCTGCACCTCCTCCGGGGCGGCGGCAGCCCCGTCTGGGGCAGCGGCGGCAACCGCAGCGAGTCCGACTGCTACTTCGCCAACTGCACCGCCGGAGGGTTGCGCTGGGGCGACCCGGCCTCGACCGACGACGACCCGCGCCTCGACATCGACGACGTCACCGGCCACGGCCCGGAGAACATCAACATCCTCCGCCCGAGCGCCCCGTACTACCGCGTCGGGGTGCACTACTACGCCAGCGACGGCGCGGGCCCGCAGGCCGCCACGCTCACCATCTACTGCAACGGCCCGACGCCCGTCGCGCGCCTCGGCCCGGTCACCGTCACGGCCCGCACGACCCCCGAGGCCAACGACCTCTGGATCGCCGCGGACATCGTCCCCCTCGCGGGCGGCGGCTGCCGGGTCGCGCCCATCGCCCGCGGGGGGCAGCCCTGGATCGCCACCATCTCCGAGGCGATGCGCAGCCCCGCGCCGCCCGCGCCGTGACAGCGCGCGGTCGCTAGTGGCATCGTCCCGCGGTGTGAAGCCACGGGTCCCGCTCGCGCTCGTCCTCCCCGCCCTCGCCTCGGTCAGCTGCAACGTCTACGACCCTGCGCTGCTCACCCGCCGCGACGCCGCCGGCGATGTCTTTACCCGGGATGGTAACAGCGACCGCGGCCCCGCCACGGACCTCGCGGTCGACCGCCCCGCAGACGTCGCCGCCGACGTGGCGCCGCTCCCCGACGCCACGATGGACGCCGCGGTCGCCGACGCGCCGCGGGACGCCGCCGCGGACGCCGCGGACGCCCGCGCCGACGTGGTCTCGGACCTCGGCCGCGACGTGCCCGACGTGCCCGCGGACGTGCCCCCGAGCTGCGGCCCCACGCTGGCGATGGGCGCGCCGTGCATCGAGCCCGTGACGGGTCACCGCTGGAGCCCCGACGAGCCCCGGCTCGTGGTGCCCGCCGCGCTCGCCCTCACGCCCGACCGGCTGTACGTGAGCGACCCCGGCGGCGCCCGGGTGATGACCTACGACCTCGGCGTGTCGCCCCTCGACCCCGCCCGGCTCGCGGGCACCGGCGTCGTGGGCAGCTCGATCGTAGGCGGCCTGGCGCGCTCGACCGCCCTCAGCGCCATCGCGTCGATGGTGGTGCTGCCGGGCGGCACCGTGCTGCTCGCCGACCGCGAGTCGCACCAGGTGCTGCGCCTGCGCGACGGGCGCCTGGAGCCGATGTCCCTGGGG
>JAUSAZ010000110.1 GCA_030652255.1 Myxococcales bacterium | reverse complement strand
TCCGGAAGGCCGGGCAGACAAGGCGGACGCACTCGAAGTGATGTTCCTGTTCGAAAGCCCCCGCGACTGCGGGGGCGCCCTCGTGCGATAGCCTGGGGTGAGCGCCAACGCGCGAACCCCAGCGTCAAACGCGCGGCGTGTCTCACCGACGGGTGGCCGCCAGAGCGGCAACATTGGGATCAAATGAGTATGAGCGCGCTCTCCCTCGGCGAGGGCCCCGTCAGCCCGGCGGGGCGGCGGGGCCGCAGCGCGCGACGATCACGGTGACGTTGTCCTTGCCCCCCGCCTCCAGCGCCGCCGTGATGAGCCGCTGACACGCCGCGCGGGGGTCGGGCTCGGCCGCCAGGATGGCGCAGATCTCCTCGTCGGCCACCATCCCGGTGAGCCCGTCGGAGCAGAGCAGCAGGGCGTCGCCGGGCTCGATGCGGGTGCGCTGTACCTCCACGTGGACCCCCTGCGTGGTGCCCCCGACGGCGTTGGTGACCACGTGCCGCATCACGTGCTCCGACGCCTGCGCCGGGGTGATCACCCGGTTGCGCACCAGCTCGCCGACGAGCGTGTGGTCCTGCGTCAGCTGGTGCAGCACGCCGCCGCGCGCGAGGTAGCAGCGGCTGTCGCCCACGTGCAGCACCCGCAGCTCGGCGTCCTGGCACCACGCCACCGTCATGGTCGTGCCCATGCCGGAGGTCTCGGGGCTCCGGGCGCCCACCTCGATGAGGCGCGCGTCGGCGTCGACCAGGGCCGAGCAGAAGTCGCGCAGCAGCCCGGCGTCGTCGGTGCGGACGTCGCTGAACCACCGCAGCGACTCCAGCACGAAGCCCTCGATGGAGCGCACCGCCAGGGCGCTGGCCTCGGCGCCGGCGCTGTGCCCGCCCATGCCGTCGGCCACGGCGAAGAGGTGGGCGCGCTGGTTGCTGAAGATCGTGCGCGGCTCCGCCACGGTCGACCCGACGAAGTGCATCGCCTTCGCGAGCTCGGCGATGAGGAACTGGTCTTCGTTGTGCTCGCGCACGCGCCCCTTGTCCGACACGCCGTGGCTGCGAATCTCGAGTGCGGGTCTGGCCGGCTGCGCTGGGGTCGTCATGGGATGGGCGTGCTCCTCGGGTTGACGGCGAGAGCGTAGGGCCCGGCGGCCGCCCGTCACCTCCCGGAAGCGCGCTGGGGCCCCTCAGCCGGCGACGTCGGCCGCGTCGCTGACGTCGGCGGAGGCGTCCGCGAGCCCGCTGTCGGCCGTCGCCGGGCCCGTGTCCGCGGGCACATCGACCGCAGGCGGCGCGTCGACCACCGCGGGCACATCCACCGGCGGCCGCACGTCGAGGATCATCGAGACGTCGGGCGTCGCGGGCACGTCGGGGGTCGCGGGCACGTCGGGGGTCGCGGGCACATCCGGGGTCGCGGGCACGTCGGGCGCATCCACCGGCGCCGGGCCCGTGTCGACGGGGGCGCCCGCATCGACCGGCGGGCCCGCGTCGAGGCGGGTGGGCGAGACGCAGAGCGAGCGCCCGTCGGGGGTGACCTCGCAGCGCAGCGGCGAGACGCACTCGCGGTCTTGCAGGCACTCGTCGCCCCGCTGGCGGGTGCCCTCGATGGTGCACCCCCCGAGCGACAGGCCCAGCACCGCCCACCCCAGCCACGCTGCCGTTGGTCTTCGCATGATCGACTTCGCCTGCCGCGACCGTATCACGCGCCCACGCGGCCACGACAACGCCTATGATCGGCCCGACGCGCGCCGCCGACCGTCCGCAGGGGAGGGGCGCGCCCACTGTCGAAAGGAGAGGAGTCCCAATGCGCTCCAGGGCCATCACCGCCTCGGTCTTCACGCTCTCGATGATCTCGGGCTTCGTGTTCATCCTGCTCACACCCATCATCTTCGCGATGGCGCAGTCCATGGGCGACATGGGGGCGGGCCTCGTCCTCGCGCTCGCCATAGGCCTCACCATCGCGATCAACGGGCTCATGTGGCTCATCTCGCCGTGGCTGATGGACCTCACCAACCGCTGGTTCTACCGCTGCCGCGACATGCCCTTCGAGGAGCTCGCGCAGTACCGGCCCGGGGTGGCGCAGTTCATCTACAACACGTGCCAGCGGCACGGGGTGAAGGTGCCCGCGCTCAAGCTCATCGATGACATGAACCCCACCGCGTACTGCTACGGCTCCACCGCCGACCGGTCGCGCATGGTGCTCACCCGCGGCCTGCTGCACTACCTCAACGACGACGAGCTCGCCGCGGTGTGCGCCCACGAGCTCGGGCACATCGTGCACCGCGACTTCATCGTCATGACCCTGGCGTCGACGCTGGTGCAGATCCTCTGGCAGATCTACGTCGTCGCGAAGAGCATCCGGCCGAAGGGCAACGACTCCAAGGGCATCGGCGAGGCCGCCGCCATGATCGCCCTCGTGGCGTACGTCTTCTGGTGGGTGTCGCAGTACATGCTGCTCTACCTGTCGCGCGTGCGGGAGTACTACGCCGACGAGTTCGCCGGCGCCGAGACGCGCAACCCCAACGCCCTCTCCATGGCCCTCGTGAAGGTCGCCTACGGCCTCGCGCGGCAGCCCAACACGGAGTTCTCGCGCAAGCTCATGGGCGGCACCCGCGCCCTCGGCGTGGCCGACCCGGGCAGCGCCCGCTCGACGGGCTTCGCCTACGGCGCCGCGCACCAGGGCGGCCACGCGATGGCGGGCGCCCTCGCCGGGCACGAGACCCCCGACGTGCAGGCCACGCCCGACGGCATCGCCCGCATCGAGAAGGTCTTCCTCTTCGACCTGCACAACCCCTGGGCCGGGGTGCTCGAGCTCGGCAGCACGCACCCGCTCACCGGCAAGCGCATCAAGGTGCTCTGCGAGCAGTCCGCGGCCATGTCCATCCAGCCGCTCTTCCGCTTCGATCCCACGGACGCCTACGGTCGGCCCCTCGACTACGCGCGGCTGCGCGGCAACTTCGCGCTGGAGGTGCTCGTCTGGTTCGCGCCGCACCTCGGCGCCGTGGCCGCCATCGCGCTCGGCACCGTCGGGGCCATCGCGGGCTCCGGGGCCCTCGCCGGCGCGGGCTTCGGGGGCGTGGTGCTGGGCATCGGCCTCGGCATGACCCTGCGCGGCTTCTGGCGCTTCCCGACCCTGGGGCAGCCCGCCATGACCTCGGTGATCGAGCTCATGATGGACCCCTACGCCTCGCCCCTTCGCGGTCGCCCGGTGGCCGTGCAGGGCACCCTCATCGGCCGCGCCGACGCGGGCAGCTACGTCTCTGAGGACATGATGATGGAAGACCCGCAGGGCGGGCTCATGACCCTCAACTACGAGCACTGGCTGCCGCTCTTCGGCAACGCGTGGTTCGGATGGAAGACCGTCACCCGCCTCGTGGGGCAGCCCTTCCAGGCCGTAGGGTGGTTCCGCCGCGGCATCAGCCAGCAGATCGACCTCGACGAGCTGCGCACCCAGGGCGAGACCGTGTCGTCGTACACGGGCATGTGGGGCCGCATGGGCGGCATCGTCGTGGCCGGCATCGGCGCGGTGGTGTTCGCCTCGGCGCTGCTCCTCAGCGCCACCGAGCTCGCGCCTCCGCCCCCGCCGAGCGGCACGGCCGCGCCCGACGTGGCTCCGCTCGTGGCGCCCGATCCCACCGGCGGCAAGTAGCACTCCCCTCCCCGCCCGACGTCTCGAGCTCGTACCCTCCATCCTCGCGCCGGCGTAGTCCGCGTTCGACACCTCCCGCGGAGCGGTCCTATCGTCGGGCCCGCCATGATTCCCCTGCCTCCCGTCCGGACCCTCGCGCTCGTCCTCGTCGGCGCCTGCGCCACCGCCGCGCCTGCTGCACCCGTGACGCGCGTTGCACCCGCGGCGCCCGTTGCGCCCGCGACGCCGACCACCACCGACGCGGGTGCGCCCGTCGCGGAGGCCCGCCCGGCCTTCTCGGTCGCCGACCCCCTCCCGCCGACCGTCGGGGTCATCGTGGCCGAGCAGGCGGGGGCCACCGTCGCCCTGCACCCCGAGCACGGTCCCGACCTCGCCCTCGCGGACGGCGAGCGGGTGACCTACGTCGACGACACGGCCGGCATGGGTGAACACGACACGCAGGTCGGTGCGACTGCGACCGTCGAGGCCCGCGGCGTGCGCGGCACGGTGCCCAACGCGCGGGTGGTGACCGAGGCACGGCTGCACCGGGCGCCGGGCGGCGGGGCGGCGGTCTTCGCGGCGACCTACCTCTGCGGCGACTTCTGCCACGCCGAGGTGTGGCTGCTCGGCGCCGCGGGTCGGCGCGCGCGGATCACCCGGGACGCCGGGCCGGAGGTCGTCGTCGCGTGGCGGCCCGACGGCGAGCGCGTCGCGATCGGCAGCCGCGGACTCTACGTCGTCGACGTGGCGAGCGGTCGCGTCGAGGCGGCGGACGGGCTCACCGCGCCGGCGTACGCGCCCGACGGCGCCCTCTTCGCGCGCGGGGCCGGGGAGGACGACGCCGTGTTCGCGCTGGCCGACGGCGCCGCGCCCCGCCGGGTGTTCGCCGCGCCGGGGCGACCTCCCGCGCCGGTCGCGGACATGCCGACCGGGGACCCTTCCCCCGTGGCGTTCGAGCAGGAGGGCGCCGTGCTGCGCGCGACGTTCTGGCGGAGACCGCAACGCTACGTCACCGCGGGGGCAACGCGCGACGGTGGCCTGGTCCCGGCGACGGACGCGGGCGCCGTCGCGGCGGCGACCTTCCTCCGCGATCAGATGGCGGCCTGCAACGCCGAGCGAGCGCGACTCCGGGAGTCGGCGGTGTTCCCCGAGGGGGCCACCGTCGGCGCGCTGCGGCGGACGGCGCCGGGGGTCTACCTCGCGCGCATCGAGCGCCCGGGCGCGGAGCCCGTCGAGGTCTCGGTCAACCCCCGCGCGCGCCACATCCATCACCCGCGCGGGCGGCGCGTCGCGCTCGGCGGCGGGCTCGACTTCTGCCCGCCGGCGGTGTGGCTCGGCCCGCACCACGACTGACCACGACGCTGGAAATCATGGCACGACCGCGGGGCCAGCAACGCCCTCGTCGACAGTGCCTGGGCCCGCCCGCCGGGGCGCGCGGCTCTCTCCGGGCGGAGCGCCTGACAATCACGCGGCGGCCTACCACGTCGGGTTGTTCCCCGCGGGTGCCGTCCTGAGGTGGAGTCGGCAGTAGGCCTCCCAGTCGCCCGAGGCGATCAGCGCGCGAGTGCGAAGGACGGCCTCGACACCATCGGACCGCCCAGCGCGCTCCGGTGATTCCCATCCGGTCCTGGACCAGCGATCGGCACGCGCCCTCGATCACGCCGCTCGCGATCGGCAGGCCTTCCCGCAGCGCGGCGCGCGTCGGTGATCTCGCGCAGCGTCGCCGACTGCCGCACGCCCACCACCGGGCGCGTGAGGCGCTTGTTGCTTCGCCGGTGTCACCGAAGGGCCTCGACAGTGAGAACGGAAGAAGTGCGTTGGTCTACGCGGCAGTGACAAGATGGAGGCCCTGATGACGAGAGACGAAGCCCGCGCAGGACTCTTCTCCATGCCGTCGAACCAGCCCGAGCGCGCGACCGAGTTCTACCGGCGCGCGCTACGCGCCGGGGTGGCGTGGGTCGGGCTCGAGCAATCACTCGCGGCGCTTCAGGACGCTTCGAGCGAGATGGAGACAGCTCTCATTCGAATCTGGCGCGAAGAGGGTTCGCCCGCCTGATGTCCGGCCCCACCCGAGGCGTCTGCCCGACGCCCCAGGGCGACCTGCGCGTCGAGGCCGCGGTCGCCCGCGCGGGGGTGCTGCCGTACTCCGACGACGCCCGGTCGTGGAAGGAGAACCGCGACCGCGCAGACGCTCTCCGGCATCGCCCTCGACGGCGCGCAGGGCGGCTCCCGGATGAATTCCCCGCGCATCGTGACGCTGGCGCTCTCGAGCCACGCCGACTGGGACGCCACGGTCGCCACAGTGACCGGCCTCGACGCCGCGGGCGACATTTTCCGGGAGAACCTCCTGATCCCCAACGGGGGCAACACCACCGTGACGGGCGTGCGGCACTTCGCGAGCGTCACTTCCCGCTACATCCCGGCGCAGTCGGGCACCGGCGGGACGGCCACCCTCGGGTTCGGGTCGCTGCTCGACACCCTTCACGGGCCGCGACCTCCACGGCGTCGCGCGCTACGACGCCACGCGCGAGCCCGAGGCCCACCCCGTCCCCTGCGTCCGCAAGGGCCGCGTCTCCGTCACGAGCGAGACCCGCTACATCGACGGCGCCCCGGTGTTCGTGTTCTACGTCGCGACCGGCGACGAGGTCGCGGGCCACGTCCGCAACGGCCGGCTGAGATGTCAGTAATCGCTGTCCTCGTCACGCTTCGTGCTGTTCCAGATCTCGGCGTACTTCGCCCGCACCATCGGGGCGATGGTCGTCGACGAGTTCCAGCGGGAGCGCGGCGTGGCGAATGAGCTCCTGGACGTCTGCGAGGTCTTTCAGGCGATCGGGGTTGGTAAGGCCCGACGCGAGCTTCAGCTCGACGAGATACCGGATAGGCAACACCATCACGGCGTCGCCGCGCACGGCCACGGTCGGCGAAGGAAAGCTCACCTCCTTCGGCAGCCCGTCACCTGGGAAGTCGCCCGTGAGCAGCACGTCGATCTTCACGCCGGACTCGGTGTCCCGAACTCCCTTCGAGCCGGGGAAGCGCTCGAGATAGCCGCGCCCGAGGTGCTTCGCCTTGAAGGCCGCGAGGCCGGCGGCGTCGAGAAGAACGGCGACGTCCGTCGTCACACGCCGATAGCCCCAGAGGTTGAGCGCCATCGCGCCGGCGATCGCGTAGGGGATGCCGTCGGCTTCGAGCGTCTGGCAGAGCCGACGCATCGCGCCGTGAACTTCGTCGGTGCCCATGAAGAACCTCTCCGCGAACCGTACCCCATCCCAGAAACGCTGGGACTGTCGCGGCGACAGCGCAGAATCGGTCGGTACGTGGCTCACGTCCGGCGAGCGTAGTCCCGTGGACGCCGCACCGTCGAGCGCGGCGCTCACGCGGAGGTCACGCTGCAACCTCCGACGACGACGTGGGAGCCATCCAGGGTCCGATCCCTCATCGCTGCGAGCACAATACCATGTAAGTACGATAGGTTAAATAACCCATATTACATACAATGGTAATCCGTGGACGCCCGGTTCGCACCGCGGCGACGTCTGGTTGGGATTCCACCGGCGGGGTGCCGTCAAGCCCACGGGGCGTTGGATGTCCCATGCGCCACGCGGAGATGTGGACTTCGCCCGCGGCCCCGTCGCCGGGACCGCGCGGTCGATGCGCGGGTTACTCGTCGCCGCCGGGGTTGCGGCTGTGGCGGAGGAAGGTCGGGATGTCGAACTCGTCCTCCTTCATCGACACGGTGCCCATCGGGCGCGTCGAGCGGCCCATCTGGTTCGGCATCGACGGCGGGGCCGAGGCGCGGCCGCCCATCGCCTGCTGCGCCTGCGCGTGGCGCGCCTGCACCTGCGCCGGGACGGGCGCCTGGTAGGCGCTGCGCTGCGGCTGGTGAGCCGTCGGCGCGCGGCTGTGGACCATGGGCATCGAGGTGGAGATCGCGCGCGCGTCGAAGGCCGCGACCTCGCTCGGGAAGCCCGTCGCGATGATGGTGACCTTCACCACGTCGCGCATGTTCTCGTTGATCACCGCGCCGAAGATGATGTTGGCGTCCTCGCCCGCGCTCTCCTGGATCATCGAGGCCGCCTCGTTGACCTCGCGCAGACGCAGGTCGGGGCCGCCCATGAAGTTGATGAGCACGCCCGTCGCGCCGTCGACGGAGATGTTGTCGAGCAGCGGCGAGCTGATCGCCGCCCGCGCCGCGTCCATCGCGCGGGTGTCGCCGCGGCCGTAGCCGATGCCCATGAGCGCGAGGCCCGCGCCGCTCATCACGGCCTTCACGTCGGCGAAGTCGACGTTGATGAGCCCGCTCTGCTGGATGAGGTCGGAGATGCCCTGCACGGCGTTGACCAGCACCTCGTCCGCCTTGCGGAACGAGTCGGTCATCGTCATGTCGTCGTCGAGCGCCAGCAGCTTGTCGTTGGGGATGGTGATGAGCGTGTCGACGTGCGCGCCGAGCTCGGCCAGGCCCGCCATCGCGAACTTCGACCGGCGCGTGCCCTCGAACTTGAAGGGCTTGGTCACCACGCCGACGGTGAGCGCGCCGAGGTCGCGGGCGACCTGGGCGATCACCGAGGCCGCGCCGGTGCCCGTGCCGCCGCCCATGCCGGCCGTCACGAAGACCATGTCCGCGCCCTGGAGGTGCTCCTGGATGAGCTGGATGTCCTCCATGGCGGCCCGCTTGCCCACGTCGGGGTTGGCGCCCGCGCCGAGACCCTTGGTCAGCGCCCGACCGAGCTGGATCTTCACGTCCGCGGGGCTCTGCATGAGCGCCTGGATGTCGGTGTTCGCGACGACGAACTCGACGTCCGTCACCTGCGACTCGATCATCGTGCGGATGGCGTTGCCGCCCGCTCCCCCGACGCCCACCACCTTGATGCGCGCCGCCGCCATGCTCGTGTTGTCAACCAGATCGAACGACAGACCCATGTGAGTTCCTCCCAAGGCTGCGGTGGTCCCCGACGCGCACGTCCGCGCGCGGGGAGCCGCGGTTGATGCCGCGCGATGCCGTCCAAAGCACGCGCAGCGGATTTCCTTCAGAACACTTCGCCCAGCCAGCCCCGGAACCGGCCCCAGGCCGACTCGCCCGCGGCCTGCGCCCGACCCTCGGTCGTCGCGCTGGCCTTCACCGGCCCCTGGTACGTCCCCGCCGTCGAGGGCACCGCGATGCGCGCCGGGCGCGCCGCGCCGTACTTCACCAGCCCCACCGCCGTGGCCATCGCGGGGCTGCGCACCATCTCCACCATTCCCCCGATGCCCGTCGGGACCCCGCGGCGCACCGGCACCTGGAGGATCTGCTCGGCGAGCTCGACGCTCCCCTCCAGCAGCGAGCCGCCGCCGCAGAGCACGACGCCGGCGTTGAGCCGGTCGATCATCCCGCTGTTGTGCAGCGCCTGCGCGATGCACTGGAAGAGCTCGTCCATCCGCGGCTCGGCGATGGAGGCCAGGAAGTCCCGCGACAGCGTGCGCGACGGGCGCCCGCCCACCCCGGGGACCTCGAGGGTCTCCTCAGGGTCGACCATCGAGCGCATCGCGCAGCCGTAGCGCACCTTGATGCGCTCGGCCTCGCTCGCGGGCGTACGCAGCCCCGCGGCGATGTCGTTGGTGAGGTTCTCCCCGCCGATGGGGAGCACCGCGGTGTGCCGCAGCGACCCCTCGGAGTAGATCACCACGTCCGTCGCGCCGCCGCCGATGTCGACCAGCGCCACGCCGATCTCCTTCTCGTCGTCGGTGAGCACCGCCTCGGCGCTCGCGAGCGGCGTCAGCACCAGCTCGGTCACGTGGAGGTTGCAGCGCTCGATGCACTTGGTGACGTTCTGCACGCTCGACACCGCCGCCGTCACCAGGTGCACCCGCGCCTCGATGCGGACGCCGCTCATGCCGACGGGCTCGCGCACGCCGTCCTGCTGGTCGATGACGAAGTCCTGCGGCAGCACGTGGATGACCGTGCGGTCGAGGGGCATCGAGATGCGCCGCGCCTGGTCGAGCACGCGGTCGACGTCCTCGCGGGAGCACTCGTGGTTGGCGATCGACACGATGCCGTGCGAGTTGACCCCCCGCAGGTGCGAGCCCGCGATGCCCGAGAACACCGTGGCGATCTGCACGCCGGCCATCATGCTGGCCTTGTCCACCGCCTCGCGGATGGACTGCTGCGTGCTCTCGATGTTGACCACCACGCCCTTCCGCATGCCGCGCGAGCGGGACTCACCGACGCCGGTGATGTCCACGCCGTCGGTGCCGATCTCGCCGACCACCGCGCGCACGGTGGTGCTTCCGATGTCCAGGCCGACGATGATCTCTCCGGGCTTTGCCGAGGGGCGTTCCATGACGTCATCGCCCTTGCCACACCCCGAAGCGGCTCCACAAAAATCCTGCACACATCTCTCACCCGGGGCGCATTGCGCGACCCCGCCCGACGATGGATCCTGCCGGCGATGAACGCCCTACGCCGCACCCACCGCCGCGCCACCTTCCTCGCCTGCGCCGCCGTCGCCATCGGCACGGCCTGCGGATCCGAGGGCGACGCCCGGGACGCGGGGGTCACCGACGCCGGGGCGCGCGACGCGGGGGTCACCGACGCGGGGGTCGTGGCCACCGACGCCGGCGGGCACACCGATACAGGGGGCCACGCCGACGCGGGTCCCCTCCGCGCGGTGGCGGTCGCGGGCGCGAGCGCCGGGCACACCTGCGCCGCGATGAGCGACGGCACCGTGCGCTGCTGGGGCCTCAACGACAACGGACAGCTCGGCGTCGCCCCCGGGGACAGCGGCACGCGCTGCCGGGTGCGCGGCAGCACACCCCCCGTCACGGTGCCCTGCGAAAACGTCCCGCGCGCCGTGGCGGGCGTGACCGAGGCCCGTCAGGTGGCCACCGGCAACGGCTCGACCTGCGTGGTGCGCGCCGACCAGAGCGCCTGGTGCTGGGGGCTCAACAACGCCGGCGAGCTCGGCACCGGCACGACGTCGCTACAGCCCAGCCCGACGCCCGCCCGGCTCACCCTCCCCCCGGTGCGGCAGCTCGCGCTCGGCGCCTTCCACGGCTGCGCCCTCCTCATGGACGGCACCGTCCGCTGCTGGGGCGCCAACCGCTTCGGGCAGACGGGCACCGCGCCCAGCACCACGGGGCAGTGCGACGAGGGCGACGGCACGCCCGTCCCGTGTGTCCCGACGCCCGCGACGGTCGCGGGGCTTACCGGGGTGGTGCAGCTCGCCGCGGGGCGCAACCACACCTGCGCCCGCCTCGGCGACAACACCGTGCGCTGCTGGGGCCTCAACGACTCGGCGCAGCTCGGCCTCGGCCGCATCGATCCCGACACCACGCCGCAGGTCAGCCCCGCCGCGGTCGCCCTCCCCAACGTCGCCGAGGTCGCCGCGGGCGGCTCGCACACCTGCGCCCGCCGCGCCGATGGCACGCTCCAGTGCTGGGGCTGGGCCGCGCTCGGCCAGCTCGGGGGCGCCCCGAGCGCCACGTGCAGCACGGCGAGCGGCTCGGTGCCCTGCGCCCAGAGCCCCGCGGCGGTGCCCGGCCTCGCGGGCGTGGCCCACGTCGCGACGGGGCGCTTCCACACCTGCGTGACGCTCACCGGCGGCGGCGCCCGCTGCTTCGGGCGCGACGACAACGGTCAGCTGGGCAGCGGCGCCGCGTCCACGGACCGCTGCTCCTTCTCCTTCGACAACTACCCCTGCGCGCGCACGCCGCAGACGGTCGGCGTCACCAACGCCGCGGCCGTCACCGTCGGCGACTACCACTCCTGCGCGCTCACCACCGACGGCGTGGTGCGCTGCTGGGGCAACAACACCTTCGGGCAGCTGGGCAACGGCGCCACCGAAGACCAGAACGCCCCGGTGTCCGCGCGGCTCGTCCCCTGAGACGATCACGACGCCTGACAGCGTGGGCGGGGTCGTCCCGTCGATGACGCTGGGGGTCCCGCGTGGGTTTGCTGGAGCTCGGAGTAAGACCGCGGCGTCGTCCCCGTGCGCTTCCCCGGTACGACCGCGGCGTCGTCGGCGACCCGAGCCGGACCCTGAGCGTGAGCGAGGGGAAGATCCCGCCCACGCTGTCAGGCGTCGTCCGGAAGGCCGCGTCCGACTCCTCGGAAACTTCGTCAGCGTTCCGCGCTGACGGCGTGGGCGGGATCTTCCCCTCGCTCACGCTCAGGGTCCGGCTCGGGTCGCCGACGACGCCGCGGTCGTACCGGGGAAGCGCACGCGGACGACGCGGTCGTACTCCGAATCCCATCGGAACTGGGGTCCGCTTGAGTTCGCGGGAGACCGGGTGCGATGGTCTCTCGCTGGCGCACCCCGCACGCACGCTGCTCGCCGCCGTGGCGCTCGTTGCCGCGCCGCTCGCGGGACAGACCCGGTTGGAGTCGCGGTCGACGTGGCTGCCGGATGGAGCGCTGGCCGGGCGCCCACATCTATCGGAAGACCGGGACGTGGCGCCAGTACCGGCACGACTCCGCGCTGGTGGAGCGACCGGGTGCCCGCTACGCCATCGCGGCGCTGTGCGGGACGTGGCGCTGCGAGCAGGAGGTGCTGGCCTTCGGACGCGAGGCGGACGGGTGCGCGGGCGCCGTGCGATGAGCGCACCGGGGACGGGGGGCGACCGTCGTGGTCAGGAGTGCGATGGGCGTACTCGCCAGCGGGCCGTGCACACGACCGAGCGCACGCCTGGGCGAGCGAGAGGCGTCCACGCGATGAGGCCACCGATGCCGACGCCGTTGACGTCGTCCGCGCTCGCCACCGACACGCCGAACCAGCCGTCTGCCGCCGCGCCTTCAAGCAGGCGGTCCGGGGTGCGCGCGGTGCCCGCTGCGGGCTGGGTCCACGTCGCGCTCCCGTAGAACAGACTCGCCGTGCCCGCGGCGTCGCGCCCGCCCGGATCGGCGCGAAACGCCCCGACAACGAGGTCGGCGTACCCATCGCCGTTGACGTCCCCTGCGCCGGCCACCGACCAGCCGGACGTGTCTCCTGCCGCCGCGCCTTCGAAGAGGCGGTCCGGGGTGCGTGCGGTGCCCGACGCGGGTTGGGTCCACGTCGCGCTCCCGTAGAACACGCTCGCCGTACCCGCGCCCAGGCGCCCGACCGGGTCGGCGCCATACGCCCCGACGACAAGGTCCGCGTAGCCGTCGCCATTGACGTCCCCCGCGCTCGCGACCGAAGAGCCGAACCCGTCGCCCGACGCTGCGCCCTCGAGGAGGCGGTCCGGCGTGCGCGCGGTGCCCGCCGCGGGTTGGGTCCACGTCGCGCTCCCGTAGTAGACACTCGCCTTGCCCGCGGAGAAACGTCCGCTCGGGTTGGCGCCACCTGCCCCGATGACGAGGTCGGCGTACCCGTCGCCGTTGACGTCCCCCGCGCTCGCCAGGGACGGGTTGAGGGCGGTGCTCCCCTCGTCCAGGAGGAAGCGGTCCGGGGTGCTCGCGGTGCCCGCCGCGGGTTGGGTCCAGGTCGCGCTCCCGTGGTACACACTCGCCGCGCTCGCGCTCTCACCCGGGACCGCGAGAAGCGCCAGGACAGCGAGGTCGGCGTATCCGTCGCCGTTGATGTCCCCCGCGCCCGCCACCGAAAAGCCGAACGCGTTGCGGACTGCGCCTTCGAGGAGGCGATCTGGGGTGCGTGCAGTGCCCGCCACGGGTTGGGTCCACGTCGCACTCCCGTAGAACACGCTCGCCGTGCCCGCCTCGTAGCGCCCGCCAGGGTCGGCGGAATACGCCCCGACGACGAGGTCGGCGTATCCGTCCCCGTTGACGTCCCCCGCGCCCGCCACCGAGTGGCCGAAGTAATCGCCCGCCGCTGCACCTTCCAGGAGGCGGTCGGGCGTGAGCGCGATGCCCGCCGCGGGTCGGGTCCACGTCGCACTCCCATAGAACACGCTCGCCGTACCCGCGGAGGTGCGCCCGCCCGGGTCGGCGCTTGCTCTCCCGAGGACGAGGTCGGCGTACCCGTCGCCGTTGACGTCCCCAGCGCCCGCCACCGTGAAGTTGTCGTTGAAATAGTCGCCTGTCGGTCCGCCTTCGAAGAGGCGGTCCGGGGTGCGCGCGGTGCCCGCGGGTGGTTGGGTCCACGTCGCACTCCCGTAGTACACGCTGGCCGTGCCCACGCGATGGGGCCTGCCAGGCATGGCTGTTCTCGCCCCGACGACGATGTCATCGAAGCCGTCGCCGTTCATGTCGAAGTGGGGGTTGAAGCTGGTGTCGACGGTCGTGCTCGCGCTCCTCGCGGGTACGTGGAAGATCCACGTCGGGCTCGCGCCGGTGCGCTCCACGGCCCCCACCCGTCCGCGCATCCGCCAGAACACCGTGCTTCGCGCGGGCAGGTCGGCCGTCGGTCGCGCGCTGGTGCCCGTGACCCGCAGCGTCTCGATGATGCTCGTGCACGCGCGGTCGCGGCACAGCTCCACGACGGCGCCGTCGACCCCCGGCGGGAGCGCCCATCGGAGGGTCGGCCGTCGCTGCGTCACGTCGCCCAGCGAGATGGGAGCGATGGGCCTCGGCGCGTCGTCCGCCACGCAGACGGTGCCCACCGGGTGCTGCCCTGCGGCGCACGCGCACGCTCCCATCACGCACGACCACGTCGCCTCGCAGGCGCGGTTGCAAGCACCGCAGTGGGAGACGTCCGTCGTGGTGTCCACGCAGGTCGCCCCGCAACGGATCGTGTCGGCGTCGCAGGGCACCGGAGGCGTGTCGACGACGGGCAGCGTGTCGACGACCGGCGCGTCCACTGCGGCGGGCGTGTCGACCATGACGAGGTCGGATACCGCCGCGTCGAACGAATGGGGCACGACGCTCGCGCTGCACCCCAGGGAGAAGGCGCATGCCAGCACCGCGCTCGCCAGCGCCGCACGCCACCACGCCTCGCTTCGTCCGATCATCGACGCGATCTCCCTCGCCACCGCCGCCAGTCCAGCACCCGCGACGCCCTCCCAGGATGGACCACGTTGCGTCGCCGCAGTCGAGCGGACCGGCGTCCCGATGTTACGGTCCCGCCCCATGGGAGCAGAACCATGGATCGTTCGCGCACCGTGGCGGGAGAACATCGCGGAGGCGCTCTCCGAGACCCGCGCGAGGGTGTTTCGCGAGGGGAGCTACACCCCCGTCCCCGGTCACAGCTTCGCGACCCTGGATGACCTCGACGAGTTCTTCATGCGCGAACCCGACGTCGATGACGAGGGCGAGGTGTGCCTCGACGGCGTGGAGGGCACCGCCTCCATCCTCGACATCCGTTGCCTCTGCGACGCCGTCGAAGCTGGCGGCGCGGCGCCCACCTCCGACGCGCAGTTGATGGAGGTCTTCGGCACCCTCACCCCGTCCCCCGATGCCGTCACGATGGACGGGTGCGGAACGCTGTTCGACGCGCTCGACCGGGGCGCGGCCCGGTACATCGTCGCGTACGAGGACGGCGCCCCGTCGGTGGTCGTGTTCATCGGCTACTCCTGGGACTGACGCGCGCTTCGGCGATGGCAGGCAGGGGCGGGTGCTCCCCTCGGAGGGCGAGACCGGTGACTGCTGGCAGGGGCGGGTGCTCCCCTCGATCGGCGAGGCCGGTGACCGCTGGCGTGCGCGGGTGCTCCCCTCGGAGGGCGAGGCCGATGGCTGCTGGCGTAGGCGGGCGCTCGGGGCCTCCGACCGCTGGACGCCCGGCTACTCGCTGCCGCGCACCAGGGTAGCGCCCGCCCCCGTCGACCAGCGCGCCCGCACCGCGACCGGGAACACTCCCACCCGCTGGTCGCTCCGGTCCTCGCTCCACACGCCGACGTGCCCCGACTGCTCCGGCATCGCCGCGGGCGGGACCGTCCCCGCGCCCGTCGCCCCATCGAACGCGCACTCCGCCGTGAAGCTCCCTCCATTGGACCCGGTGACGATCACCAGCACGCGCCCCGTGGTCGGCGCCCAGGTCACCGCGAGGCCGTCGTTCGCCCCGAGCGTGACGGTCCCGTTGTCGAGCAGCGCCTGGGGACCGAGCACGGTGACCCGCGGCGGCAGGCGCACCGTCGTCGCGAACGCAGGCACGTCTCCGCCCGTGGTGCGCACCGTGAACGCCTCGCCCGCCATGAGGTCGCGGGTCAGCGTCAATCGGCCCGAGCCGCTGACCGCGGGCAGCACTTCTGCGCCGCGCGTCACGAGCAACGAGCCCGCGCTCGTCGCCCCGCATGCGCCCTCTCCGTTCACGAAGTCGACGCCGAGGTTTCGACACGCGACCACCTCGCAGGGGCCCGCCGCGCGGCGCTCGCACGTGATGCGCTCCCGGGCGGGCGTCGATCGCTGGAAGCGACCGAGCACGTCGAGCCCCACCCACGCCGAGCCCTGGTACGCCACCAGCGTGACCTCGCCGCGCGGCTCGCTGAGCGGACACTCGCGCCCCTCCTCGTCGGCAGCGCCAGGCAACGGACCCTCGCCGCACCCCAGCACGCCCACCAACGACAAGCACCCGATGCGACGCAATAGCTCCACAGCCGGGGCATTGGAGCGAATCGCGTGCCGCGTGCATCCGCGCGCTGATTCGCGTGAGCCTCCGGGGCCCCGCACCGGCGCGACCGACGCAGCATCACCACACCGTCCGCACACTCCGGCACAACCCTTCGGGTCGGCGCGGCACCGGCCATCGAACGGGTTCGGCGAGCCGGTGCGCCCGGAGTGAAAATAAAGTTACTCGATTCACTTGAATTGAATCACGCGATATGGGAAGAGGGTCCCCGATGGCGACGCGCTCCTACTCCAGCCCGATTCGTGACGCCCAGGTCGAGCAGACCCGCGCGCGGCTCTTCGACACGGCCCGCGCGCTGCTCGTCGAGGGGGGCCTCGACGCGCTGACCCTGCCGAAGCTGGCCCAGGCCGCGGGGGTGTCGGTGCCGACGGTGTACCGCCACTTCCCGACCGTCGACGACCTCATCCGGGCCTTCCTCGAGTGGCTGCGCCCGCGGGTCGGCCAGACGCCCGAGCGACTCCTGTCCACGACGGCCGACCGGCTGCCCGAGCTGCCGCTCGAGAACTTCCCCCGCTACGAGGCCGAGGCGGCGGTGCTGCGGCCGCTGATGGAGTCGCGCGAGTTCAACCGGGTGCGCGTCGCCAGCATGTCCAACCGCGCGCGAGCGGCCGCTGCGCTGCTGCGCCCGGTGGCCCCAGGCTGGTCCGACGCAGAGCTCGAGGCCATGGCCGGCACCGTCTACATCCTCAACTCACCGCAGGCGTGGCGATGGTTCCGCGACACGTGGGCGGTGGAGTCCGACGAGGCCGCGCGCGCCGTGAGCTGGGCCATGCGCACGCTGCTCGATGCGCTCGCGCGAGGGCCCGGGGCCCCGGCGAACGCGACGCCTGCCGCGAAGACGAAGCCCGCACCGAAGACGAAGCCCGCCCCAAAGACGAAGCCCGCACCGAAGACCAGGAGGAAGCCGCGATGAACACGTCCACGATCTTTTTGCAGCTGTCTACGATGGTCTGGGGCGTCCTGTGTGGTGCCATCATCTACGAGCACCTCGCGGTGGTCCCGCAGTGGGCGCGCCGCCCGCCAGAGTCGCTGACCATGTGGACCGGCGAGCACCGGCTCAAGGCCGAGCGCTTCTGGATGGGCGTGCACCCGGTGCTGGTCGCGCTCCTCATCGGGGCGCTCGCCACGGGCTGGGGCGACGACGGCCGGCGCACCGCGCTGCTCGTCGTGCTCGGCACCTACGTGGCGGCGCTCGCGGTGACCGGTGCGTGGTTCGTGCCCGAGCTGCTGCGGCTCACGCAGGACCGCGCGGCGCCGATCCCGCCCGACGAGTGGCGCGCCCGCGCGCGACGCTGGGAGCTGGCGAGCATCGCGCGCGGGGTCATCCTCGTCGGTCTCGTGTGGCCCCTCCTGGGCGCGCTCCGCGCCGCCTGACCGCGCCGGTTCGGCACGAACGGGGACAGGCTGGAGAGGGCCGCCGTCCCACAACGAGTCGGGCTGATGCGGAGGTCGTTGGGGCGTCGTCGGGCGCGGTGATAGCGTCGCCCGCGATGCGTAGCCCGCCCGGGGGTCGTGTGAGTCGAGCCGTCGCGGCCCCCCGAAACGTCGGGCTCCCCTGCGGCGCCGCGATGCTGCTCCTCGCCTCCAGCGCCGCGGCGCAGACCACCCCCACCGCGGTGCTGCGCTACGAGCGCAGCGACAACGCCGCCCAGTGCCCCGACGCGCAGGGTCTCCGCGACACCGTCGCGGCCCGCCTCGGCTACGACCCCTTCCGCGACGCGGCGCCGACCACCGTACACGCGACCATCACCCGCAACCGCCGTCGGCTGCGCGGCCGCGTCGAGGTCACCAGCGCCTCGGGCGCCACCGTCGGAACCCGCGAGATCGAGTCGTCCCGTCGCGACTGCGCCGAGGTCGCGTCGGCCATGGCCCTCGCCATCAGCATCGTCATCGACCCGCTCAGCCTCACCCGCCGGGCGCCACCGCCCGCCGCGGTGCCGCCGCCCCCACCGCCACCACCGTCGCCTGTCGTCGTCGCGCCGCCCGTCGCGCCGCCAGCACCACCAGCACCGCCGCCAGCGCCCGCACCGCCGCCACCGCCGCCACCGCCGGCGCGGCCGCCTCGTCGTCCCGCGGTCGAGGTCACCCTCGGCGGTGGCGTCACCCTCGGCCACACGCCCGGCGCCACCGGCTCCGTCGCGGCCTCCGTCGGCCTCCGATGGAACCTCGTCAGCCTCGCGCTGGAGGCCGACCACGCGTTTCTCTCGGGGGCCGCGCTCGCGGGCGCGGGCGAGGTGCGGGCCTCGCTCTCCTCCGGGCGCCTCGTGCCTTGCCTCCGGCAGCGCCTCGGTGCGCGCGTCGACACCTCCGCGTGCGGCGTCCTGGCGCTCGGCGCGCTCGGCGCCACCGCCGCCCAGGTTGAAGTCGCCCGCCCGGCGGCGGCCTTCTACGCCGCGGTGGGCGTGCGGCTCGCGGCCCGCCTCGCGCTCTCGTCGCACCTCGGCCTTCGCGCCCGCGTCGACCTGCTCGGGGCCGTCACGCCCATCAGCCTCCAGATTCGCAACGGCGCCCAGGACATCGTGGTCTGGAGCGCCTCCCCAGCGGCCTTTGCGGCGGGGCTCGACTTCGCGGCGACGTTTCCGTGACGGACGCGCCCGCCTCGCGACAATCGTCCTCCGTGAGCGCCGCCATCGCCCACCTCCCGACGCCCGCGCCGACCCCCGTCGGGCTGGACTTCCGCACGATCTTCGAGACCGAGTTCGAGTACGTGTGGCACTCGCTGCGCCGCCTCGGCGTCCGCGAGCGCGACGTCGACGACGTCACCCACGACGCGTTCATCGTCGTGTACCGCACCCTCGACCAGTACGACCCGGGGCGCCCGCTGCGACCGTGGCTCTTCGGCATCGCCAGCCGCTTCGCGGCCAACTACCGTCGGCGCGCCCATCACCGCGGCGACGTGATGGAGCCCGCCGTCGAGGTCGCCGACCAGGCCCGCGGCGCCGATGAGGCCCTCGCGTCTCGCCAGGCCACGGACCTCGTCCAGGCCGCCCTCGACGCACTCGACGACGACCGCCGCAACGTCTTCGTCCTCCACGAGCTCGACGGAACCTCCGTCCCCGACATCGCCGCCGCCCTGTCGATCCCCCTGAACACGGCCTACTCCCGGCTCCGTCTCGCGCGCGAACATTTCAGCGCCGCCGTCCGGAGACTCCGCGCCGCGCGAGGCGAGCCATGAGCCACGACCACGACCACCTGTCCCCCGACATCCAGGCGCTGGTCGACGAGGCCCGCGCGCTCCCCCGCGTCGCAGCCTCCTCGCGCGACGCCGTCCGCCAGCGGCTCGCCGCCTCGCTGCTGGTCCCCCTCGCCGCGCCGCCCTCCCCCGCGCCTGCGTCCGCGCCCGCTCCCGCCCCCGTCGCGGCGCGCCGCTGGCCCTTCACGCTCGCCACCTTCGTCGTCGGTGCGCTCTCCGGCGCCGCCGCGCACCGCGCCCTCGCGCCGCCCTCCCCCCCCGTGACCGTCGTGCGCGTGGTGCACGCCCCGCCGCCAGCCGTCGCTCCGCCGGTGGTCGCGACGCCCGTGGTCGCGCCCGTCATCGAAGCGCCCGTCGTCGAAGCGCCTGCGGTCGTCGCCCCGGTGCTCGCCGCGGATGTTCCCACGCACCCGCGCGTCGGCGCTCGCGAGCCCGACGAGGCATCGCTCAGCAGCGAGCGGGCCGTGCTCGAGCTCGCCCGCACGGGCCTCACGCGGGGGCAGTCGTCGGCCGCCATCGACGCGCTCGAACGCCACGCGCGGCGCTTCCCCCGCGGTCGGCTCGCGCCCGAGCGAGAGAGCATGTGGGTGCAGGCGCTGGTGTCGGCGGGTCGCTACGACTCGGCGCGCGAGCACGCCGCGCGTTTCCGGCGGGCGTACCCGGGGAGCATGTTCCAATCGGTGGTCGACGCGGCGCTGCGTGAGATTCCGTGACGGATCGCCGTCCTCGCGACAATCGATAGTCAACGGGTCGCAGCCCGCGGCATCTCGCGGCGGGCTTCCCAGGGAAACAACACATGAAGCGAGTTCGATGGATCGTCCTGGCGTGCGCCATGGCCGCGACGGCCTGCTCTGGCGAGAGCCTCACGGTGGGTGAAAACGACGCGTCGACGTCGGCGGACGCGGGCGCCGCGGACACCGGGGCGGCAGACGCCGCGCCCAAGGACGCAGGCTCGCCAGACAGCGGCCTCGCAGACGCCGGGACCGCGGACACAGGTCCTGGAGATACTGGCCCTGGAGATACTGGTCCCGGAGACACCGGTCCCGGAGACACAGGTCTCACCGACGCCGGTGCCGGGGACGTCTCGACGGACGTCGGGACTCCGGCGACGACGGGCAGCCTGGTGGTGCGCCTCGCGGGCAACCCCAGCAACGCGCGCGTCGCGGTCACCGGGCCGGGCACCTTCATGCGCACGCTCGACGCGACGACCACGCTCGATGGGCTCGCGTTCGGCACCTACACGGTGTCGGCCCCGGGCACCGTGCTCGATGGCCTCTCCTACACCGCGGACCCCGCGAGGTCTTCCGCCGAGGTCGTCGCCGATGCGCCGACGGTGGTCACCATCACCTATGGCTCCTTCAACTCGCCGCCGACCATCACGGCCCCGACCGAGCTCACCCTCTACGCGGGCGCGCTGACGCCGACGCTCGTCCCCTTCACGGTGGGCGACATCGAGGACGGCTCCGCGGGCCTGCGCCCGACGGTCACATCGAGCGCGCCCGCGATGGTCACCGCCACCGTCGCCGCCAGCGGGTCGGGCTGGACCCTCTCGCTCCTACCGGGCACCACCGCGGCTTCGGCCGTGGTCACGGTCTCCGTCACCGACTCCCAGGGCACCGTGTCCACCCTCGCCATCACCGTCGCGGTGTCCACCGCGGGCGTCGTCACCACCGGCGCCGACTCGGGCCCCGGCTCGCTGCGGGCCGTCATCGCCGCCGTGCCCGCCGGGGCCACGGTGACCTTCGCACCCTCCGTGGGCGGCACCATCGCCTTCAACTCCTCCATCGCGGTCCCGCGCGCGATCATCATCCAGGGACCGGGCTGCGGCGCGCTCGCCTTCGAGGGCGCCGACCGGGTGCAGCTCCTCTACGTCACCGCCCCGCTCACGGTCTCGGGGCTCAGCCTCAACCACGGGTACTCGGGCTCGTACGGGGGAGCGATCCAGTCGCCGAGCGCCAGCGCCCCGCTCACCGTGCGCGACTGCTGCTTCACCGGAAACTTCGCCGCGATGCAGGGCGGCGCGATCTACACCGGCAGCAACCTCACGCTCTCGCGCAGCACCTTCACCTCCAACCGCTCGGCCAACGGCGGGGCGGTGGTTCCGCAGGGCGCGCTCAACTCCATCACGGACTGCACCTTCCGCTCCAACGCCGCGACGCAGTTCTATGGCGGCGCGGTGCAGGTGTACGCCGCGGCGCAGACCGCCATCTCCGGCTGCGCCTTCCTCTCGAACTCCAGCGCCTTCTCGGGCGGGGCGGTGGCGCTGACCGGCGTCGGCAGCCGGCTGACCATCGACAACTCCTCCTTCGCGGCCAACTCCGCGGCCACCAGCGGCAGCGCGGTCTCCCTCAACGGGGCCGCGCTCGACATGTCGTTCTGCACCGTGACGGCCTCGTCCGGGAGCCCCGCGCTCCACATCATCAACGGCCTCTACCGCCTCAAGGCCAGCATCGTCGCGGGCAACAACAGCGGCGACTTCACGGCCTTCGGGCACTACGACTCCGGCGACTACAACCGCCTCGGCAGCGTGATGGGCGCGTCCCTCAGCACCATGGACAACGACGCCATCGGCGTGTCGCCCACGCTCGACCCGGTGAGCAGCTACGGCGGGCCCTCGCCCACGCTCCGCCTGCCTGCGTCGAGCACGGCGGTCGACGCCATCCCCGCGGCGGCGTGCACCACCTTCGCGGGACCGCTCGCCACCGACCAGCGCGGCCAGGCCCGGCCCGCGGGCGGTCGATGCGACATCGGCGCCTTCGAGCGCCAGCCCGGCGACTGAGACCATCACCGCCGGCCCAGGCGGCGTGTGCGCTCCCGGGCGGCGTGCGCGGGTGGGTCAGCGCAGCAGCAGGATGTGCTGACGCAGGATGCCGCTGACGCCGCCGGAGTCCCGGCCCCAGGAGCGCCCGAGCTCGACGTTCTCGTAGGCAGCACGCATCTGACGGGCGCAGCGGTCGGGCGGCATCTGACCGACCGCCGTCGCCATGCCGGGGCACAGCAGCGAGGCGATCGACCCCGGGTGCGCGGCGTTGTGGCGGCGCACGGCCTGGAGCGCGGCACGAAACGCGAGGTAGGCGTTGAGCGTCTGCGGCACCGGACCCGGGAGGCGCATCGTCGGCGCGCTCACGAGGTAGCGCACTGCGACGTCACCGGTGTCGATCACCACCGCCTGACCGATGGGTAGCTCGCCGTCGTGCTCGGCGGAGAGGTGCGCCTGGAGGCGGTCCTGCAGGTCCCAGCCGAAGCGCTCGCAGTAGGCGGCGTCGATGCCGCCGTCCATGAAGCCGAAGCAGTTGGCCGGGCTGACGATGGCGTCGGCGGTGAGGTCGAAGATCTCCCCGGCGGAGACCTCCACGTCGTCGAGGCCGGCGAAGTGCTTCGCCCACGCGGCGACCAGATCGTCATTCCAGTCGCGGAGACGAACCTTCACGCGCTGCACCGGGTGAGTATCGCCCAGCGGCCGGACATCCCGCCAGCCTCCCGCTCCCGCCGCGGTCACGACCCCCGCGCGGCCCTCGTCGGCGCGGCGCTCGCGGTGTGCGCCCGCACGGTCACCCGCTCGGGGTGCCGGTCGCTCTCCAGGTGCACCTCGGAGGCCTCCAGCCCGTGCCGGCGCAGCTCCGCCATCACCACCCGCAGCCGCGACAGCTTCGAGCGGTAGGGCCCGCGGCCGAGCCAGATGTACGTCCCGCCCAGCATCACCGAGAGGTCGCCCGTCTCGTCGCGGTGCACCTCCTGCAGCCGCGCCGCCGAGCCCAGCTGCGCGCTCTCGAGGTCGCCCATCAGCGCCAGCGCGTCGCGCACCTGCTCTCGCGCCCCGTCGGGCCGCTCGCGAAACGACGCCCGCGCGAGGCCCGTCACCACCGGCAGGTCGACCGGGTCGCCCGGCTCGGCGCGCTTGAAGAGCGTCCCGTCGGCGCTCGCGAGGTAGAGCCCGCCGACCGCCACCAGCGCCGCGGGGGTGCGCTCCTCCACCGCCACCCGCAGGGTATTGGGGAGCTGCCGGGTGACCGTCGCCCGCGCCACCCACGGCAGCCGCTCGATCTGCCGCGCCGCGCGCTCCAGGTCGACCGCCAGCACATTACTCCCGAGGGTAAGGTGCGCCGCGGCGAGCACCTCCTCGCGGCTCGCGTGGGAGTTGCCGCTGACCTCCAGCGTGCGCGCGCCGAGCCGCGGCGTGTGCGTGAGCCAGCGGTGCCCGTAGCGCCCACCGACCACCGTGCCCGCGAGCAGCACCAGCACGGGCACCACGGACAGCGTCTGCGACAGCCGCGCGAGGCGCTGCGCCCAGGGCACCGATGGGCGCGCCGGGCGGGGCCGGGCGACCGGGGCCGGAGGGGCGGGGGTGTCCCGGGCGACGCGGGAGTTCTGCGGGCGGCCTGGGTTGGCAGGGGGGACGGAGGCCATCGCCACGTCCGATAGCACCGGTGCCGGGTCACACCGGAAGTTGTCGGCAACGGGCTCAGAGTGTGTCTGACCCTGTTCTCGGTGAAATCGCGAAGAGCTGCGAGCTCTGCAAGGACGCTCGACCGCGCGTAGCCCCTGCTACGCAAGGGAGAGCGGACGACGCAGGGCGACGCGGATCTGACGCGAGTTCACCGAGAACAGGGTCAGACACACTCTCAGCGCGGCTTGACGGGCGGTGGCAGGGAGGGACCCCGCTCGACCTCGGCCACGAGCTGCGTGGCGCCCGCGACCCCGAGCGGCAGCAGCACCAGCAGCCCGACGCCGGGGATGAGCAGCACCAGGGAGGCGCAGGCGCCGAAGCCCAGCACCGCGGAGAAATTGGCGCGGATGAAGCGCAGCCGCTCGCGCACGCGCATCCCGCGGAGGCCGAAGGGGTAGTCGAGGAGGTCCCAGGCGACGACGAGCGCGCCCACCATCAGCTTGAGCGGCACCGTGACCACGATGGCCGGCGGGAACACCACCCCCACCAGGAGCAGCGCCCCCAGCACGGGGAGGCTCACCAGCAGCCCGGCGAGGGTCACCCGCAGCCCGCGCCACGCGGTCTCGAACCACCCGCCGTCGGGGCGGTCGACCCCGCCGAGGGAGAGGTCGAGCGAGCGCGAGAGGTGGTCGAGGGCCCAGCCCGACGCCGGCTGCGCGAGGGAGAGCCCGAGCAGCGCCCCGACGCCCACCGCGACGCCCCCGGCGGCGATGGCCTCCAGCACCCCGAGCACCTGCCAGAGCAGCGAGGCGTCGCCGCGCAGCGGGGCCGACAGGCGCCACGCGGCCCAGCCCCCGAGGCTCGCGAAGGTCGTGACCAGCACCACCGCGAGCAGCGCCGGGACGATCGCGTGGGGCCAGTGCCTCGGGTGCCGGGCGATCCAGCGCGCGCCGCGGACGAAGCTGCGGGCGCCGAGGAGGAGCGTCGGGGGGCGGGGGGCCAGCTCGGTCATGGCCCCTATCTTGGTGCAAGCGCGCCCGGCGCACGACCCCCGCTCACCGCCCGCCGGGGGGGCGTTGGGCTATCGTCGCGGCCCATGGAGCTGCGACACCGCGGGCATCGCACGGTCTGGGGCCTCATCGGGGCGCTGCCCTTCGCCGCGGTGGCCGTGTACGCCATCACCCACGAGACCGTGCCCGGCAGCGAGGGCGGCCGCGGCCCGCTCTCCGCGCAGGGGCTCTTCCAGCAGGCCGTGCGCGAGAGCCACGACGGCGACCGGGCGGGCACCGAGCGTCACCTGCGGATGGCGCTGGCGGTCATCGCGCGGCCCGACGCGACGCCCAACGACCGGCGGTGGGAGCGGCGCGTGCGCACCTCGCTGGCCGCGGTGGTCGCCGCGCGCGGGGCCACCGCCGAGGCCCGCGAGATCGCCGCGCCCGCGTGCCGGATGGGCCCCGACGGCGCCGCCCCGGAGGACCTCGTCTCCGCCGGCCTCTGCGATCGCTGAGGCCCTCCGACGCCCCGATCGTGGCAGGCTGTCGTGGCCACCATGGGACACCTCATCGACGGAGTTTGGGACAAGGGCTGGTACACCCCGGACGCGGAGGGTCGCTTCGAGCGACCGCCGACGGTGTTTCGAGGGGGGCTACCCGACGGCGGCGTGACCGAGCCGGGGCGCTTCCACCTCTACGCGGCCTACGCGTGCCCGTGGGCGCACCGCGTGCTCATCACCCGGGCGCTCAAGGGCCTCGAGCACGCGGTCCCCGTGTCCGTGGTGGGCCCGCGCATGGGCGACGACGGCTGGGCCTTCGGCGGCTTCGACGGCGCCACCGACGACCACCTCCACGGCGCCCGGCTGCTGCGCGACGTCTACCTCCGCGCGCGCCCGCGCTACACGGGTCGCGTCACGGTGCCCGCGCTCTGGGACACCCACGCCGGCACCATCGTCAACAACGAGTCGCGCGAGGTGATGCGGCTGCTCGACACGGGCTTCGACGCGCTGGCCCGCCACGCCGTCACGCTCTACCCCGCGGCGCTGCGGGCGCGCATCGACGAGACCATCGACGCCCTCTACGAGCCGGTGAACAACGGCGTCTATCGCGCCGGCTTCGCCACCACCCAGGAGGCCTACGAGGCTGCCTGCCGCGACCTCTTCATCGCGCTCGAACACTGGGACGCCGTGCTCGCGCGCCAGCGGTACCTCTGCGGCGAGGCGCTCACCGCGGCGGACGTGTGCCTCTTCACCACCCTGCTGCGCTTCGACCCCGTCTACCACGGGCACTTCAAGTGCAACCTCCGCCGGGTGCGCGACTACCCCAACCTCTGGGGCTTCGTGAGGGACGTGTTCCAGACGCCGGGCGTCGCCGACACCTGTCGGCTCGATCACATCAAGACCCACTATTACTGGAGCCACCCCCACATCAACCCGACGCGGATCGTCCCGCTCGGCCCCGAGCTCGACCTGCGCGAGGCCCACGACCGCGGCCGTCTCGGCCCCGCCGGGCCCTCCGCCCTCGACCGCTGACGGGCGATCAGCCCGCGGGCGCCTCGCGCGCGACGAGCCGCTGGTGCAGCGCGCGCACCGACTGGTTGATGTCCCCGGCGCCGAGCGCGATCACCACGTCGCCCGGCTGCACCAGGGCCTCCAGCCGGTCGACCACGCGCGCCTTGTCGGCCTCGAAGTGCACCCCGCGGTGCCCATGGCTCGCGATCGCCTCCGCCAGCCGCTCGCCGGTCGCGCCCTCGATGGGCTTCTCGCCGGCCGCGTAGACCTCCGTCACCACCAGCACGTCGGCCAGGTTGAAGGCCCGGGTGAACTCCTCGAAGAGGTCGCGCGTGCGGGTGTACCGGTGCGGCTGGAAGGCCGCCACCACCCGACGGCGAAACCCGCCCTTGGCCGCCGCCAGCGTGGCCTCCACCTCCGCCGGGTGGTGCCCGTAGTCGTCGACGAGCGTGATGCCGTTGGACTCGCCCACGATGGTGAAGCGCCGCTGCACCCCGGCGAAGCTGCGGAGCGACTCGCGGGTGGTGTCCGTCGGCACGTCGAGCTCCTCGGCCACGGCGATGGTCGCGAGGCAGTTGAGCACGTTGTGCAGGCCCGGCACCCGCACCTCGAAGTGGCCCAGGGACTCGCCCCGGCGGTGCACCGCGAAGCGGGTGCTCAGCCCCTCGAAGGTGATGTCGCTCGCCACGTAGTCGGCCTGGGGGTTGGTGCCGTAGGTGACGTGGCGCCGGTCGATGCGCGGCAGGATGCCCTGCACCGCCGGGTGGTCGAGGCAGAGCACCGCGAGGCCGTAGAAGGGCACCCGCGCGGCGAACTCCACGAAGGCGTCGAGCAGCCGCGCGAGGCTGCCGTAGTGGTCGAGGTGCTCGGGGTCGATGTTGGTGATCACCGCGACGGTGGGCGTCAGCTTGAGGAAGCTGCCGTCGGACTCGTCGGCCTCGGCCACCAGCAGCTCGCCGGTGCCCGCGCGGGCGTTGGAGTTGATGGCGTTGAGCTTGCCGCCGATGACCACCGTGGGATCGAGCCCCGCGGCCGAGAGCACCGTCGAGACCAGCGAGGTGGTGGTGGTCTTTCCGTGCGACCCGGCGATGGCGATGCCGTACTTCAGCCGCATCAGCTCGGCGAGCATCTCCGCCCGCGGGATCACCGGCACGCCGTGCTGCCGGGCGCGTGCGACCTCGGGGTTCTGCGCCGATACGGCCGAGGAGTAGACCACGACGTCGGCGCCCGCAGCGTTGTCCGCGCGGTGCCCCTCGTAGGTGATGGCGCCGAGGCCCGCGAGCCGGCGGGTGATGTCGGTGGCCTTCAGGTCGGAGCCCGAGACCGTGTATCCGAGGGTGAGCAGCACCTCGGCGATGCCCGACATGCCGATGCCCCCGAGGCCGACGAAGTGGATGTGGCGTACGCGTCCGCGAAACATGGGCCGCGGATGTACCCCCAAAGCCCCCGCCATCGGAAGCGCCGATGGTCACCGCGCCCCCAGTTGCGCCCCGGGCGGGCGCGGGGTTGCAATGGCCCGATGCGCACCTGGGGCCTCGCGGTGGTGGTCGTGGCGCTCGGCTGCGCGACCGAGGAGAACACGCAGGTGATCGCCGTCGACGACGACGCCGGGGGCGCGAGCGGCCTCGACGCCGGGCGCATCGACGCGGGGCGCAGCGACGGCGCGACCGCGCCCGCGGACGACCGCCCCGGCCTCGACGCGACGGGCCTCGTCGACCGGGGGACCATCCCCCAGCGCGACGCGGGCGCCGACGGAGGGGTGGCCGGCGACGGCCCCGCGGCGGAGCGCTGCGACAACGGCGAGGACGACGACCGGGACGGGATGATCGACGAGGGCTGCCCCTGCGCGCCGGGTAATACCCAGACGTGTATGCCGGGCGACCCGACCCGCGCGGGCGTCGGCGCGTGCCGGCGGGGGCAGCAGCGCTGCGAGGGCACCGGGGAGTTCGGGCTCTGGGGGGCGTGCACCGGGGCGACGCTGCCCGCGGCGGAGACCTGCGACGGAGTGGACGACGACTGCGACGGCATGGTCGACGAGGCCTGCGTGCCGTGCATCGACACGCCGGGCAGCGGGACGCCCTGGCAGATGAACCTCGGCGAGGGCCCGCGCTGCTTCGGGCGCACCTTCGAATCGCACGGCGACCCCGGGGAGTACGCCCTCGCGACGATCCCCCCGGCGGGCGACCCGGGGTGGCGCGAGCACCCCTCGGACACCATCTCCTTCGACGACCCGTCGACCCTGTGCGGCGTGTGCGAGTGCCGCGCGGGCGGCGACTTCACGTACTTCCAGACGACCTTCTACGTGCCCGTCGGGGCGACGGTGTCGAGCCTGCGGGTCACCATCGGCACCGTCGACGACGGGGTGAGCGTGACGGTGTTCAACAGCCTGTACCCGCGCGGCATCGTCGACCCCGGGGCCTACGCCTACCTCGGCGGGGGCAGCACCGCCGACCTCGCGCGCTACGTCATCCCCGGGCCCAACCGCGTGGTGCTCACCCACGTCGACGACTGCTGCATGGTGCGCGCGATCCGCGGGGCGACCATCACCCTCAACGGCATGACCCTCACCCGCTGCGGGCCGGGCTGAGGGGCTAGAGCCCGCCGCCGAGCAGGCGCCGCGCGGTGGAGAGCCGGGCGTCGCGCTGGATCACCTCCTCCGCGGAGGTGAAGGAGAGGTCGGCCTCGACCCGGTAGCTCCCCTCGAAGGGGTCCGGCGGGTGACCGCGCCAGTCGTCGGGGGAGAGCATGGAGAAGTAGTACCTCGCGCCCTCCCCCTCGCCCTTGCGATACAGGTGATAGGTCTGGCCCGCGACCTTCTGGAAGCGGCACTCCGCGGTGTGCAGCACCGAGTCGCGGCGGGCCTTCTCCAGGATCTCCCTCGCCTGCTCCTGGAGCGCCCGGATCTGCTCGGCGATAAGGCCGAGCTTGTCGGCCGTGGCGGCGCCGATGAGGGCGTTGGCCTGGGCGATCTCCTTGGCGACGTCGACCAGCTCGATGGCCGGCGCCATCCGGCTCTGTCCGTAGGGGGAGGTCGAGGCGGAGCCCTCGTGGTTGGGCCCGGAGTACCTGGTCAGTGCGTCGCTCATGGTGTGGCGTGTCTTCGATGGTGGCCGAGGCCCCCCGGGCTCGCAACCGCGCGCCGACCCCACCGGGGGTGTCCATCGGGTGGGACATAACGTCACTCCCCGAGGAGCGACGGGCATATGATCCCCGGCCATGAGCTCACTGAGGTCTTGCGTGGCCGCGGCGGTCGCCCTCTTCGCGCTGGTCGGCTGCACCGGGAATTCCGTCGTGGGCGGGCCCCCGGACGCCGGCGCGCGCGTCGACCTCGGAGCCGACACGGGGATTTCCTGCCCCGCGCCGCTGGTCAACTGCGGCGGGCGATGCGTCGACCCGACGGGCGACCGCGACAACTGCGGCGGCTGTGGCAACGCCTGCGCGACCGGGCGCGTCTGCCAGACCGGCGTGTGCGTGCCCGAGTGCGCGCGCACCGAGCGGCTCTGCGCGGGCACCGGCGACGCGGGCGCGGGCCTGCGCTGCGTGTCGACGCAGACCGACCGCGCCAACTGCGGCGCCTGCGGCAACGCCTGCGGCGCCGACCAGGTGTGCTCCAACGGGGCGTGCACGTTCATGTGCGCCGGATCGAGCACGGAGTGCACGGGCGGCCCGGCGGGCCGGTACTGCGCCGAGCTGACCTCCGACCGCGCCAACTGCGGCGCCTGCGGCGTGGCGTGCCAGGACGGCCTCGCGTGCATCGAGGGCCGCTGCCGCATCACCTGCCAGGAGCTCCAGGTGCGCTGCCCGGCGCCCGCCGCGGATGGGGGTACCCCGGGCGCGGAGGTGTGCGTCGACACGTCCAACGACGTGCGCCACTGCGGCGGCTGCGGCAACGCCTGCGCGGTGGGCCAGTTCTGCGTGCGCGGCGCCTGCCAGACGATGTGCGGCGCGGGCTTCTCCAACTGCACCGGCATCTGCCGCGACCTGCGCAACGACCGCGACGGCTGCGGCGCCTGCGGCAACGCCTGCAGCTCCGGGGAGGTGTGCGTCGCGGGCGTCTGCCAGGTGTCCTGCGTGGCGGCGCTCACGGCCTGCGGCGGCTCGTGCCGCGACCTCCTCACCGACGTCACCAACTGCGGCGCCTGCGGCACCACCTGCCCGGCGGGGCAGGTGTGCAGCGCGGGCACCTGCCAGGTCTCCTGCGGCCCCGGGCTCAGCAACTGCACCGGCTCGTGCCGCGACCTGCAGACCGACCGCGCCAACTGCGGCGCCTGCGGCACCGCGTGCGCCGAGGGCCTCGTGTGCAGCGCGGGCACCTGCCAGCTCTCCTGCGTGGCGGGGCTCTCCAGCTGCGAGGGATCGTGCCGCGACCTGCAGACCGACCGCGCCAACTGCGGCGCCTGCGGCACCGCCTGCGCCGCGGGCCAGGTGTGCACCGCCGGCGCGTGCGCGGCGTCCTGCGGCCCGGCGCAGACGGTGTGCTCGGGCACCTGCACCAACACGCAGTTCGACCCCGACAACTGCGGCGGCTGCGGCACGGCGTGCGGCCCCTACGACAACGCCGCGGCGAGCTGCGCGGGCGGGCTCTGCGTGCAGACCTGCGCTCCGGGCTTCGCGGACTGCAACGCCGACCGCGCCGACGGGTGCGAGCGCAACCTTAACACCGACCTCACCAACTGCGCCCGCTGCGGCGCCGCGTGCCCGGCCCGCGCCAACGCGACCATCAGCTGCGCGGCCGGCGTGTGCGCGTTCGCGTGCGCGCCCAACTTCGCGGACTGCGACGGCAACCCCAACAACGGCTGCGAGGTCGACCTGCGGG
Organism: Myxococcales bacterium; assembly: GCA_030652255.1. Classification (GTDB taxonomy): domain Bacteria; phylum Myxococcota_A; class Polyangia; order Polyangiales; genus SCUS01. The sequence continues at coordinate 31,873 of JAUSAZ010000110.1, read as the reverse complement.
TGACCGTCGCCCACTGCGGCACCTGCGGCGTCGCGTGCCAGACGGCCAACGGGACGCCCGCCTGCGTCGCGGGCGCGTGCGTCGTGGCGGCCTGCACGGCGCCCTTCCGCGACTGCGACGCGAACCCCGCCAACGGCTGCGAGAACGACATCCGCAACACCTGCGGGGGCTGCGACCTGGAGTGCCGCGACCGCACCGTCGGCGCCGGCGGGGCGCCCTTCGACGGCGCGGGCCAGCGCGGCACGGCCTTCGACCCGGCGCGCGGCCTCGTGGTGAGCGGCATGTCCACCACCACCAACCTGGACTTCCTCTGGATCGTGAACACCGGCGAGAGCACCATCGGCAAGTGGGACGCCGCGGGGCAGCGCGAGGTCGCCCGCTACCGCGTCGGGCTCGCCTCGGGCGAGTGCCGCGGGCTCTGCTGCTACAACAACGGCTGCAACATGCCGAGCCGGGTGGTGGTCGACGGCAACGGCGACGCCTACGTCGCGAGCCGCGGCTTCGCCACGCAGGGCAGCGTGACCAAGCTCGCCGCCGAGCGCACCAGCTGCGTCGACCGCAACGGCAACGGGATGATCGACACGTCGAGCGGCCCCACGGACGTGCGCCCCTACGGCCAGGACGAGTGCGTGGTGTGGACCACCGCCGTGGGCCCGAGCAACGCCGTGCTGCGCTCGATCGCGACCGACCGCGGCGACATCGCCAACCCCTTCGGGTACGTGTGGGTCGGCGGGTACAACACCCGCCAGGCGTACCGGCTCGACCCGCGCACGGGGGCCACGCTCAACACCCTCGCGCTCACGGTGAACCCCTACGCCATGGTGGTGACCCGCGACGGGCGCCTCTGGATCGGCACCCTCGAAAACGGGGCGCTGCAGTCGGTCGACACGGTGGCCCTCACGGTGGCCGCGCAGGTGCCCTACCCCGTGGCGCGCCGCGTCTCTTCCTGCCGCAGCGCCTACGGCATGACCTCCGACGCCCGCGGCCGGGTGTGGCTCGCCGGCTGGGACTGCCGCGACGCCCTCGGCTACGACCCGAGCGCCAACTCCTGGACCCGCGTGGACACCACGGGCTTCGTCACCGGCAACGGCACCTCCGGGCGCGGCATCACCATCGGCGCCGACGGCCGCGTCTGGATGACCTACGCGACGCCGGGCGACAGCACCTCCGGGGGCCTGCTCCACTGGGACTCCAACGCCTTCGTCGCGGGCGGGACGATCCCCGGGACGGCGGTCACCCGCGTGGCGACCCCGGGCAACTTCACGGGCCCGTCGGCGGTCGGCGTCGACCGCGTCGGCAACGTGTGGCTCGCCCACTACCTCGCCCCCTCGGCGGTGATCCGCTACTCGCCGGTCACCAACTCCTCCGTGGTGCTCTTCGGCGCCAACCAGGTCTACTCGTACTCCGACTTCACCGGCTCGGTGCGCCGCGTGAGCATCGCGCAGGGCACCTACGAGGAGACCATCGACCTCGGCTGCGCCGCGCCGGTGCTCACCAGCTTCAGCTGGTCGGCCACCACCCCGGCGGGCACCTCGCTCAGCTTCGCGGCCCGCACCGCCGCGACCACGGACGCCCTCAACGCCGCCTCGGCGGTTACCCTCGCCCTCGCGCCGCGCGACAGCTCGCCGGTCAACGCCGCCGCGGCCTTCGCTGCGGCGACGGTGACGCCCGCGCGGCAGTTCCGACTGACCGTCTCGCTCCAGGCGGCGGAGAGCGGCGGCACCCCCATCCTGCAGTCCTTCAACCTCGGCTGGCGCTGCCCGCGCTGAGCCGACGATCGGCGCGCCGGACAGCGGATGCTGTAGGCTCCGCCCCCGCGATCGTGTCCCGACCACCCCTCCTCGCCCTCGTCGCCCTGCTCTCCGTCGCCGCCGGCGGCTGTCGACACCGACGCCGACCCGCTACGGCGGCGCCCACGTGGCGCTGGGAGAACCCCGTGCCGCAGGGCAACCGCCTCGGCGGCGCGTGCATCGAGCGCGACGGGCACGCGTGGGCGGTCGGACAGCTCGGCACCGTGCTCTCGCGCGACCTCCGTGGGACGTGGCGCCCGGTTCGCACGGGCGAGCGCGGCGATCTCCACGGCGTCGCGTGCACCGAGCACGGCGTGGTGATCGTCGGCGCCCGCGGGCTGATCGTGCGCTCGGTCGACCACGGCGCCAGCTGGACCCGCGCCCGCGTCGGCACAACGGACCTGTGGTCGGTGAGCGGCGGCGGACGACGGCTCGTCGCGGTCGGCGCTGGCGGCGTCGCGCTGCGCTCGGACGACGGGGTGCGCTGGACCCCCGCCGCGGCGCGCCCCGACGCCGACCTCTACAGCGTATGGACCGACGGGCGCCTCGCGCTCGCGGTCGGCCGCGGCGGCGCCCTCTTCCGCTCCGGGGACGGCGGCGCGCGCTGGGCGCGGGCGTCGACGGGCGTGACGACCTCGCTCACGGGGGTCTGGGCGAGCGGCCCGGGCGACGCGTACGCGGTCGGAGCGGGCGGCACCATCCTGGTGTCCAACGACGCCGGCGCCCGCTGGACCATCCTCCCGCGGGAGTTCACCGAAGACCTCCTCGCGGTCACCGGCTACGGCCGCGGCGACGTCTACGTGGCCGGGGCGTCGGGCGCGATCCTGCGCTCCCGCGACGGGGTGCAGTTCATGCGCGAGGGCGCCGACACCACCTCCGACCTCGTGGCGATCGGGCTGCGGGGCGACCAGGTCGTCGCCGTCGGCCCGCGCGGGGTGATCACCGAGCGGGCGGGCGGCGCGCCCTGGCACGCGCGGCTGGGCGGGCACCGCGGCTCGCTCCACGCCGTCTGGCGCGACCGCGACGGCGTCGCGTGCGCGGCGGGCCAGGCGGGGGTGATCCTCTGCCGCGACCCGGCGCTGGGCTGGAAGCGGATGCCCTCGGGCATGAGCGTCAACCTGTCGGGCATCGCGGGCGACGGCGCGGGGACCATGGTCGTGGTCGGCGACACCGGGACCATCCTGCGCAGCCGCGACCGGGGCGCCAGCTGGGCGCTCATCCCCCCGCTCGACGGCCGGATCCTGTCGGCGGTCTGGCTGGGCACCCGCGGCGCGGGGCTCATCGTGGGGCGCGGCGGGACGGTGCTGCGCAGCGTGGACGCGGGCGAGCACTGGCAGCCCGTGACCGCGAGCGCGTCCCGCGGGTACATGGGCGTGTGGGGCCGCGACGACGGCCACGCCTGGATCTGCGGCATGAGCGGGGCCCTCATGCACACCGCCGACGGCGGCGCCCACTGGGAGTCCCTGACCTCGGGCTACGCGGGCGACCTCTTCGCGCTCTGGGGCGACGACGACGAGGTCTACGCCGTGGGGCGCGAAGGCACGGTGCTGCGCAGCAGCGACGGCGTGCGCTGGGCGCGCGTCGACGCGGGCGGCTCGGAGACCCTGGTGTCCGTCACCGGCGCGGGCGCCGACGTGTGGGCCGTCGGGCTCGCGGGGCGGGTGGTGCACTCGCGCGACCACGGCGCGCACTGGCGCACTGTCGCGGTCGGCACCGGCGACGACCTCACCGCCATCGCGGCCAGCGCCGACCGGCGCGTCACGGCCGTCGGGTACTGGGGGACGATCCTCGCACTCCGGTGAGCGCCCGCCTCCCAGGTTGCCACCTGCCCCCGGCACGCCACGTCGTGATCGCGGGGGCGCTCGGGCTCCTCGCCGCGGGGAGGGCGGCGCACGCGCAGGACCTCGACAGCGGGACCGCGACCGTGCGCAACGAGCGCGGCTCCGCGGAGGCGCGCGGCCGGAGCAGCGGCGAGGTGACCCGCGAGGAGATGGAGGAGCGGGCGCCCCGCTCGTCGCCGGACGCGCTGCGCTTCGTGCCGGGCGTGACGATCCAGCAGACCGCGCACGGCCAGGCGAGCCCCTTCGTGCGCGGGCTCACGGGGCAGCAGGTGCTGCTCCTCTTCGACGGCGTGCGCTTGAACACCGGCGTCTACCGCCAGGGGCCCAACCAGTACTTCTTCACCGTCGACGCGCAGAGCATCGAGCGCCTGGAGGTGGTGCGCGGCAGCGCCTCGGTGCGCTGGGGCTCCGACGCGATCGGCGGCGCGGTGCTGGCGACGCCCCGGGAGCCCACCCTCGATCGGGCGCGACCGGGCGTCACGCTGCACCCCGGGGCGAGGCTGCGCTACGGCACCGCGGACGGTGAGCTGGGCGGCCGCGCCGAGGTCGACGCGCAGCTGGGGCGCTCGGTGGCGGTGCTCGTGGGCGGCGCCTACCGGGACGTCGGGCCGCTGGAGTCGGCCGGGCCCATCCGGGCCCTGGGCACCTGGCGCGCCCCGCCGGTGCCGTACTTCGAAGCCGACGGCCGGACGCAGCGCGGAACAGGCTTCCAGGAGGGCACCTTCGACGCCCGCGCGGTGGTCCGCCTGCGCCACGACCTGCACGCCGTGGCGGCGGTCTACGGGTATCGGCAGTACGACGCCCCGCGCACCGACCTCTGCCCGCCGGCCTACGGGTCGGACCGCGAGTGCCTGCGCTACGAGGAGCAATTCCGCACGCTGGCGTACGCCGCGCTGCGGGGCAACGCCGGGCCGCGGGTGCGCGAGCTCGACGTGGTGCTCTCCTACCAGCGCTCCCACGAGCGTCGGCGCCTCGACCGGCCGCTCTCCGCCGCGACCAACGGCTTCGTCGACGACGTCGACACCCTCGGCATCGCGGTGCGCGCCTCGACCGCCCGCGCGCGCCTCGCGGGCACCCCCGCGCGGCCCCTCACCCTGCGAGCCCGCTACGGCGTCGAGGCCTGGCGCGACGGCGTCGCGAGCACCTCGTGGATCACCTTCACGGACGTGGACATCACCCGCCGATACTCCCGCGGGCAGTACGTCGACGGCGCTCGGATGCTGCAAGGCGGCGCCTGGCTGGAGGCCGAGCTCGGGTACGGTCCGCACCTGCGCGTCCGGGCGGGGGCCCGCCTCGCCGGCGCGGCGGCCTCCGCGGGCGGTGACCCGATGAGCGCGACGCAGCCGGTGGACACCTCCGCGCTCGCGGCGCTCGGGCGCGCGGGGATCGAGTGGCACCCCTCGGCGGCCCTGGCGCTGCTCGCCAACGTCGACCAGGGCCTGCGGGTGCCCAACCTCGACGACCTCACCTCACGCCAGCAGGCAGGGCCGGGGTTCCAGTTCGAGAACCCCTCGCTCGCCCCCGAGCGCTCGACGACCTACGAGCTCGGCGCGCGCCTGCGCCTCTCATGGCTGGAGGTCGAGGCGTGGGGCTACGCGATGACCCTCGGGGGAGCGATCACCCGCGCGCTGCGCTCGGCCGCCGAGTGCCCCGCGATGACGCCGCAGTGCGCCGCCTCGTGGTCGCGCTTCCAGCTCATCAACGCCACCGGCGTCAGCGTGGTGGCGGGCGCCGAGGGCGCGGTCCGCCTCCAGCTGCCGTGGGGTGTGTCGGTCGTCGCGACGGCCGCCTTCGTGTGGGCAGAGGGGCCGAGCACAGAGGCCGGGACCACGGCGCGCGTGCCGCTCTCGCGCATTCCCCCGCTCAACGGAACCGTCGAGGCCCGCTGGCGCCACCCCGGCACCGGGGTCTACGTCGGCGCGGCGATGCGCTGGGCCGCCGACCAGACCCGCCTCGCCCCCGCGGACCTCGGCGACGCGCGCATCCCGCTCGGCGGAACACCCGGCTACGCCGTGCTCGACCTGCGCATCGGGTGGCGCTGGCGCGATCACCTCCGGGCCGGGCTCTCGCTCGAGAACGCCATCGACTCGCCGTACCGGGTGCACGGATCGAGCATCAACGGCCCGGGACGCAGTCTGTTGTTCACCCTCGCCACGCGACTCTAGCCAGACACTCTTCCCCACGCAGAGGCGCTAGAACCACCCCTTCGATGCAGCGATCCATCCGCCCCATCCATCCGTCGGCCTCCTGGGCCCTCGCGACGTTGCTGCTCCTCGGCTGCGAGACCGAGGCCCCCGACAGCACCCCCCTCGACGCGGGCAGCGATGTCCCCATCTCCGACGCCGGCTCCGTGGTGCCCTCCGACGCCCCCATCGCCGACGCGCCCCTCGTCGACGCGGCGACCGCGGCGTGCGCCCCCCTGGCCTCGGACTACACCCCCCGCGCGGCGATGTCCTCGACGGACACCTGGCCCGCCTGCGTGAGCGACCGCGGGGCGTACGTGCGCTTCGACATGAGCACCTCCTCCATCGCGCGCACGACCGCCTTCGAGCGCATCCACCTCGACGCCGCCAACGGCCGACCCGCGGGGCTCTTCGACCCGTCGCGCGATCCCGCGCCCGAGGAGTTCACCGCGGCCCGGATGGTCTACCTCGAGCCCGAGGGCCTCGACTCCCGCCTCGTGCGCCGCACCGACGAGCACCACCCGCAGCCCACCCCTAGCAACGACTGCCGCATGGCGGGCGTCGTCGCCGCCTACCCCGACTACTGCGCGGGCCCGGCGCGCCTGCTCCCGGTCATCACCGCGAGCTTCCGCGACGGTCAGCTCGGCACCGCGGGCACGGCCCCGCGCGTGCTCGCCGCGCGCATCGAGGCCTCGCTGCTGTGGTTCTTCTACCTGTCGGTCTACAAGGAGTCGCTCACCTGCGCGACCGCCACCGCCGACTGTGACTCCGCGTGGGCCTACTACACGGGCGGCGCGCAACGCGGCGGGCCCCGCCACGCGGCCTTGTCCCGCTACGTCCTGGCGCTCGAGCCCGCGACCCACGACCGCATCTGGGACGGCATCCTCGCGGTGCGCTGCTGGCGTGACCTCGACCGCGCCAACCCCGCCGCCGACGCCGTCCTGCGCGAGCGAGCCCGCGATCAGCTCGACCGCGCCCTCACCCGCGGCGTGGCGGTGGTGCTGCGGTCGCGCCTGCGCGCCATCGCCGGCGCGAGCCCTGCCGAGGCCTCCGCCCACCTGGCGTTCGCGCAGGTCATCGTCCCCCTCCTCGACCGCGTCGCGCGGGCGCGCAGCCCAGCAGACGCCGATCGTCTCGCGACGCTCCTCGCCGTCACCGACCCGCGCTCCCTCGACGCCGACGGGGCCGTCGCCACGCTCGAGCGGCTCTTCCCCTGCCCCTGATCCATCCACACACACCGGGGGAGCGCTTGTGCCGACCCCGGCGACCCACGACAATCCGCGCCCCCACGAAGGAGCCCACGACCCGCCATGACGCACCCCCTCCACGACCCGCCCCTCTCCGAGTCCGACCCGGTCATCGCGTCGCTCATCCGCTCGGAGGACGAGCGCCAGCGCGACAAGCTCCGGATGATCCCGAGCGAGAACTACGCCTCCCGCGCCGTGCAGGAGGCCTGCGGCTCGTCGCTCAACAACAAGTACTCCGAGGGCTATCCCCGCAAGCGCTACTACGAGGGCCAGCAGTTCATCGACCCCATCGAGGAGGCCGCGCGCGACCGCATCAAGGCCCTCTTCGGCGTCGAGCACGCCAACGTGCAGCCCTACTCCGGCTCGCCCGCCAACCTCGCGGTGTACTTCGCCTTCTGCAAGCCGGGCGACACCGTCATGGGCCTCGGCCTGCCGCACGGCGGCCACCTCACCCACGGCTGGAGCGTCTCCATCACCGGCTCGTACTTCAAGAGCGTCGCCTACTCGGTGCGCCGCGACGACCACCGCATCGACATGGAGGAGGTCGCCCGCCTCGCGCAGCAGCACCGCCCGCGGCTGCTCTTCTGCGGCGGCACGGCGTACCCCCGCAGCTGGGACTTCGCCGCCTTCGCGGCCATCGCGAAGGACGTCGGCGCCATCCTCGTGGCCGACATCGCGCACATCTCGGGCCTCGTCGTCGGCGGCGCGCACCCCTCCCCCGTCGGGCACGCGGACATCATCACCAGCACCACCCACAAGACCCTGCGCGGCCCGCGCGGGGGCATGATCCTGTGCGGCGCGGCGCACGCGGCGGCCATCGACAAGGCGGTGTTCCCGGGGCTCCAGGGGGGCCCCCACGAGGGCAACATCGCGGGCATCGCCGTGGCCGCGAAGGAGGCCGCGACGGAGGGCTTCCGCGCGTACGCCCACCAGGTGGTCGCCAACGCCAAGGCGCTCGCCGCGGCGATGACCGACCGGGGCTACTCGCTGGTGAGCGGCGGCACCGACAACCACCTGCTGCTGGTCGACCTCACGGCGCAGAACATCTCCGGCAAGAAGGCCGCGAAGGCCCTCGACCTCGCGGGCATCGAGCTCAATTACAACAGCGTGCCCTACGACCCGCGGAAGCCCTTCGACCCGTCGGGCGTGCGGCTCGGCACCCCGGCGCTCACCTCCCGCGGCCTCGACGAGAAGCACATGGAGATGGTCGCCGGGTGGTTCGACCGCGCCGTGAAGGGCGCCGAAGACGAGTCCGCCCTCGCGGCGGTCGCGGCGGAGGTGAAGCGCCTGCTCGCGGACTACCCCGCGCCCGGTCTCCTTACCTGACCGTGTACTCCTAAGCCCTACGAACCGTGGCGTTTTGCCACGGTGGACGTCACCCTCGGGCGCTCGCTCGGGGTGGACCGCCGACGCGCTCACGGTCCATCATCGCGGCCCGTGACAACCGCACCCCGCGCCCCGACCGCCCGATGGTTCATGCTCTGCGTCGCCGCGTTCGTCGCGGGGAGCTGCGTGTACGCGCCCGTCGAGGGCGACGACGACGACTGGGACGAGGCGAGCACGCTGTCCACCGCCCAGGGCATCGCCGTCGCCGGGCGCTGGGTGATGCCCGCGTCGGTGCGCGCGATCGCGGCGCGGCAGCGCGTCGGCTACAACGGCGCGCCGGCGTGGAACGGCGGGCGCAACTGCGGCGGGAGCTTCCTCGCCGGCACCCGCGCGGTCGGCGACTACCTCCGGCGCAACTTCCGGCAGGTGCGCTCCTACGGGGGATACTCGTGTCGCCCCAACACGGCGAACACCAGCCAGACCTCGGTGCATGGCACCGGGCGGGCCATCGACGTGTTCATCCCGCTGGCGGGGGGCCAGGCCGACAACACCCTCGGCGACCCGGTGGCCCACTGGCTGGTCACGCACGCCCAGGAGATCGGGGTGCAGCTGGTGATCTGGGACCGCTCGATCTGGTCGCCCAGCACCAGCCCCGACACGCGGGCCTACGGCGGGCCGCACCCGCACCACGACCACCTGCACGTCGAGCTCACCCTCGACGGGGGCAACCGACGGACGCCGTGGTTCCAGGCGCAGGTGGTGGACACCGACCGCGACAGCATCCCGGACTCGCGCGACAACTGCCGCACCATCGACAACCGCGACCAGCGCGACACCGACCGCGACGGCATCGGCAACGCCTGCGACAACTGCGACGCGGCGCGCAACCGCGACCAGCGCGACCGCGACCGCGACGGCGTCGGGGACGCCTGCGACAACTGCGTGTCGCTCAGCAACCGCGACCAGCAGGACCTCGACCGCGACGGCGTCGGCGGCACCTGCGACAACTGCCCGGCGCAGGCCAACCGCGACCAGCGGGACGGCGACCGCGACCGCCTCGGCGACGCGTGCGACAACTGCCCCGGCGAGGCCAACCGGGGGCAGGCCGACCAGGACGACGACGAGCGCGGGGACGTCTGCGACGACGACCGCGACGGCGACGGGGTGAACAACGGGCCGGACAACTGCCCGCTGCGAGAGAACCGCGACCAGGCCGACCGCGACCGCGACGGGCGCGGGGACGTGTGCGACGGCGACGACGACAACGACACCGTGGCCGACGCGGCGGACAACTGCCGCGGGGTGGCCAACCGCTCGCAGGACGACCAGGACCGCGACGGCCGCGGCGACGCCTGCGACGACAGCGACGGCGACGGCGCGCTCGACTCGGTGGACAACTGCGTGCGCGTCGCCAACCCCGACCAGGCCGACCTCGACGCCGACCAGGTGGGCGACCTCTGCGACGTCGACCGCGACAACGACGGCACCCCCGACGCGATGGACAACTGCCCCGGCGAGGCCAACGCCACGCAGGGCGACCTCGACGGCGACGGGCGCGGCGACGGCTGCGACGACGACCGCGACGGCGACGGCGTGCCCGACGCGATGGACAACTGCGACGAGACCGCGGCGGGCGACCAGCGCGACACCGACGGCGACGGCGAGGGCGACGCGTGCGACCTCGACGGCGACGGCGACGGGCTCAACAACGCCGACGACAACTGCCCCTTCGACGCCAACGTCGACCAGCGGGACACCGACGGCGACGGCTTCGGCGACGCCTGCGACGCCCCGGCGCCGGGAGGCCCCGGGGACGCCGGAGCGCCGGGCGATGCGGGTGGAGAGGGCGATGCGGGTGGAGAGGGCGACGGAGGGGCGGAGGGCGATCCTCCCCCGGGGGAGGTTCCGCCCGCGGAGGACGACGGGCCGGAGCTGGAGGTGCCGCCGGAGGAGCTCACCGAGGTTGCTCCGCCGGGCGGGTGCAGCGCCTCACCGGGGCCGCGGGCGTCGGTGCCCTGGGCCGCCGCGCTCCTGGGCCTCGCGCTCGTCCGGCGTCGGCGACCGCGCGCAGCGTAGGGCGACGGTCAGTACGCGACGCCCATCGCGCTCGCGCGGCTCTGCACCCGGCGGGTGATCACCGAGGTGATGTTGTTCGTCGCCGCCGGCGCGGGGGCCCCGCCGCGACCCGATCGACCTGCACCCTCGGCCATGGCGACCTCGGCGGCGCGGGCCGGGCGCGCGAGGCCGCGGCGCGAGAGCACGTCGGCGCCCTCGTTGCGCTCCTCCTCGGTGAGCCGGCGGTCGGAGACGAAGACCTGTCCGCCCTGCCGGAGGATGGTCTGCGTGCGGCCGTCGGCCATCTGCTGGTCCTGCGCGTAGGTGAGCGCGGTCATCATCCCGTGCGTGTGGCGGGCGATCGCCGCGAACTCCGATCGGCCGCGCGCGTCGAGCCCGCTGCACTCGATGGTGCTCACCTCGATCTGGTGGTCGGCGGCGTAGCGCACGAGCCCGTTGTGGTCGTGCTCGGGGTAGCGCTGCGCCGGGGCGTCGCCCACAAGGAACACCATCCGCGCCGAGCGCTCGCCCCAGTTCATCTCGTGCAGGGCGAGCGCCAGGCCCGCGTCGACGTCCTCGGGGTAGTCGCCGCCGCCCTGCGCCGTCACGCCCATGAGCGCGCTGTGCATCCGGTCGAGGTCACCCGTGAGGGCCACCATCCGGGTGGGCTCCGCGTCGCCGCGGTCGCGGTAGACCACCAGGCCCACCCGCAGCTCGGGGCGGGGATTGCCCGCGGCGATCTGGTTGGCGATGTTCCAGATGTGCTGCTTCACGGGCTCGATCTCGTCGCCCATCGACCCGGTGGCGTCGAGCACGAAGACCACGTCGATGTGCGGCCGCGACCCGTGCTGCTGCTGCGCGTCCACGATCGGACGGATCCGCTGCGCGTTCGCCGGGGACGTCGCCGCCAGCGCCGCCATCGCCACGCCCACCATCAAACGCCGCACCCACCGCATACGCGACTGCACCATCACGACCACCATTGTCGGGAGCGGCGCGCCTGAACCCTTCAGGCGACCCGGCCGCTCCTCGTTGTGTGGGGCTGTCGACGCGCGTCCCGCGCGATCGGTCTATCGAAGTGAATGGTGAGGGAGGGAGCGGAGGAAGGGACGGAGCGCGGGGGCGTTTCAGCCCTCCTGCACCGTCACGCGGAGCATCTTCACGGGGGTGCGCGGCCGGTCGTTGGCGTCCGTGGGCCCCTTCTCGATCTTCTTCACCACGTCCATGCCCTCGATGACCTTCCCGAACACCGGGTGCTTCGACGCCCCGGGCGAGAACCAGTCGAGGAAGGAGTTGTGCACGGTGTTGATGAAGAACTGACACGAGCCGCTGTTGGGCGCGCCGGTGTTGGCCATGGAGAGCGTGCCGGGCTCGTTGGAGAGCCGCGCGGTGTGCTCGTCCTTGATGGTCCCGTCGGGGCCGTCACCGGTGCCGGCCCGCGAGCTGTTCGGGTCCTTGCTGTGGGGGCAGCCGAACTGGAGCATGAAGTTGTTGATGACCCGGTGGAAATGCAGCCCGTCGTAGAAGCCCGACTTCGCGAGCTTCACGAAGTTGCCGGCGGTGACGGGCATCTGGTCGACGAAGAGCTCGACCTTGATGTTGCCGAGGGACGTTTCCATGATCGCGGTGGGGTTCGCCATGGCGCGGCACGCTATCAAAGGACCCTCCCCCGCGCCCGCTGCGTGTGGGTGGATTCGAGCGAATCTCCTGCCCGCTCCGGCGACCCCTACCGCCGCTTCGCCGCCGAGAGCGCGGCCGGTGCCGCCGCGACCACCGCGACCAGCAACCCGACGAGCCCCAGGGCCGCGATCGCATGGCTCGTCGAGCCCAGCGATTCGCGCAGGAGCTCATCGAGGGGGCGACCGTTGAGCAGCGCCACCGCCCCGGCGCAGCCCACGGCGAGGCTCACCAGCGCCACGGCGACGGCGACGCTCTTGGCTCGCCACCAGTCGCGGGCAACCACCTGCGCCGCCGCTGCGGCTCCGATCCCCCCGAGGCCACCGGCGGGCCGCGACGAAGGCACCGGGGCCCCGGTGTCGGGGTCGTCGAGGGTCACGGGCTGCTGGCTCTCGAGCCACGTCAGGTGGAGGTCGAGGCAGAACCGGTGGAGGTCTCCCCGCGCGAGCCCGAGGCGCTGCACGTTCTCGTCCCTCGCGACGCCGTCGACCCACGCGTCGTCGATGGGCATCGCGCGGTCGAACTCGTGCGCGAGGCGCTCGGCCAGTCGCAGCGCCGCGACCATCAGCGCGACCACGCCGCCCACCCGCCACGCCCGCGCGGGCTGATGGTGCAGCGAGATGACGCTGGGCAGGGGCTCCGGGAGGTTCCACTCGGCGAGCATGCGGGCCCCGAGGATGGCGTGGTCGTAGCCGTGGGCCGCGCGCTCCCTCGCGCACACCTCGTCGTCGTCCCCCGCCCCCCCGTCGACCAGTCGCGCGTACGACTCGCCGCCCGCCTGCAACATGATCAGCCTGCCGTAGTCGTGCAGCAGCCCGCACGTGTACATCTCCTCCGGGGGCAGGCCCGCTCGCGTGGCGATGTGGCGCGCCAGCGAGGCGGTCGCCGAGGAGTGCCGGAAGATCTCCGGCGCACGCTGCGAGTCGTGCTCGAACCAGTCGAGCACCGCCGCCGCGGTGGCGATCTCGTTGAGCCGCTTCAGCCCGAGCAGGCTCACCGCGACGCTGATCTTCCGGACGCGCACGCGCAGCCCATACGCCGACGAGTTGACGACGCGCAGCACCCGCGCCGCGAGCGAGCTGTCGACCTCGATCGTCCGGCTCAGCTCGCCGAGCGTGACGTCGGGGTCGGTCAGGATCTCGAGGAGCCGCCGCGCGGAGACCGAGGCCCGGACCCCGTGCGCCTTCGCCACCGCCGCCGCGAGGCTGCGCGACGCGGCCTCCTCGGCGACGTCGTCGAAGTCCTGGGCGAGATCGATTTCGTCGACGACGACGGGCTCCACGCGCCGGAAGTTGCCGGACTTGCGCCCGCGCGTCATGCACGAAAGCGCGGCCGGCGCGCGACGGCCGCCGCGGGGCGCGATCGCCCGGGAATTACGGGGTCTTCGTGGTGAGCTTGTCGACGGCGTGGACCGGCGCGCGGTCGCCCTTCATCAGGTGGGCGATGGCGCCGAGCACCAGCCGCTGCTGGTTGAGCATCGACTGCCCCGCGAACACCGGCGAGACGACCGAGAGGGTGAAGTGCCCGCCGCCGCCGGCGACCTCCACCACCGCGTCGGGGATCTTCGCCAATACAGACTCACGTAATGCCGTGAGCACGTCGCCCTGGAAATCAGTGTCGTGGTTGGACATCGGTCGCTCCCTCTCAATACCGCGGCACGGAGGGGTCGACGCTCGCGCTCCACCCGTCGATGCCGCCCTGCAGGTTGTACACGTACCGGAACCCCTTGCGGACGAACTGCTCCGCCGCCTGCAGGCTGCGGATGCCGTGGTGGCACTGGAACACCAGCGGGGTCGCGCGCTCCATCGCGAGGAGTTCCTTCTCGAGGTCGCTGTCGAGGAGCCGGGCGCCGCGGATGCTGGCGCGCTCCCACTCCTCGGGGGTGCGCACGTCGACGAGCTCGAAGCGCTCCCCGGCGTCCATCATCTCCTTCAGCTTCGCGGGCGAGAGCTGCCGCACCCGCGCCGGCTCGTTGGGGTTGTCGATCTTGAACCCCGCCCCGTTGGGGCCGTTGACGAAGCCGATGTGCACCCCGTCGGCGCGGAAGGCCGAGCCCCCGTCGAGGTGCAGGGGCAATCCCCCGAGGTCGACCACCACGTCCCCGGCGATGGGCTCGCCGAAGTACAGGTCGTGCTCGTACTTGCCCGAGATCTCCATCCGCATGATGGCGCCGTCGGCGCCCATGGTCTTCGCCGCGGCGCGCAGCTCCTTCAGGGCGTCGTCGCTCACCGTCATGGTCGGCTGCTTCGGGCCCACCGCCTCGGCGCCGAGCAGCGCCTGGAGCTCGCCGCGCGCGTGCAGCTCCTTCACGATGTCGGCCCCGCCGATGAACTGCCCGTCGACGTAGAGCTGCGGGATGGTGGGCCAGTCCGAGAAGGCCTTCACCCCGTCGCGGATGGCCGGGTCTTCGAGCACGTCCACGGTGTGGTAGCTCGGGAGGAACCCGTCGAGGAGGCCCACCACGCTGGCGGAGAAGCCGCACGCTGGCGCGAAGCGGGCGCCCTTCATGAAGAGCACCACCCGGTGGGCCTTGATGGTGTCTTCGATCGTCTTCCGTACGTCGTCGTTGCTCATGCAGGTAATTCCTCGGGGCTGGGATCACGTCATCGGGCGCAACACACGGTGGACGACCGCGGCGCTTCGCGGGTAACCAATGCCACCGAGCGGCGGTCATATCCACACCCCTCCGCCGTCTTACGCCCACCGGAGTTTTCACGCATGAGCCAGGACCTCGCCATTCCCACGGTCGACCTCGACGACCTCCGCGCCGACGGCCCCCGCCGCGACGCCGCCTGCGCCGCGATCCGCGAAGGCTTCGGCGCCTACGGCCTGGTCTACGTGCGCGGGCACGGCATCGCGCCGGAGTCCCTCGACGCCTTCTACGACGCCTTCACGCGCTTCACGGCGCAGCCCGAGGCGGCCAAGCGCCCCTTCGCCCGCCCCGACATCTGGTACCAGCGCGGGTGGACGCCCCCCAACACCGAGCAGGCCGTCGCGGGCGGGGGCCAGCCCGATTTCAAGGAGTGCTACTTCGCCGCGGCGATGCCCCTCGACCCGGAGTGCAAGACCGAGCACCCGGAGATCTGCGCCGACAACGTCTGGCCCGACGACCCCCGCTTCGCCGAGGTCTACACCGCCATGGGCCGCGCCCTCCACGGCGTCGGGCAGGAGCTGCTCCGCGGCGCCGCCCTCGCGCTCGGGCTCACCGAGGACACCTTCACCAGCCGCATCGACGGCGCGCCGCACGTCACCCGCGCGCTGCGCTACATCCCCCTCACCCCCGAGCAGGTCGAGCAGGGCGTGCTCTGGGGCGAGGAGCACACGGACTTCAACCTCCTCACGCTCCTGCCGGGCGGGCGCTTCATCGACCCGAGCGGCCAGCGCTGCCCGCCGCCGGACCCCGACAGCGGGCTCTACCTCCGCACCCGCGCCACCGCGGCGCACCCCGCGGGCCGCAAGGTGCGCGGCGCCGCCCCGGCGGGCTGCCTCGTCGCCCAGGTGGGCCAGCAGTGGGAGATCCTCACCGGCGGCACCTTCCAGGCGACGCCGCACGTCATCACGGCCCCGAAGTCGCCGGGCTACGCGCGGCTCTCCTCGGCGCACTTCGTCCACCTGCACCCGCACCAGGTGCTGACGCCGCTCGGGCCCTTCCGCACCGCGGAGACCGTGCGCGCGTACTCCCCCCCGGTGCTCGCCGGCACCTACGACCTCAAGACCCTGGTGGACATCGCCCTCGCGCCGGCGAGCGCCCTGCACAGCCTCGGGTACCGGCACTACGACCGCCTCGCCGAGCAGCGCTCGCTCCCGCGCTGACCGCTCACGCCGCGGGGAGCGTGAACGAGAAGGTCGTCCCTTCGTCGGGCACGCTCTCCACCGCGACCTCGCCGCCGTGGGCCTCGACGATGCCCTTCACGATCGAGAGGCCCAGCCCCGTCCCCTGCCCCGCCGTGCGGCGGTCCTGCCAGAAGCGGTTGAAGACGTGCGGCAGGTGCTCCGGCGCGATGCCGGGCCCGGTGTCCGAGACCGTGATCCGCACCTGCGCGCCCGAGAGCGCCGCGCCCACCACGATGCGCCCGCCGGGCGGGGTGAACTTCACCGCGTTGCCCAGCAGGTTGGCGAACACCTGGAAGAGCCGGTCGCGGTCGCCCACGATGCTCGGCAGCCCGGCGGGCACCTCGGCCCGCAGCGTGAGCGAGTGCGCCTCGGCCAGCGCCCGCTGCGTCTGCACCACCTCGTCGATCAGCGCCGCGACGACGAGCGGCTCGCGCTCCAGCACCAGGTTGCCCGCGTCGATGCGCGTCACGTCGAGCAGGTCGCCGATCAGGCGGTTCATCCGCTCGGCGGAGCGGCGGATCACCGCCAGCCGGGCGCGCACCGCCGTGACGTCGTCGGGCTGCCGCTCGGCCATCGCCGCCGCCATGATCAGCGCGTTGAGGGGGTTGCGCAGGTCGTGCGAGACCACCGCCACCACCTCGTCGCGCACCTTCACCGCCTGCCGCGTCTGCTCGTAGAGCCGGGCGTTCTCGATGGCCACCGACGCGGTCTGCGCGAGCTGCGCGAGCACCGCCTCGTCGGACTCGGAGAAGTCCCCTTCGGTGCGGTCGCAGAGGTGGATGAGCCCCAGCGTCGCGCCGTCGCGACCGATGAGCGGCGCCCCCAGCCAGCCCCGCAGCGGCGGCCGCGCCCCGACCGCCGCGGACCACGCGGGGTGTACCTCCAGGGTCGCGCGGGTGACCCGGAGCGGGCGCCGGGTCTCCAGCACCGCCGCGCAGTAGCCCTCCTCGTCGGGCCGAACGCAGCCCGCGCGGTGCACCCCGTAGGGCTCCGAGACGGACACCGTGGAATTCGAGTCCGACCAGTCCGGCGCCGCCAGCAGGCTGGTCACGGCCAGCTGGGCGTCCACCAGCAGCCGCGCCTGCGCGGTCACCACCTCCAGGGCCGCGGCCAGGGTGCCCGCGGAGTTGATCGCCAGCGAGGCGTCGGTGAGCCCGCGGAGCTGCTGCGCCCGCCGCTCGGCGGTGGCGAGCGCCCCCTCCGCGAGCGCGCGGCTCTGCTCGAGCTCGCCGTTGCGCGCGGTGACCGCCTCCAGCGAGGACACCAGCACGTCGAGCACCTGCGCGGGCCGCGACAGGATCTCGAAGGACTGCCCGCGCACCTCCACCACCGGCGGCCCCGCGGGCTCGGCGCGGCGGTCTACCAGGCGTCGCACCCGGGCGATGAGCTGCGCGTCGTCGTAGGGCTTCGTGAGGAAGTTGTCGGCCCCCGCGGCGAGCGCGCGCACGACGTCCGTCGGGTCGGCCAGGGAGGTGAGCAGCATCACCGGGACGTCCCGGGTGGCGTCGCTCGCCTTGAGCCGCCGGCACACCTCGAAGCCGTCGATGCCCGGCATCACGATGTCGCTCACCACCACCGCGGGCGGCGCGGCGAGGCACTCCGCGAGGCCCGACTCGCCGTCGCGGCAGACCACGACCTCGAAGCCCTCGCGGGCGAGCACCCCGGCGAGCTGCCGGGCCTGCGTGCGGCTGTCCTCGACGATGACGACGCGCATCAGACGGCGCTCTGTCCGCAGAGCCACGCGGGGATCTGCAAGAGGGGGAGCACGACGTCGGCGCCGCCGCGCTCGAGGGCCGCGCGGGGCATCCCGTACACCACCGAGGTGGCCTCGTCCTGCGCGGCCACCCGGCCGCCGCTGCGGCGCAGGGCCACCGCCCCGTCGGCGCCGTCGTCGCCCATGCCCGTGAGCACCACCCCGCGGGCCCGGTGCCCGAGCGCGCGGGCCAGCGACTCGAACAGGTAGTTGCCCGACGGGCGGAAGAGCCCCACCTGCGGGGTGTCGCTCACGACGATCCGCATCGAGGCGTCGAGCCCGAGGTAGCGGTCGTCCGGCGCGATGTACACCTCGCCGCGCGCCGCCGGGGCGTGGTCGACGGCCACCGCCGCGTGGTGCCCGCTGGCCTCGGTGATCCACCGCGCGAAGCCCTCGGCGAAGCCGCGGGCGATGTGCTGCACGATGAGCAGCGGCGGCATGACCCCCGGCGGCAGCAATCGCAGCAGCTCGACGACGGCGTTGGGCCCGCCGGTCGACGCCGCGATGCCGATGGCCGCGACCCCGCGGTCGGCGCCGAGCAGCGGCGGCGCGGCGGGGGCGGCGGCGGCGGGGGAGGAGCGGAAGCGGTCGAGGCGCACAAGGGACATCGAGCGGAGCGTGTGCAGCAGCGCCTCGCGGCGGAGCTCGTACCGCGGGTCGGTGATCGCCGGGAGCGCCTCGACGATGGCGAGCGCCCCCGAGCGGAGGGCCTCCATCGCCACGTGGGCGTCCCGGGGGTTGACCACCGACGACACCAGCACGATGGGCGTCGGGCAGGTGGCCATGATCTGCCGGGTGGCGGCGTAGCCGTCCATCACGGGCATCACGATGTCCATCACCACCACGGAGGGCCGGCGCTCGGCGACGACCTTCACGGCCTCGGCGCCGTCCTTCGCCTCGCCCACGACCTCGACGTCGGGGATGCCCGCGAAGGCCCGGCGCAGCGCCGCGCGGATCGTGGCGGAGTCGTTGACGATCACCAGTCTGAGCTTCGCGGGGTCCATCGGTCTCCAGTCCAGGGGGATTCGGGTCGCTCGCAGCCCCGGAGGGGGGGGGGGGCCTAGAGCAGCTGTTCGAGGGTCTCCAGGAGCTCGTCCTGGTCGAAGCGGCTCTTCACGACGTAGGCGCTCGCGCCGAGGTCGAGCGCGCGCTGCTGGTCGGCGGGCTGCGCGAGGGCGGTCACCAGTAGCACCGGAAGCCCCGCGAGGCGCGCGGTCGACCGCACCCGCGACAGCAGCTGGAACCCGTCGAGCCGCGGCATCTCCACGTCCGAGACCACGGCGTCGAAGCGCTCGTCGGCGGCGAGGAGGTCCCACGCCGCCTGCCCGTCCGCCGCGACGGTGACGTGGTACCCGGCGGACTCCAGGATGGTGCGCTCCAGCTGCCGGGTGGTGACCGAGTCGTCGACCACCAGCACCCGCCGCCGGGCCGCGCGCGGCCGGGCCCCCGGGTCGCCGCTCGCCGCGGGCCGCGCGATGCGCGTGAGGTCCGCCGCGTCCAGCACGATCACCACCTCGCCGTCGCCGAACACCGCGGCGCCGGACACGAAGGCCGAGCGCCGCACCCGGGCGTTGAGGGGCTTCACCACCACCTCGCGCTCCTCGAGCAGCGCGTCGACGCGGAAGGCCACCCGGCGCTCGCCCACGGCCAGGATCACGCACGGCGCCCGCGCCCCGTCCGGCCGCGCCGTCGCCGTCGCCGGGGCGAACCCGAGGGTCTCGTCGAGGTCCGCGAGCGGCAGCAGCGCGCCGTCGTGCTCCAGGTAGAGGTGGCCCTCGAGGGTGCGCAGCTCCGAGGCCGCCACCCGCCGCAGGCCCGCGACCACCGTCGAGACGATCACCGCGCGCGCGTCCCGCACCCGCACCACCACGCCGCGCATCACGCTGAGGTCGAGCGGGACGGTGAGCGTGAAGCGCGCGCCGCGGCCGCGCTCGCTCTCCACCTCGACGCGGCCGTGCATCTGCGCGACCCGCATCCGCACGACGTCGAGCCCCACGCCGCGGCCCGAGATCGCCGTCACCTCCGCGCGGGTGCTGAAGCCAGGCTCGAAGATCACCGCGAGGGCGTCCTGCGGGGTGCGCCCCACGCCGGCGTCCATCCCTCGCGCCCGCGCGGCGGCGAGCACCGCGTCGGGGTCGATGCCCCGGCCGTCGTCCTCCACCACCACGCGCACGTCGCGGCCCGCCACCGCGGCCGCGATGCGCACCCGCCCGACCGGCGCCTTGCCCGCCGCGGCGCGCGCCTCGGGCCCCTCGATGCCGTGGTCGACGGCGTTGCGCACGAGGTGCATCAGCGGCTCGCGCAGCCCGTCGAGCACCCGGCGGTCGAGCTCCGGGAGGTCGGCCTCCATCACGAACTCCACCCGCCGCCCGAGGCCCGCCGCCGCGTCGAGCGCGGCCCGCTCCAGCAGCGGCGACAGCGTCGCCATGGGCACCACCCGGAGGTCGCGCGAGCGGGTGAGCAGGTCGCCCGCGGCGGCGGCGAGCGAGCGCCAGGAGAGGTCCTCCCGGCCGCGGCGGTCGGCCACCCACCCCACGATGGTCTGGAGGGTCACCACGCCCCGGTCGAGCGCGCGCGCGGCCTCGTCGGCCCCGCCGGACTCCTGGGCCCGCACCTGCTGCTGCGCGCGCCGGAGGTCGTTGCGCACCTCGAGCAGGCGCTGCTCCAGCGAGTCCAGGTTGCGCGAGGCGTCCCCGTGGCGCGCCACGAGCGAGGCGAGGTCCTCCGCGGCGGCGAAGAGGCCGGCCAGCCGGGCGGAGGAGACCCGCAGCGTCTCGGGCGCCGCCGTCGCCGCGGAGGGCATGGCGGGCGCCACCGGCGCCGTGGGCGGCGCGGCCGTCGGGGTCATCGTCACGGCCGCGGCCCTCGGGGCCTGGAGCGCACGCCGGGCCCCGGCCAGCGCCGCGTCGTCGGGGGCGACCCCCTCTCCGAGCGACGCCGCGCAGGCCCGGAGCGCCCCGAGGGTGACCTCCGTGTCGGCGGACACCGCCGGGAGGTCCGGCGCCTCGCTGCGCCGCGCCGACCCGAGGCGCGTCTCGACGGCGTGGAGGAAGCGCTCGAGCGGCTCGTAGCCCACCGCGCGCGCCGCGCCCTTCAAGCTGTGCACGGCGCGAAACACCTCCGCCACCGCGGCCGCCCGGGCCTCGGCGTCGGCGCCCTCCCGCGCGAGCACCAGCGACGCTCGCTCCAGGTTGCCCACCTGGTCGTCGAGCTCGTCGCGGAAGACGCCGCGGAGGTCCGCGAGGATGTCGTCCCTCTCGGCCACCGACGTCAGGTCCGGTACTGCGAGATGGCGTCCCGCAGCCGCGTGGCCAGCCCGCTCAGGTCGCGCGCCGCCCGCTCGGACTGCCGGGTGCCCTCCACGGTCTGCGACGTCGCCTGGTCGATGGCCCGCATCGCCTGCGCGATCTGCCCGATGCCCGTCACCTGCTGCTGCGTGGCCGTCACGATGAGCTCCGCCGCCCGCGCCGCGTCGGCGATGGTCGCCGCGAGCTGGTCGATGCGCTCCCCCGCGACGCGCGCCGTGTCGACCGCCGACGTGACGGCCTTGCCGCCCTCCTCGGTGGCGAGCACCGCCGCCGCGGTGGACTTCTGGATGTCCCCGAGGATGGCCCGCACCTGCGCCGTCGCCCGCTTGGACTGCTCCGCGAGGCTGCGCACCTCCTGGGCGACGACCGCGAAGCCGCGGCCGTGCTCGCCCGCGCGCGCCGCCTCGATGGCCGCGTTGAGCGCGAGCAGGTTCGACTGCTCGGCGATCTCGTTCACCGTCGTGATGATCTGCCCCACCGTCTGCGCCTGCTCGGAGAGGGCGAGGATGCGGTCGGCGATGGAGCCCACCTGGCGCTTCACCAGGGCCATCGCGCCGACGGTCTCGTCGACCGCCTGGCGGCCCGAGGCGGACACCTCCAGGCTGCGCCGCGAGGCCGTGGCCACCGCCGAGGCGTGGCTGGCCGTCTGCTGCGAGGTCTGCGTCACCTCGTCGACCGTGGCGACGGTCTCGGTCACCGCCGCGGCGCTCTCCGTCGCGCTCGCGCTCTGCTCCTGGGTGGTCGCCATGATCTCGCTGGTGGCGCCGGACAGCGACGCCACGGCCTCGTTGACCCGCGCGTTCATCACCCGGAGCGCGCGGCCCATGACCTGGAGGTTCTCCCCGAGCTGGCGCAGCTCGCCCTCGCCGGAGGCCTTGAGCGAGGCCGTGAGGTCGCCGTGCGCCAGCTGGTCGATGAAGACCCCGAAGGTCTCGACCACGCGGGCGAGCTCATCGCGGCGCTCGGCCGCCTCGCGCCCGAGCCGCTGCTCCTCCGCCACCCGGGCCGCGAGGGCGACCTGGGAGGCCTCGAGGGCGACCGCGCGCTCGCGCGACACCGCGAGCGACTCGGCGAAGGCCGCGGAGACGGTGAGCAGCTGGCGCCGGGTGTACACCCCGATGAAGAGCGCGAGGGCGAGGAGCATCGCGCCGCCGGTCCATTGCACCACGCGGGTGGCCGACTGCGCCGCGGCGGTGCGCGCGTCGCGCTGGGTCACCTCGACCCGGATGAAGCGCTCCAGCGCCGACCGGAGCAGGTCCATCCGCTGCTTGCCGAGGCGGGAGAGCGCCATGTTGAAGCTGTCGGGGTTGTGCTCGCGGTAGGCGATGGCCGGCCGGCCGTAGTCGCGGTCCCAGTCGTCTCCGAGCCCCCGCGCCTCGTCGAGCAGCCGGAGCTGCGTGGGGTTGTCGGCGATCATCCGGGCCTGCTCGGCGAGGAGCCGCGGGAGCACCGCCTGCGCCCGGGTGTACGGCTCCAGGAACTCCGGCGCGCCGGTGTTGAGGTACCCCCGGACGCCCGTCTCGCGGTCGATGTAGAGGCGCTCCAGGTGGCTCGCCTGCGCGATCACCTTGTCGGTGTGGTCGACCCAGCCGGTGAGGGTCACGAGGCGATCGATCTGCCAGAACATCAGCGCCCCGACGACGCCGAGCAGCGCCAGCGGGAGGACCACCGACCGCGTGAGGGCGCCCTTGATGTTGGACTCGTGGGCGGCGGGAGGGCTCATCGGGGGTTCTTCCTGGCGGGCGCGGTGGGCTGCGGTGGGCGTGGGGTCGACTCGCGGGGGACGGGGATCTCGACGAAGAGCCGCGGCGAGGCGAGCAGCGCGGCGTGGTCGATGAGCGCGATGCCCCGGCGGTCGATGCCCCGGAGGAAGGCGCGCACCGACGGGGCGACGTACTCCGGCGGCTCGCGCAGCTCGTCGGGCTCGATCGGCCCGAGGTGCTCCACCGCGTCGACCACCAGCGCGAGGCTGTCGGCCCCTTCGCCCAGCAGCACGATGCGCCCGTACTCCGGGAGCGCGCCGAGCGGGAGCCCCAGCACCACCCGCAGGTGGAAGGCCGGGATGATCTCGCCGCCCCGCGCGATGAGCCCGGCGACCTCCGGCGGCGCGTGCGGCAGCGCCGTCAGCCGCGAGACCGCCGCCACCCCGCGCACGGCGTGGGCGGCGATGGCGTACTGCTCCCCCGCCACGCGGAGGCCGAGGGCGTCGTGCCGGTCGCTCCGGCCGAGCAGCGTCGGGCGCGCGGCCACGGCGCGGGTGCGGGCGTCGAGCACGGCGCGGGACACGGCATCGGGGAAGTCTGCGGGGACGTCGGGCATCGGCGGGAGCCTACGTTCCCCGGCGCGGCGGGGGCGTGCCGCCGAGGGTGTTGGCGAGGCGGTCGCAGACGGCCAGCAGCGAGCCGCGGGTCTGCCCGGGGCCGTGCCGGATGGGGGCCTCGGCGGACACGCGCAGCAGCAGCGCCCGGGCGTTGCGCAGCGCCCGGCGCGCGCTCGCGACGTCGCCGATGCGGGTGCGGGCGGCGGCGGAGAGCACGTGCGCGAGCGGGAGCGTGCGGTCGATCACGATGGCCTTCTCGGCGTCGTCGCAGGCCCCGCGGTCGTCGCCGCTCGCCTGGCGCACCGTAGAGCGGAGGAGGTAGAGCGCCGGGTCGAGCCCGTCGATCGCCAGCGCGGCGTCGAGCAGCCTGACCGCGCCCGCGAGGTCGCCCAGGTCCGCGAGCGCACGCGCGGCGCCGGCGGGGTCGCGGACGACGATCGGCGCCTTCGGCGCGGGGAGCCGCGGGGTCGCCCCCGAGGTGAAGGGCGTCGCGCGCCGACGGGGGCGCGGCACCGTCGACCGACGCCCCGGGGCCGGCGGCGGGGCCGGTAGCGCGGGGGCGGGCTGGTCGCGGCGATAGACCAGCGGGCCGCGAAAGGTCGCCGTGAGCCCGAGGCCGTCGGGCAGGAGCGGGTCCGAGGGGCCGGGCACCATCCAGCCGCCGCCGTGGAGGGAGCGGGCCAGCCGGGCCGCGACGCGGGCGATGGTCTCGAGGTCGAAGTAGATGGCGACGTTGCGGCAGAAGATCACGTCGACGGCGGAGGGCCACTCGGCGGAGTCCAGGTCGAGCAGGTTGAGGGGCGAGAAGCGCACCGAGCGGCGCACGGACTCCCGGACGCTCCAGCCGTTGCGCTCGGGCACGAACCACCGCTCGCGCCGCGCCGGGTCGACGTCGCGGAAGGACCACGGCCCGTACCACCCGAGCCGCGCCCGATCGAGGAAGCGCTGGTTGATGTCGGTGCCGATGACCTCGACGCGCCCGGCGTGCTCCCCGAGGGCCTCGTGGGCGACGATGGCGAGCGACCACGCCTCCTCGCCGGTGGCGCAGCCCGCGGACCAGAGGCGCACCCGGTCGCCGCGCCGCAGCGCCTCGGGCAGCGCCACGTCCCGGACGAACGCGAAGTGGTGGTCGTCGCGGAAGAGGTAGGTCTCGCCGACGGTGAGCTCCTTGATGATCGCGTCGTGGGCCGCGCCGTCGCCGCCCACGAGGCGCTCGTAGAGGGCGGCGGCGTCGATGCCCCCGAGGGCCTCCGCCGCGGCGGCCACGCCCTGGTCGAGCGCGCCCGCGCGGCTCGGAGGAAACACCAGCCCGAAGCTCTCCCGCACGCGCGCGGCGAAGGCCTCCCGCAGCGCGGGGTGCAGCGCGGGCTGGCTCGCGCTCTTCACGGGGCGGCGCCGCCCAGGGCGCGATCGAGGGTCTCTTCTTCGTCGAGGGAGAGCAGCGCGTCGAGGTCTTCGATGAGCAGCAGTCCCTCCGCGAGCGCGACGACGCCGCGGATGTGGCGGCTGGGCACGGTGGTGGGAAACATCTGGTCGGGGGAGACCTGCCGCAGGTCGCGCACCCGGTCGACCACGAGCGCCACGACCCGCCGCGCGCCCTGCACCACCAGCAGGTGATCGTCGGTGGAGGGGCGCCGCGGGGGATGACCGAGGCGCGAGCGCGGGTCGACGGCGACGATGACCGCCCCGCGGAAGTTGAACAGCCCCACGACGATGTTCGCGGCGCCCGGGAGCGGCTTCAGCCACACCCGGGGCACCACCTCGACCACGCGCTCGACCGGCACGCCGTAGCGCGCGGCGTCGATCTCGAACTCAAGCAGCCGCTGCACCGGGCAAGCGTAGGGCCCACCCCTCCGGATGCACAGCCTCCCCCACTCAGGCGACCGGGCCGGACGGGCTCAGGCAGGCGTCGAAGCCCTCCTGCACCTGCTTCAGGAAGGCGTCGTCGGCGTCGCGGAAGATCAGCACCGCGCGGCACGTGTGGTCCTCGTCGGGCCACGCGTCGAGGATCACCGTCGGATACACCACGTGCTGCACCGCGTGGACGATCACCGGCCCGGGCTCGCCCGCGACCTTCAGCAGCGCCTTGCACCGCAGCAGCTTGTCCCCGTGAAACTGCGTCAGCAGCGAGAGCCACATGGCGAAGGCCGTCCATCGCATGGTGCGCGGGCGGGCGATGGCCAGCGAGCGCACCCGCGCGTGGGAGGGCGCCGCGTCGACGACCCAGCGGCCCCTCTCGCCCGGCGAGGCCGCGATGAGCCCCCGCACCTGCGCCGTGGGGAGATCCGCCGCGAGCCTGCCGCGCAGCCGGGCGGGGTCGACCGCGCCGTGGCTCGCGACGTCCACGGTCGCCGCGGGGTTGATCGCGCGGAGCTTCTCCACGAGGGCGGCGGTGCCCGCCTCCCCGGCGAGCTCGGACTTGGTCACCACGAAGTGGTCGGCTGCGACGGCCTGCTGCAACGCCTCGAAGTGCTCGTCGAGCTGCCCCGCCCCGTGCGTGGCGTCGACGACGGTGACCACGCCGTCGAGCTCGTAGCGCGCGAAGAGCCGCTCGTCGCCGGTGAGCGTCGCGAGCACGGGCCCCGGGTCGGCGAGCCCGGTGGTCTCGACCATCACCCGCGCGAAGGGCGGAAGCTCCCCCGCGTCGCGGCGCCGGTCGAGGTCGGTGAGGGTCTCGACGAGGTCGCCGAGCACGGTGCAGCACACGCAGCCGCCGCCCAGCACCATCACCCGGTCGTCGACCTTGCGCACCAGCAGGTGATCGAGGGCGATGGCGCCGAGCTCGTTGATGACCACCGCGGTGTCGGCCAGCTCCGGACGACCGATGAGGGCGTTGAGCAGGGTGGTCTTGCCCGCGCCGAGGAAGCCCGTCAGCACCATCACCGGGATGCGCGGCCGCGCGGGGTTCATCGCGCGCACTCTACGCCGTTGCGGAGCGGGCGGCTCGCCTCGTAGATTCCCCGGCAGGAACCGCATGCACCCCCGACGAACCCTGCGCCTGGCCGCCCTCACCGCCGCCCTCGGCGCGTGCGGGGCGCCGGCCGCGGAGGTCGATCGGGGCGTGAGCGAGGCGATGGTCTGCGGTCGCGGCCCCACCGTCGAGGGCATCGACGTGTCGCAGTACCAGTCGACCGTCGACTGGGCCCGGGTGCGCGCCGCGGGCAAGCGCTTCGCCATCGCGCGCATCCTGCACTGGCCCACCCCCGACGCGCAGTTCGACCGCAACTGGCGCGAGATCCGCGCCCACGGCCTCATCCGCGGCGCGTACATCTACTTCGACCCGCGCGTCGAGGTGCCCGCGCAGGCCGACGCGGTAGTCCGCGCGGTAGGCCGCCTCGGCCCGGGAGACCTCCCGGTGACCCTCGACATCGAGCAGCCCCCGCCCGGGCTGCCCCCGCGCACCCGCTACGCGGCGATGGTGCGCGAGCTCGCCGACCGCGTCGAGGCGGGCACCGGGCGCCGCCCGATGATCTACACCGGGCGCCACTACTGGCCGAAGCACGTGGAGACCACGGCCCTGCGCGACCACCTGCTCTGGCACCCGCAGTACACCACCACGCAGCCCTGCCCGAGCATCGCCGACGCGTGGCGCGACTGGGGCTTCTGGCAGTACTCGTCCACCGGTCGCGTGAGCGGCATCGAGGGCCGCGTCGACCTCGACCGCTTCAACGGAACGTACCAGGAGCTCCAGCAGCTCGCTGGCGTCCCCACGACCTTCGACGCCGGGGCTGGCTGACTCGATCGCCCGCCCCACCCGACCCACCCGACGCCCCGCCCCACACCGGCAGAGCCCCGGTCCCCACCCACAGCCACACTGGAGAACCGCATGAGCCTTCGAGGAAAGACCCTGTTCATCACCGGCGCGAGCCGCGGCATCGGCCTCGCCATCGCGAAGCGCGCCGCGCGCGACGGCGCCAACATCGTCGTCGCGGCGAAGACCACCGAGGCCCACCCGAGGCTCCCGGGCACCATCTACACGGCCGCGGAGGAGATCGAGGCCGCGGGCGGCAAAGCGCTCCCGGTGGTGGTCGACGTGCGCTCCGAGGAGAACGTCCTCGCCGCGGTGGCGAAGGCCGTCGAGACCTTCGGCGGCATCGACATCCTGGTGAACAACGCCAGCGCCATCAGCCTCACCGGGACCCTCGAGACCCCGATGAAGCGCTACGACCTGATGCACCAGATCAACCTGCGCGGCACCTTCCTCTGCTCGCAGGCGTGCCTCCCCCACCTGCTCAAGGCGAAGAACCCCCACGTCCTCAACCTCTCGCCGCCGCTCAACATGGAGGCCCGGTGGTTCTCCGGGCACGTGGCCTACACCATGGCGAAGTTCGGCATGAGCATGTGCGTCCTCGGCATGGCGGAGGAGTTCCGCGGTCGCGTGGCCTTCAACGCCCTCTGGCCGCGCACCGCCATCGCCACCGCCGCCGTGCAGAACCTCCTCGGCGGCGACGAGGCCATGGCGGGCTGCCGCACGGTCGACATCATGTCCGACGCCGCGTGGGAGATCTTCCAGCGCCCCGCCGCAGACTTCAGCGGCCACTTCGTCGTCGACGAGGACTTCCTCCGCACCACCGGCGTGACCGACTTCGAGAAGTACGCCGTCACCCCGGGCGCCCCCCTGGTGCCCGACTTCTTCCTCTGACCGACGCCAGCGCCGCGGCCACCGCCGCGCGCAGCGCCGCCCGCCGCCCCTCCACCCCGTCGCCCCGCTCCGGCCGCAGCGCCACCACCCCGACCCCGCCGCCGCCGGGCGCCGGGTGCCTCGTCGCCTCGGCCTCCCCGCACGGCATCAGCGCGTAGGCCGCCACGCACCCGTCGATCGCGTCGCGGTACGCGTGCATCTTCTCCACCGCCCCCTGCGCGTCGGCGCGAAACTTCGCGTCGAAGACCACCCGCGCGCCCTGCGCCTCCACCATCAGGTCGGGCCTGTAGCTGAGCCCGTACGACGGCACCGCCTGCCGCGCGGGCTGGCACCACACCCGCAGCGCCACGCCGTCGAGCGAGCACTGCCCCGACGCCCCCGGCGCGAGGGTCGACGGCAGCCCGAGCGCCCGCGACAGCTCCCGCGCGCACCAGCGTTCGTACAGCAGCGCGGAGTCGTCGAGGGCGAGGCGCACCGCCGCGTCCGCAGGATCGTCCGCCACCGCGAGGCCCTCCAGCCATCGCGCGATGGCGCTCAGCTCCCGGTAGCCCGCCGTGCGCGCCCCGGCGAGCGTCGTCGCGGCGCCCATCGAGGGCAGGGCCCGGAGGCCCACCCGATCGGCCAGCGCGAGCACCTCGGCCAGCGCCTCCGCCAGCGCGGGCGGGGCCTCGGGCTCGGCCATCACCGACGCGACGGTGCGCAGCAGCGACGCCACCGCGCGGTTCTCGGGCGTGTCCACGCGGAGGGCGGGCTCCTCGGCGCGCACCAGCACCTGCGAGGGGTCGTCGCCGCGCGCGACGGCCGGGTTCGAAGCGAGCTCGTCCATGCGCACCCGCCGCGCCAGCAGCCACGGGACCACCCGCTGCACCGCCGCCGCCCCGCGCAGCGGCGCGCGCGCCACGAGCGCCATCGCGCGCTCGAGCGTCCCGGAGCGCAGCAGCCACGCCACGAGCAGCCGCATCGCGCCGCCGGCGTCGCGCGCGTGCGTCAGCGCCGTCTCCGAGGGGCCCTCCTCGGAGAGCGCGAGCGACTCGGCGAGCAGGTCGTCGACCATCGCCCGGTGCGCCTCGCGCCCCTGGAGCAGCGGGCTCTCCACGTGCACCGCGAGGCGCTCGACGCGCTCTCCCCGGCGCAGCCCGATCCACGACTCGCCGAGGCGCCCGGCGAAGGACACCAGCGCGGCGTCGTCGCCCCAGCGCGTGACCGTCACCCCGTCGGGCACCTCCACGGCGCAGCCCTCCGGGGCCTGCACGTGCAGCGCGGCGCGGTCGTCGAGCGTGAGCGCCGCCAGGCCCTCCCCCTGCGCGTCGGGGCACCAGCGCAGGGCGCTGCGACCACTCGTCGCGACGCCCTCCAGCGAGGCCGTGAGCGACACCGGCCCGCTCGACGCCGCGCGCGTGTCCGGGGTGGCGATCGACAGCACGCCGACGCCGGACCGCCATCGCACCCGCAGCAGCGCCCGCTCGCTCATCGCGACGGCTACGGTAGTCCCGGCGCGGGCCGGTTGGCGGTTGAGTTTCGCGCGCCACTGTCGATAGCGTCCGCGGGCATGAGACCCCGGGTGCTCGCCGCCGCGCTCGCCTTCGCCCCCGCGGCCGGGGCGCAGACCGTCGCGCCGCGCCCCGAGCCCGAGGAGCCCACCATCCACGAGGCCACCGTGAGCGCCCCGGCGCGCCGCGAGGAGTCGCTGCTCGAGACCCCCCGGGCGGTCTCCGTCGACAGCCGCCGCGACGCCGCCCGCTCGCTCGCCCGCGACGTCGGCGACCGCCTGGAGGAGATGAACGGGGTCTTCCTCCAGCGCACCACCACGGCGTCCGCGGCCCCGCTGGTGCGCGGCCTCGGCGGGCAGCGCACGCTCCTGCTCTTCGACGGCTTCCGCCTCAACGACTCGCTCACCAAGGTGGGCGGCAACGCGCTGCTCTCGCTCATCGACCCGGCCTCGGTGCGCCGCCTCGAGGTCGTGCGCGGCCCAGCGTCGGTGATGTACGGCTCCGACGCCCTCGGCGGCGTGGTCATCGCGGTGCCCATCGACGCCAACCCCCGCCCCGGCTCCGACGCCCACGTCTACGGCGAGCTCTCCACCCGCGTCGCCATCGCCGAGCGATCGCTGACGGCGCAGGGCCTCGTCGAGGGCGAGGTGGGCCGCGTCGGGCTCATGGCCTCCGGAACGGTCGGCACGCTCGGCCCCATCACCGCCGGCGGCGGCCTCGGGCTCCAGGAGTTCAGCGGCCACGGCGACCGCGCGTTTACCGTGCGGGGTATGGTCGACGCCGGCGCGGGCCACTCCCTCGGGCTCGCCTACCAGACCAGCGCGATCACCAACGCACCGCGCCCGGACACCTCCCTGCCCGACGACCGCCGGGTGTTCCGCCTCCAGCTCCGGGACATCGTCTCGGCCCGCTGGGCGCTGCGCCGCGGCGCCGTCGCGGTCTCCGCGCGCGTCGGCTTCATCCGCCGCACCGAGGACCGCGACCGCTACCGCACCGGCCGCCTCGACATCGAGCGCGACGAGGTGCTCACCCCCCAAGGGTCCGCGCAGCTCAGCTGGACCACCGCCCGCGGCACCCTCACCACCGGCCTCGAGGTCGCCGCCGACCAGGTCGCGAGCCACACCGAGACCGTGCGCGCGGGCGCCCCCACGGAGCGCAGCCGCGGCCGCTACCTCGACGACAGCAGCTACCTCACCGGCGGCGTCTTCGCGCACTACGCCCTGCGCCTCGCGTCGCGCCGGGTGCTCATCGAGGCCGGCGCCCGGGCCGCGCTCACCTCCGTCGACTCGCCCGTCGACGGCGCCTTCGCCGCCTACTCGCGGCTCTACGCCGCGCCGGTGGCCAGCGTGGGCGCGCGCTTCCTGGTCACCCGCGGCGTCGCGGTGATGGCCAACCTCCTGGGCGGGTTTCGCGCGCCCAACCTCGACGACTACCAGGCCTTCGGCGCGGGCGCCCGCAGCTACGACGTGCCCAACCCCGACCTCGGCCCGGAGCGCTCGTGGACCGCCGAGCTCGGCGCCCGCGTCGCGCGCGGCCCGCTGGAGGGCTCGGTCTTCGTGTACGGCTCCACGATGTCCGGCCTCGTCACCCGCGTGCCCTCGTCCTTCGGCGGCATGACCATGATCGACGGCCGCCGCGTGTACACCCGCATGAACGCCAGCGATGCGCGCCTCGCGGGCGTGGAGTTCGACCTCACCGCGACGGCCCGCAACGGCCTCTACGCGCGGCTCTCCGGCGGATACACCTGGGCCGAGGCCACCGTCGAGCAGTCCGGCGCCCCGGTCACCGAGCCCCTCGCCAAGGTGCCGCCCGCCTTCGGCCGCCTCGCGCTCGGCTGGCGCCGCGCCACCCACTGGATCGACCTCGTCGCCAGCGGCGTGCTCTCGCAGACCCGCCTCTCGGCGAGCGACCGCGACGACGTGCGCCTCTGCCCCAGCGGCCCGACGATGTGCGCCGAGGTCCCGGGCTACCTGGCCTTTACTGCGCGTGGCGGCGTGCGCGTGCACCCCGCCATCACCCTCGCGCTCGCCGTCGAGAACATCCTCAACGCCGCCTACACGCCCTTCGGCGGAGGCTTCCCCGCGGCGGGCACCAACGTGGTGCTCCAGGTGCGCGGGCACACCGAGTAGCTCGGCGTCTCATACCAACTGGGTGTCAATCTTGCCGCTTTGGCGGCCGCCCGTTGGTGGGACACGCCGCGCGTTTGACGCTGGGGTTCGCGCGTTGGCGCTCACCCCAGGCTATCGCACGAGGGCGCCCCCGCAGTCGCGGGGGCTTTCGGACCGACACTCGATGGACCTTCCGGAAGGCCGGGCGGACAAGGCGGGCACACTCGAAGTGATGTTCCTGTTCGAAAGCCCCCGCGACTGCGGGGGCGCCCTCGTGCGATAGCCTGGGGTGAGCGCCA
>JAUSAZ010000106.1 GCA_030652255.1 Myxococcales bacterium | reverse complement strand
CTCCGAACGGCCGTCTCTGTGCGCAGGGCGCCGGGGCCGCTGTCGAGCGAACGGAGGGTCCTCTCCGGACGGGGACGCGGCGCCTCCGGCGCGTATCAGGCGATGCCCGTTCGGAGCCCCGGACAACGTCCGGGGCGGTCCTCCTGTTATTGCCTGGGGTGACGCGCCATCGCGCGGAACCCCAGCCTGCAAGCGCCCTGCGCACGATAAGGGCAACGATGAGCTATCAGACGGAAGGCACGGGGTCGCGCATCGAGAAGCCCTGCTCGACCTGTCGCACGATCGTCGCGCCGAGGGTGCGGTCGCCCGCGGCCTCGAGGGTGGCGACGAGCTCGTCGACCACGCTCTCCGACGTGCGCAGCGGCGCGGACCCCTCGATCGCCGCGGTGAGCTCGGCGCGCAGCCCCCGCCGGAAGCGCGCGTCGCCGCCCGCGATGGCGAAGATCACCTGCGGGAGCCGCGCCCACGGGGCCTCGGCGTCGGGCTCCGCGGCGGCGGCGGCGGCGCGGTACGGCAGCGGGCCCTCCTGCGAGAAGACCCTGGCGCCCGGCGCGGCCATGGCCCCGAGCAGCACCGCCTCGACGGGGTCGGCGCTCGTGGCGGCGGCGAGGGCGTCGGTGCGCCGCACCTCCACGCCCTCGGCCCACTCGTTGCGCGTGACGGCCTTGCCGTCGTGCGACCACGACATCGCGCTGGTCACGCGGAGCTGCACCCGGCGCCGGCCCGCGAGCGCGAGCAGCGCGGCCATGAGCGCGACGTCGACCCGCGGCGGGCTGTTGGCGAGCCCGTACTTCGCCGGGATGGCGCGCCGCAGCACCCCATAGTGCGCGAAGGCTTCGAGCCCCTTGAGGGCGTTGGCGGGTACGTCGAGCGGGGCGCGGATCACCCGCCCGGCGCCGCTCGCGGAGAGCAGGCGCCCGAAGCGGGTGGTCGCGGTGGCGCCGCGGCCCTCGCCCGCCGGGTGCGTCCAGGTGCGGACGAAGCGGCCCGCGAAGCTGCTCCAGAGGAGCATCAATCCGACCGGGACCCCGGCGCCGACCACGACGACGCCGAGCACCACCTGGAGGATGCGCTGGCCGAGGCCGGGGCCGATCCAGTCGTGGCAGAACGCGAAGGCCACCAGGAGGCACATGGCGCCGCCGAGGGCCATGAAGAACCACTCCAGGAAGCCCACCAGGATGGAGCGAAGGGTGCGTGGGGTCGCCTGCCACCGCGGCTCCGGGGCGTGGCAGCGCGGGCATCCGTTGCCGTCGCCGGGGACATCCTCACCGCACTGCGGACACAACCCGATCATCGCTCACCTCGTCGAAGTCGGAGAGGATGGACCGGTCAGAGCCCGATGACGAGGTGGGCCCCGAGATCGAGGGTGACGGGCGTGGTCTCCGGCAGGACCCAGAGCGTGGGCGAGAGCAGGTCGAGGTTGAGCCGCACGCGCCGCGAGAGCGAGAAGCTCACCCCCGCGGTAAGGCGGAACACCGGGCCGTTGTTGGGCAGGTACCCGATCTCGGCGCGCAGCGGGATGAAGATCCGCCGGTCGGGGAGGAGGTCCACCGCGGTCTCGACGCCGCCGAGGACGAGCACGTTGGAGACGCGCTCCTCGCGGCCGCGGAGGTTGGTGTACGCGCCGGTGAGGGAGAACCCGAGGCGGTCGCTGGGGAAGTACGAGACCCGCGCGGCGACGAGGGCGTTGACGAAGCCGTCGCGCCCCGGGCCGAGCGCGGCGATGGCGCCCACGCTGAGCTCCCAGTGCTGCGGGTGGGCGCGGGGGCGACGACGAGGACGGCGTCGGGCCGGGCGCGCGGGCACCGCGTCGGCCGGGTCGGTGGGGTCGAGGGCAGCGACGGACGGGGGGACCTCGGCGACCGCGGGCGGCGTGACGCCCACCCGCGGCGGGACGAGCAGCGGCGGCAGGGCCTCCCGGATGGCCGCGCCCAGCTGGAACTGCGTCGCCGTGACGTCGCGGGTGCGCTCCTCGGGTTCCACCGCGACGCGCACCCGGATGTGCACCACGTACTGGCCCTGGGCCGCGCGTACCTCGGCGGTCACGGCGAGCGGCGCCTGGAGCGCGCGCTCGAGGGTGAAGATCCCGTCGGCGGGCACGGGGAAGGGCAGCGCGAGCCTGCGCGCGGCGTCGTAGAGCTCGGACTGCGGGATGACCTGGAAGCCCATCGCCGCGATGGCCTCGCGCAGGACGTTGGTGACGTACCTCCCCGCCGCCGCATCGACGCCGACGGGCGCCGCGTCGATGACCGCGGTGCGAGGCCCCGTCGCCGCGGGCGGCGGCGTCGGAGGTGGCGGAGTCGCCGGTGCGTCCGTCGGCGCGCCGGGAGGCGTGGGCGGCGGCGGAAGCTGCTCCGGCGTCGCAGGCGCCGCGGGTGCCGGGGCTCCGGTCCCCTGTCCCCCCGGCTGCTGCGGCGCGGGCTGCGGCGCGGGCTGCGCGTGGACGCTCGCGGCGTGGAGGAGGGTGAGCAGACCGGTGAGGTAGATCGATCGGGCGCGGGCCATGTTGGTCGCGGAATCTATCGGAATACCCCAGCGGGCGCACCGGGCCTCCCGCGCGGGTCGCGCCGTCGATGCCGCGGAGTTGCGACCGGGGCGAGACAGGGGGACAACGCGGGCATGCGCTTTCGTGAGAAGGGTCCCTCGCTGGTGGGCGTGATCCACCTGGCTCCGCTGCCGGGGTCGCCCCGGTCGTCCCTCACGATGCGCTCGCTCCGGGCCCGCACTGCAGAGGACGCCCACGCCCTGGCCGCGGCGGGCTTCGACGCCGTGCTCATCGAGAACTTCGGCGACGCGCCCTTCTTCCGCGACGCCGTGCCCCCGGAGACCGTCGCCGCGATGGCCGTGCTCGCCGAGGTGGCGCGCTCGGCCTCCGGGCTCCCCCTCGGGGTGAACGTCCTCCGCAACGACGGCGCCGCCGCGCTCGCGGTGGCGGTCGCCACCGACGCGCGCTTCATCCGCGTGAACATCCTCAGCGGCGCCCGGGTGGCCGACCAGGGCGTGATCCAGACCGACTCCGCCCGCCTGCTCCGGCTGCGCCGGCACCTCGATGCGACCACGGTGGCGATCGTGGCCGACGTCGGCGTGAAGCACTCCGCCCCGCTCGGCGCGAGCGGCGACGAGGCCGTCGCCGAGGAGGCCGTGGAGGTGGTCGAGCGGGCCCTCGCCGACGCCGTGGTGGTCACCGGCTCGCGCACCGGCGCCGAGGTCGACGCGGGGCTGCTGGCGCGGGTGCGCTCGGCCGTGCGCGGGCACCCGGTGTGGCTCGGCAGCGGGGTGCGCGCCGACACCGCGGCCCGCTGGGCCGACCTCGCCGACGGGGTCATCGTCGGCAGCGCGCTCCGCGAGGGCGGCCGCGCGGGGGGCCCCATCGACCCGCTGCTGGCCCAGGGGTTCGCGCGGGCGTGGCGCGCCGGGGGCGATCGGTGAAGCTGCGCCGCAACGACCGCTACGAGCCCATCGGCACGGCCCACATCGGCACGCTGCTGGCCGAGGCGATCCGCGACCCGTCGCGGGTGCGCCAGGCCCTCGGGGTGTGGCCCGCCTGGGAGGAGGCCGTCGGCCCCGAGGTGGCCGCGGCGACGCAGCCCGTCTCGCTGCGCGCGGGGGTGCTCACGGTGTGGGTGCGCAACACCACCTGGCTGCAGGAACTCCACGCCCAGCGCCAGCAGCTGCTCGCGCGGGTGCAGCGCGTGGTGGCCGGCGCGGAGGTCACCGAGCTGCGCTTCAAGCAGGGCCCCCGCGGGGGGATGCCCGAGCGGGTCGCGGCGAAGCGGGTGGTGGTCGTGCGGCCCGCGCCGGTGCCCTACGAGCTCACGCAGTCCATCCGCGCGGTGCCGTCGCCCGCCCTGCGCGGCGTGCTCATCCGGGTCGCCTCGCGCTGGGCCGGGCTCCAGCGCCTGCGCGAGCGCTGACCCGCCGCTACACCGCCGCCGCGAGGCAGGCCGCGATGGCGTCGCCGTCCCGCAGCACGCGCACCTCGCCGACGCCGTCGATGCGCCGGAGGTCGTCGGCCGCGCGCACGTCGGCGCCCGCGATGGCGTCGAGGCAGTGCCCCGGGAGCACCACCTGCGGGTCGATGCCCCGGGCGGCGGCCGTCTCCGCGCGCCACTTCTGGAGGGCCACCTCGCGGCGTCGGCGCAGCGCGCCGTCCATGCCCGAGCGCTCGGACTCGAAGTAGTGACGCTCGTCGGGCGGGACGTCGCCGTCGGCCTCGCCGTCGCGCACCGCGGCCATCCACACCGCGAGGGAGTCGTCGTCGCGCAGGCCGCCCTGCACCATGGACTTCAGGCGCTCGTTGGAGCGCGGGCGCCGGCGCGCCACGTCGACCAGGGCGGCGTTGCTCAGCACCCGGCCCGACGGCAGGTCGCGCAGCTCGGCGAGGGACTCCCGCGCCGCCGCGAGGCGCTTGAGGACGGCGCGCCCGACCGCGTCGAGCCCGTGCCGACCCTTCACCTTCGCGTGGGGCAGGCGGTCGTCGTCGGCGTCGCGCAGCGCGCGGCGCAGGGCGTAGCTGGTCTCCTCCTCGACCTCGCTGGTGATGAGCCGCGCCCGGGCGTCGGCGTCGAGCTCGCGGTGCAGGTCGTGGAGGTGCCGGACGTCGCCGGCGAGGTAGTCCTGGAGGGGCTCGTCGAGGGGCCGCTTCGCCCAGTCGTACTGCTGGAACTTCTTGTCCAGCACGACCCCGAAGCGCTGCGAGAGGAGGGTGGCGAGGCCCGTCTCGCGCAGCCCGAGGAAGCGCGCGTGCACGGAGGTGTCGACCACCCGGGCGAGGGCGATGCTCGCGCCGCGCAGGAGCCACGCGTCGAAGTAGAGGTCGTGGAGCACCTTCACGGGCCCGGCCTCGCCGAGCACCTCGGCGAGCGCGTCGCGCAGCGGGAGCGCGAGCGCGTCGAAGATGAACACCTCCCCGTCGGGCAGCGCGCACTGCAGCACGCAGAGGCGACTCTTCCAGTGGTGCACGCCGTCGCTCTCGCAGTCGATGGCGATGGATTCGGCGGAGGCGAGGTCGCGCGCGGCGGCCCGCAGGTCGTCGGGGTCTTCGATGAGGTGGGTGGCGGCGGTCACGCGGTGGGTGCCCGAGGCTCTACCGCAACGCCGCCGCGGGCACCACGTCTCGCACGAAGGTATCGAAGCGCAGCGTGAGGTGGAGGGTGCGCCCGGCGCTGGCGCCGTCGAGGGTGACCGTCCCGGCGGCCCGGGCCCCGCGCTGGTGCGGCGCGTGGGTGAGGGTGACGCTGGCGCGGAGGGTGCCCTCGGCGGTGGAGAGCGACGAGGAGGTGGCGGGCACGAGGCGGGCGTCGAGGGCGGTCGAGCTCCCCCGGTGGGACGGGACCACCACCCCGAGCAGCGGCTGTCCGAGCGTCACGGCGCCCGCGGAGGGCCATCCCACGGCGGGGTCGACGATCCAGAGCGCGCCGCCCTCGTCCAGGAACACCCCGCGCAGCAGCCACGCGACCGGCTCCTCGACGCTGGCGTCCTCGACCGGGGTGACCCACGCGTTGCGGGCGGCCTCGGGGCTGCGGGCGGGGGTGCGGGGCAGCGGGGGGATGAGCGCCGCGAGGGCGTCGAAGTCGCGCACGCACGCGGGTCGCAGCAGCGGGTCGAGGGCGTCGCAGGGGCGTCGGTCGCGGGCCGCGAGGGCGAGGCAGCGGGCGCGCTCGGTGTAGGCCGCCGCGCCGCAGAGCGAGGCGTCGCGGGCGGCGAGGGCGACGCACACCGGGTCGCGCCCCCGGAGGCCGGGCGCGGCGGGGCAGCCGTCGGGTCGGGCGGCCGCGACCGAGGCGCGAAACACGCAGCGCTCGCGGAGGTCGGAGAGGCGCACCACGGCGCAGCGCCCCGGGTCACGGGCGCGCACGGCGAGGTCGAGGCCGCAGGCGTCTTCGAGGAGGGCGTCGTCCTCGAGGGCGGCGAGCGCGCGGGCCAGCTCGGGGCCCAGGGCCGCGCGGTTGCGGCGCACGCAGCGCCCGATGGGGTCGTCGTCGGGAGCTGCGGCTGCGGACTCCCCGAGGCGGGACTCCGCGGGCGCGCCGGGGGAGTGGGCCATCGCGGCGGGCCTCGTCATCGGGCGTCGGGGGGGGGGTGGGGCCGCGCGCTCGTCGCAGCCGGGACACGGGAGGGCGATGCAGAGGAGCGCGAGGCCGAGCGTGGGCTTGAAGGTCGGCAACGCGGGGAGGAGTGTACGCAAGGGCGCGGGCGTTTGCTTTGACCCTGTCGAAGCGCGGCGGGTACACTCCGCGCGAATGTCGTCAGAACCCCTCTCTTCGCGCTTCGGACGGAGCTTTCCCGCGGGGCAGGTGCTCTTCCGGGAGGGCGACGCCGGGGTGGAGATGTTCGTGATCCAGACCGGGCGGGTGCGCATCTCGAAGGTGTTCCCGTCGGGCGAGCGCACGCTGGCGGTCATCGGCCCGGGGGAGTTCTTCGGCGAGATGGCGATCCTCAACGGCAAGCCGCGCACGGCCACGGCGACGGCGCTCGAGCCCCTGCATGCGCTGGTCATCGACGGGCGCACCTTCGAGGCGATGGTGCTCGGCAACGGCGAGATCGCGGTGCGCATGATCACCCGCCTCGCGCGGCGGCTGCACAGCGCCAACGCGTACATCGACATCCTCTCCCGGGCCGATCCCCGGGCGAGGGTCATCCTCGGGCTCGCGCGGGCGGGCGAGGAGTACGGCGAGCGCATGGGCGGCGGCGTGCGCCTGGCGATGTCCGCGGACGACCTCGCCTCGGTGGTGGGCCTCGACGTCGAGACGGTCCAAGGGGTCATCGACCGGCTGGTGCGGGTGCGCCTGGTGCGCCCCGCGGAGGACGACGGGTGGCTGCTGCCCGATCCGGCGCAGCTGCACGCGTTCGTCGACGCGCTCGAGCGT
Source organism: Myxococcales bacterium (assembly GCA_030652255.1). GTDB lineage: Bacteria > Myxococcota_A > Polyangia > Polyangiales > SCUS01. Next base: position 125,872 of record JAUSAZ010000106.1, on the reverse strand, counting down.
CCGGCAACCGAGGGGGCGTAGGCGATGGAGTTGAAGGTACTCGGCTGCCACGGCGGCGAGACGGCGCAGCACCGCACGACGAGCTTCCTCGTCGATGGCCGGCTCGCCCTCGACGCCGGCGCGACCACCGCCATGCTCACCCTCGAGGAGCAGATGGCCCTCGACGCGGTGGTGGTGTCCCACGCGCATCTCGACCACGTGCGCGACCTCGCGTCGCTCGCCGACAACCGCTGCCAGGGGGCCGCGCGCCCGCTCGTCATCGCGGGCACCGCGGCGACCATCCGCGCCCTGAAGGACCACTTCTTCAACAACGTGCTCTGGCCCGACTTCACCAACATCCCGCTGGTCGGCGGCGGCGGGGCGACGGTGGAGCTCAAGGTGCTCGAGCCCGAGGTGGCCCAGGAGGTCGCGGGCTACTCGCTCAAGGCGGTGCTGGTCTCGCACACCATCGAGAGCGCGGGCATCGTGGTGTCGCGCGACGGCGCAGCGCTCGCGTTCTCGGGCGACACCGGCCCCACCGAGCGGTTCTGGGAGGTGCTCAAGGAGACGCCCGGGCTGCGGGCGGTGCTCCAGGAGGTGAGCTTCCCCAACGAGCTGGAGTGGCTCGCCAAGGTGTCGGGGCACCACACGCCGTCGACGCTGGAGCGGGAGCTCCTGAAGTTCACGCGCAAGGACATCCCCTGGCTGATGTTCCACATCAAGCCGTCGTGTCAGGCCAAGGTCGAGCGGGAGCTCTCGAAGCTCCACGAAGATCGCCTCGAGCTCCTGTCGCTCGGCGATGAGTTCGTCCTGTGAGTGCGGTTGCTCCGCCGCGCGGACTTCCGGGATAACGTCCCGCACATGGACCTGCTGAAGCTGCTCGCGTGGGTTGAGCCGACGATCGTCCCCGGGCACTTCGCGCCGCCGTACGACCCGGCGGAGGCGCGGGCCACGATGGCCGCCGCGGGCCGCAGCGCCGACGACCACGCGGCCTTCCTCCAGCGGTGGAACGGCTGTTACGCGTTGCAGGGAGCGCTGCATCTCCTGGGCGCCCGCGGCGACGTCCCCAACCAGTCCCTCGACGCGTGGAACCGCCCGGACGGCTGGCGCCAGTCCTTCGGCATGCTGATCGACGGCGTGACCTTCTTCGCCGACTCGGGGCTCGGCGACCAGTTCGGCTACCGGGACGGCAAGGTGGTCCGGCTGCGCGTCCTCGACGCGCGGGTCGAGCGCATGGCGTCGAGCTTCGTCGAGTGGCTCGAGCTCATCTTCGTCGAGCCCGCGCGCTACCTCTCCATGGACCTCTTCGACGCCTGCGTCGGGCGCCTCGGCCCGCTGCCGCCGGGGGGGCACTTCGCCCCGCCTCCCACGCACGCGCCCGGCGACCCCATCGTGGCCGCCGCCCTCCAGGTGATGCCCTGCCGCGACAACCTCGAGCTCCGCGGGGCGGCGTCGATGGTGGTGCGCGGGTCGAGGGTTCCCCCGGGGCAGATGGCGCGCTAGAGATGCGCCGGTGACCAACTGGCGACGGCGAGACCGGGCGACGGTGGACGGCGCCGAGAAGCGCTCCGTGGCGCCCGGGGTGTTCCGCCGCTGCGAGGGCTGCGGGGTCACCCTCCTCGAAGACGTCCTCGCGGCGGCGTGGAGCGTCTGCCCCACGTGTGCCCACCACCACCGGATGGCGCCCCCGCGCTGGGTCTCGCTCCTCACCGACCCAGACAGCTTCTCTCCCATCGGCGACGCGCTGCGCTCGGGCGACCCGCTGGGCTTCAGCGACGGCCAGAGCTACCCCGACCGCGTCGCGCGCTCGCAGCGCCAGTCGGGCGAGTCCGAGGCCGTGCTCGTCGGCGACGCCACCCTCGACGGGGTCGCCATCGCCCTCGGGGTCTTCGCCTTCGGCTTCATGGGCGGCTCGATGGGCAGCGTGGTGGGCGAGCGCCTCACGCGCCTCTTCGAGCGCGGCGCGAGCGCCCGGCGGCCCGTGGTGGTGCTCAGCGCCTCCGGCGGCGCGCGCATGCAGGAGGGCATCCACTCGCTCATGCAGATGGCCAAGACCGTCGCCGCGCGCGGACTGCTCGCCGACGCCGGGGTGCCCTTCGTGTCGGTGCTGCTGCACCCGACTACCGGCGGCGTGGCGGCGTCGTATGCGCTGCTCGGCGACGTCAACCTCGCCGAGCCCGGCGCCCTCATCGGCTTCGCCGGCCCGCGGGTCATCGAGCAGACCATCAAGCAGACCCTGCCGGAGGGCTTCCAGCGGAGCGAGTTCCTGCTGGAGCACGGGATGATCGACGCCATCGTCCCGCGCTCCGAGCTGCGCTCCACCGTCCGCCGGGTCATCGGCCTGCTCGCGGGCTGAGGCGCTCGGGTGGTCGCCCTCGTCGAGCGCCTCGCGCCCCTCATCGCCCGCGGCGTCGTGCTCGACCTCGCGTCGATGCGCGCGGCGCTCTCCGGGCTCGGCGACCCGCAGGCCCGCCTCCCCGCCGTCCACGTCGCGGGCACCAACGGCAAGGGCAGCGTCTCCGCGATGCTCGACGCCGTGCTCCGCGCGGCGGGCCAGCGGGTGGGGCGCTACACGTCGCCGCACCTGCACCGCTTCGTCGAGCGCATCGCCGTCGACGGCGAGCCCGTCGACGAGGCCCTCGCGCAGGCGCAGTGCGACCGCCTGCTCACCCTGATGGCCAGCGGGGCGATCCCGACGCTGACCTTCTTCGAGGCCGCCACGGCGCTCGGGTGGATGTGCTTCGAGGCCGCCGGGGTCGAGCGGGTGGTGCTGGAGGTGGGGCTCGGCGGCCGCCTCGACGCCACCGCGGTGTGCGCCCCGGACATGACGGTGATCACCGGCATCGCGCTCGACCACCAGGGCTACCTGGGCGACACGCTCGCCGCGATCGCGACCGAGAAGGCCGGCATCCTCAAGCCCGGCGTGCCCTGCGTCCTCGGGCCCCGCCTGGCCGCAGCTTCGGAGGCCCGCGCCGCCATCGAGGCCGTCGCCCGCCGCGTCGGGGCGCCGCTGCTCGACGCACCCCCCGCGCGGGTGGTGTCCATCGACGGCGCGACCACCTCGCTGGAGGTCAGCTTCGCGGGGCAGCCGCTGCCCGTCGCGATCCACCTCGCGGGGGCCTACCAGGTGGAAAACGTCGCGACCGCCGCGGCGGCGCTCGACCTGCTCCGCGCGCGCGGCGTGGCCATCGACGCCGCCGCGGTGCGCGCCGGACTCGCCGCGGCGCGCTGGCCCGGGCGCATGGAGCGCATCGGGGACGTGATCCTCGACGGCGGCCACAACCTCGACGGCGTCGCCGCGCTCTGCGCCTCGCCGGGACTCCCCCCCGTCGCCGCGATGGTCTTCGGTGCCTCGTCCGACAAGCCCTGGGCGGCGATGCTCGGGCTCCTCGCCGGGGCCTTCCCCGGGGCGAAGCGCTTCTACGCCGCGGCCCCGCTCCCCCGCGCGGTCGACCCGCATACGATGCAGGCCGTGCGCGACGGCACGGCGTGCGCCTCGCCGGAGGAGGCCCTCGCGGCAGCGCAGGCGGCGGCCGGAACGCAGGGCGTGGTGCTCGCGTGCGGGAGCCTCTACCTCGTCGCCGCGGTGCGCGCGCGCTTACTAGGGCTGGTAAACGATCCCCCGGTCGGGATGTGACCCCCCGGGCCCGGGTTGACCGCCGCCAGAATTGGGGCCCTCATTCGTGCATGTCTGCAATCACTCGCGCCCTGGGGATGGTCGCTTGCGCCCTGCTGTTCGCGTCGTCGGGCTGTACCAGCGACAACGTGCCGGCGGGACAGTGTCGCTACGACTCCGACTGCGACGCGCCGCAGGTCTGCGTCGGGACGTACTGCCGCGCCCCCTGCGCGCAGGACAGCGACTGCCCCGGCAACGGGGTCTGCGCCCGAGGCCTCGGCGGGGTGCGCATCTGCGCAGCGCGCGAGGCGCCGCGGCCGTGCCTCTACTCGAGCGACTGCCCGGCGACGACCTTCTGCACCCGAGACGGCGTGTGCCAGGCGCGCTGCCGCGGCGACTACGACTGCCAGGTGATCAACCCCTTCAACTCCTGCGTCGACGGGAGCTGTCGGCTCGAGTGCGCGACCGGCTTCGCCGACTGTGACGGCGACGTGCGCAACGGCTGCGAGGTCGACACCCGTACCTCGGCGCTGCACTGCGGGCGCTGCGCCAACGCCTGCGCCGGGCCCGGCGGGGCCCCGGGCACCTGCCGCGCGGGCGCCTGCGTCGAGGCGTGCCGCGAGGGCTTCGCGGACTGTGACGGCGACGCGGCAAACGGCTGCGAGGCCGACCTCTCTCGCGCCGAGAGCTGCGGGTCGTGCGCGTCTCAGTGCTCGGGCGAGCGCAGCCTGTGCCTCGTGGCGGTCGACCCGGGCACCGGATCGCGCAGCTACTCCTGCCAGGCCTCGTGTCCGGAGGGCACCACGACCTGCGGGTCGCGCTGCACCGACCTCCAGTCCGACCCGGCCAACTGCGGGCGCTGCGACGCGGCCTGCCCCGCGGGCGCCGGCGCGAGCGCGACCTGCGCCGCGGGCGTCTGCGGCGTGCGGTGCGCCGAGCCCGCCGCGCAGGGCGACTGCGACGGCATGGCCGCCAACGGCTGCGAGGTCGAGCTCCGCACCACGCCCACGCACTGCGGCGCCTGCGGCAACGCCTGCCCGGCGCGCGCCCACGCGACCGCCGCCTGCGCCGACGGGGCCTGCCAGCTGGCCTGCGAGACGGGGTGGGGCAACTGCGACGGCGACGCCTCCAACGGCTGCGAGACCGACCTCGCGGTCACCGGCGCGCACTGCGGGATGTGCGGGAGCGCGTGCGCCCCGCGGCCCAACGGCTCGAGCGCGTGCGAGGCCGGCGCCTGCGTGACCGCCTGCGCGCCGGGCTTCGGCGACTGCGACGGCGACGCGGCCAACGGCTGCGAGGTGACCACCACCGACGCCGTCGCCCACTGCGGCGGCTGCGGCATGGCCTGCGCGGCGCGGCCCAACACCGCCGCGACCTGCGCCCAGGGGGCGTGCCAGTACGCCTGCGCGGAGGGCTTCGCGGACTGCGACGGCGACGCCTCCAACGGCTGCGAGGCGGCGCTCACGACCAGCGTCGACCACTGCGGCGCCTGCGGCCGCGCGTGCAGCCGCACCAACGGCACCCCGACCTGCGCCGCGGGCGCCTGCTCGGTGGCGTGCACGGCGGGCTTCGGCAACTGCGACGGCGACGTGGCCAACGGCTGCGAGACCGACACCGCGAGCAACACCCTCAACTGCGGCGCGTGCCGCACCGCGTGCAGCTTCCCCGACGCGAGCGCGCGCTGCGACCGCGGCACCTGCGTGCGCACCACCTGCGGCGCTGGCCTCGGCGACTGCGACGGCATGACCGCCAACGGCTGCGAGGCCACGCTCGCGACCGACGCCGCCAACTGCGGCGCCTGCGGCAACCGCTGCGTGCTGGCCAACGCGACGGCGGTCTGCCGCGCGGGCGGGTGCGCGGTGGGTGCGTGCGCGGCGGGCTTCGCCGACTGCGACGGCGTCGCGGCCAACGGCTGCGAGGTGGCGCTGGGCACCGACCCCCTGCACTGCGGCGCGTGCCCCAACGCGTGCAACGCCACCAACGGCGCGGCGTCGTGCGTGGCCGGCGCCTGCCGCATCACCTGCGCGGCGGGCTTCGGCAACTGCGACGGCAACCTCGCCAACGGCTGCGAGGTCAACCTCAACACCACCGTGGCGGCGTGCGGCGCCTGCGGCCGGGCCTGCGCGCTGCCCCGGGCGACCTCCGGGTGCGCCGCGGGGGCGTGCACCCTCGTGAGCTGCGACGCGGGCTTCGCCAACTGTGATGGCAACGTCGCCAACGGCTGCGAGACCGACCTCAACAACACCGTCGGGGCCTGCGGGGCCTGCGGCCGGGCGTGCGCGCTCGCCAACGCGACGCCCACCTGCCGCGCCGGGGCGTGCGCGGTCTCGGTGTGCAACGCGGGCTACGGCGACTGCGACGCCAACCCGGCCAACGGGTGCGAGACCAACCTCAACACCACGGCGGCGTCGTGCGGGGCCTGCGGCCGGGCGTGCAGCCTCGCCAACGCGACGGCGGCCTGCGCGGCGGGCGCCTGCGCGGTGGCGAGCTGCGCGGCGAACTTCGGCAACTGCGACGGCAACGCGGCCAACGGGTGCGAGACCGACCTGCGCGGCTCCAACGCCAACTGCGGTCGCTGCGGGATGGTCTGCGGCGCGGGCACCGTGTGCAGCGGCGGGGCGTGCGGGTCGATCTGCGGCGCGGGCACGACCTTCTGCGGCGGCCGCTGCGTCAACCTCGACACCGACATCGCCCACTGCGGGGCCTGCGGCGTGGCGTGCCCGGCGCGGGCCAACGCGGTGACGACCTGCACCGCGCGGGTGTGCGGCTTCACGTGCAGCGCGGGCTTCGCCAACTGCGACGGCAACGCGGCCAACGGCTGCGAGACCAACCTCAACACCAGCGTCACCAGCTGCGGCGCGTGCGGGCGGGCCTGCGTGCTGCCCAACGCGACGCCCGCCTGCGCGACGGGCGCCTGCGCGGTCGCGGCCTGCGCCGCGGGCTTCGGCAACTGCGACGGCGTCGCCGCCAACGGGTGCGAGGTCAACACCACCTCCACCGCCGCCCACTGCGGCGCGTGCGGCAACGCCTGCGTGGCCGCCAACGCCACCACGGCGTGCCGGGCGTCGGCGTGCGCCGTCGCGAGCTGCAACAACGGCTTCGGCAACTGCGACAACAACTACGCCAACGGCTGCGAGGCCACGCTCGCCACCGACAACCTCAACTGCGGCGCGTGCGGCACCCGCTGCGCGGCGGGGACGCAGTGCACGGCCTCGCGCTGCGTGCCGGTCAACGACACCTGCCAGACGGCGACGCCCATCGACCTCGCGCGCGGCTCGTCCATCGACCTGCCGTTCACGGTGGTCAACGCCAACCACACCACGGACATCACGACCAACTGCGTCGCGAGCACCGGGGCGGACGTGTACTTCTCCTTCACGCTCACGCGCACCGAGCTTGTCTACGCCGACACCTTCGGCACGGGCTTCGACACGGTGCTGTTCATCGCCCGCGACGGCCGGCCCCGCGGCGGCCCGTGCGACTCGTACATCCTCGGCGGGCGGCCCGGCGAGGTGTGGTGCAACGACGACGCGGTCAACACCGCCCGCGGCGACGTCTACACCCCGCGCTGCGCCACCGGCGGCTCGCAGTCCATGATCGTCGGGCGCTTCACCCCGGGGACGTACTTCCTCGGCGTGGCCGGCTACGCGTCCTCCGTGGGCGCGGGAACGGTGCACTTCCAGCACCTCCCGCTGACCACCAACGGCGCGGTCGAGTACATCCCCGCGGTGGTCACCGCCGGCTCGTACTCCTTCGCGCGGCGACCCTTCCTGGGCCCCGGCACGGTCAACACCACCTGCGGCGGCGGCGGGGTCGGGCCCGAGGACACCTTCTGGTGGCGCAGCTGCCCGGAGGCCGCGGCGACGACCATCCGCGCGTCCACCTGCGGCACCCCGACGCCGACGGACACCGTGCTCGACGTGCGCCACGCGAGCGGCTCGGCGGGCGTCTGCAACGACGACGCGGGCTCCAACTGCTCGAACAACACCGTGGCCTCGTACCTGACCCAGGTGCTCCCCGCGGGCGCCGGGCTGCACACCCTCACGATGGACACCTACCGCGACCCGGCCGCGGGCGCGCTCTACTACCTCTACATCAACCCCATCATCATCACGTCGCGCGAGCGCCGCGGGCCCTTCCTCGGCTCGGTCTGCCTCGCCCGCGCGATGACCCCGGGCCCGCGCTTCTGACGTCGGCGGCGCGACACGGGCCTTGTCGTTGGACAGACCCGCGTGCCAGATTTCCCGCGGCGTCCCTTCCGATCACGACCGAGGTCACGACCCATGGCGATGGAAACGTTCACGAGCGCGCTGGCTTCGGCGGGCGATGAGGCCGGCGGCGCGGGGCAGGGCGAAGTCCCGGCGGACGTGGCGGCCATCCGCGAGGCGCGCGCCCGCTGGGAGGCCAGCACGCTCGCGAAGGTGGTCGCGAAGGCCCCCCTCCGGCAGCCGAGGTTCACCACGCTGTCCGACCTCGAGGTGCCCGACGTCGTGACGCCCGGCGACCTGCAGGTCGACTACCTGCGCGACCTCAACCTCCCCGGGGAGTTTCCGTACACCCGCGGCATCCAACCGACCATGTACCGCGGGCGGCTCTGGACGATGCGGCAGTTCGCGGGCTTCGGCACCCCCGAGCAGACCAACGCGCGCTACCACTACCTGCTCGCCCAGGGGCAGGCGGGGCTCTCGGTGGCCTTCGATTTCCCCACCCTCATGGGCTACGACTCGGACTCGCCGCGCTCCCTCGGCGAGGTGGGGATGTGCGGCGTCGCGGTCGACACGCTGCGCGACATGGAGGTGCTCTTCGACGGCATCCCCCTGGAGAAGATCACCACGTCGATGACCATCAACGGTCCCGCGATCGTGATGCTCTGCTTCTACGTGGCGCTCGCCGACAACCGTGGAATCCCCCGCTCGGCCCTCGGCGGAACCATCCAGAACGACTGCCTGAAGGAGTTCATCGCGCAGCACGCGTGGGTGGTGGGCCCGCGCCCCGCGATGCGCATGGTCACCGACACCATCGAGTTCGCCGCGAAGGAGCTCCCCCGGTGGCACCCGGTGTCCATCTCCGGCTACCACATCCGCGAGGCGGGCAGCACCGCGGCGCAGGAGCTGGCATTCACCCTCGCCGACGGCATCGCCTACGTGCAGGCCGCCATCGAGCGCGGCCTCGACGTCGACAGCTTCGCGCCGCGGCTCTCGTTCTTCTTCGACGTCCACGTGGACTTCTTCGAGGAGATCGCGAAGTTCCGCGCCGCCCGGCGCATCTGGGCGCGGGTGATGCGCGACCGCTTCGGGGCGAAGAAGCCCGAGAGCCTGAAGCTCCGCACGCACGCGCAGACCGCCGGCGTCTCGCTCACCGCGCAGCAGCCCTACAACAACGTCGCGCGGGTGGCGCTCCAGGCGCTCGCGGCGGTGCTCGGCGGCACGCAGTCGCTGCACACCAACTCGCTCGACGAGACCTACGCCCTGCCCACCGAGGAGTCGGTCACCATCGCCCTGCGCACGCAGCAGATCGTCGCGCACGAGACCGGCGTGGCGAACACCATCGACCCCCTCGGGGGCAGCTACTTCGTCGAGTGGATGACGGACAAGATCGAGGCCGAGGCGCTCGACTACATCCGCCGCATCGACGACATGGGGGGGATGCTCAGCGCGGTCGAGAAGGGCTACCCCCAGCGCGAGATCGCGGGCGCGGCGTACCGCTTCCAGCGCCAGGTCGAGCGGCGCGAGAAGGTGATGGTCGGGGTGAACGACTTCGCCATGAAGGGCGAGTCGGCCCGCATCCCGACGCTGAAGGTCGACGAGGAGACCCAGCGGCTCCAGTGCGAGCGCCTCGCGGGGGTGAAGGCCTCGCGTGACCCGGCCCGGGTGGCGGCCGCCCTCGACGCCGTGCGCGCCGCGGCGCGGGGCAGCGTCAACCTTTGCCCGCCCATCATCGAGGCCGCCAAGGCGTACTGCTCCGAGCAGGAGGTGTGCGACGTGCTGCGCGAGGTCTTCGGCACCCACACCGACCCCGCGGAGTTCTAGGAGTGAACGTCTCGGACCGCGCCGCCGGTTCTACCCTGGAGGGTCGCTATCGCCTGGAGGCGAGGCTCACCAACTGGGGCGTCGGCGAGGTCTGGCGCGCCGTCGACCTGCAGCGCCAGCGGGCCGCGGTGACCGTGAAGCTCCTGCCGGCGCCCACCACCCGCCGCGCGGAGCGCATGGGCGCGCTCAAGCTCCTGGGCGATCGCATCGCGAAGTTGCAGCACCCGGGCGTGCTCCCGCTCGTCGAGGTGAACACCGCCGGCGCGCAGCCCTTCGTGGTCTACGAGGCCTGGGAGGGCGTCAGCCTGGGCGAGTGGCTCACCGCGGCCCGCGCCACCGGCGAGCCCACCTCCCTGCGCGCGGTGCTCACCCTCGCCGACCGCCTGCTCGCCGCCATCGGCGCGGGCCACCGGCAGCGGTCGCCGGGCTCGCTGGTGCACGGCGCCGTGCACCACGACGCGGTGCGGGTGCGCCTCGCCGAGGGCCGCGAGCCGGAGGTGCGGGTGATCGACTTCGGGCTCTCCGCCGAGAAGGACTCCTCCGCGCTGTCGGCGCTCGTCGACGCCAACCCGTCGGAGTACGCCGCGCCCGAACACGCCCGCGAGCCCGCGCTGCGCAACCCCGCGGCGGATGTCTTCGCCGCGGCGGTGCTCATCGTCCGCATGCTGGTGCCCGAGGCGGTGCGGCCGCGCGGGCACCGGAGCTGGGGGCACTTCGTGTCGCAGCGCGAGGGCGAGGTGCACAGCGCCATCACGGCGCTGCGGGCCGACGTGCACCCCTCCGTCTGGGAGGCGCTCGCGCAGGCCCTCGCCCGCCGCCCCGAGGCCCGGCCCGCCGACGCCGAGCGCCTGCGAGAGCTCCTGCGCGCGGCGTCCTGGGGCGTCGCCGCGTCCGCCGACGAGGGCGCGGTCGCGCTCGCGCCCGTGGTCCCGATGGCGCTCCCGACGCTGCAGCCCATCGCGCCGCCGGTGGCCGCGCTCTCGCTCGCGGTCCCGGTCGCTCCCCCGGCCCCGGCCCCGGCCCCGTACGCGCCCGCCCCGGCGCCGGTGGCGCACGCGCCCGCGGGGCCGCCGCCGGTGCCCACGGGGATGCAGCTCGGCGTGGCGGCGGTGCTCGGCGCCCACCGGCCCGACACGGGATCGGTGCGGCCGCGCCGCGCCACCGCAGGCATCGACCACCGTAACTTCGGCCCGGGCGCGACGGCCGCGGGGCGGGTCTCCCTCGACGACGCGCAGTCGACGCGGCAGGACATCGCGCTCCCCTCGGACGAGCCGCCGACCTTCGCCGACGTCGAGGCGCCGACGATGGCGCACGACATCCCCTCCGGCGCCCACCACCTCCCGTCGCGGCCGCCGGCCCACCCCGCGATGGTCACGCTCGACCAGGCCGACCGCACGGTGCAGTCGCCCTTCGAGCACGTCGAGCACACCCGCATGGCGTCGCTCCCGCTGCCGGTGCCGCCTGCGCCCCCGCTGCCCCCGCACGGGTCGTCGGGGCGATGGACGGCGGGGCCCGCGGCGCCCTTCCCCACGCCCGCGATGAGCGCGCACCCCAGCACCCTCCAGCTCGTCGACGCCACGATGCCCCTCTCGCTCGACGCCGTCCCTCCGGAGGTCGCCGCGGCGCTCGCTGCGTACGCCGCGCCGGTCCATCCCGGCTCGTGGGACAGCACGTCCAACCTCCAGCCCGTCTCGTACCAGGCCCTGCCGCACGCGGCGCCATCGCCCTTCGCCGCGCCGCCCGCGTACCCCGCGCCGCCCGCCTACGCGGCGCCGCCGACCTACGCCTCGGCGGCGCCCGCCCGCGGCCCGGCCGACCCCTTCGCCCTCGTCGCGGCCGCCGGTCGTGGTGACGCGCGTGCCTGGGACGGCAACACCACGCCGCCCGAGCGAACGCAGCCCGCGGCCCGTCGGCCCTCCACGGCGCTGCTCGTCGGGCTCGCCGTGCTCGCCGCGGCCCTGGCCTTCCTCATCGGCGTGATGGCGTCGTCGCGTGAGCCCGCGGCCCCGGCGACGGTCGCCCCGACGGTGCGATGAGCGAGCTCCCGGAGGCCCTCGCCGAGCAGTCGAGCCGCTGGGTGGGGCGGCTCATCGCGTCGCGCTACCGACTGCTGAAGGTCGTCGGCGTCGGCGGTCACGGGGCCGTGTACGAGGCCACGCACGAGCTCACCGGTCGTCGCTTCGCGGTGAAGCTGCTCCTGCGCGATGCGAGGGAGCTGCGCGGCCTCGCGGAGCGCCTCGTGCGCGAAGCGAAGGCGACGTCGCGGGTGACGCACCCCAACGTGGTGGAGGTCATCGACGTCGGCGTCGACCCGGAGAGCGAGCGGCTGTACCTGATCGAGGAGTTCCTGGAGGGGGACGACCTGCGCGCCCGGATGCGCGCGCGGCGGCGGATGAGCACCCAGGAGGTGCGGGCGGTGATCGGCCCGGTGCTCGACGGCCTCGGCGCGGCGCACGCGCAAGGGGTGGTGCACCGCGACCTCAAGCCCGGCAACGTGATGCTGGCCCGCGGCGCCGACGGAATCGAGGTGCCCAAGCTCATCGATTTCGGCATCTCGAAGCTCGACCGGCGGGACGCCCGCGACGACGAGGGCGCCCCGCTCACCCGCGACGGGATGCTGCTCGGGACGCCCGACTACATGGCCCCGGAGCAGGCCCGCGGCGCGCAGTCCGTCGAGGCCCGGGCGGACCTCTGGTCCATCGGGGTGCTCCTCTACGAGATGCTCGCGGGGGTGCGGCCCTTCCGCGGGGTCGGGCCCGCCGCGGTGATCGTCGCGGTCGCGATGGAGCAGCCGACGCCGCTCGGGTCGCTCCGCCCCGACCTCCCCGCGGCGTGGACCGAGCTGGTGCACCGCTGCCTCGCCAAGTCGCCCGCCGATCGCATCGCCAGCGCGAAGGCCCTGCGCGACGCCATCGACGCCGCCGGCGAGCAGGACCCGACGATCAGCCTCGACGACCTGCCCCCGCCGCCGCTCGAGGCCACCGACACCCTCGCCTCGGCGCCCGCGGGCCCGGTCGCCGTGCCGCTCGCGCCGGGCCTCGACGCGCTCTTCGGCGATGCCGGGGACGAGGTGTTCTCCGAGGCGCCGCCTCCGCTCACTCCCTCGCTGCCTGCCACGCTGCCGCCGCGGGCCGCGTCCTGGCGCTGGGTGGCGCTCGCGCTCGTCGCGTTCGCCGGGGTCGGCGTGGCGGCGTGGACGAAGCTCCGCCCGGCGCCCGCTGCCCATCGCGCCGCGCCGCGACGGGTCGGTCGGCCACCGCTCGTCGACGCGGGGGTGATCGCCACCGCAGCGCCGCCGCCCGCCGAGGTGAGCGCACGGATGCGCGGGCGCGCCGGCCCCGATGAGCCCGCCCTGCCGCTGCGGCTCTCTGCGACGACGCAGCGCGCGGTGATGGTGGGCTTCGCGCCGCGGGTGCGAGCCTGCCTCGGCCCGGCCTTCTTCGGCCAGGCGCCGGTGACGCTCACGGCGCGCGGCGATGGCACCGTGCGCGCGGTGCGCGTCGGCGAGCCGGTGAGCCGCTCGGAGGCCGGGCGGTGCGTGGCGGAGGCGCTTCGGGGGGTGACGGTGCCGCGCTTCGCGGCGAGGGAGATGGAGATCGGCTGGGTGTACGTGTTCGCGGCTCAGTCGCAGTAGTCGGCGAGCGAGGCCATCTCGCCGAGGGCCTTGAGCCGGGCGAGGGAGAGGTCTTCGAGCTGGCGGATGCGCTCGCGGGTGAGGTTCATGATGGCGCCCACCTCCTCGAGGGTGATGCCGCCGCGGTCGGCGACGTCGAGCGCGCAGGTCTCCGGCAGCTCCCACACCTCCACGTCGGGGAAGTTGAGCTTGATGTTGCCGTTACGCTCGTTCACGTCGAGGTAGAGGTGGTGCTTGCAGCTGACGAAGGGGCACGGCCGCTCGGCGTGCGGGCCGTGCTGGCAGTCGGCGCGCGTCATCGGCCGCTCGTAGTCGACGTCGGGGTACATCTGCCGCATCCGCTCGAGCTCGCGCTTGGACTGCCGGCGCATGGACAGCGTGCGGGGGCGGGAGCGGGCGCGCGGCTTCCGTCCGCCGCGCTCCACGCCGGGCACCAACGTCGTGACCTCCGTCGAAGAGATCTCCATCTCCTCCTCGGCATCGAGGGTCACGGCGTTGCTGTTCACCTGGATCGGCATCGTCATGGTCGCGGTCCTCCCAAACAGATCGGTGTGCCCGCACTCGTCCGTGCGGGCGGAGGACGGCCATCGCGTGGAGGTGTCGCTTCCCGAGCGCGACGCCACAACGACCGACCGTCCCAACCCTGTGATTCTTTCAGTTCGAGACCGGAGCTCCAGTGTCAGGTGGGCTCCAGCGCGCGCTGAGGAATCCCTTCTCTACGACCCGCCCGAGGGGGTCAAAAATATAGTGACGAATCTCACCATGTGCCCCCCGCGGTGACCTCGTCGCCGATCGCGCACACCACCCACATCCCCTCGCGGGCGAGGCTGTCAGCGCGATCGCGGAGGCGGCGGGTTGCGGTAGATCACCGGCGGCGCTGGCGTCTCCTCCAGCGGCGACGGAGGCTCCATACCGCGCGGGATAATCGGCGGCGGCGGCGGATTACGCGGCGGCATATTGACCGGCGGCGGCGGCGGCGGAGGAGGTGGAGGTGGAGGCGGCGATGGCGGGTTGCAGGTCGCCTCGACGAGGCTCCAGCGGCGCGTGCTGGCGAGGCAGGTGTAGCGCTGCGTGAAGTAGCTCACGCACGGGCGGTAGTTGCACTGGAGGCGCGGGCGGTCGCAGGCGCCGCCGCTGGGGGGCGCCGTCGCGGGGCAGCGGGAGGAGTTGGGGCGGAGGCCCTGGGCGTGGGCGTCGGCGCCCGCGAGGCACTCCGCCGCGAGGGTGGTGGTGAGGATGAACGCAGGGCGGAGCGGTCGACGCATGGTCATCGGGGGACCTCCATTCCCCTGCGACGGTGCCACGGCGACGGGCCCCCGGACTAGCGCCGCTGCATCAGCCCCGAGAGCACCGCATCGCGGGTCACGCGTCCGCTGAACACGGCCTCGATGGTCGCGAAGATGGTCGCCTCCACGCGGTGCTCCTTCGCGAAGGCCACCACCCGCGGGACCAGCGTGGCGGCCTCCACGCGCAGCGCCGAGCGCGCCTGCGCCTCGGCCAGCGTGGCGCCCCCCGCGAGCGCGGCGCCGAGCTGGCACTCCGGCCGGTCGTCCTGGCTCATGGCGGCGAGCAGGTCGCCGACGCCCGCCACGCCGAAGAGGCTCTTCTCCTCGGCGCCCGCGGCCACCGCGATGCGCGCCGCCTCGTGCAGCCCGCGGGTGAGGAACCCCCCGAGCAGCGCCGGGGTCACGCCGATGGCGCGCGCGTAGCCCAGCGCGACGAAGAGGGCCCCGTTGAGCGCGCTCGACCACTCCAGGCCGACCAGGTCGTGGCTCACCGAGACGCGCATGAGCGGGCCCTGCAGCGCGGCGCGCACGGCGTCGGTCACCTCGGGGTAGCGCGACGCCACCGCGAGCACCGAGGCGCGGCCCACGATGAGGTCGTCGGCCAGCGCGGGGCCCCCGAGCGCGCCGACGCGGCGGCAGGGGGTCTCCTCGCGCAGCACCTCGGAGATGGGCGTGAGCCCCTCGCCGGAGAGCCCGCGGATGCCGTGCACCAGGAAGTGCGCGCCGTCGACCACGTCGCCGAGCGAGCGCGCCACCTCGCGCACGACGTCCGACGGCACCGCGACCAGCAGCAGGCGCGCGTGGCGGGCGAGCGCCGCGAGGTCGGCGGTGACCGCGACCTCCGCGGGGAGCCCGTCGGGGCGCTCGGCGCGGCGCGAGTGCAGGAGGGTGGGGTGGCCGTTGCGCGCGACGGCGCAGGCCAGCGCGAGGCCCCAGCGCCCGCCGCCGAGGATGCCGACCGGGGTCGGGTGGTGGTCGTTCATCAGCCCCTCCGCCGGCCCGGGTGGAACCCGAGGCCGGTCACCGCGAGGCGGTTCTGGTAGTAGAGCAGGAGGTTGGTGTCGCCGAGCACGAAGCCCCCCTGCGCGGGACGCAGCACGGCGTGGGTGTGGTAGCCCGACCAGGCGCGCGTAGCCGCGTCGAGCACGGCGGACGCCGGGGCGCCGCGGATGCCCGGGCCGAGCACCACGAGGCCGCGGTCTTCGAGCGCCCGGGCGCGGTCGACGAGGTCGGCCACGCGCCGCTCCATCTCGTCGCCCGGGACGAACACCTCGTCGCGGTGGCGCAGCACCTTGAAGAGGTCGTCGCCGGGGAAGGCGTCGCGCAGCTTGCCGAAGGCCGCGCCCGCGACGAGGTGCGAGGCGAGGAGCACGGTCTCCTTCGCGTACGTCCGGCAGATGGCCTCGCCGAGCTCGCGCGTGTACTGGGCGTCGCGGACCTCGTCGACGACGGGATGTCCGTCGCGGGTGACATAGGTCGCGGGGTCGACGGTGCGGCCGCGGAGGTCGACCGAGCGGCCGTCGTCGAGCACGCGGTTGGTGAAGGGGTCCATCGGCTCGCCGAAGCGGATGACCACCGACCCGGTGGTCATCACCAGCTTGCGGACGAGGGTGACCACGCGCTCGACGCGGGTGCTCTCGTCGTCCTCGATGATGTAGCGGTTGCGCCCCACCTCCGCGAGGTAGTCGGCGATGAGCGTCGAGGCCTCCAGCGTGAGCATGTAGTTGATCGTCGCGGGCACGACGAACACCCGCTGCGGGTGCGAGCGCCGGAGCGAGTGCACGAAGGCCTCGACCCCGGTGCCGAGCAGCCCGAGCTTGAGCTTCTCCTCGACCATGCCCGAGCGCGACCGCGTGCCGCCCGGGAAGAAGAGCGAGTGGTACCCGCGCTCGATGAGCACGCTGGAGTAGGTCTTCAGCACCTCCTTGTAGAGGTCGTGCCGGATGCGCCGGTCGACGCGGTACGCGCCGAGGTTCTGCATGAAGTACGAGAGGAAGGGGTTGGTGAAGAGGTTCTTCCCGGCCCCGTAGGTCGCTGGGGGAAGGCCCTCGCGGTCGAGCGCGAAGCCGAAGACCACCGAGTCGAGGTTGGACAGGTGCGTCGGGGCGAAGATCACCGTGCCGCGGCGCGAGAGCGCGCGGATGCGCTCGATGGGGCCCTGCGTGACGAGGTGCTCGCGCAGCTTGCCGCTCGCGCGCTGGCCCAGCGAGAGGTCCTTCGGGGAGAGCAGCAGCGAGAGCGCCGTGGGCAGCACCTTCGTCGAGAGCGCGTACACCCGCGGGTCGAAGTTGCCCGCGATGTCCTTCGCGTAGTGCCGCGCGACCTCCTCGACGCGCCGCCGCCGCTCGCTCTCGGAGATGCGCCCGAGGGAGCGGGCCAGCTCGCGGAAGCGCTCGTACTCCGCGCGCTCGTCGCCGGGGCGCGCCTCGAGCCGGCGGATCTCGCACCACGCGGCGTCGTTGAGCAGCAGCAGCGGGTCGCGCGTCGCCTGCGACACCCGCGCGACGACCTCCTCCACGATGAAGGACCGCTCGTCGTTGAAATGGAAGATCGGTGCGGCCTCCGCCATGGCGCGCGGACCGTACCGCCTCCGTCCGCGCGTCCACAAGGGCGACGCTCTCCCGCCGCGCGGCCCTTTAGAGGCCCACGCGATCCGTGCGATGTTGCCGCGGCGATGCGACGACGGAGCGCCCGAGACCCCGACCCGGCCACCGGGTCGCCCGCGCTCCCGCTCGCGCTCGCGGTCGCCGTGCTCGCGGTGCTGGGCTTCAGCCGCTGGTGGGTCACGCGCCCGGCGCCCCCGGAGGCGCCCGTGCCCCTCGACGCGGGCAGCTACGTCACGGCCATCGCCCCGGCGCTCCGCCGCGCGGGCTGCGCCACCCCCGCGTGCCACGGCGGCGCCGCGCCGATGCGCCTCGACCCGTCGCCCACCCACGCCGCGGCGATGCTCGCCGAGCTCGACGCCGTGCGCCCCTTCGCGGGCCGCGGCGACCCCTCGCAGAGCCCCCTCTGGCTGCGCGCCACCAGCGCGGCCCACGCGGGCGCCGGGGCCTTCGGGGCCGCCTCGTGCGAGGCCCGCGCGCTCGCCCGCTGGATCGCTGGCGCCGCGGTGCGATCGTGCCCCGCGCCCTTGCCGCCGCCCCTCCGCTGACCCCCTAATCCCGCCCGTGAACGCCCGACCCAACAACGACGGCCGCGAGGTCTCCGGGCGCTACGCCCTCCTGACGGTCCTCGCCCTGGTGCTGATGCTCGCCGCGGGGATCATCCTCCAGGCGGTCTTCGCCGACCGCACGGGCATCAGCCGCCGCGCGCCCACGGTGCGCTTCGGCGACGCGGGGGCCTCAAGCGCCCGGTGAGTCGTAGTGCGCGAGGCTCTCGCGCAGCCGCCCGAGGGCCCGCGCGTGCAGCCGGCTCGCCCAGCCCTTGGTCATCCCGAGCTGGATGCCCGCCTGCTCGATGGTGAGCCCCTCCAGGTAGACCTTCTCGACGAGGCCGCGCTCGCGCTCGGGCATCCCGACGAGGGCCTCGCGGATCTCCCGCGCGGTGTCCTGCTCCATCGCCGCGGCCTCGGGGGAGGGCACCTCCGGCGGTCGTAGCGCCTCGGCGGTCTCCTCCAGCAGCAGCGCGGTGGCGGTCTCTTCGAGCAGCCCCGCGAGGGCGCGGGCGGCGTCGAGGGCGTCGACCGCGGAGGCCCCCTCGGCGGCGCGCTCTTCGAGCAGGTCGTCGACCGCGGCGCGGGCGCCCATGCGCGCGCGGTAGATGGGGTCGCGGCCGTGCTCCTTGCGCACCTGGTCGAAGATGGCGCCGCGGATGCGGTAGTACGCGAAGGTGTTGAACTGCACCCCGCGCGAGGCGTCGAAGCGGGTCGCGGCGTCGATGAGCCCGAGCTGACCGAAGCTCACGAGGTCGTCGACGGTGACGTGCCGAGGGACGTCCCGCACCATCGTGCGCGCCACGCGCCGCACGAGGCCCTGGTGGGCGGTGATGAGCGCGTCGCGTTGCTGGCGGTCGAGGGGAATGGACATCGATCGACGGAGCGACAGGGTCGTCCGCGAGGCGTCGCGGCGTCAAGGGCGCTGGCGCGCGCGCGCCCAGGTGGGGTACCTCCTCCGGCACGATGTCCCACCCCCCCGTCATCATCTCGGGCAGCTCGCACCCCACCCTGGCGGCGACCATCGCGAGCCACCTCGGCGTCGCCGTCGGCCGCGTGCGCTTCAACCGCTTCTCCAACGAGAACGTGAAGGTGTGCGTCGAGGAGAACGTCCGCGACCGGGACGTGTTCGTCGTCCAGACCTCGTGCCCGCCGGTCAACGAGTCGCTGATGGAGACCCTCATCCTCGTCGACGCGCTGCGCTCCGCGGGCGCCGGCCGGGTCACCGCCGTGCTGCCGTACTACCCCTACGTGCGCTCGGACAAGCAGGACGAGCCCGGCGTCTCGATCACCGCGCGCCTCGTCGCCGACCTGCTCGCCACCGCCGGGGCGCAGCGCCTCCTGGCGATGGACCTGCACTCCCCGCAGATCCACGGGTTCTTCCGCATCCCGGTGGACCACATCACGGCCATCTCCGTGCTGGGCGGCGCGCTCGTCGCCGACACCCCCGGCGAGCGCGTGGTGGTCGCCACCGACATCGGCGAGGCCAAGGACGCCGGGCGCTTCGCCCACGAGCTGGGCATCCCCCTCGCGGTGATCGACAAGCGCCGCGTCGGCGACGACGAGCACGCCGTCCCGCAGACCATCGTCGGCGACGTGCGCGGCCGCCACGCCCTCATCGTCGACGACGAGATCGCCACCGGCGGCACCATCCTCGAGGCCGCCGAGCTGGTGATGCGCCTCGGCGCGGCCTCGGTCGAGGCCGCCGCGGTGCACGGCGTGCTGTCCGGCCGGGCCGTCGAGCGCATCCGCGCCTCGTCGCTGCGGCGGCTGGTGATCACCGACTCCATCCCGCTGCCCGAGGCCAAGCGCGACCCGCGCATCGCGGTGGTGACCATCGCGGGGCTGCTCTCCGACGCCATCGGCCGCATCCACCGCGGCGACAGCGTGGCGCACCTGGCGTCGCGCCGCTGAGGCCCTCCGCGACTACAGGAAGCGCGGGCGGCGGGTCGTTCGCAGCGCGAGGCCGTAGCCGTACTCGTTGACCTGCGTGGTGCCCGCGCCGATGGACGTCCACGCGGGTGACGCGCTCGGGGTGGAGCCGCCGCGGAAGAGGTACACCGCGCCGGGGCCGCCCTCGCGGCCGACGTTGGCGGGCGCGCGGCCCGCGCGGAGGAGCACGTCGTCGAAGCCGTCGCCGTCGACGTCCCCGGCGCCCACCGCGCGGTCGCCCAGGAGGGTGACGTTGCCCCCGGAGGTGTCCGCGCTGCTGAAGGTCACCGCGGCGGTCATCCCGGGCGAGGCGCCTCCAACAAACACATACGCGCGCCCCGTGTTGGCGCCGTTGGCGGCGTTGGTGCTCGCGCCGACGACGAGGTCTGCATAGCCGTCGCCGTTCATGTCGCCGGCGCCGTCGAGCGAGCCGCCGAGCTTCTCGCCGGCGGTGCCCACCAGCGCGCCGCGCACGTCCAGCAGCCGACGGTTGAGCGCACCGGACGCCCCGGCGAAGACGACCACCTGGCCCCGGCCGCCGATGGACGGCGCGCCCACGGCGAGGTCGCCGAAGCCGTCGCCGTTGAAGTCCCCGATGCCCGCCACGGCGGTGCCGAAGATGTCGTTCATGGCCGCGCCCGCGAGGTTGGCGTCGACGACCGCGTTGGGCATGGCGCCGCCGTAGAAGACCCGCACCTCGCCGATGGTCGCGCCCACGGTCTGCGGCGCGCCGATGGCGATGTCAGCGAAGCCGTCGCCGTTGAGGTCGCCCGCGCCTGCCACGGCGGTGCCGAAGGCGTCCGAGGGCATCGCGAAGTTCAGCGTGAGGTCCGGCGTGCCGTCGGGCGTGGCGCCCCCGAAGTACAGCCACGCGCGGCCCGTGAGCTGGCTGAGGGCGGGGGCTGCGATCACCCAGTCGGCGTAGCCGTCGCCGTTGACGTCGCCGACGATGGCGAGCGTGCGCCCGAAGCCGCCGCCCGCCTCCGGGGCGCTCATCTGCACCTGCACCGGGGGGCTCGCGCCGAGGTTCGCGCCGCCCAGGTAGAGCGTCGCGCGCCCGCTCTGGGTCACCTCGCCGGCGACGCCCGCGCGGAAGTACCCGGCCCCCACGAGCAGGTCGGCGAAGCCGTCGCCGTTGACGTCGCCGGAGTTCGACACGGCGGTGCCGAAGCGCTCGCCCTGGGCCATCGCGGTGAGCGTGAGGTTCGGGGTCGCGGGCACGGTCGCCCCGCCCAGGTGCACGTACACCTCACCCGTAGGCGTGGACTCGCCGGAGTCGCGGCCCGGCGCGCCGATGACGATGTCCGAGCGGCCGTCGCCGTTGAGGTCCCGCGGGGCGCGCCCGAGGTGGACCGGCCAGGCCGTGGAGGTACCCAGCGTGGAGGCGCCGCTCAGGCTGACGACGCGCCACCAGCGCAGGCCGCGGGGCAGGTCGGCGGCGGGGGTGAGGGAGGTGGTGGCGCTGGTGGCGCTCGACTCCACGGCGGCGAACGCGCGGGTGGTGGAGAACTCCACGCGGTACGAGGCGGCCCCGGGAAACTCGGTCCATCGGAAGGCGGGGCGCAGCGAGCGGACGTAGCTCCCGGACATCGGCGCCACCGGGCGGAAGGGCTCGACGACGAGGGGGCCCGTGTCGCGCGGGACCCCGGTGTCGGCGCCGGGGGGCGCGTCGCCAGCCAGCGCGTCGGCGGCGACCCCCGTGTCGCGCGCCGTGGGGATGTCGATGGGGCTCGGTCCCGTGTCGCCGAAGAGGATGGGCACGTCCGTCGGGAGCGACATCGGGCGCGACTCCTTGCAGGCAGCGGCGAGGGCGACGAGGGCGACGGCGGCGGGGGGGAGCTTCATCGGGTTCACGATGTCCTTCGGGGCTGCGTTGACGGACTACGGGGTCGGGACCCAGCGGACCCGCGCGCCGGTCGCGACGGGGCAGGCCGCGGACGCGCTGCACAGCACCGCGGCGTCTCGGCCGTCGATGTTCTCCACGCCCACCGTGACGCTGCCAACCGGCGTCCCGAGGGTCTGGTAGAGCATGTCGATGGTGTTGCTGGTCTCGCTCAGGATCACCTCGAAGGTGAGGTTGCCGGTGCGCGCGGGGTAGTAGGCCGCGTCGTCCCACTCCACCACGAAGCGGCGGTCGGGCGCGGTGCCCAGCGTGGCGATGCAGACGCCCGACTCGCGGGTGATGAGGTCGAGCCAGTAGGGCGCGACCACGCCGTTGGGCACGCTGATGCCCGGCAGCGTGCCCGCCGTGGCCGCGGAGCTCACCCCGTCGAAGTTGAGAAACCCGTTGGACGAGATGTTCACCGCGGACACCGTGGCGCCCCAGAAGCGGAAGGGGAAGGGCACCGCGTCGAGGGTCTGCGCGTCGTTGACGTTCTGGAGCGCGCGACGCGCACCGGGCACCGCGCACGCGTCGATGAAGGTCACCCCCGCGGGCACCTCGGTGCGTCGGTACGTCGGCAGCGTGCCGGGGCCTAGCGTGGTCACGCCGAGGCTCACCGTCGCGGTGGCCGCGAAGGAGCGCGCCTCGCCCACGAGGGCGTAGGTGCCGGCCGGCAGCGAGGGGTACCGCTGCAGCCACTGCCCCCCGGCGGGGCTGGCGACGCAGGCCCCGGCGATGGACGCGCTATTGCCGCAGGTGCGCTCGAGCGCGGCGAACACCTGCGTCGTGGGCGCGGCGTCGATGGTCACGGTGACGTCGCGCGCCGTCGCGAGGGTGAAGGTGCCGACGAAGTCGGTCCAGGTCCCGGTGCTCAGGGTCGCCGAGCCGCAGGGCGTCCCGTGGTCGGGCACGGTGTCGAAGGTCGCCACGGGCAGCACCCGCGGGGGCCCGTCGGGGCTCAGCGCCGCGGGCGTCGCGCAGAGGTCGCCGACCGCGCGCGCGCTCGGGTCGCTCGTCGCCACGAGCAGCCGCGCAGCGCCGGTGGGTCCGGTCGCGCCGGCCTGCTCGCCGATGACGTAGTAGTCGCCCGCGGGAAGGGTGCGGTAGCGCCGCTCGGCCACGGAGGTCCCCGTGACGCAGCCGCCGAGCGCGGTCGCCGTCGGGCCGCAGGCGTTGAAGAGCTGCATGCGGGAGGAGGTCCCGCCGAGCATCGTGAGGGTGACGTCGCGGGTGGCCGCGAGGCGGAAGTGGAACACCCAGTCGGTCCACGCGTCGGTCGGTCGCGCCGAGCCGCAGGAGGTGCCGACGTCCGAGGTGGTGTCGAAGCCCCCGAGGGCGATGATCCCCGGCGCGCCGTCGGGCACCACGTCGACGCCCGGGCACGTGTCGCCCGCGAGGCGCACGCCCGGCGCGGTGGTGGTCACCGAGACCGTGAGCGAGGGCGGCGGCGCGTTGCTCTCCAGGATGACGAAGTAGGTCCCCGCCGCGAGGCCGCGGTACCGGCGCACCGGCGGCGCCCCGCTCAGGCAGGGGCCGATGAGGGCGGTGCGGGTGGCGCAGTCGGTCTGCAGCTGCATCCGCATCGACGCGGTCCCGGAGCCCCCGACGGCGACGGTGACGTCGCGGGTCGTGGTCAGCGTGAAGCGCGCCACCATGTCGGTCCACCCGTCCACGGTGCCGTTGGAGCCGCAGCTGGTGCCGGTGTCGGGGAAGGCCTCGAAGCGGGGCGGGGTGAGCGAGAGCTCCGGGCCGTCGGGGATGACCTCGGCCCCGGGGCATACGTCCCCGGGCGTGCGGTTGGTCGGGTCCGTGACCGTCGCCTGCACCGTCACGTCCCGCGCGGTGCCGCTGCGCACGACGACGAAGTACGACCCCGCGGCGAGCGGGCGTTGCACCATGCGGGTGGTGGTGATCGCCGTCGCGCACCGCACCTCGCTCGAGGCGAGGCCGCAGGGCGCGCGGAAGAGCGCGAGGGTCACCCGCTCGCTGGTCGGGCCGGTGATGGTGAGGGTGACGTTGCGCGCCGCGGGGAGCGTGAGGGGCAGCACCGCGTCGGCGCTCGGGGCGCCGGTGTCGCAGCTCAGGGAGTAGTCCGGGAGCAGGCCCGCGAAGGAGACCGTGCGGGCCTCGCCGTCGGCGAGGTCGAAGGGCGGTGTGGCCCCCGCCGCAGGGCAGAGGTCGGACTCGGGCGCGGTGCTCGGGCGGCCCACGGTGAGCCGCAGGCGGAAGATCCGCGGCGTGCTGGTCTGCACCGCGACGAAGTAGGTCCCCGGGGGGAGCGAGCGCACCTGGACCTGCGGCGCCGTGGCCGACATGCCACGAGCGCAGCGAAGCTCGGCGGTCGTCGCGCACGACGAGAGCAGCGCGATGGCGCCCACCGGGGTGGCGGTGTCGTCGTTGCTGATGGCGATGTCCTGCGCCGAGCCGAGCGTGAAGCGGTAGAGCGCCACGGGCTGGCCCGCCCGGCCGCAGCCGAGCGCAAAGCCCGCGCCGAGACCCACCGTCGAGCCCGTGATGGAGTAGGTCGCCGCAGCGCCGACGCGGATCTCCTGCGCGCGCTCGCAGGCGTCGTTGGCGGGCCGACACACCGAGGTGTCGGCGAAGTCCACCAGGAGGTTGCAGTTGTTGTCGCGGCCGTCGTCGCAGGCCTCGGTGGCGCCCGGGTACACCCGCGGGTCGCTGTCGTTGCAGTCGGTGCCGGGGGTGCCCCGCGGGGTCGCGTCGCTGGTGCACGACGTCGCGATGTACCCGTCGCCGTCGAGGTCGCGAGGGGAGTGCACGCACCCCAGCCGCGTGTCGCACGAGTCGATGGTGCAGGTGTTGCGGTCGTCGCAGTCGATCTGGTCGTCGACGCGCACCGGCTGGCACCCGGTGCCCGCGAGGGCGCCCGGGGTCGTCGGGTCGCAGCGCTCGGTGCCGTTGCAGGCGTTGCCGTCGCCGCACACCGAGTCGTCGGGGACCCGGGCGCAGGCGCGGGTGCCCTCGTCGCAGCTCACCTCGCGGGTGCAGGAGTAGCGGTCGTCGCAGGGGCTCGTCCCCGCGGCGCAGCGCCCGAGGACGCAGCGCTCGGCGCCGTTGCAATAGAGCGAGTCGTCGCAGTCGAGGTCGAGCTCGCAGGCCGCCTCTCCCCGGGGCCCGCGGTCGGTCGCCGGGCCGCCGCGGTCTTCCTTCGCGGCGTCGAGGGCGCCCGCGTCGTCGGGCGGCGGCTCGTCCGGGGGGTCGCTGGTGCAGCCCAGCGCGAGGGCCAGCGCGAGGACGGATGCGAGTCGAAGGAAGGGCTTCATGGCATCGGTGGGGGGGGGCGGTCAGCCGGGCGGGCGCAGGCAGACGTTGGCGGCGCAGCTCAGGCCCTCGCAGCAGTCGGAGCTGGCGCCGCAGCGCTCGCCCTCGCGGCGGCACGCGGCCTCCGGCGGAGGGGGATTGCACACCAGGTTGCCCATCGGGTCGGGGCCGCAGGTGCCCGCGCAGCACTCGCTCGACACCGTGCAGCTCATCCCGCGCGGACGGCACGGCTGCGGCGCCCAGAAGCCGCTGACGTTGTCGCTCGCGACGTCCTGCCCCGGGAGCCAGTAGGGGACGTTCGAGGGGTCGGTGCCCGGGGTCACGCTGGTGCTGATCGCGGTGACCCAGAGCTGGCGCCGCCCGGTGCCCCGGGTGCCCGCCTGGGCGTTGCCGTAGTCGCGTCGCGAGAAATACACGAGCCAGTAATGGCCGCCCTGGACGAAGGGCGAGAAGTTGGGGAAGTACGCGTCGTCCTCGCGCTCGTCGGCGGAGGCGTTGGTGAGGCGCGTGGGCGTGCCGCCGGTCGGGGCGATGAGGTAGAGCGCCGCGGGGAAGCGGGTGCGCGGGGCCGTGGGGGTGGCGCCGGGGCGGTCGCTCTCGCTGTAGGGACCGTGCTGGAAGGCCAGCCAGCGGGAGTCCGGGGTCCAGGTGGGGTAGGCGAGCGCGCGGCCGGCCTCGCGCTGGGCCATGAGCGAGGCGCCCGTCACGCGCTGCGCGACCGCGCCGAAGCTGTCCGGCGCGGTGACGGGGATGGTGGAGAGGTTGCTCGACCCGAAGGCCGTGGGGCCCTCGCCGGTGGCCTCGGAGATGTACGCGATGGTGTTGCCGTCGGGCGACCACGCGGGCTGCACGCTGTTGCCCTGCGGGAGGGTGCCCGCCGCGGGGGGCACCGTGCGGCCGGTGGCGGGGTCGACCAGGAAGAGCCCGCCGAGGCGGTTGGCGATGAGCCGCGTGGAGTTGGCGCTGAAGGACGCGTAGACCCACGAGGGTGCTGTGGCGGTGTCGGCGAGCGGGAAGCGCGTCGGCGCGGGGTTGGCGCTGAGGTCGCGGCCGAGGTCGAACACCACCGAGGGCCCCTGGCCCTCCCACATCTCCGCGGCCATCTGGAGGCCGTCGCGGGAGACCGTGTGGCAGGCCACGCAGCGGCTGCCGCCCGCGGGGCGGGCCGGTGGGTTGGGGAGGAAGTCCTCGCGCACGGGCCCGCTGGGCTCCTCGCGGATGCGGAGGATCTTCCCCGCCTGGAGGTCCCAGTAGTACACGGCGCCGGCGAGGGAGCCCTGCGCCACGCGCACGGAGCGCGCGGGGCCCTCGATGGCGGCGCCCGCGGTCGCGCGGTCGACGCGGAGCGTGATGGGCTCGTCGAGGTCGGACTCGACGAGCGCGCGCCAGCCCGCGGCGTTGACCAGCCAGTCGAAGCGGAAGCCCGCGCCGGTGTGGGTGACGTAGCCCGTGACCGCGACGTGGGGCTTGGTCAGCCGCACGCGGTAGACGTCCCCGGCGGCGCCCTGCTCCCACTGCACGTCGGGCGGGGCGACGTTCTGCGGCACCAGCGCGTTGTCGAGGGGGTAGCGCACGACCACCTGGCGGGCCGCGTCGGGGATGAGCGTGGCGAAGCGGGCACGGTCGGCCGCGGTGGCGGGCGCGGCGTAGGACTCCTGCTCGAAGCGCACCGTGAGGGTCGTCGAGGCGCGAAGGGCGTCGCCCACGGGGCGGGGAAGCTCGTAGCGCACCTCGGTGACGTCACCGACCTGGCCCGTGGCGGTGAAGCTGCCCGTGTCGGGGTCGATGGACCCGGCGCGGGCGCGGGTGAGGCTCCAGATCCCGAGGTTGATGGGGCGCTGGGTGCCGTCGTCGTAGCGACCGAGCGCCATGAAGGGCTGCGTGGCCACCGCGCCGCGCACGACGAGCGTCGGGTTCTCGGGCGTGATGCTGACCGAGAGCAGGCCCGTGAAGAGGTCGCTGGCGTCGATGGGGCGCACGTCGCCCCGGGGGGGAATGTCGACGGGAACCGTGGCGTCGATCGGGTCGCAGTAGGCGAGGCGACGATCGCAGTCCCGGGTCGACGGGCCGGCGTCGCAGCCGACCAGGCAGGACAGCAGCGCGGTGACCGTGACGGGGAGGGCGGCGGAGAAGGGTCGGGGTCGCATAAGCACCTCCGTGGTGCGTAGCACGACGACGCGCATCGCCAGAAGCGCCCCTGACATCGATCGTTCACCCGGGTGCGCCCTGCGAGGGCGTGGGGAGGGCGGTTGCCGCGGGACCGTGCGAGCGCGTACCCTCAAGGATATGGCCCGATCACCTGCCCGCCGTGCCCGCTGGCTGAACCCGATGACGGCTCGACGGGGCGCCGCAGCCTCGGGCTTCACGCTCGTGGAGCTGATGATGGTCGTGGTGATCATCGGCATCCTGACGGCCATCGCCATGCCGCTGTACTCGCGCAGCCGGTATCGCTCCTTCGCGCTGGAGGCGTCCGAGGTGCTGGGGCGCATCACGGCCGCCCAGGAGGGTTACCGCGCGACCTTCAACATGTACGCGGACACCTCCAACGACCACGGGCTCTCGGGCTCGGCCAACGGCACCCTCGGGGCCCTCGGCAACAACTGGTGGCCCGCCCAGATGACCCGCGACGCCGACGGCCAGGTCGACTTCTACACCAACCTCCCGGCGTCGTGGAACCAGCTGGGCGTCCGGCCCCGCCAGCGGGTGCGGTACTCCTACCAGAGCATCGCCGGGCGGCCCGGCGTGGTCCCCGCCGTGGGCGGCGCGACGCCCGACCTCGGGTACTCCCTCCTGCCGATGGCCCAGCGCGGGTCGTGGTTCTACGCCATCGCCACGGGCGATCTCGACCGGGACGGGGTGTTCTCGCGCTTCGAGCTCTCCAGCCTCGCCCCGGGCATCCGGATCACCGAAGAGGTCGAGTAGCGGTTCGGCCTCGCGGGAGAGATGGTTCCATCCCGGCGGTGTTTCGATACACTGCCGCGCCATGCCGACGAAGACTCAGTTGATCATCGGGGCCGCCCCCGGTTGCGACCTGCTCGTGCAGGGCCCCGGCGTCGCGGCCCGCCACGCCCAGCTCCTCTGGCGAGACGGTCTCTGGCTGCAAGACCTCGCGCAGGGTCGCACCGAGGTCGATGGTCGGCAGCTCGCGCCCAACGAGTCGGTGCAGCTCGCGGGATTCCACGCCCGGGTGATGGTCGGCGCGGCCAAGGTCCCGCTCGACTCCCCGGAGGTGTCGAAGCTCTTCCTCGACCGCTCCGCGCTGCCGCTCGAGCGGCCCGGCGTGGTCACCGTCGGCCGCGACCCGGGGCGCGCGCAGGTCGTCGTGTCGCACCCCACGGTGAGCGGCACCCACCTCCGCGTCGACGTCGCGTCGCGCACGGTCACCGACCTCGGCAGCCGCAGCGGCACCTTCGACCGCAGCTCGCAGCGCCTCCCGCCCAACCAGCCCGTGCCCATCGACGCGGCGGGCGGCTACTCCCTCGGCGCCGTGTGGATCCCGAGCGTCGTGCTGATGGAGCTCGCCGGCGCGCCCGCGGGCCATGCCATGGGCGCCGGCCCGGTGCCGCAGACCTCGCAGGGCGGAATGGGCGGCCCCGGCCCGATGCAGCCGATGTCGAGCGGGCCGATGTCCCAGGGACACAACCCGATGCAGTCGCACCAGGGGGGGGCGATGCCGACGCCCGCGCCGCAGCAGCCGCCGCCCGGCGCCCACAAGACCATGTTCGGGTCCTTCGACCTGAGCGGCGGGGGCAAGGCGCTTGCGATGATCGGGCGCCTGCCGAGCTGCGACATCGTGCTGCCGTACCCGCAGGTCTCCAGCCGCCACACGTCGGTGATGCGCGCGCCCGACGGCACGCTGGTCATCAGCGACCTCGGCAGCACCAACGGCACCTACGTCAACGGCCAGCGCCTCGTGCCCGGGCAGACCGTCGCGGTGCCGCCCAAGACCAAGATCTTCATCGGGCCGTACCCCGTGGTGGTCGACCTGCAGGGCAACGCCATCGCGGCGTACATCGAGCAGGAGACGCAGTTCGAGAGCGCCAACCTGGTCGAGATCGAGGCGCTCGATCTCTTCCTGAAGGTGCCCGACCGCGACAAGCCCGGCACCGACAAGATCCTCCTCAACAAGGTCACCTTCAAGGCGCTGCCGGGTGACCTCATCGCGCTGATGGGCCCGTCGGGCGCCGGCAAGACCACGCTGCTCACGGTGCTCAACGGCTACCTCCGCCCCACCTCCGGGGAGGTGCGGGTCAACGGCGAGAGCCTGTACGCCATCTACGACGCGCTCCGCGGGAGCATCGGGTACGTGCCCCAGGACGACCTGCTGCACCCCGAGCTCACGGTGAAGGAGGCCATCTCGTACAGCGCGAAGTTCCGCCTGCCGTCGGACTACTCCGACGAGGAGATCGAGCGGCGCGTGCAGCAGACGATGAAGGACCTCGGCCTGGACCACCTGGCCAACACCATCATCGGCTCGCCCATCAAGAAGGTGCTCTCCGGCGGCCAGCGCAAGCGCGTCAACATCGCCCTCGAGCTGGTCACCGACCCGGCGCTGATGTTCCTCGACGAGCCCACCTCGGGCCTCGCGGCGGACGACACCGTGGCGCTCATCGACCTGCTCTCCAACCTCGCCAAGCGCTACGGCAAGACGATCATCGTCACGATCCACCAGCCCGCGAAGGAGGAGTTCGAGAAGTTCAACCTCGCGTTCATCATGGGCTTCGGCGGCGAGCCCGTGTACTTCGGCCCCTCGGGCAAGGACTCGTACGACTTCTTCGCGCGCTACCGGGGGCAGCCCATCGACAACCCCCGGGACATGTTCGACCAGCTCAAGAACCGCGAAGACGACGTCGTCAAGCGGGGGCAGTTTCCCAACAAGTCCGAAGCCCGCCTCGGGGCCGCCCGCGAGTGGCGCGCGGAGTTCTACCGCCCCGACAACACCGTCTTCCGGAGCATGTACTCGGGCAAGCGCGAGCCCGGGAAGCCCGGCCAGTCGCGGCCGCCCACGCGCTCGGCGGTGCCCCTCATCCGGCAGTTCGGACTGCTGCTCTCGCGCTACGCCAAGATCAAGTCCCGCGACGTCTCCGGGCTCATGATCATGCTTCTCCAGGCGCCCATCATCGGCGGCCTGCTGGCGGCGGTGTTCTTCGACTCCCCGAAGCTCCCCAACCTCTGGTGCCAGAACGAGGTGCTGCGCCTGGAGGCGGGCGTCGCCGCGGCCACCCAGCAGATGTGCACGCTCCCGCAGAGCCGCTTCCTGCCGGTCGACGACTTCAAGGGAGCGATCTTCTTCCTCACCGTCGGGGCCATCTGGTTCGGCGTCAGCAACGCCGCCCGCGAGGTGGTCTCGGAGATCGCCATCTACCGCCGCGAGCGGATGGTGAACCTCTCGATCTTCAACTACATGATGTCGAAGTTCGTGCTGCTCTCGCTGCTCTGCGTGCTGCAGTGCACGGTGCTGCTGACCATCGTGTATTTCTCGCTGAAGCTCGGCAACAACACGATGGACGCCTTCGCCCCGATGCTCGGGTCGATGATCCTCACGTCGATGACCGGCGTGGCCCTCGGGCTGGTGATCTCCACCGCGGTGAGCTCCTCCGAGGCGGCCATGGCGCTCACGCCCATCGCGCTCATCCCGCAGGTGGTGCTCGGCGGGCTCCTGGTGCCGATGACCAACAAGAGCTGGCTCACCGGCCTCATGGCGGCGATGCCGTCGCGGTGGTCCTTCGAGGGGGTGATGTCCGCCGAGCGTGACACCCTCGAGGTGCCCTGGCGCATCCAGACCTGCGCCCCGCCCAACAGCACCGGCGTCAGCCTCCGCAACGGCGCCAACGTGTTCAACTGCGCCGTCGAAGAGATCGCCCGCACCGCCGAGCGCTCCGGCGCCTGGGGCTTCTCCACCTGGGATCGCCCGGTGATCCACAACGGAGTGCTAGCGGGGATGCTGCTGCTCTTCCTGGCGCTGATGGGCGTGATGCTCCGAAAGCGCGACTCGGTCTGAGCCGCCCAGGCGCCTGCGGGCGCCCGCCGCCGCCCTGACCCTTCAGTGCAGCGGCGGCAGCCCCGGGGTGGCGCCGCTGACCGCCCCGGTGAGCACCCGCCGGGGGAGGGTGCTCTGCAGGGTGAAGGGGACGTCGACGTTGAGGCGCTCGCCGCCGACCCGGGCGGTGCCGTCGAGTCGATAGGGGATGTTCTCATTGAACATCGAGACGGCGATGATGCCTGGGAGGTCGCCCCAGGGTGCGTGGACGTCGATGTCCATCGGGACGTCGGTGTTGGTGGGCAGCCGCAGGGCGCTCGCGAGCTGGGTGACCCCGAGGTCGCGGCCGGCCAGGGTCAATCGCACGCTCACCCGCTGGACCGTGACGTTGAAGGCATTGGGGTTTCGAAGCACGCAATGGACGCGGAGGCCGAGGCCCTGGGCGTTGGCGCCGGTGACGTCGGCCGAGCGGGGAGTGATGGTGGGGGCTTGCGGGCGCGCGCAGGCTGCCGCGAGGGCGGCGAGGGCGCCGATCAGCATCGTTCGACGATCGGTGGTCATGGGTTAGGGCCTCCCGGGGGAAGCTACCAGACAACCGACGTCGACCGATGTTGATTGAAGTAAGGAGGGGGGCCGGACGCGCGGGGCGCCGGCCGGGGAATCAGTTGACCGCGTCCTTGAGGGCCTTGATCGGCCGGGCGCGCACGGTCTTCGAAGAGGGCTTCGCGTCGCGGTGCTCCATCTTCTTGGTGAAGGGGTTGAGGAACTCCCCGGCCGGCCGGCCCGGCTTCTCGGCGACGACGAACTTCGCGAAGCCCGGCATCACGAACACCTTGCTCTTCTTGAGCTCCTTCTCGCCGACGCTCGTGAGCGCGTCGAGAACCGCCTTGACCTGGGCCTTGGAGACGCTGTCGCCAACCGCTTCCTGGAGCGCCTGCACCAGACCGGCCTTGGTCAACTTCTTCGCTGCGGTCTTGCCGGCCTTCTTGGCCGGTGCCTTTGCCTTCGCCATCGCTCATCACCTCTGCTGTTTCGATCCCCCATCGGATCGAATGACAGGGCAGACGATACATCCTCCATCGCGCTTGGGTAGATCCTGTACGCACGAACCTGCTCAATTTTAGGGCTGCCATTGAGCATATCGCCCCCCGGAGGGAGTCCGCGCCGCCGCCCCATCGCCCATCAGCGCGGGGCGCACTCGAATGAAGAACCCTGAAATTGCAGGGCTTTTCGCGCCGCGGCCGCGCGCCGCGCCCACCCCGATCGCGGGGCCGGACGCCAATTGCTCGCCCGAGAGCTCCCGGGCCGCCGCGCCGGCGTACGGGCTGAATTCCAGAGCTCTGCGCCCTCAGGCGCGCGCCTGGTGTGCGAAGGCCGCCGCAGCGTCGCGCAGCGTCACGAACGCATAGCCCGCGTCGCGCAGGACCTCGATGACCGCACGCAGCGCGGCGGCCTTGCGCGACACCGGGATGCGCAGGTCGCCCTGGTGCGCGCCCAGCGCACGGAGCCCGTCGGCGACGTCGAGCAGGTCGAGGCCGTGCAGCTCGAGGTTGACCAGCGGGCGGCCCACCATCTGCTGCGCGAGGAGGCGCGAGAGCGCGGGGCCGAGGAGCGACAGCGTGGTGCCGATGAAGGGCAGCCGGGCGCCGCGGGTCACCCCGATGGGGAGCTCGACGAGCGAGGCTCCGAGCGGGGCGCGGCGCCAGTAGGGGCGCGACGGGAGGTACGGGTCGGCCGGGGCGAGCAGCACCGCGGGCGAGTCGACGATGGAGCGGCTGGCCCGGCCCCGCGCCGCGATGAGCCCGATCGCGCCCGTCTTCGCGCCGTAATAGGCGGGGCAGGGAAAGACCGAGCTGTCGTAGGCGAAGCCCTCCGCCGAGAGCACGTCGAAGAGCGCGTCGGTGATGGTGTAGCCCGGCGCGCGGAAGCCCACCGGGCGCTGCCCGACGACGTCCGCGAGCGCGTCGCTGGCGTCGCGCACCTCCGCGCGCATCGCGTCGGGGCCGAGGCGCACGAGGTCGTAGCGATGGTTGTGGCTGTGGTTGCCGAGCTCGTGGCCGGCGCGGGCGAGGCCCTGCACCGCCGCGCGGGCGATGCCGTCACCGAGGTCGCGGCCGATGACGAAGAAGGTCGCGGGAATACCCTCGGCGGTAAACAGCTCCCCGAGCCGCGGCACCGCGCGGGTGTACACCGCGTGCGCGCTGTCGTCGGCGGGCATCGGGAGCCCGTGGATGGCGTGGTAGCAGGGGACCTCGTCGAGGTCGACGGAGACGGCGCAGAGCTTCATCGCGCGCACACTAGCAGCGCGCGGGGCGGGAGCTTCAGCCGAGACGGGCGTGCGCGTTGGGGCGGGCGGCGGGGACCTCGGGGAGGTCGTTCCAGGCGGGCTGGCGGCGGCCGTGGCGGTTGACGACGGCGGGGGGCCGGAGGTGCCCGAGGCCGTACACGATGCTGTTGATGGCCAGCCAGCGGCCGCCGTGGAAGGCGGTCGCGAGGCGGGGGCTGCGCATCTCCGGGGGGTTGGCGTCGCGGTGGGCGCGGGCCGCCTCGAAGGCCTCGAGGAATCTCTCGAGCATCTTGTGCGGCGCCGAGCGGTCGTGCGCCCGGGCCGCGGCGTTGGCCGCGAGCGTCTGTCGACGGCGCGGGTTGCGCAGCAGCGAGACCGCCGCGCGGGCGAAGCGCCAGTCGGCCATCTCGGCGTCGGGGCCGGGCTCGACGAGCAGGCCCGTGAGGTCGTGCTCGACCTGCTGCGATACGCCCATCCCGTCGGCGAAGGCCACCACCGGCAGGCCCGACCAGAGGGCCTCGCTCACCACCTGGCCGTAGGTCTCCGAGAGGGAGGTGTACGTGAAGAGGTCGGCGTGGTGGTACCAGGTCGGCAGCGCGCCCAGCGGAAACTCACCGGGGAAGTGGGTCTTCTCGCGCACGCCGAGGGCCTCGGCGGTGTGGCGGAAGAGGTCGTGGTCGGGGCCGTCGCCGAGCAGGGTGAGCGTCGCGTCGGGGTTGGCCGGGGCGATGTACCGCGCGAAGATCTCCAGCAGCCGCTCGACGGCCTTCTCGCGCGTGTGCCGGCACACCACCAGCAGCCGCGCGCCCTTGCGGAAGCCGCGGGGGAAGGGGTCGGGGCCGGGCGCCGTGTCGAAGATCTTCGGCTCGACGCAGCGGGGGATGACGTGGATGGGCGTCGTGACCCCGCGCTCCTCCCAGTAGTCCTTGAGGCCGTTGGAGAGCACCACGAGGCCGTCGCAGCCGTTGTAGGCGCTGGCCGAGGTGCTGTCCGCGAGCTTCAGGAAGGACTTCTGGAAGAGCCAGTGCGCCGCCTTGGAGTCGTGCAGCGACTCGGGCATCACCACGGGGTAGACGCTCGGCAGGTGCACCGTGTTGACGGCCACGAGGGGAATGCCGCGGGTGGCGCGCAGCCACAGGCCGAGCTCCATCAGCTCGGTGGCGGTCTGCCCGAGGACCACGTCGAAGTCCCAGTCGCGCTTCTCGCGGAGGATGCCTTCGAGGGGCAGCGGGATGTAGACGCCCGGGTGGTTGTGCAGCGGCACGCTCGGCAGGCAGATGTGCCGCTCGGGGAGGTCTTCGGGCTTCGCGTCGGGGTCGCGCGGACCGATGACGGTCACCTCGTGGCCGCGCGCCGTGAGCTCACGGTAGAGAAACTGCGTCGCGAACGTGGCCCCGTTGGCGTACGGCAGCCGCACGTAGTCACTCAGGATCGCGATGCGCTTCGGCCAGCGGCTGCCGGTCGAGCGCGGTCGTGGGCGGGAGTTGTTGGGTGCGTTCATAGGGTGTCCTGACGAAGAAAGCCCCGAAGGCTAATGGTGGCCGCGGCGGCGCGTACCTAACACAGCTCTTCCGGGAGGGGAGATAGCGTGGCCATCGGCGGGGTGGTCGTCGCTCCGCGGGTCACGCGCCGGGGAGTCCACCGTCCTGGATGTTGGATGACGATCCAAGCAACCCGGGTCTCATGCATGACCCGTTCTCCAGCGAATCTCCGGGTATTCAGTGGGGGTCGCGCTCGGTGCGGGGCCTTGGAGGGCCCGAGGAGTGGAAGCCCAACTGGCCAGCGGGCGGCTACTCCATCAGCCACCGGACGACGCCGCCGCAGGCGAGCTCGTCAGTCGAGCGCTCGCTCGATCTGGGCCATGATCGCCCGGCCGTGGGCCTCACCCCCGAAGCCCTCGATGACGGCCTGGCGGGCGGCGGCGCCCTCGCGTTGCAGGCGCCCGGGGTCGCGAAGGTACGCCAGCATCGCGTCGGCGAAGGCGGCCGCGGAGGGGGAAGGGGGGAGGAGGGTGCCGGTGGCGCCGTCGCGCACCATCTCGCCGACGCCGCCGACGTCGAAGGCCACCACCGGGCGCTCGTAGGCCATGCCCTCGATGACCGTCCGCGGCAGGGGGTCGGGGTACACCGACGGGAGCGCCACCACGTCGAAGTCTTCGAGCCACGGGCGCACGTCCTCGGTGAAGCCCGGGAAGAGGAAGCGCCCCTCCAGGCCGAGCTCGGTGACGAGCGCGCGGCACTCCGCGAGGTGGTCGCCGGGCAGGTCGGCGGGCGTGTCGCCGAGGACCACGAAGTGTGGCCGGTGGCGCTCCTCCGGGGCGCAGCGGTCGATGAGCTCGCGCGCCGCGCGGATCATCTGGGGGTAACCCTTGCGCGGCAGGATGCGCCCCATGCTGCCGTAGATGAAGGCGTCCGCGGGGACGAGCGAGCCGCGCAAGGCGCCGGGCGTCGCGCCGCGGCGGTAGCGCTCGACGTCGACGGCGTTGTGCACCACCGCGACCTTGTCGGCGAGCCCGGGGAAGAGGGCCGCGGAGGCGTGGGAGACGCACACCAGGCGCTTCACCGCGCGGCTGCGCGCGAGGGCGCCGTGCAGCGGCGCGCTGGCAGCGGGGATGGACGTGTAGCGCACGTGCCAGACGACGGGGGTGCCGGTGAGGTTGCCGACGACGCCGCCGACGAAGTCCGCGGTGGTGCCGTTGCAGTAGATGAGCTCGACGCCGCGCGCGCGCACGAGGCGCGGCAGGGTGACGGCGAGGCGGCCCATGCGGCCGACGTTGAGCGCGAGCCGCGGGAGGCGCACGGCCGGCGGGGCGTCGAGGTCGGCGCGCTCGACGGGGCGGTCCCAGGGCTGCCAGGCGTTCTCGATGAGGTCGGGCTCGATGATGAGCTCGTCGACCACGCGGGCCTCGCGCAGCAGGCGGGCGATGGCGTCCTCGCGGGGCAGCAGCACCATGCGGTGCACGAGCGCGGGGTCGAGGAAGCTCAGGATGGCGTGCAGGCTGCGGCCGGGGCCGCCGTTGCGCGCGGTGTCGTTGATGAAGAGGACGCGGCGGGGGGCGCTCACCGGGCGCGCTCCCGGCGGCGCTGCGCCAGCACCATCGCCGCGGGCAGCATGAACATCGCCGTCACGATGCACGAGAGCTCGCCGGCGACGGCGAGGTAGCCGAAGGACTGGAGGGCCTGGTTGTCGGCCGCGAGCAGCGAGCCGTAGCCGATGACCGTGGTGAGCGAGCAGAGGGTGACCGCGCCGCCGACGGAGCGCAGACCGTCGCCCACGTCGCCGAGGTGCTCGACGCGGTCGTAGAGGTTCATGGCGTACTCGACGCCGATGCCGAAGGTGAGGGGCAGCGCGACGAAGTTGAGGAAGTTGAGGCGCACGCCGAGGTGCGCCGCGCCGCCGACGGTGAAGAGCACGCCCGCGAGCAGCGAGCCCAGCACCATGGCCGCGGGCCCGAGGCGCCGGGTGGCGAGCAGCGAGTGGAAGACCACCACCAGGAAGGCCGCGAAGGTGGCGCGCGGGCCGTCGGTGCTCATGGCGCGCACCATCTCCGCGAAGACCGTCGAGCGGCTCACCGTGGGCACCGTGCGCCCGTCGGCGAGGCGGACGTTCTGCGTGAGGTCGGCGACGATGATGAGCTTGCGCCCGTCGCTCGGGGTGAACCAGGGCTTGTAATAGACGAACACCGGCGTGCCGAAGCGGCCGGACTTCTCGGTGTACTGCGCGCGCACCAGGGCCGGGAGCTCGTCGGGCTGCGGGGCTCGGAGGCTCTCCGGCGGGCGCCACTCCCGGGCGAGCTCGAGGTCGTCGCCGCGCAGGTCGGGCAGCGCGGCGTCGATGTCGGCGCGGATGGTCTGGAGGATCTCCAGCTTGCGGGCCATGGTGTCGGGCTGTCCGCCGAGGCGGTCCCACGCGGTCTCGATGTGATCGATGTAGCGGCCGCCGGTGCGCTCCTGGTCGCGGCGCAGGAGCGCGGCGGAGAGCTCGACGACGTCCTCGAAGCGGTCGGCCAGGAGGATGTCCGGCGAGCTGCTGCGGCCGACGAAGATGCGGTTGGCGCGGCGGCTCCAGGAGTCCGCGCCGGTGTGCCGCGAGCCGCGCGAGCCGAGGTTGGCGAAGTTGTACTCCCACGGGTCGCGGAGGTAGGCCGGCAGCGCGACCGCGGACCACACGCAGAGGGCGGCGCCCACCAGGAGGATCTGCTTCGGGTAGCGGGCCGTGAGCGTCGCGATGGCGCCGGTGATGGGCGTGCGCGTGGGGCCCGACGAGGTGACCCGCGCGGCGCGGGCGGGGAAGAGCCGGGCGCGCAGCGCCTCGACGGCGGTCACCGTGGCGGGCACGACGATCATCGTGGCGCACCAGCAGAAGATCATCCCGACGCCGCCGATGAGGCCGAACTGCGAGAACCCGCGGAAGGACGTGAGCATCAGCGAGCCGTACGCGAAGGCGGCCGCGAGGGCGGCGAGCTGCGTGCCGCGGCGGCAGGTGACCGCGGCGTCGACGAGGGCGTCCTCCACTGAGTCGCCCACCGCGCGGCGGTCGCGGTAGCGCGCGAGGTAGATGATCCCGTAGTTGATGCCGTTGCCCGCGATGATCGAGCCGAGGAAGGCCGTCGACGCGTTGAGGTAGCCGAAGGCGAAGAAGGCGACGCTGAACGCGAGGCCGACGCCGGTGATCATCGCGAGGCCGATGTGCGCGAGCGAGGAGAACGAGCGGAAGAAGAGGACGATGCCGCCCAGGATGAGCACCACCGCGAGGCCGGAGGTCTTGATGGCCTCCTCCTTGAGGGCGTCGCGCTCGGCGATGGCGTTGGGGATGTCGCCGCCGAGGCCCACCTGCGCCCGCGGGTGGAAGCGCTCGGGGTGCACGTCGCGGATGATCTGCGTGGCGCGGGCCATCAGCCGGTCGCCGGTGCGGTCGCCGGTGCCCGTGGCGGGCGAGCGAAGCACGATGGCGTAGAGGGTCCCCTCGGGGTTGCGGAAATACCCGGTGGGGTATTGATCGACCTCCCGGGTGCGCGTGCGGAGCTGCGCGCGGAAGCGGTGGAAGGGCCGCGCGGCGGCGGACACGTTGGCGGGTTCGGGCTCCGCCGCGGGCGCCGCGGACGCGGTGGTGCTCGCCGCGGCGGGGGCGCGCCCGTGGTCGCTGCGGAGCTCGGCGCAGGTCTCGTCGTCGAGGTCGACGAAGCCGGGCTGGGCGCGGCGGCGCGCGCGCTGGAGCTCGCAGGAGATCTCCTCGAGGTCGCCGACGTCGGCGTAGAGCCAGCGGCGCTCCCAGAAGAAGCGGCGGATCTCCTCGGGGCCGTGCTCGACGGTGCGCACCAGGGTGGGAGGCAGCGCCCGGAGCTGCGCCTCGAGCGCGTCGACGAGCCGTCGGTTGGCCTCCGGGTCGGGCGAGTCAACGACCACGAACATCGTCGCGCTGCCGCCGCCCATGCGCGCCATCGCCCGGCGCAGGAGGCGCGCCCCGACGCTCTCCGAGGGCAGCAGCTCGATGAAGTCCTGGCGAAACTCCAGCCGCGACGCGGTGAGGGCGGAGAGCGCGAGCACGAGGAGCGTGCAGAGCAGCACCCGCATCGGGCGGCGGGCGCCGAGGCGGGCGAAGAAGACCAGCACGCGGTCGATGGCGGAGAGGGTCGCGGAGGGCGGAGCAAGCATCGGGGGGGTCACCGGTGCACGGGCTGTTCCCGGCGGAGGCTGAAGGGGAGTGAGGGGTGAGGCGGGGCTCAGGGCGTGCGGCGGAGCAGCCAGTCGTAATAGACCGTGGCGCCGGGGACCGTGGGGATGGGCAGGGTGAGCCGCGCCTGGTCGTCGACGACGAAGCCGTTGGCGTGGAAGCGCGCCGCCACCTGCTGGGGCGTGGTGACGTGGTGGTCGTCGATGCCCTTGAACCCGATGGCCAGGAACGACACCTCCATCATCTTGTTGACGGCGGGCATGCCCAGCAGGAAGCGCCCGCCCGGGCGCAGCACGCGGCGCACCTCGGACAGGGCCTTCTCGAAGTCGTGCAGGTGCTCGAAGGTGGAGAACGACGCCACGAGGTCGAAGTGCGCGTCGGGGTAGGGGAGCTCGTACACCGAGCCCTGGCGGAGCTCGGACTTGAGCGAGAGCGCGTCGAGGATGCTGGTCGCGAGCGCCGGGTCGGCGTCGAGGTCGATGCCGTGCACCTCGGCGGCGACGCCGTGGAGCGGCACCTGCACCGCGCCGGAGCCGTAGCCGATCTCCAGGGCGCGCTCGAAGCGCAGGTCGCGCAGCATGCGCAGCCCGAGGTTGATGCGCTCCCGGAAGAGCCAGCCGGTGAGCGGGCGACGGTAGTAGCGGATCGGGTCCGTCGGGCCGTTGGAGGGGAAGCGCTTGACGAGGTCGAGGGTGATCTCAGCGGTCATGGCGGTGGGGTTCTACTCTCGAGAAGGAAGTGGAAGGTCTCAGCCGGGGAGGCGCTCGACGACGATGCGGGCGAAGAGCCCGGCCGCGGTGTCGCCCGGGTGTAGCGCGCGGTCGGCGGCCACGAGCGCGCGGGCGATGGGGCGCGGGATGCGGGTGTTGAGGCGCAGGCCCCCGGAGGCCAGGTAGAGCCACTTGTGGAAGGGCTCGCGCTTGACGACCCGCAGCGCGGGGAAGCTTCGGGCG
Source organism: Myxococcales bacterium (assembly GCA_030652255.1). GTDB lineage: Bacteria > Myxococcota_A > Polyangia > Polyangiales > SCUS01. Next base: position 86,188 of record JAUSAZ010000106.1, on the reverse strand, counting down.
AAGCGGGCGTCGGAGTCGCGGAAGACGCTGGTGGGCAGGCGGGAGTTGGCGCCCTCGAGGCGGCCGACGCCCGCGATGTTCCAGTCGTCGGGGTCGAGCAGCGAGGGCTCGTGGTGGATGGCCCGGTAGAACCACTGGCCCAGCGGGGTGAACCACGGCTCGACGAGCACGATGCGCCCGCCGGGGCGCAGCACGGTCTGCGCGCCGCGCAGGAACCCTTCGCAGTCGGGCAGGTGGTGGAACACGTTGAAGGCCGTGATGGCGTCGAGGGAGTCGGGGCCGAAGTGCTCGGTGATCCGGCACGCGTCGACCACGCGGTCGACCCGCGGCACGGGCACGCACTCGCTGGTGATGGTGTGCGGCGCAAACTCCCGGAAGAACCCTCCGCCCGAGCCGAGCTCGAGCACCCGCGGAAACCCCGCCGGGGGGATCTCCTCCAGGATGCGCGCGTACACGTCCCGGTAGATCTCGTGGAGCAGGGGGTTGGCCCGGATGCGCCCGGCGGCGTCTTCGATCTCGTGCTCTGCGTCAGCCATCGCTCTGCCGTCGCCCACTAGCACACCGCCGCGGCCGCCGCAGCAGCGCGGACGCCAACGCTCAGGGGACGACGGGCCGGGCGTCCGGGGCGGGGCGCCCCGAGGAGGGCGCGTCGTTGGTCGCGAGGGTGCTGCCGATGAGGGCGCCGCTCGCGAAGTAGGTTCCCCGGTCGGAGGCCGGGAGGATGTCGTAGGTCGCCTGGTGGGCGTACCGGACGGTCTCGACGCGGACCACCAGCAGCCCGCCCAGGCGGTCGCCCGCGCGGACGTCGCGGAAGCATCGACCCTCCGCGGTGGGGTGCCCCGCGCTGCCCTCCAGCACCGCGCCGCCCTCGAGCACGAAGCGCTGGACCTGGTGTCCGATGGCCGGCGTGCGACGCACCACCAGCACCGGGACCGGAACGATGCGCCCGGCGCGGAGGCTGTACACGAGGTCGCCCGGGGCGATGGCGTCGATGCGACGATCGCCCGTCGGCGTCGCGATGGGCGTGTCGGGCGCCATGCAGCGGCACTCGATGCTGCACACCCCGGCGTTGCAGCCGCAGCATCCGCTCAAGGGTCCGCCGGGCAGCCGGCACTCGTCGCTCCCGGGATAGACGCACAGCCCCTCCGGGCAGCCGATGCGCACGTCCGTCGCGGCGTCGACCACGTCGGCCCGCGCTGCGTCCGCGGGTGGGTCGAGCGGCGATGCGCACGCCGGCAACAAAAGCATCACGCCAACGGTCACCCCGCGATGGCTCTCCATGGTGTCTCCCTCCTTCACCCCGAAACCGTAGCCGCGCCGACCTCCCTCGGGCGAAGGCCAGCCTGGGCACTCTACGTCCGCGAGGGCGCCGTGTCCGCTGCCGATCGCCAGGTCGGCCCAGCGGTACGTCGCGGCCTCAGGCGGGCTCGGAGCGCACCACCTCGGCGTAGGCGTGGGCCATCACGGTCTCCGCCGCGTCGAGGGCGCGCGCGTCGGTGGTGGCGGTGCGCAGCGCGACGATCTCCCCGCCCGGCAGCGGCGTCTGTCGCAGCACCCGCGCGGCCGCCCGCACGGCCTCCGGCGCGCCCTCGTCGGCGATCAGGGCGGCGAGGTGGTCCATGTACGAGCGGCCGTAGGCCTCGGGCGGCGCGTCGAGGGTCGCGAGCCACCCGTTGAGCGCCACGCCCGCCGCGCGCCGACACCCCGCGAGCCCGGCCCGCCCGTTGTGCGCGGCGTAGGCCCGCTTCGCCTGTTCGAGCTCGCCGAGCGCGGCGCGCAGCCACTCGCGCGGCGCGTGCCGGTAGAGCCAGTGCTCAGGATCGGGCGCGCGCATCGTCTCCGCCGACAATGGAGTCGAGCGCCGACGCGTGGGCCTCGCGCAGCTCGTCGACTCCCCAGGTCGCGACGCCCTCCAGCGCCAGGGAACCGCCGCCCACCCGGCCCAGCAAGGCGACCGGCACGCCCGCCTCGGCGACGCGCTGCATGAACAGCCCGAGCACGTAGGGCGTCACCGACACCACCACCCGCGTCGGGTCTTCGCCGAAGAGCCCGCCCGGGGTCACTTCGTACTCCGCGGGCAGGGCCACGGTCGCGCCCGACTGCCCCAGGATGCACGCCTCCGCGAGCGCCACCAGCAGCCCGCCCTCTGCGCAGTCGTGCGCCGACGCCAGCAGCCCCTCGCGCGCCGCCCGCACCAGGAATCCCTGGAGGGCAGCCTCTGCCGCGAGGTCGATGGAGGGCGGACGGCCGCACACCCGACCCGTGCGGCGGGTGAGCCACTCGCTGCCGCCGAGGCGGTCGTCGCCGCGGGGACCGAGCGCGAACACGTGGTCGCCCGCCGTGCGGAAGCCCGCGCCGACGACGTCGCTCACCTTCTCGAAGAGGCCCACCGCGCCGATGGTCGGCGTCGGCAGCACGGCGCGGGCTCCGCCCGCCTCGGTGGTCTCGTTGTAGAGGCTCACGTTGCCCGAGACGACGGGCACCCCGAGGGCCTTGCAGGCGTCGGCGATGCCGTCGATGGCGTCGCGAAACTGCGCCATGATCTCCGGCCGCTGGGGGTTGCCGAAGTTGAGGCAGTCGGTGAGCCCGATGGGCGCGGCGCCCACGCACGCGAGGTTGCGGCAGGCCTCGGCGACGGCCATCGCGGCGCCGGTGCGCGGGTCGAGCTCGCAGAAGCGGCCGTTGCAGTCGCTCGCCATGGCCACGAGCTTCTCCCGACGGCCGCGCTCGTCCTCGCAGAAGAGCCGCACCACGGCGGCGTCGCCCGCGCCGGGCTTCACCACGGTGCCGTCGCGCACGATGTGGTCGTACTGTCGGTAGATCCACGCGCGGCTGCCGACGTTGGGCGCCGAGAGCAGCTCCAGGAGGTCCGCCCGCGGGTCGAAGGCGAGGCCCGTCGCGTCGACGCCGTAGCGGTCGGTGAGGCGCGGGTCGTCGACGCAGGGGCGCGTGTAGACGGGGGCCTCGTCGGTGAGCAGCGCCACCGGGAGGTCGACCGCCACCGGGGGGTCGTCGGGCCACGGGGCGCCCGAGAGCGGGTCGTAGCCGGGCGTGGCGCGCACCACGAAGCGCCCGGTGTCGGTGACGCGGCCGACCACCTGGGCGTCGAGGTCCCACTTCGCGCAGATGTCGAGCACGCGCTGCTCCTCGCCCGCGCGCGCCACCATGATCATGCGCTCCTGCGACTCGTTCAGCAGGATCTCATAGGGCGTGAGGTGCTTCGCCCGCCGAGGCAGCCGGTCGAGCCAGAGCTCGACGCCGTTGCCCGCCCGCGAGGCCATCTCCACGGTGCTCGACGTGAGGCCCGCGGCGCCCATGTCCTGGATGCCCTCGAGCACGTCCGCGGCGAAGATCTCCAGGCAGCCTTCGAGCAGGAGCTTCTCCATGAAGGGGTCGCCGACCTGCACCGTCGGGCGCTCGGCCTCCTCGCCCTCCTCGAACTCCGCGCTGGCCATGGTGGCGCCGTGGATGCCGTCGCGGCCGGTGCGCGCGCCCACGTACAGGATCGGGTTGCCCACGCCCTTCGCCTGCCCGAGGAAGAGCCGGTCGCTGCGGCAGAGGCCCAGCGCGAAGGCGTTGACCAGGATGTTGCCGTTGTAGGCCGCGTCGAACTGCACCTCGCCGCCCACCGTCGGCACGCCGAAGGCGTTGCCGTAGCCCGCGATGCCCGCCACGACGCCGCGCAGCAGGCCCGGCGTGCGGGGGTGGCCGGGCTCGCCGAAGCGCAGCGAGTCCATCACCGCGACGGGCCGCGCGCCCATGGTGAATACGTCACGGAGTATTCCGCCGACCCCCGTCCCGGCGCCCTGGTAGGGCTCGATGAAGGACGGGTGGTTGTGCGACTCCATCTTGAAGACCACCGCCCAGCCGTCGCCGATGTCGACCACGCCGGCGTTCTCGCCCGGCCCGTGGATGACCCGCGGCCCCTTGGTGGGCAGGCGCTTCAGGTGGACGCGCGACGACTTGTACGAGCAGTGCTCGGACCACATCACCGACAGCACCCCGAGCTCGGGGAAGGTCGGCGTACGGCCGATCGCCGCGAGGGCGAGGGCGTACTCCTCGTCGGTGAGCCCGTGCTCGCGGGCCAGTTCGGGGGTGACCGCGGGTTCGTGCGCTCTCATCGGTGTTCTCGGGTTGTTCAGCGCGCGAGGGCGGCGCGCACGGCGGAGTGGAAGAGCAGGCGGCCGTCGGTGCCGCCGAGCAGGGGTTCGGACATGCGCTCGGGGTGGGGCATGAGCCCGAGCACGTTGCGCCGTGGGCCGCCGTAGAGGCCCGCGATGTCGTGGAGCGACCCGTTGGGGTTGCCGGGCGCGCGTGGGTCGGGCGACGCCGCGGGCACGTAGCGGAAGGCCACGAGGGAGCGAGACTCCAGCGAGTCGAGGGTGCCCTGGTCGGCCTGGTAGCGGCCCTCGGCGTGGGCGATGGGGAGGCGCAGCACGCGGCCGCGGAGGTCTTGCGTGAAGGGCCCGTCGGCGTCGACGCGCACGAGCACGTCGCGGCACTCGAAGCGCAGGTGCGCGTTGCGGGTGAGGGCCCCGGGGAGCAGCCCCGCCTCGGTGAGGATCTGGAAGCCGTTGCAGATGCCCAGGACGAGCCCGCCGCGCTCGACGTGCCGGCGCACGTCGGCCATGACGGGGGCGAAGCGGGCGATGGCGCCGCAGCGCAGGTAGTCGCCGTAGGAGAAGCCGCCGGGGAGCACCACGAGGTCGGTGCCGGCCGGGAGCGACGGGGTCTTGTGGAAGACGTACTCGGTCTGCACCCCCACCACGTCGCGCAGGGTGTGGAGCGCGTCGAAGTCAGCGTTCGACCCAGGAAACTGAATCACCACCGCGCGCATCGGACCGGCATCGCCTCACTGCTACAGGGAAGGGGTGAACCCTAGTGGCTCCCGCCGCCCGGGCGCAAGCGGCGAAGGTCCCGCGGCGCTGCCCAGCTTCACCCGCGGGAAGGACGGAAGCGCGGGACAACACGGCGCGATCGCGCTACTCGACCCGCGCGCGGCAGTTGTGTGACGCGCGAGCGAGGTCTCCCGATGCGGGTGCTCGACATCACGAGCGCGTTCTCCAACTCCTGCGGCGGCATCAAGCGGTACTACCGCGAGAAGGCGCGCGTCCTCCCTGGCCTCGGCGTCGAGTGTCACTTCGCGGTGCCCGGCGAGCTGCGCTCCACCGAGGCCTTCGGCGACGGCACGATGCACCGCCTCCCCGGTCCGCCGATGCCGGGCAACGACGCCTACCGCCTCTTCGGGCTGCGCGCGGGCATCGGCGAGCTCATCCAGCGGCTCCAGCCCGACGTCATCGAGGTCGCCAGCCACTACGTGCTGCCCGGCATCGTGCTGCGCGCGGCGCGCTCGGCCGCGAAGCCCCCGCGGGTGGTGGGCTTCTTCCACAGCCACCCCCGGCAGGTCGTCGAGAACGTCGTGCAGGCCCTGCCCGCGCCCGTCGGCGGCGACGCGCTCGCCGAGGGGGTGTGGTCGTTCTTCCGACGGCAGCACAGCCGCTACGACGCCACGCTCGTCGCATCCCCGACGCTGGCGCGCGAGCTGCTCGACCGGGGCTATCCCCGGGTGCGCGAGGTGGGCCTCGGGGTCGACGTGGCGGTCTTCACGCCCGAGGCCCCAGGTGCGAGCCGCGCCGAGCCCCCCACCATCTGCTACTCCGGGCGCTTCACCGTCGACAAGGAGCTCCCGGTGCTGCTCGCGGCCTTCGACCGCGTCCACGCCGCCACCGGCGCCCGGCTGCTCTTCGTGGGCGACGGCCCGATGCGCGCGCAGCTCGAGGCGTTTGCGCGCAGCCGCGAGGCGGTCACGGTGCGCCCCTACCTCGACTCCCCGGCCGAGGTGGCGCGCGTGCTCGCCTCCTGCGACGTGGTGGTGGTCTCCAGCCGCGCGGAGACCTTCTCGCTCTCCACCGCCGAGGCCATCGCCTGCGGCACCCTCGTGGTCGGCACCGCCGGGGGCGCCGTGGCCGACCTCATCGAGTACACCGGCGCGGGACGAACCTTCCGCGCCGGCGACGCCGACTCCCTGGGCGACGCCCTCATCGGGGCGCTCTCCGCCGACGCCGCCGCCCGCCGCGCGCAGGGCCTCGCGGGCCGCGCCCGCCTCGTCGAACGCTACACCTGGGCCGCCGTGATGCAGCGCCTCCACGACGTCTACCGCGACCCGGCGCTCGCGCCCCTCCGCGCGCGGCGCTGAGCCCCTGCGGGGTCGCGGCGCGGCGCGATCTGCGCTATGGCCCAGGGCCTTCCACGATGGCCGAAGTCACGATCAGCGACCCCGCCCGCGACCGCCTGCTCCATGGCCCGCTCGCGCTCACGGTGCTGCGCTTCGGCGCCCCGCTCGCCGCGGCGATGGTCCTCCAGGTCGTCTTCAACCTCGTCGACCAGTACATCATCGCGCGGCTGCCGCCCGCGCTGTCCGACGCCTCGCTCGACGCGCTCGGCATCTGCGACATGGTCGCCGCCCTGGGGACCATCCTCTCCTACGGCGTGTCGTCGGCCACGGCGACGCTGGTCGCGCAGGCCCGCGGGCGCGGCGACCGGCGCGAGGTCGCGGAGATCGCCTGGGGCAGCGTCGGGCTGGTCACCCTGCTGGGCCTCGCGTTCGGGGTGGTGGCCATCCTCGGGTCCGACGTGATCGTGCACCACCTCCTCGGCGCCAAGGGGCTCGTGCGCGAGCTCGCGGGGGCCTACCTCCGGGTCATCGTGGGCGGGATCGTCACGGTGTTCTTGATGTTCCAGGTGACCGCGGTGCAGCGCGCGATGGGGCAGTCGAAGCTCCCCCTGGCGGTCTTCGCCGCGGGCAACGTGCTCAACCTCTTCCTGGCCGTGCTGCTCGTCTACGGCGACGGCCCGGCCCCGACCATCTTCGCGTGGGGTCCCCCCATCGCCCACGCCCTCGGGCTGCCGCGCTGGGGCGTCGTCGGCGCCGCCTGGGCGACGGTCATCGCCCGCGCCGTCGTGATGGTCCCGCCGCTCTGGCTCCTGCACCGCACGCTTCGGGTGTCCGAGCTCGGCACCCGGCTGCTGCCGTCCCGCCCGGTGCTTCGGCGCATCGTCGCGCTCGCCTGGCCCACCAGCACGCAGTTCAGCGTGCGCATCGCCGCGGTGCTGCTGGTCATCGCGCTGGTGCACCACTTTTTTACCACACCGGGTAACAGCGACGCCGGCACCGCCTACGCGCTCTGCCTCCGCATGGAGACCATGGCCCTCTTCGTCTCCATGGGCTGGGGCGGCGCCGCGCAGACCCTCGTGGGCACCAACATCGGCGCCGGGCTCTTCGAGCGCGCCCGCCGCGCGGCCTGGATCACCGGGGCCTACAACGTCCTGACGATGCTCGGCCTCGCCGCCCTCTTCATCGGGCAGGGCGAGCGCTTCCTGCGCTTCTTCACCACGCAGGACGTCATCGTCCGGCGCGCGCAGGACTACCTCTCCATGGTCGGCCCCTCGTACGCGGCCTTCGGCTTCGCGATCGTGCTCGGCAACGCCCTCGTGGGCGCCGGCTCGACGCGGCTCGCGCTGCGCGTCGACCTCGTGCTGGTGCTCCTCGTGCAGTTTCCGCTGATGCTGGTGGTGACCGCCGCGCTACGCCTGCCGCCGTCCGGGCTCTGGGCCGCGGTGGTCGCCGTCAACATCGTGAGCGCGCTGGTCTACACCCTGGTCGCGCGCAAGGAGTCCTCGTGGCACAGCTCCACCGCCTGATCGCCCTCGTCGCGCTCACCGCCGTCGGTCCCGGCTGCAAGTGGTGGCGCCGGCGGCACCCGCCCCCGCACCGGGCCGCGGTCCGCAACGTGGCGACGGTCTGCTACGACCCGCGCTTCGTCACCGGGCAGCGCATCGAGCGGCGGCTGACCGGCGACCACCCCGCGGTCGCGGGCTCCGTGGGCGCGCGGGTGTTCGCGTGGCGCACGGCCGACGGCGTGGCGGCGTGGTGGGAGGGCATGCGGGCGCCCGTCCAGGTCGTGGAGGGGGCGGTCACGGACGGGCCCACGGTGACGGTGCAGCGCTCGTTGGCCTACGTCGGATGGAGCGACGCCCGCGGGGCGGCCCTGCGCACGCTGGCCCAGGACGCGTCGCTGGGCGCGCCGACGCGCTGGGAGGGCGCGAGCCACGGGGCGCTCGCCATCGCGGGCGACTACGCGCTGTGGGTCGCGCGGGTCGGGCCGGGCGGCGCGCTCGCGGCGCGGGGGCTCACCGACGCGGCCCCGCGGGTCTTCGCCGACGGCGGCGCGGGGCCCGCGGTGGCGGCGGTGCCCGACGGCTTCATGGTGGCGTGGACGGCGCGGGAGGGCGAGGCGACGGTGCTGCGCGGCCGGGCGCTGGCGCTCGACGGCGCGCCGAGGGGGGAGGCCTTCGAGGTGCAGCGGGCGCCCGGGGTGATGGGCGCGCCGAGCCTGGCGCGCGGGGGCGATCGGCTGCTGTTCGCATGGAGCGACCATCGCTCGGGCGACGCGGGGCTCCACGTGGCGACCAGCGACCTGCGCGGCCGGGGCGTGGGGCCGGTGCAGCGCTTGTCCATCCGTTACACCGACGACTCGGTGGCCTCCGTGGCGGCGGCGTCGAGGGGCTTCGGGGTGGCGTGGTCCGAGGCGGTGTCCGGGGGCGCGCCGCGCTCGTACCTGGCCCGCATCGACGCGCGTGGCCGGCGCATCGGGTCGGCGATGCGGGTGGCGGTGGAGGACGACTCGGGGATGCTCCACCCGTCGCTGCGGTGGGAGCGCGCGGGGTACGTGCTGGCCATGGCCCGCGCGGACGGGACGCTGGAGCTGCGGCGGACGGGCCCGCTGGGCTGCGACGCGCCGCTGGAGTGAGCCGATGGCATCGAGGCGCGAAGACCATGCGTGGCGGCTGATCGCGGTGTTGCAGAGCACGGCGGCGCTCAGCCCGGCGGTGGCGCTGAAGCTCTACGAGACCGCGGTGGCGCTGCACCTCGAGCGCCGGGAGTCCGAGGCGGTCGCCGGGGACGACGGGGTCGGGACGGTGCGGGCGCTCGGGCGCGAGCTGCTGCTGGGCACCATCGCGGGGCCGGGCTTCGAGGCGCAGCTCGACACGCCGACGGGGCGCTGCACCGTGAGGTACATCGTGACGAAGGAGGGCCTCGCGCACGCCGACGAGGAGATCGCCCGGCAGCGCGAAGAGGCCCAGCGATGGAACTGACCCGCGGACGCGGTTGACCGGCGCGCCGGGGCGATCTAATCGAAGCGGTCCGTATCCCTGCAGTGCTTCGAGGAGAGACGCCGTGGCCGGAGTGATCGAGATCAAGTCGGCGCGCGAGGTCGACGACCTGCGCGTGTCCTGTCAGATGGCCGCCGACACGCTGCTTCTCGTCGGCGAGATGCTCCGCCCCGGCATCACCACGGAGGACATCAACGCCTTCGTGCACGAGGACACCCTCCGCCGCGGCGCCGTGCCCTCACCGTTGAACTACCACGGCTTCCCGAAGTCGGTGTGCACGAGCGTCAACGACATCGTGTGCCACGGCATCCCGACGCCCAGCCAGAAGCTGCGTCCGGGGGACATCATCAACGTCGACGTGACGACCCTCTACAAGGGCTATCACGGTGACACCTCCGCGACCTTCTACATCGGCGAGCCCTCGGCCGAGGCTCGGCTGGTCACGGAGGTCGCGCGCCAGAGCCTGGAGATCGGCATCGCGCAGGTGAAGGACGGCGGGCGCATCGGCGACATCGGCGCGGCCATCCAGGAGTACGTCGAGAAGCAGGGCTGCTCGGTGGTGCGCGACTTCGTGGGCCACGGCATCGGGCGGAAGTTCCACACCGAGCCGCAGGTGCCGCACTACAAGCCCGGGCGCGACGCCCCCAACCCCCGGATGCGCGCGGGCATGACCTTCACCATCGAGCCGATGGTCAACCTCGGCGGCTGGGAGGTCGATGTCGACCCGAAGGACAAGTGGACCGTGCGCACCAAGGACCGTCGCTTGAGCGCGCAGTTCGAGCACACCGTGGTGGTGACCCGCACCGGCTGCGAGGTGCTCACCCGCCGCAGCCGCACGCTCGCCAACAGCGAGAACGTCGACCTCCTCCTCGCCAACGGTTGAGCGGCGCACCGATGGACGACCGCCTCGCACGCTACGTCACCAACCTCGACCGCGAGGTCTTCGCCCTGCGCGACCTCCCGGAGGAGGTCATCGCGGTGCTCTTCGCCTACTACTCGCGCTCCCGCGACGACCTGCGCACCAACCTGCGCCGCCTCCTCGACGACCAGGAGCTCGACGTCGTCGGCGCGCCCTCCGCGCCGGGCCCGACGCTCGGCACCGCGCAGGAGAAGGCCCGTGCCTTCCACGAGAAGTGGGTCGTGGGGTACGGCCACTCGTCGGTCGCCGAGCACGCCGTGGTGCACCTCGCGGTGGAGCGCTGCTCCATCCTCGCCGCCAAGGCCCTGGAAGAGGCCCGGCTCGCCGCGTACACCGAGAAGTCCACGCGCTACGTGCGCTTCGACGAGGGCACCCTCGTCACCGACGTCGGCCTCCCGGCGCCGCACGCGGCGAGCTACGAGCTCCACGCGCGGCGCCTGCTCACCGTGTATGCGCAGCTCGTCGACCGGGTCGAGCGGGCCCTCACGGCGCGTTACCCGGTGCCCGAGGGCGCCAACCCGAAGGCCCACGCCGCGACGCTGCGCGCCCACGGCTGCGACCTGCTCCGCGGCCTGCTGCCCGCCGGGGTGCCGACCAACGTCGGCGTCACCATCAACGCGCGGGTGCTCGAGCAGCACGTGAGCAAGCTGCTCTCGTCGCCCCTCGCGGAGGTGCGGCGCATGGCGGGCTCGATGCGCGACGAGGCCTCGGTGATGGTGCCGACGCTGCTGAAGTACACGTCCCCGAGCGCCCACCGCGCGAGCGTGTACGAGCGGGTGATGCGCGCCCACGGCGCCCTGCACGCGCTCCCGGAGCCCCAGGAGGACGTGCTCGTCCGCCGCCTCGACCACAGCGCCGACCCCCTGCGCACGCTGGCGACGGCGGTGCAGTGCGAGCTCTTCGGCGCGTCCTGGCGGCAGGCGTGGCACGCCGCGCACGACCCCGACCACGCCCTCGCGCTGGTGCGCGCCTACCTCAGCGACCGCGGCCCCCACGACGGCCCGCTGCGGGCGCTCGAGCAGGTGCAGTTCCGCTTCGAGGTGTGCTGCGACTACGGCGCCTGGCGCGACCTCCAGCGGCACCGGCTGCTCTCCGCGACGACGCCCCGGCTCGGCACCCGCGAGGGCTACGTCGTCTCCGAGGAGCTCGACGCCATGGGCTTCGGTCCGGCGGTGCGCGACGCCCTCGACTCCGTCGCCGAGCCGCACCGCGCCATCGCCGCGGGGCACCCGTGGGAGGCGCAGTACCTCGTGCCGCTCGCATACCGGGTGAGGTATGTGCTCCAGGCCAACCTGCGGGAGCTCTTCCACCTCACCGAGCTGCGCTCGGCGCGGCAGGGCCACGAGGCCTACCGCAAGGTCGCGCAGGGCCTCGCGGCGAGCGTCACCGAGGTGTGCCCGTGGCTCGCGGAGCACCTGCGGGTGGACTACGCGGCGTATCCCTTCGCGCGCCACTGAGCCGCCGCTCCCGCCGCCACGCGCCCGCGAGGTGCGCGGCCCACCAGACGGCCACCGCCCCGAGGCACGCGCGCGCCAGCGTGACATAGCGCCCGGTGATCTTCAGCTCGTCCCAGTGGTGCTGGTCGCGAAGCTTCGTGAGGTCGCCGTCCTCGCCGAGGCTGCCGCCCCACGGGATGCGCGACCAGTCGAGCGCGCACTCGCGCCAGAACATCGCTGCGTCGACGAGCACGTAGGCCCCGAGGGCGAGCGCCGCCCAGCGGAAGAAGTCCCACCGGGCGCGGGGCGGCAGCCGGTGGTGGAAGAGAAGCACGAGGGCGGCGCCGTAGACGAGCTCTCCCCCGCCGCCGCCGAAGGTGACGCACATCTCCTGGGTGTCGAGGTCGAGCGCGAAGGTGCCGACGAAGAGCGCGACGGCGAAGAGCGCGGGGCCCACCACCAGGGCGGCCGAGCGGCGCCACACCCCGAGGGTGATGCTGGCCGCCACCGCCGCCAGCAGGCACGTGAACACCGCCCAGGAGCGCCCGGCGAACACCACCGTGAACCCGATGGGGAGCGGCAGCGCCTTCCATGAGCAGGCCCACGCGACCGTTGCGTGCCCGAGCTCGTGCAGCGAGACCCGAACGCCCCAGAGCAGCAGCGAAGGGAGGGTGAAGCTGCGAAGCACCAGCGCCGCGAGCAGCGCCGTGGGCACGGCGAAGGCGGCCTGCCGGAGGGAGAGCGGGCGCCAGCCGGGGAGGTCGGGGTCGAGCGGCGGCTCCGGGGCGACGGCCGGGGACGGGGGCGCGGCGCGGCGGGCGAGGGCGGCGCGCATCAGGGGCAGCGCGCTCGCGGGCGAGAGGGTGCCCGCGCAGTAGGGGCAGCGCTCGATCCAGGGGCCGCGGGGGCGGGCGAAGGGCACGCGGTCGAGGCAGACGCCGGGGCAGCAGGGGCAGGGGCGGGCGTCGAGGGCGACGTCCATCGATGGGGGGCTCACCGGCGGCTCGTCGAGGAGGTCTTCGGCGTGGCCCACGAGGCGGCCGAGGCCGCCGGCCTCGCACCACACGAGCCCGCAGCGCTCGCAGTCGAGCGCGGCGGCGCTGAGGTCGCCGGCGCGGAGGGACATCGGTCGACCGCACCCGGGGCACGCCAGCGCCGACCGTCCGTCGCCCATCGATCAGCTCACTCCGGCCCGTCGCCCGAGCCCATCGGGCACCACACCTGGCGCGCGGGGACGTTCACCAGCAGCCTCTCCCGCGCCGCGCGGTCGCGCGGGATGACCTGGCCCGCGTCGACCACCAGCGCCGTGAGCTGCCGCCCGTAACAGCAGCCCGTGTCGAGCCCGGTGGCGAAGTCCTCCACCTGGAGGTTGCGGCGCGCGTCGTGGCCGAACACGATCTGCTGCGGCCCCTTCCAGCGCCGCGCCCACGGGGTGCCGGTGAGCTTGCGGCTCGCGCGCCCGTCGTCGTCGATGGAGCGCACCGTGAGCAGCGTGTCCTCGTCGCAGGCCGACGGGGCCTTCGCGGGGTCGACCCCCGCGTGCACCACCAGCATCTCGTGCTCGGGCAGCGAGATCATCAACGGCAGCGCCGCGAGGTAGCCGAACTGCCGCTCGGTGAGCGCCTCGGCGACGGAGCGGTGCCGCTCGGAGAGCTTCACCCGCCGGTCGGCGCTGCGTCGCCCGTGCTCCTGGGCGTGGCGCCACCAGCTCAGCACCTTCTCGTCGTGGTTGCCGCGCACCGCCCACGCGCCGCACGAGCGCGCGAGCTCGACGACCCCGGCGGAGTCGGGCCCCCGCGCGACGAGGTCGCCCACCAGCACCAGCCGGTCGACGCCCGCGGCGTAGCCCACGGAGCGGAGCAGGTCATCGAACTCCAGCGCGCAGCCGTGGATGTCGCCCACGACGATGGTTCGTCCCATCAGCCGATCACTCTCCGTAGGGCGGGATGGTGATCGCCCGCCCGCTCCAGTCGTCCTTGACCCAGCGCCAGACCATCTGGCGGAAGTTGAGCTTCGCTCGCGCGCGGGAGAAGTACTCGTAGTACCCGAGCACCACCCGGGTCATGAAGATCATGTTGCGCTGCGACGGCGGCACGCGGCGCTGCTGCAGGAAGTAGGTCACCAGCTCCTTGGCGCCGCGCACGTAGCTGTACGTCGCGAAGTCGAAGGGCTCGTCCTTCTGGAGCCCGGCGGAGAAGTACTCCGCGATGCGCCCCATGTCGGCGAGCTCCTGCGCGTCGCCGCGGTCGGACACGAGGCCGAGGGCGAACATCGCGTCCTTGAGCCCCTCCTCGTCGCCGGTCATCCGGGCCTTCACCATCGCCGTAAAGCCCTGGATGAAGGCCTCGTCGAAGATCTTCACGCAGCCGAAATCCAGGATGCCGAGGCGCCCGTCGGGGAGGATGCGGTAGTTGCCCGGGTGCGGGTCGGCGTGCAGCACGCCCCCCTTCAGCATCTGGAACCAGTACGCGTCGGAGAGCTTCTCCACCACGCGCTCGCGGTACGCCTGGTCGGGGTTCTTGAGCGCCTCGCCGAGGTCGACGCCGTCGAGGTAGTCGTAGGTGATGGTGCGCAGCCCCGAGTAGCGGGTGTGCACCTTCGGGATGACCACCCAGTCCTGCCCCTCGAAGAGCTTGCCCAGCAGCTGCGCGTTGTAGGCCTCGCGGCAGTAGTCGGTCTCCTGCGCGAGGTGCTCGGCGATCTCCTCGGCCACCGGGGTGAAGTCGAGGCGCTCGTTGCCCACCACGTCGGCGAGCAGGCGCTTCACCATCGCGGCGCCGAACTTCATGTTCTTGAGGTCGCCCTCCACCGACGCGACGGCCCCGGGGTACTGCACCTTCACGGCGACGGGCGTGCCGTCCTTCAGGGTGGCGCGGTGCACCTGGCCCAGCGACGCGGCCGCGAGGGCGGTGCGCGAGAAGTCCTTGAACAGCTCCTCGGGCGTGGCCCCGAGGTCCATCTCGATGACGTCGCGGATGGTCTCGTAGGCCATCGGCGGGGCCGAGCTCTGGAGCGAGCGCAGCACCTCGCCGTACTCCCCCGGCAGCGCCTCGGCGTGCGTCGACAGCAGCTGCCCCACCTTCATCAGCGGACCCCGGAGCTCCTTCATCGTCGACGCGATGCGCTTCGCGTTCTGGAGGTGCCGGCTGAGCTCGGCGTCGGCGCGCCCCTCGTCGCCGCGCAGCCGGTCGGTGAGCTTTCCGCCCAGGTAGCTCGACGCCACGGCGCTGCCCAGCCACCCCGTCTTCAGGGTCCGCATGAAACGCCCTGGGACCTTCTCGTCCGGAACCTTCGCCATCGCGCTCCTCTCTACGGTGCCCCGTAGGGTTTCACGACCGTCAGCCCGCCGCACGCACGTTCGCCGCGACCGAGTCGCCGACCAGCACGGTCACCCGCCCCTCGGCCACGGTCACCCGCCAGTGGACGAGCCGCAGCGGCGCCGCGGGGCCGGTCGTGGCGAGGCCGTCGCCGTCGAAGTTGGATCCGTGGCACGCGCAGCAGAGGGTGGGCGTGGTGGACGTGGCGCCGTCCTCCGGCGGGAGGCACACGGGCCCCGGCCGGGGGCTCACCACGCAGCCCTGGTGGGGGCAGGTCGCGGACATCGCGAAGAGCCCGCCGGGGTCGCGCGCCATGATCACCCGCGCCCGCTCGAAGAGGCGCCAGCGCACCTCCTGCCACTCGTCGAGCGGGCCCACGTCGAGGGGCACCACGGCGACCGGGTCGTCGGCGCAGCGCGCGAGCCCGGCGGCGAGGGAGGCCGCGCCCACCGAGGCGAGCCAGCGGCGTCGGGCGTGGTCGGTCACGGCGACCTCAGGAGCGCGTCGAGCTGCGCCCGGAGCGTGGCGACGGTGGCGGCGCTGCCCTGCGCGCGCCAGCGGATGCGGCCGTCTTCGTCCGTGAGCACCCACTGCGGGAGGGGGAAGCCCGCGGTGAAGTCGCGCAGGGCGGCCCCGAGGTCGAGCGCCATCGGGTGGGAGATTCCGCCCTGGAAGATCCATTGCTGGCAGAACGCCGGGGTCGGCGGGTCGCCCGGCGAGGCGCCGTCGACGAGCACGCCCACCACCCGCACGCCGAGCGGGCGGTACGGGATCGCGATCTCGTTCTGGATGCTCCGCGCGAGCTGGACGCAGTCGGCGCAGTAGCCCGCCGTGAGCACCATCACCGTGGCGCGGGCGGGCACCCAGTCGGGGCCGTTGAAGCGGTACGTCGCGCCGGCGCAATCGGCGAGCTCGAAGGGCTGCACCACCGCCCCCATCAGCGTGCCGTAGGGGCCCGGGGGGTACCGGCGCGCGGGGTCTGGCCCGTCGCCGGGGGCGAGCGGGCGATCGGTGGCGACCTCCGTTGCGTCGAAGCCCGCGTCGAGGATGACGGGGCGATCGACGGGCGGCCGGTCGACCGGGGCGACCTCCACCTGCACGACGTCGAAGCTGATGGGCGGCCCGGAGTCGAAGCGGGAGCCGGGGCGCGTGGGTTCGGGCAGGCAGCCGGCGAGGGACACGACCGACGCGGCGAAGAGGAGGCGGAGGGGCACGGTGCTCGTGTGATACAACCCGCGGCGCCATGCATCCACTGGCAGAGCGGGTTCTTCGCGGCGAGGTGCGCGCCGCCGCGCGGCTGATGCGGGACATCGACGACCGGGCGGGCGACTGGCTCGGGGCGCTCGCCGACCTGCACCCGCACACCGGGCGCGCGTGGATCATCGGGGTCACCGGCAACCCGGGCGCGGGCAAGAGCACCCTCACCGACCAGCTCATCGGGCACTACCGCAAGCAGGGGCTGCGGGTGGGCGTGGTGGCGGTCGACCCGTCGTCGCCCTTCACCGGCGGCGCCATCCTGGGCGACCGCATCCGGATGCAGCGGCACGCCCTCGACGCCGAGGTGTTCATCCGCTCGATGGCGACCCGGGGGCAGCTCGGCGGGCTCTCGCGCTCGACCGCCGACGTGGTGCGGGTGCTCGACGCCTGGGGCGCGGGGGTGATCATCGTCGAGACCGTCGGGGTGGGGCAGGACGAGCTGGAGATCGCGCGGCTCGCGCACTCGACGCTGGTGGTGATGGCGCCGGGGATGGGCGACGAGGTGCAGGCCATCAAGGCAGGCATCCTGGAGATCGCCGACCTCTTCGTGGTCAACAAGTCCGACCGCGAGGGCGCCGACGCGACGGTGCGCGACCTCGAGATGATGATCGGCATGAGCCACGAGCTCTTCCACGCCGGGTCGCACTCCTTCGGCCACCACGGCGCGCAGCTCGACCGCGAGGCCGAACACCGCGCGTCGGCGGACGAGTGGTTCACCCCGGTGGTGAAGACCGTGGCGTCGCGGGGCGAGGGGGTCGCCGCGCTGCTCGAGGCGATCGCGAAGCACCGCGCGTGGCTGGGCCAGACCCGGGCGGGCGAAGAGCGGCGGGCGTCGAGGGCGCGCGACGAGCTGCGCCTGGTGTTTCGCGACCTGCTGGTGGAAGACGCGATGTCGAAGGTGGGCGACGCGCTGGAGTCGGCGGCCGAGCGCGTGCTCGCGCGGGAGTTCGACCCCTACCGGGCCGCGCGCGAGCTGCTGGAGCGCTACCGCGGGGCCTAGGGTCCGCCGCCGTGCGGGAAGGCGATGACGTCGTCGATGGCGTCGCGGCCCGCCACGAGGGCGACGAGGCGGTCGAAGCCGAGGGCGTTGCCCGCCGCGGGCGGCATGCCCTCCTCGAGGGCGCGGAGGAAGTCCTCGTCGAGGGGGTACACGGGCAGCCCCAGCGCGGCGCGGCGCCGCTGGTCTTCCTGGAAGCGGTCGCGCTGCTCGCCGGGGTCGGTGAGCTCGTCGAAGGCGTTGCAGAGCTCGACGCCGGCGATGTAGAGCTCCGCCCGCAGGCAGACGCTGGGGTCGTCGTCGCAGCGGCGCGCGAGCGAGGCGTGCACCGAGGGGAAGTGCGTGAGGAAGGTCGGCTGATCGAAGCCGAGGGCCGGCTCGACGTCCTGCGAGAAGCGCCGGAAGTACTCGGCCTCGTCGTCGGCGGCGAGCGCGACGGGGTCGACGACGTCCGGGGCCCAGCGCGCAAAGGCCTCGCGCACCGTCACCTGCGCGAACTCTCCGCCGAGCGGGATCTCGCGGTCGCCGAGGCGGACGACGCCCGGCGTGGGCCCGGCGTCGGAGACCGCGCGCACGAGGTGCTCGGTGTCGGCGAGCACGTCGTCGAGGCCCGCCCACGCGCGGTACCACTCGAGCATGGTGAACTCCGGCTGGTGCTGCCGGCCGACCTCGCCCGCGCGGAAGCAGCGCGCGAGCTGGAAGCAGCGGTTCACCCCGCCCACCAGCAGCCGCTTCAGGTGGAACTCCGGCGACGTGATGAGGAAGCCGTAGGGCGTCGGGAGCCCCGACGCGGTGGCCTGCATGTGCCCGAGCACGCCGAAGGCCGAGAGGTGCACGTCGAGCCCCGGGCAGGTCACGATCGCGGGCGTGTCGACCTCCAGGAAGCGCTGCGCGCGGAAGTAGGCGCGCACCTGGTCGCTGGCGTGGTGCCGCAGCGCGAGCAGCGGGCGCACGCCGTCCTGGGCGAGCCGCCAGGTCTCGCTGCCGCGCGCGAAGGGAGAGCGCGTCGGGCGGTGCAGGCTCTGCGACTCGAACGCGAGGTACACCGGGAAGGCCCGGTCCGGCGGGAGGTAGAGGTCCTTGGGGTCGTGGTCGACGATGGCCCGCAGGCGCACGAGGTCGCCGGGCTCGAGGTCCGTCGTGCAGGGGCCGTTCACCTGGATGCGGTGGGCGCCGTCGGCCAGGAGGATGGTCTCGGGGAAGGGGCGATCGAGGACGCGCCCGCAGAGGAGCCAGTGGCCCTCGGGGTGCGCGTCGATCCACTCGACGGGCATCAGCTCACCTGCTTCATACGGGGTTGTGTAAGACGGCCCCTTCGGGACCGCCACGGGGGGAGAGAGGGGAGGGAAGAGGGGGAAGAGCCCCTCCGGAGCCTCAGCGGGTCTTGGTCACGCGCTCGGCGTACTCGCCGGTGCGGGTGTCGATGCGGATCATGTCACCCTGGTTGATGAAGATCGGCACCTGCACGATGACGCCGGTCGTGCACTTGGCGGCCTTGAGCACGTTGTTGGCGGTGTCGCCCTTGAAGCCCGGCTCGGTCTCGATGACCTCCATCTCCACCCAGGTGGGGAGCGTCACGCCGATGGGGATGCCGTTGTGCAGCAGCACCTGGCAGATGGCGTTGTCGAGCAGCAGCCCGCGCTCCTCGAAGTGCTTCGCGTCGACGTGCGCCTGCTCGTAGGTGGCGTTGTCCATGAACACCAGCTGGTCGCCCTCGGCGTAGAGGTACTGCATCTCGCGCTCCTCGATGTCGGCGCCGGAGAGCTTCTCGCCCGACTTGTAGGTGCGCTCGAGCACGTTGCCGCTGATCATCGACTTCATCTTCACCGAGGTGGAGGGCGTGCCCTTCCCCGGCTTGCGGAAGTCCACGCTGACGACCTGATAGGGCTCGCCGTCGATGTCGATCTTGTTGCCGCGGCGGAGCTCGTTGATGTCGATGACTTGTCCCATGGAACGCGTGATCCCTTCGGCCGCGGCGATTACCAGAGAGCGGCGCGAGCCGCAAGCGCGGGGGCGCTTGCCAGCGCCGACGCCGCTGGACTAAGGCCTGTCGGGCCATGTCGAGCCGCGACGTCGAGGAGGAGTTCCGGGAGATCAAGCGCGAGATCATCGAGAGCCGCGGCCTGATCATCAAGTCGAGCAACCTCACGAGCGCGCTCTCCGCCGACGTGAAGAGCATCGCCCGGCGCCAGGCAGGCTACGAGCGGCGCATCACGGTCAACAGCGCCACGGCCTACGTGCTCTTCGTGGTGGTGATCTTCGGCGGCATCAAGCTCTGGCTCGACGCCTCGCTGCGCGAGCGCGACGCCGAGCTCCGCGGGCTGCGCCGCACCGAGGAGCAGAGCCGCCGGGAGCTCGGCGCGGCCACCCGCGAGAAGGAGGAGCGCGCCGCCCTCGACGCCCGCGCCCAGGCCTTCTACGACCTCGTGCGCGACGGCCGCCAGCAGGAGGTCGTCGAGGCCTGGGAGCAGCTCCGGCGGGAGCGCCTCACCGCCGTGGAGATCGCGATGTTCCAGGACGTCGTCGACCGCTTCCGCAGCAACCTGTCGGTGATCGCCTACCAGCGCGGCCTCGAGCACGCCCGCATGGCCCGCTACGCCGAGGCCGGCGAGTCCTACGAGGAGGCCATCCGCCTGAAGGACGACGCGGGGCACATCGCCTTCGTGCGCATCGCCCAGGCCGACGCGCTCCGGCACCTCGGGCGCCAGCGCGAGGCGATCGTGATGCTCCAGGCGGTCGCCGACGGCAACGACCGCGAGGCCGCCGACGACGCGCTGCTCAAGATGGCCCAGTGCCAGGTCGACCTGCAGCTCTTCGGCGACGCGCGCACCACCCTGCGCACGCTGTTGCGGCGCTTCCCCTACGGCACCGCGGCCAACGAGGCGCGCAACTACCTCTTCCAGCTGTCGTCGCCTACGGTAGGCCAGCGGCGCTGACCCGCTGCGCCGGCCCCAGCGCGATGGCCAGCTCGTCGTCGACGCCCACCACCCGCGCGTCGCCGTCGATCACCGCCACCCGCAGCGTCGACGGCAGTACCCGGTCCGAGGGCATCCCCGGCCGCACGCGGCCGTAGCCCAGGTCGGGCCAGCGCACGAGCCACTCCCCCGGCGCCAGCAGCGCGCTGTCGCAGCCCCGGGCGCACAGCTCGTACGGCAGCAGCTGCGGGGGGGCCTGTATCGACGGTCGGGCCCGCGCGGCGCTGGCGAAGATCGCCTCGGCGCGGGTGAGCCACGCCTCGCGGCTCAGCCCCGGCCCCGGCCGCTGCACCCGCCCGAGGCTCGGCGCGACGAGCGCCCGCAGGCCCGCCACGTCGCGGCGATCGAGCGCCCCGCGCCACGCCTCCACGAAGCGGCGGACGGCGCGGCCGTGGTCGCCCGCCACCGCGACGGTCGCGCCCTCCTCCGGGACCTCCGGCGGCGGCAGGTCGGCGCCCGCGCGCGGGGTCGTGGGCGGTCGCGCCGGGGCCGCGCAGCCGCCCAGGAGGGCGAGGCATACCAGGTCGGGTAAGAGACCCCTCAGGGCAGGTCGAGCCACCGGGCCTCGCGCACCTCGAGGTTGCGGTCGACGACGATCATGCCGCCGCCCTCCTCCAGGCCCCAGGGGCGCCAGCCCGTCTCGCCGGGCTCGCCGTCGGTGACGAGGACGTAGCGCAGGGTCTGGTGGTCCACCGGCAGCTCGCGGCGGCTGCACACGGCGCAGCGGGCGATGCCGTGGCGGCGCACCCAGCGCATCGGAATCCCCCGGGCGTACCCGACGGACCCCTGGCCGTCGCTGAGCATCAGCGCGAGCGGCGCGGTCTCGCCGAGGGTGGCGTCGAGGGCGCGGAGGCTCGCGGTGACGGTGTCGCGGACGGCGGTGCGGTCGGGCGATGGGTCGTCGAGCAGGCCCGCGCGGAAGAGCGCCCCGAGGATGTGATGGAAGAGCAGCTCGCTGTCGGTCTCGCCGCGCAGGCTGTTGGAGAGGAAGCCCGGCATCTCGGCGAGCAGGCGCTCCTTGCCGTCGTCGCGCAGGGGGAGGGTGCCGAGCGCAGCGAAGAGCCACTGGCGCTGGCGGAAGGGCTGGGTGTTGTCGGGCGTGCGGCCGCCGACGCGGGCCCGCCGAACGTGCGCGAGAAACGACCCCGTGCGCAGGTCGCCCGCGACGGCGATGAGGTCGAGCGGCTGCGCCGTGCCCGTGGGCGAGCGTCGGAGCAGCACCTCGCTGCCCTGGTGGCTCCCGATGCCGAAGCCCTCGTGGGTGTCGGGCTCGAGCTGCGCGCCCTCCTCGGCGGTGAGGACGCAGCGCACGCGGTCGATCTGGCTCGCGAAGTATCCCAGCAGTCTCGGCATGTCGTCATCCTCCGCGCCGGAGCCGCTCGGCGCCAGCGGACATTCCGCCTCCCGCGCCCATCGGCCTCGATCGCCCATCGAACTTACTCGCCCCGCGTCGCTTGACACAGCCGAGGGTCATTCTCTAGGTTCGCGCGCCCTGACTCCCCCCCCCTTCCGGTGGGCCGAGACGGATCCACCCCAATGGCACCCCCCGTCATCCTCTTCGACCGCATCCCCGACGACGGGCTCCAGCAGGAGCTCGTGCTTGAAGAGGCGTGGCTCACCGAGGTGCTTGCGGAGACCGGGTTGATGGCCGTCCCCGGGGTCGCGGGCAGCGCCTCGGTGCGCCTCGACAAGGACGGGCGCAACGTCTTCCTGAGCGGCCGCTTCGAGGCCCCCGCGCAGGCCGACTGCGTGGCCTGCCTCGAGCGCATGACGCTCTCCCTCGGCGCCGACCTGGTGCTCCATCTGGAACCCGCCGCCGGGAAGTCCGTGAAGGCAACCCACGAGGAGGTCGAGCTCTCCCGCGATGAGCTCGACGTCGACGTGTACACCGACGACCGCATCGACCTGGCGCACTGGCTGCGTGAGGCGATCCTGTTGGAAGCGCCGCTCCACCCTCGTCACGAGGTGTGCCCGGTGAAGCTCGAGATGCCGGCGGCCCCGCCGTCGGCGCGTGACGTAATCGATCCCAGGCTGGCGCCGCTCGCGCGCTTTATCAAGAAGGAGTAGTGAACCGTGGCAGTTCCGAAGAGGAGAACCTCGCGCACCGCGCGCAAGACGCGTCGGGCGAATCATGACAAGGTCGCGGCCCCCGCGCTGACCCGTTGCTCGAACTGCGGTGAGGTCCAGCGCCCCCACCGCGTGTGCCCCGCCTGCGGCTTCTACAACGGCCAGTCGGTCGTCGCGAAGCCCGCCCCGGCGCCGGCTTCCACCGAAGGCTGACCAGTCCCCGCACCCCTCCCGACGATGGACGTCGCGCTCGCGCTCCCAATGCCTGGCGCAGGTCCATCGCTGGAGAGCCTTCACCGAAAGCCCAACCCCGCGAACGCCGCGCGTCCACTGACGTCGCGACGCGTCCGCGCGTTTTCAATCCGACACGTGGGAGGCGCTGCGAGTGTTTGATCTCTCGGGTCGTGTGGCGCTCGTCACGGGCGCGTCGCGGGGCATCGGTCGTGCGACGGCCGTGGCGCTCGCGTCGCGTGGCGCCTGGGTGGCGGTGAACTACGCCACCAACGCCGAGGCCGCCGGGGAGACCCTCGCGGCGGTGCGCGCGGCGGGCGGCGACGGGGAGCTCCTGCCCTTCGACGTGAGCGACGCGGCGGCCGTCACCGCGGCGGTGGAGGGGCTGGTGCAGCGCAAGGGCCCGCTGTCGATCGCGGTGGCCAACGCCGGGGTCAACATCGACGGGCTGCTGCTGCGCGCGCAGGAGGAGGACTTCGACCGCATGCTCGCGACCAACGTGAAGGGCACGCTGTTCCTGGCGAAGGCGGCGGTGCGCTCGATGATGAAGGCCCGGCACGGGCGCATCATCGCGGTGTCGTCGGTGGTCGGGGCGATGGGCAACGCGGGGCAGTCGATGTACGCTGCGAGCAAGTCGGCGCTCGTGGGCATGATGCGCTCGATCGCGCGGGAGTATGGCTCCCGCGGCGTCACCGCCAACGTGGTGTCGCCGGGCTTCGTGGAGACCGACATGACCGCCGGGATGAGCGACGACGCGCGAAAGAAGCTGATCGAGATGACCCCTGCGGGTCGCATCGGTCGGCCCGACGACGTCGCGGCGGCGGTGGTGTACCTGGCCTCCAACGAGGCGGGGTGGGTGACCGGTCAGGTGTTGGGCGTCAACGGCGGGCTGCGGATGTGACCGCGCGCCACGAAATGAAAGAGGCGATGCAGATGACGGGAAGCGACGTTTCGGAGCGGGTTCGGGCGCTCATCGCGAACAACCTCGACCTCCCCCTGGAGCAGGTTCGGCCGGAGGCTTCGTTCACCAACGACCTCCAGGCAGACTCGCTCGCCATCGTCGAGCTGGTGCTCGCGCTGGAGGAGGAGTTCGGGGTCGAGATCCCCGACGAGGCGACGGACAAGATCCGCCTGGTCCAGGACGCGATCGACTACATCGTCTCGCGCGTCCCCTCGAAGGGCTGAGCGGAGCCCTAAGACCCCTTCAGGGGCTTCTGCCAACAAAATGCGCCGCGTCGCCATCACCGGAGTCGGCCTCGTCACGCCCCTCGGCGTGGGCGTCGCGGAGACCTGGGGCGCCCTCTGCGCGGGCCGCTCCGGGGTCGCGCGCATCACCACCTTCGACGCGTCGGCGTACCGCTGCCAGATCGCGGCGGAGGTGATCGGCTTCGACGCCGACGCCCTGCTCACGAAGCGCAAGGCCCGGGAGATGGACCGCTTCGCCCACTTCGCCTGGGTGGCGGCGGGCGAGGCGTGGCGCGACGCGGGGATGCCCGAGCGCCTGGAGGGCGAAGCCTCCGAGCGGGCGGGCGTCATCCTGGGGTCGGGCATGGGCGGCCTCGCGTCCATCGAGCGCACGCTCGAGACGCTGCGCACCCGCGGGCCGGGGAAGGTGACGCCGTACTTCGTGCCCCAGGTGGTGGCCAACATGGCGCCGGGCCAGCTCGCGATGCGCTTCGGCCTGCGCGGCGTGAACTTCTGCACCACCAGCGCCTGCGCGTCGGGGGCCCACGCGCTCGGCGAGGCGATGCGCCGGGTGCAGCGCGGCGAGGCCGACGTGATGCTGGCGGGCGGCGCCGAGGCGACGGTCACCCCGCTCGGGCTCGCGGGCTTCGACGCGATGATGGCGATGTCCACGCGCAACGACGACCCCACCCGCGCGGTGCGCCCCTGGGACGCCGCGCGCGACGGCTTCGTGATGGGCGAGGGGGCCGGGGTGCTTGTGCTCGAGGCGATGGACCACGCGCTCGCCCGCGGCGCCCGGGTGTACGCCGAGCTCGCGGGCTACGGGGCGACGGACGACGCGCACCACCTCACGCACCCCGCGGAGGGCGGCGAGGGGGCCGCGCGCGCGATGCGCATGGCGCTCGCAGACGCGGGCGTCTCGCCCGACGAGGTGGACCACCTCAACGCGCACGCGACGGGCACCCCGCTGGGCGACCGCGCCGAGGCCGAGGCGGTGGCGGCGGTGTTCGGCGCGCACGCG
Source organism: Myxococcales bacterium (assembly GCA_030652255.1). Taxonomy (GTDB): domain Bacteria; phylum Myxococcota_A; class Polyangia; order Polyangiales; genus SCUS01. Next base: position 61,609 of record JAUSAZ010000106.1, on the reverse strand, counting down.
GCGCGGGTGCTGGTGAGCGCGACCAAGAGCTCGACGGGCCACCTGCTGGGCGCCGCCGGGGGCATCGAGGCGGTGTTCACGGCGCTGGCCGTGGCCGAGCAGACCGCACCGCCGACGCTCAACGTCGACGCGATCGACCCCGCGGTGACCTTCGACCTGGTGCGTGACGCGCCGCGGGCCGCGCGCATCGACGTCGCCCTCTCCAACGCCTTCGGCTTCGGTGGAACCAACGCCGCGCTGCTCTTCCGCCGCGCGCGAGAGGAGCGACGATCATGACGCGCTGGGTGCTCGCGAGCGACCACGCCGGCTTCGAGCTGAAGGAGCACCTGGAGGCCTGGCTCGTCGCGCGCGGCGAGACCGTGCGCGACCTCGGCACCCACGACGCGAGCTCGACCGACTACCCCGACTGGGGCCACCTCCTGGCCGCCGCCATCGTCGCGGGCGAGGCCGAGCGCGGCGTGCTCGTGTGCGGCTCGGGCATCGGCATCTCCATCGCCGCCAACCGCCACGCGGGCGTGCGGGCGGCGCTCTGCCACGACGAGTTCACCGCGCGGGCGTCGCGGCAGCACAACGACGCCAACGTGATCGCCTTCGGCGCGCGAGTCATCGGCCGGGGCGTCGCCGAGGCGGCGCTCGACGCCTTCGCGAAGACGGAGTTCGAGGGCGGCCGCCACGCGGGGCGGGTCGCCAAGATCGAGCGCTGACCCTCCGCGCGTCGCGTCAGACCGCGACCGCCGTCCCCGGCCAGTCCCGCAGCTCGCGCTTGAGCACCTTCCCGGTCGGGTTGGACGGCAACGCCTCGACGAAGGCCCACTCGCGCGGAACCTTCGCCCCCGAGGCCCGCTCGCGGCACCACTGCTTGAGCTCCTGCGCGAGGGCGCGCGGGTCGGCAATGGCCTCCCCCGAGCGCAGCACCACGAAGGCCCGGAGCCGCTCGCCCCACTCCTCGTCGGGGAGGCCGATGACCGCCGACTGCGCCACCGCGGGGTGGGCGTCGATGATCGCCTCGACCTCCGCGGGGTACACGTTGACGCCGCCGGTGATGACCATGTCGCGGCGGCGGCCGACGATCATGTAGCGGCCCGCGGGGTCGACGGTGGCGAGGTCGCCCACGCTGAAGTGCCCGTCGCGCATGGACGAGCGCGTGGCCTCGTCGTCGGCGTGGTAGCCCTCGACCAGCATCGAGCTCCGGGCGTAGAGCTCCCCCACCTCGCCGGGCCCGACCGCCGCGCCGGCGTCGTCGAGCAGGCGGATCGACACGCCGTGCAGCGCGCGTCCGATGGTGCCGGGGAGGGCGCGCAGGTCGGCGGGGGTGGCGACGGTGACGAGGCCCGTCTCGGTGGCGCCGTAGAAGTTGTAGAGCACCTCGCCGAAGGCATCGAGGGTGCGGGCGGCGAGCGGCGCCGGGAGCTGCGCCCCGCCGCAGAGCATCACCCGCAGCGACCGCGTGGAGTGCCCGCGGATCACCGCCGGGTCGAGCGCCATGAGGCGGTGGAGCATGGTCGGGACGAGCGTGGTGGTGGTCACCCGCTCGCGCTCGATGGCGCGCAGGAATCGCAGCGGCTCGAAGTCGGGTTCGAGCACCACCGCGCCGCCGACCATGAGGGACATCCCCGCGAAGCCGAGGCCCGTGGAGTGGTAGAGCGGGCACACGCACAGGTGCCGGTCGCTGCGCCGCAGCGGAACCCGCTCCATGAAGGCCGCGAAGCCGAGCACCTGCCCGAGGCCGAAGCGTCGCACGGCCCCCTTCGGCCGCCCGGTGGTGCCCGAGGTGTAGATCACCACCGCGCCGTCCTCCTCGTCGAGGTCGCGGGTCTTGGCGGAGTCGAGCACGTCGTCGTAGCGGGTCATCCCCGGCGCGTCGCCGTCGACGGCGATGAGGCGGTCGCGGGTCATCGCCGGGAGGTCGCGCACCGCCTCCTCGACCACCCCCGCGAGGTCGTGCTCGAAGAAGACCGCCTTCGCGCCGGAGTGCCCGAGGAGGTACCGCAGCTCCGCGGCGGTGCTGCGCCAGGACACGCTCACCGCCGATCCGCCCACCCGCGCCATGGCGCCCTCGATCTCGAAGAACTCCGGCCGGTTGCGCAGCACCAGCGCGACCGCGTCGCGGCGCTTCAGCCCGCGGCGCCGCAGGCCCGCGGCGAGGCGGTCGACGCGGTCGTCGACGGTGGCGAAGTCGATGGTGCGCCCGCGCCACACGAAGGCCGGGCGGCGCGCGTCGCCCACCGCGCGCACCCGGAAGATCGTCGAGATCCCTGCGCGCCCGGAGCCCAGCAGCCGCGCCGCGAGCAGCGAGGCCTCGGGGCTCGCTCCCTCCGCGAGCTCCGACCGGACGGCCACCCGCGCGAGCACCCGCGCCCAGCCCGTGACTTCCCGAACCGCATCCAGCACCATGGGCAGGAGTTGCCATGCACAAGGGTCCGGTCGTCAAGGCGCTCGCAGCGCTGCTGAGCCTCCACCTGGGGTGCGCGACTGCGCCCCGCGCGCGCGCCGCCGGCGCCCCGACACCTCCCGCCGACGGTGCTGCGGCCCCGGCGCATCGCGCCGACGGCGCCCCGGTGCGCCTGCTCCAGGCCCCGAGCGGGGCGGTGCTCGCGGCCCTCCGACCGCTGCTCTCGCGCGGCCCGGCCTTCATCGTGCGCGACGCCGACGCCGGGCCCGACGCGCGCATCACGCTCGTCACCCTGGCCAACGTGGCCGCCGGGCGGGTGCGCCAGGTGATCGCCACCCCGGCCGAGTACCCGACCTTCATGCCCATCCTGCGCAGCGTGGAGATCCTCTCGCAGCACGCGTCGCGCACGGCCTTCCGCTTCGAGGTGGCCGCGCCGCTCTTCAACGTGCACGCCCTCTGCGAGATGCACGAGACCAGCGAGCGGCGCATCGACGTGGTGGTCACCCAGTCCGAGACGGGCCCCGGCGGGTCGCGCTGGGACCTCTTCCCCGACGGCGACGCGCGCAGCGTGGTGGCCCTGACCACCTGGGGCGACCCCTCCGAGGGGCACTGGCTCCTGCGCCAGGTGGCGCGCCGATCGCCCTCGGCCATCGCGGGCATGAACATCGCGACGGACACGGTGCTCGCGCTGGGCGCCGTGCGTCGCGCGGAGATCCTCGGGGGCCGCCAGGTGCCCATGCGTCCGGCGACCGGGAGCGTGCCCCCGGGGGAGCTCGCGCCGCCGCCGCCGGGCGACTGGGTCGGGCTCGCCCACGAGGGCACCGTGCTGTCGTTGCTGCTCACCGACGAGGGGGCCGTGCGGCAGGTGACCGTCGCCGCGTGGACGCCCGCCGAGCCCGCCGCGGTCATGACCCGGCTGCGCGACGTGGCCTCGTACACCCGGGTGTGGGGCTCCATGCGCGAGGTCGAGGTGCTCCCCCGCGGCGCCGACGACCCGGAGGGCTCGGTGCGCTTCCGCAGCGTGGTCGAGAACCCGCTGAGCCGCCTGGAGGGCGAGCAGCGTGCGCGCTTCGGGGACAACGTCGCCTGGCACGAGGGCATCTCCGGGGACTACGTCGACGCCACGCACCGCTGGGACGTCGTGGCCGACCCTCGGGGCGGCAGCGTCGTGATGCTCACCGGCGGCTCGGACTACAACCGCGCGGGGTGGATCACCCGCCGGCTCATGGAGCGCGACCCGTGGCTCATGGCGGGCTTCGCGGGCTCCTGGAAGATCGTCTGGCTGCGCAACCTCCTGCGCGGCGTGTGATGTCGCGCCCCGCGGCGTCGGCGCTGGTGATCCTCGCGGCGCTCTCTGGCGCGGGCCGGGGCGCCGTCGCGCAGACCGCGGCTCCGAGCGACGCGCCCGCCGGGTCGCGCATCGACGAGGCGCAGCGGCACATCGCGGCGGGGTTGCAGCAGTTCCGGCAGCGGGACTACAGCGCGGCGATCCACGAGTTCGAGCTGGCCAACGCCGCGGTGCCCACGCCAGAGCTCTGGTTCAACATGGCGCGCGCGCGGGAGATGCTGCTCGACTACCGCGGCGCGGTCGACGACCTCCGGCGGTACCTCCGCGACAAGGTCGACCCGCCCGACCGCGCGGAGGTCGAGCGGCACATCACCGAGCTCGAGCGCCTCGACGAGATCCGCCGCGCGGCCCTCGCGCGCCAGGCCGTGGGCCAGACCCTCCGCGTCGCCGTGGAGGGCGACGTGGTAGCGACCAGGGTGGTGCTCGACGGCCGCCCCCAGCGCGCCGCCGCGCTGGCCAGCCCGGCTTCCATCGCAGAGGGCACGCACCGGGTGGAGGTCCTGCGCCCGGGGATGCAGCCGTGGGTGGCGCAGGTGAGGGTGCGCGCCGGCGAGTCCGCGGCGGTGTTCAGCAACCCGGCGCGGTCGACGGTGTATCGCACCCGGCCGGCGCCGCACATCGCGAGCGCCGTGCTCGGCGGGCTCGGGCTCGTGTCCCTGGGCGTGAGCGGCTACTTCGCCATCCGCGCGGCGGGCGAGGACTGCAACGGGTGCAGCGCGCAGTGGGACGCCGCCGATCGCTCGGACATCCTGCTCGGCACGGGCGCGCTCCTCGCGGTGGGCGCGGCGGTGGCCTTCTTCGTCGAGCGGGCGTCGAGCACCACCGTCACGCAGCGCTGACCGCGGCGCCCTCGCGCAGGCACCGCCACCAGGGCGACGCCGCGCGCACCACCCCGTCGACGATGCGCTCCGCGGCCGGGGGAGGGGCGCCCTCGGTGGGCGTCGGGTGCGCCGCGGGGTCGAGCGCGCCGCGGAGGGTCGCGGCCACGCCCAGCTCGAGCGCGCCGAGGTCGTAGCCGCCCTCCAGGCAGAAGCCGATGCGGCCGTGGCACCAGCGGCGCGCGGCCTCCCGGAGGCGGGCGGCCATCCAGGCGTAGTCGTCGTCGCGCAGCAGCATGCTCGCGAGGGGATCGCGCGCGTGGCCGTCGTAGCCCGCGGAGACCAGGATGAGGTCGGGCTTCGCCTCGTCGAGCACCGGGAGCACGACCCGCTCGAAGGCGGCGGCGTAGAGGGCGCCGTCGCCCGCCGCGGGGAAGGGGAGGTTGATGGTGGTGCCCTCGCCGTCGCCCTCGCCGTGCTCCCCGACCCAGCCGCTGTCGGGGTAGAGGGGCGCCTGGTGCAGGGAGATGAACAGCACGTCGGGGTCGCGCCAGAAGATGTCCTGGGTGCCGTTGCCGTGGTGCACGTCCCAGTCGACGATGGCCACCCGGCGGGCGCCGAGGGAGCGCGCGTGCGCGGCGCCCACGGCGACGTTGTTGAACACGCAGAAGCCCATCGCCCGGTCGCGCATCGCGTGGTGGCCGGGCGGACGGGCCAGCAGCATCCCGAGCTCGGTCTCCCCGGCGAGGAGGGCCTCGACCATCGCGACGGCCCCGCCGGCCGCCAGCGTGGCGGCGGCCAGGCTGCCGGGGCCGAAGTAGGTGTCGGGGTCGAGCTGCACCCGCGCGCCCTTCGCGTCTGCGGCGTCGAGGCTGTCGAGGTAGGCCGCGCCGTGCACCCGGGAGAGGGCCTCGCGGGTGGCGGGCGCGCGGACGGTGCGCTCCTCGCCGTGGGCCTCGGCGACGACGGCGCGGGCGCCGCGGAGGGCGGCGTCGAGGCGGGCCGGCCGCTCGGGGTGATACCCGCTCGACTGGTGCGACTGGAACCGCGGGTCCGACCAGATCGTCAGCGGGAACTTCGGTGCGGGGGCTTCGGACATCGCGGGTGTGGCTTCCTCCGAGCGTCTTGACCCGGCTCTCGCCGGGGTGATACCTCCGACGGAGTATCGCCAACGAGCGTCGCGCGCGGAAGGGGTCGTCGCGGCTCCGCCCTGATTGAGCGAACTCGCCCGGCAGCAGTCTCTCCGATGGGTGGAGCGTACGATGCGATGGAAGATTCTCGCCGGTAACGTCGTCACGGTCGTCTTGATCAGCCTCATCGGGTGGTTCCTCGTGCGGGGCCGGGCCTCCGAGGCGCTGCTCCAGGACGTGTCGCCATCGGTGATGCGCTCCGTGGCCCTGCTCGAAGCCGTGCGCGCACAGGACGGCGACCTCTTCGTCGAGGCCGTCGAGGCCGCGTCGAAGTCCGCCGAGGTCAGCGGCGTGTACACGGGCGACAGCGAGAGCGCCCAGCGCGAGGCGGCCTTCGCGGTCTCCCAGAGCGTCTCGCGGCAGCTCGGCACGCTCCCGCGCCGCAACCGCCCCGCCGAGCTCGTGGTGCTCCTCAACGCCGAGGGCCGCGTGCTCGCGCGCAACGCCGAGCGCAACCTCGACGTCGGGCGCGACCTCCGCGCGGAGTTTCCCGCGGTGCGTCAGGCCTTCGACGGGGCCACCGGCCACTCGGTGCGGGACTTCATCCGTTATGGCGACCAGGGGTGGATGGAGGTCGCGGTCGTGCCGGTCATCGCCGACGGTCACATCCGCGGCGGCGTCCTGGCGGGCTTCGCGGTCGCCGACAGCGCGGCGCGCAACGACGGCGAGCGCATCAGCGTCGGCGTCGGGTACATCTTCCGCGAGGGCGCGCGCTACACCGTGCAGTCCCTGTCGGTGGGCTCGCAGCGCGAGAAGGAAGAGCTCGTCGCCTGGGCCAACTCCCCGGCGGCCGGCGGCGAGCAGCTCATCCGCGGCCGCTCCGAGGCGCGCTTCTCCCTCGGCGGCCAGGAGTACCTCGCCCGCATGATGCCGATGCCCGGCGCCTTCACCCAGCAGGCGGGCGCGATCGTGCTGCGCAGCCTCACCGCGGCGCAGGCCCCGGCCAACGACGTGGCCTTCCCGGTGCTGGCCACCATGCTCCTCGGGCTCGCGATGGCCATCGGGTACAACCTCTTCGTGGCGCAGTACTTCGAGAAGCCCATCGAGCAGATCGAGGAGGGGCTCCTCACGATCGTCAACGGCAACACGCAGCACCGCATCAACGTCGAGCACGCCGAGCTCGGCGGCATCGTGTACCGCATCAACCAGCTCGTGGCCTCGCTCACCGGCGAAGGCGACGAGGGCAGCGGCGACGGCTGAAGTCCGTCGGAAGACGTGCGCGGGGCGCGGTCCTGGAGTATAGGACCGCGCCGTATATGGGACTCTTCGACTTTCTCCGGGGACGCAACGCCGGCGGGGCTGACCCGCTTCAGAAGCACGCCGAGCGGGTGCTCGACAAGCGGGCCATGAGCCCCGACCGCTTCGCGTCCATCGAGTACCTCTGCAACGTCGCGACGGACGAGGCGTGGCGCGCGCTCCTGCCGCGCTTCAACTTCAACGTCGACCCCTCCATCACCGACCGCGAGGAGAAGCAGTTCATCCTCGAGCACATCTCCGAGTCGGAGACGGCGATCGAGCCGGTGAAGGAGTTCCTCCGCAAGGCGCAGGCGGTCAACTGGCCCATCAAGATCCTTCGGGCGCTGCTCACCCCCGAGCTCTTCGCGGGCGAGCTCATCGACGTGCTCTCCGGCGAGGAGACGGCGTACCAGAAGAACGCCGAGCGGAAGATCCAGGCGATCATCGCCCTCGAAGACTGCCCCGACCCGAGGGTGCCCGACGCGGTCGCGCCCTTCCTCGATGACGTGAGCGAAGACACCCGCTTCCACGCCGTCCGCACGCTCCTCGCACAGGGCGACGCCAGGAGCGCCCCGGGCATCTTCGCGCTCCTGGTGCGCGACGACTCGATGCGCATCCGCACCAACGTCGCCGAGGGCCTCGCCGAGAAGGGCTGGGCCTGCCCCGAAGAGCTCCGCGAGAAGGTCATCCCGGTGCTGCCCCGCATCCCGACGGGTCCCTACACGCTCGACCCCGACGGGGTGCTGAAGGGCCCGGCCCGCCGCTAGAGGGCGGCGGTGTCGTCCTTCGCCCCGCGGCGCTGACGCATCCGGTCGATGGCGGCGCGCAGGGCCTTCACGCCCTCCTCGTCGGGGTGGGACTTCGCCAGCTGGCGCAGCGCCGCGTCGAGGCCCGCCAGGTCGCCGGCGTGCTGCGCCCGCAGCGAGGCCACCATCGAGGTGAAGGCGTCGAACAGGTCGACGAGCTCGTCGCCGCCGCGAAGCTTCTCGGTGATGGCGAGGTCACCCTGGCTGACCTTCCAGAAGAGCTTCTTCAGACGGTAGGACGGGCCGACGATGCGGTGCGAGAGCACGATGCCCACCGCGAAGAGCGACAGGGCGAGGGCGAGGCCCGTCGCGAGCACGATCCAGTTGACCCGCCGACGCACCGCATCGATCGCGACGCGCTTCTGGTGCGCCTGCTCCCGCTGCTGGTGCACCGCGCGGAGGAAGCTCCGCCCCTGGGCCTCCACGGCGTCGAGCTCGGACTCCATCGCGCGGGCGACCGCCGGGTCGCCGCCGCTGTCCGAGAGGCGCTGGAGCCGCAGGAGCCCGGCGCTCGCCTGGCTCTCCTGAAGCGCGCGCTCGGCCTGGTCGGCCGCGACGCCCGCGAGGTCGACGGCGGCGTTGGACACCTCGGCGGCGACCCGCCCGCTCTGGACGATCACCACGCCCAGCACGGTGAACACCGCCAGCGCCACGCCCGCCAGGAGGCCCGCGTAGCGAACCTGGAACCGCGGCTCCAGCAGGAAGTTTCGCATCCGGCGGCGGGGCTTCGCGGCGGGGTCGACGGGGACAACTGGCGCGCCGGGCGCCTTCTCGGGGGTGGGTTCCATGGGCGGGTACTTGCGGGGATCCTACTCCTCCGTGGGCGGGCAATCGACGCGATGTGCGCGCTTGCCAGGGGCGCCGCGCCCGGTCCACCCTGCGACGCGGTGCGAGTGTTGTTGGCGCTCTTGCTGGGCGCGGTGATCATCGTCGTCGGTCCCGCGGTCGCGGCCTTCCCGATACGCGTGCGCACGGCGACCGAGCTGTCGCTCAACCCCCGGGTGGTCGGAGGTCGGCACTCGCTCTCGCTCACCGTGCTCCTCCGGGACGACCGCCGCGCGGCCGTCGAGGGTCGCACGCTGACCATCACCATCACCGGCCCGGGCGGCCTCTCGGTGCGCCGCGTCGAGCGCACCGACGCGCAGGGCGAGGTCCACGTCGAGGCGCTCATCGGCCCGCAGGCGCGCGTGCTGGTCGTCGACGCGAGCTCCGCCGAGGACGATCGCTTCGCCGCCGCCACCGCCCACGCGGAGATCGACGTCGACGCGCCCTTCGTCACGGTGGAGCTCTCGCCGCCGACCACGCCGCTCTCCACCACCGCCGCGCCGCCGCCCTTCAACGTGAGGGTCAACACGGGCAGCGCCGCGTGGCTCTCCCCGCGCGGTCTCCCGGTCGACCTCGTCTCCGTCGGGGCCGTGCCCCTGCGCGACCCGGTCGCTGGCGTCACGGACGACGGCGGCCAGGCGATGCTGGTCGTGCCCGCCGGGGCCTTCCCGAGGGCGGGCATCTACACGCTGCGCCCCCGGGTGGAGGTGAGCCCCGGTCACACCGTGGAGGGCGCCGGGCGCACGGTGCTGGTGCGCGCCGACACCACGCTCACGGCGGCGCTGGTGTCCGATCGCGACGACCCCCGAGCGCGCCTCCGCGGTCGACTGCGCACCGCCACGGACGAGCCCGTCGGCGGCGCGCCCGTCCGGCTGATGCGCGGCGACGAGACCGTGGCCGCGGTGCGCACCGACGCCGCGGGGGAGTTCGTCTTCGAGGTCGACCTCGAGCGCACCCAGCTCGCGGGCCAGCTCGTCCGCGCCCGCTTCGAGCCCGCCGACCCGTGGTTCGTGCCCGCCGAGAGCGCGCCGCTCCGGGTGGGCGAGGCCCCGTCCCCGCCCATCCACTGGGGCTGGATGCTCGCTCCGTGGGCGCTGCTCGCGCTCGCCACGCTCGCCCTCGCGGCGCGCCGCGGCGTACGGCTCCCGGCCCCGTCGGCGGTCCCCGTCGAGGCGAAGCGGGACGTCGTGGTGCGCACCGGCGCGGCGCCCGATGGGGTGATCGAGGTGGTCGTCGAGGCCTACGACCGCTCGACCGGCGCCGCGCTGCCGGGCGCGCGCTACGCCCCGGGGGGCGCGGACGAGCGACCGGTCTCGGCGCCGACGAGCCTCGCCCGGGCGCGCTCGACGACGCTGGTGGTCTCGGCGGATGGGTACGAGCCGCGGCGGGTCGAGGTCGGGCGGCTCGGGTCTGGCCGCCACGCGGTGCGCGTGGGGATGCTCAGCTGGCGCGAGGCGCTGTTCGACCGGGCCCGGCCCGCGCTGTCCGCGGCGGCGGACGGTGCCGTGATGCCGACGCCGCGCGAGGCCGTCGGCGCCACGCTGCTCGCCGGTCAGGAGGCCCCCTGGGTCGCGCTCCTCGAGCGCGGCGCGTACGGCCCCGAGGCGCCCGACGCGCAGACGGTGGTGGCCGTGGAGCGCGCGTTGGGCGGCGGCGAAGCCACATCGAATGATGGCTCCGACGCCGTTGACGCCGTGAATTGATGGGCTCTATGGTGCGGCTCCCCGAAAAGGGGCGCGTGCGTCGCAGCACGAGGAGGCGCGCTTCCGGATGGATCCCTGGCTGATCGTACTACTGCTGGTTGTCATCGTTGGCATCGCGGCGTTCCTGCTCACCCGCAAGGGGCCGCAGCTGCCCGAGGCCGACGAGGCGCCGGCGCCGCTCCCGCCGAAGGCCGAGCCGCCCGCAGCGAAGGCCGAGCCGGCCGCGAAGCCCGAGCCGGGCGCGAAGCCCGAGGTCGCCAAGGCGCCGCCTGCGGCCGATGAGCCGGTGGCCAAGGCCGCTCCGGCCGTCGAGGCCGTGGCCACGGGTCCCGTCGGCGAGGCCGCCCCGGCGACCCCGGCGACCGCTGCCGAGACGGCCCCTGCGCCCGAGGCCGCGCCGGCCGCTCCGCCGGTCGTGGTGGTCGAGCCGCCGGTCGCAGCAACGCCCGCCGTGGCGGCCGACCGTGCAGCGCCCGCGCCTCTCTCTGCGCCGCGCGACGTCGGGGCCATCAAGCGGGGCCTCGCGCAGACGCGCGGCGGCTTCATGCAGCGCCTCTTCGCCGTCTTCAGCGGCAAGAAGGAGATCGACCCCGCGCTGCTCGACGAGATCGAAGAGACCCTGCTGACGGGTGACGTGGGCGCGGCGACGACGAAGCGCTTCGTCGACGGGCTGCGAGAGCGCCTCGACCGCAACGAGCTCGCCGACGCCGATCGGGTGTGGGACGCGCTGCGAGACGACTCGCGGCGCATCCTCGCGGTCGAGGCGCCGGCCTTCGGCGCATCGGCGAAGCAGTCGCCGCTCGTGATCCTGATGGTGGGCGTCAACGGGGCGGGCAAGACCACCACCACGGCGAAGCTGGCGGGGCGCTACAAGGCCGCGGGGCAGAAGGTGCTGCTCGCAGCGGCCGACACCTTCCGCGCGGCGGCGGTGCAGCAGCTCGAGATGTGGGGCACCCGCGTGGGCGTGACGGTGCACAAGGCGAAGGACGGCGCGAAGCCGAGCGCCGTGGTGTACGAGGCCGTCGCGCGGGGCGTCGCCGAGGGCTTCGACGTGGTCATCGCCGACACGGCGGGCCGGCTCCAGAACAAGGCGCCCTTGATGGAAGAGCTCCGGAAGACCCGCGACGCGGCCGGGAAGGCCTGCCCGGGCGCGCCCCACGAGGTGCTGCTGGTGCTCGACGCCGTCACGGGGCAGAACGCGCTGAGCCAGGCCAAGGAGTTCCGCGAGGCCCTCGACGTGTCGGGCGTGGTGCTCACCAAGCTCGACGGGACGGCCAAGGGCGGGGTCATCCTCGCGGTGGCCGACGAGTTCAAGCTGCCCGTGCGCTTCATCGGCGTCGGGGAGAAGGCCGACGACCTCCGCGACTTCGACGCGGCGGAGTTCGTCGAGGCGCTGTTCTCGCGGGGCGACGGCGCGGACGCCTGAGCGTCCGACGGCCCAGACAATGCTGTTGCGACGCGCGAAGAGCGCGTGATATAGTCGGTTCGAGGTTGGCGAAATTCCCTGCGATTTCCAGTAGTTAGAATCGCGGACAAGGGCACTGGCAGGCACCATGACAGGGGTGACGATGGGTCGAGGAAAGATCGTCCGAGCGCTGCTTACCGCAGCGCTCCTGGGCGCACCGTCGCAGCTGCTCGCGCAGCCTCGCAGCGCGCAACCGACTCCGCCCGCGGGCGGAGATGACAGCAGCTCGATGACGTTCGGGGCAGAGGAGGCCACGGCGCAGCCGGCGCCTGCGGCGGCCACACCGAGCGGCTCGGGCGATTCGCCGCTGCCGTCGCTCACGGTCCCCGGTGGGGACGTGGCGGCGCAGCGGCACCGCCTCCAGGAGGAGATCTACGCGGTGCAGCAGATCTACGCGCTGCGCAACCACCGCTTCGAGATCAACCCCTCGGCGAACTTCTCGCTCAACGACCCCTTCGTGTCGCACACGGGCTTCGGCCTCTCGATGAACTACTGGATCTCGAACGTGCTCGCCGTCGGCGTGACGGGCGTGTTCTTCCAGGGGCTCAACGCGTCGTCGGACGTGAACTACTTCGTCGGCCGCTCGGCCGAGCTCGTGGTGCCCATCAACGAGTACCAGCTCGCGGCCGCGGTGAACTTCTCGTACGTGCCCTTGTACGGGAAGTTCTCGATGTTCAACCGCTTCATCTTCCACTGGGACATGTACCTGACGGCCGGCGTCGGCGTCATGCGTACGCGCCCCATCCCGGCGGTCGATCCGGAGGTTCGCACCTTCGACTGGAACACCCGCATCCTGTTCGACGCGGGCCTCGGGTTCCGGGTGTTCGTGTCGCGCTCGGTGGCCATCACCGCCGAGCTGCGAAACTTCATCTACCCGGAGCTCCTCGAGAACACGAACACCAACCTGCCGGAGACGGGCTCCAACACCACCGGCGGGCCGATCTCGACGACCTGCACGGCGTGTCGCCGCAACCCTGCCAACTGGACGAGCGAGAGCGCGCTCACGGACAACGTGATGCTCTCCGTGGGGCTCACGGTGTTCCTGCCGTTCAGCTTCTCGTACCACCTGCCCAAGTAAGCGTTGCGGAGCGAAGAAAGATGGCATCGATGAAGCGCCTGTTTGGAACGCTGGTGCTCGCGGGAGCGAGCCTGGTCACGAGCTCCGCCGCCGCGCAGGACATCCAGATCCGCGGCCCGCTGGCCGGCGCCCGCTCCGTGGCGCGCCTGGTGCGCTACCGCGAACACCGGCTGTCCCTCACCCCGACGGTGGGTATCACCCTCCAGGACGAGTTCTCCCGGGAGCTCTTCTTCGGGCTGCGCGCCAACTACCACTTCACCGACTGGATCGGCCTGGGTCTCGGGTTCGCGGGCGCCGCGGGCCTCGACACCTCGCTCACCACCCAGATCGCGGCGCGCTCGCCCGGCAACACGGCGAACATCGCCAACCGGGCGAACTTCCCCGACCAGATCGGGCGCCGCAACTACATGATCGACCTCTACGCGACCTTCATCCCGCTGCGCGGGAAGTTCGCGCTGTTCCAGAACCTCGTCGCCGACCTCGACCTCTACTTCGTCGCGGGCGTCGCGGTGGTCGGGGTGACCGAGCGGGCCGACACCGCCGCCGCGGGCCTCCAGTCGCAGACCGCCGGTCTCGACGCGGTCGCGGCGGCCAACGTGCGCTCGGCCTGGGCGCGCTCGCAGACCGAGCGTGCGAGCCGGCTGGCCGTCGCGCCGACCTTCGGCTTCGGCCTCAACTTCTTCATCAACCGCTTCGTGTCGGTCAACGTCGAGTACCGCGCCACGCCCTTCTCGTGGAACCGCTCGGGCACCGACGAGAACTCCACCGCCACGCGCTGCGGCCCGGCGGGCAACGAGTCCTGCGAGGGCTTCTCGGACCTCGTCTCGACCTACTTCGCCAGCAGCGCCGCGCAGCGCGTCTCCCGGATCACCTCCGACGACCGCTCGCTCAGCTTCAACCAGATGGTCTCGCTCGGGGTCAGCATCTTCCTGCCGACCTCGCCGCGCATCGGCCCCTGAGCCCGCCGCCCCCCCTCCCGCCGCCTCGGTCCGTCCTACTCCCCTCGCATCCCCGGCGTCACCACCACCCAGCGCGGCGGCTGTCGGCGCGCCCGCTCCTCGGCGGCCCAGCGCGCCCGGGTCTTCGCCGACCGGCGCCAGCGCCGAAGCGACGCCGCCCCCATCATCGCCAGGAACACCACCGTCACCACCCCGGAGCCCGCCCAGAGCGGCGCCAGCGCGAAGCGGCTGCGCACGTCTGCGCGCCACTCCTCCTCGAGGCCCGCGAGCGAGGCGCCGAAGGCCGTGCGCATCGCCACCGGGAAGGCGTCGCCGTCCCGCAGCCGCTCGGCGAGCACGGCGAAGCGCCCGGGGCCGTCGCGCCGCAGCAGCCACCCGACGATGTCGGCGCCCTGGGCGTACGCGACGTCCACCTGCTCGGCGCTCCCGCCGAAGCGCGCGTCGAGCTGCGCCCAGGGCGCGAGGCCGCGCGAGAAGCTCGCCTGGGCCATCGACTGGAAGCGCTCGAAGGAGTGCTCGCCGGACTGCTCGACCGCGAGGCCCTCGGTGAACCACCGCGGCCCTGCCGCCTGACCCGTCGCCACGCCCCAGGCGAGGTGCGAGAGCTCGTGGCGCAGCACCTGGGCCACGCGGGTGGCGTCGCCCGTCACCGGGGCGCGCGCCGAGACCAGCGTGAGCCCGATGGAGGGGTACGCGACCCCGGAGGCGTATCGGGGCGGCGGCATCTCCGGGGGACTGAGCGCGCGCAGCGCCGCGTCGTCGGGGACGAGGCGCACCGACAGCCGCGGGAGCTCTGGCATTCCCATCGGGGTGCCCACCGCGCGGGCGTCGCGCTCGGCGCGCCCGAGGGCGTCGGCGAACACGGGCCGCATCGCGCGGGGGTAGCTCACCGCGAGCGGGCCGAGCTGCACCGTGGCGTAGTCGGCGGGCACCGCGGGGATGGAGAGCGCGACGTCACGGGCCGCGAGGGCGTCGTCGTGGGCGTGCTGGGCGAGCGCGGGGAGGGCCGCGAGGCTGAGGGCGAGCGCGAAGAGCCAGGCGACGAGGCGCCTCACTCGACGCCCCGGTGGACCACCGAGATGGTCGTGCGGGGCGTGGGCTCGCCCTGGAGGATGACCACGGCGCCGAGGACGCCGAGGACGACGCCGCCGACCACCAGCCAGGGCCACACCCGCGAGATGGCGGGCGCGCTGCGGGCGGGGGTCGTGGCGGCGCGTCGGGCAGGGGCCGCCGGCGTGACCGCGGGCGCGTCGCCGGGGGTCGGAGGTGCGGTCGAGGCGGCGGCGGGGGGAGGCGAGGCGGCAGGGTGGTTCACGGCGCCCTCCAGCAGAAGCACCACCGCGGGAGCGTCAAATGGCCCGGGCGGGGGAGCGGCGACGAAGGCGTGGTGGCCGACGTCGTAGATGCGCGGCGCGACGCCGGCCGCGCGCGCGGTGAGCGTGACGAACCAGGCGCAGCCCAGCGCGTCGCCGACGCTGTCGAGGGTGCTCGCGTCGGCGTCGGTGGCGCGCAGCGCGCGGCGGGCGACGGCGCGGTCAGCCTGGTCGGGGGGCGTCGGCGACTCGCCGCGCAGGGCGTCGCGGGTGCTCGCGTCGGCGACCACGCGCCAGCTCGACGAGGCGGCCAGCGTCGCCTCGGCCTCGCGGGCCAGCGTCCGCACGGCCTCGTCGGGGTCGCCCGCCACGGCGATGCACACCTTCGGCGCCGGGGGGTCGGCCCGCGCGACCAGGGGCGCGGCGGTGAGGGCGAGGGCGAGGGCGACGCGGCGGCTCACGGCGCCACCGCGACGTCGGGCTGGAGGTACCTCCACGCGTAGGCGGGGCAGGGCCGCAAGGGGTCGTCGTCGACGCGCCACTCGTCCTTGATGAACACCTCGTCGAGGTAGAGGCCCTGCGGGGGCGCGGTCATGCCCGAGAGGGTGCGGTCGTGGTCGGCGAGGCGCCTGCGCACGGTGCCCGGAGGGAGGCGCCCGCGGCCCACGTCCACGAGCGTTCCGACGATGACTCGCACCATGTTCTTGAGGAAGGCGGTGCCCTCGACCTCGACGGCGATGAGGTCGTCGCGGCCCTGGAAGCGGTCGATGACGTCGACGCGGAAGAGCGTGCGCACGGTGGTCTCGCGCTCGCAATCGGCGGCGCGGAAGGCCGCGAAGTCGTGGCTGCCGACGAGCGCCTCGGCCTCGCGGCGCATCAGGGACACGTCGAGGTCGCCCCAGAGGTGCCACGCGCGGTCGCGCAGCAGGGGGTCGCGGTGCGGCGACGAGATGATGAGGTAGCGGTAGCGCTTGCCCGCGGAGGCGCGGCGCGGGTCGAAGTCGTCCTGCACCCGGCGCGCGTCGGTGATGCCGATGCTGCGGGGCAGGCGGCCGGTGAGCCCGAGGCGCCACCCGTAGTCGGGGATGTCGGCCTCGGTGCGGAAGGCCGCCAGCTGGCCGTGCGCGTGGACGCCCGCGTCGGTGCGACCAGCGCCCCGGACGGTGACGCGCTCGCAGGCCATCACGCTGGCGGCGATCTCGATGGACTCCTGCACGGTCGGAACGCCCCGCTGGCGCTGCCAGCCGGAGAAGTCGGTTCCGTCGTAGCGAACGATGAGGCGTACGGTGGGCATCGCGGGACCGTGGTGTGTACCACCGGGGCCCTCCCCGCGCCGCGGCTTGACAACGCGACCCCCGACGGTGCCGAATCCGCGCCGGTCGGGACCAACGATCTGAAGGAGGCACCCGCGGCCGTGGACGAATCGCAATCGAAGGAAGAACTCGCGCACGCCACCGTCCTGATCGAGGACGTCATCCGTCGCATGGGGCTCGACCCGGAGACGGTGCGCATCGCCGTCCCGGAGCCCAGCCGGGCCTGGTCGCTGATGCGGGGCAGCGCGGCGGTGGCGGTGTTCCTCCGCCCGGCGCGGGCGGGGGAAGACTCCGCGCAGCTGCGCATCGTGGCGCCCATCATCCGCATGGCCGCGGGCGACCCGCTGCCCCTGTTCCGCTCGCTCCTCGAGCTCAACGCGGGCGGCCTCGGCGCGGTGTCCTTCGGCGTGCAGGAAGACCGCGTCGTCGTCGTGGCCGAGCGCCGCACCCTCGACCTCGAGCGCGCCGAGGTGGAGTTCCTCATCCACCGGGTGGGCGCGGTCGGCGACCACTACGACGACGAACTCATCGCGCGCTTCGGTGGCAGCCGCATCACCGACCCCTCGTAGCCTCCGACCCGCCGCGTCCGCGCTCGCCCTGGGCATCGTCGCCTGCCCCGCGCGCTCCTTCGCGTTCGACGCGGAGGTGCGCGCCGAGTCCACGGCCTCGTCGTGGCAGGTGCGCGGCCCGGCCGGCGCCGCAGTGCTCTCCCTCCGCCGCTTCACCCAGACCCTCTCCGTCGCCGGCGCCTCGCGCTCCGACGACCCCCGCGCGCCGGTCGTCCGCCTCCGCGCGCGCCTGCGCATCGACAGCGACTTCGGCTCAGCCTGCGACCCCGGCACCGACCGCTGCCTCGACGAGCTCAACCGCTCGCGCGCCGCGGAGTTTGCGCCCCTCTTCGCCCGCCGCGCGGTCGACCTGCCCTTCGCCTTCCTGGAGGTCATCGGCCTCGCGCGGGGGCGCGTCGACCTGCGCGCGGGCCGCCAGCTCGTCGTCGACCCGCTGGGCTTCTTCCTCTTCGACGGCGGCCTCGCGCGGCTCAACCTCGGCGCCGTCGCCTCCGTGGAGGCCTACGGGGGCTGGGAGACCCGCGCGGGCTTCCCCCTCTCCAACGGCCGCTACGAGCGCGACGGGCTGCTCCGCGCCGACCGCGCCGGCTGGGACCGCTCCATCGCCACCGCCGTCCTCGACCGGGCCTCCGCGCGGGTGATCGGCGCGGCGCTCGAACTCCGCGCTAGCGCCCGCCTCGACGCCCGTCTCACATGGCGCCGTGTCTGGACCGCCGAGGGCGTCGCCGAGGAGGCCGTCGCGGCCCGCACGGAGCTCATGGTGGGCGCCTCGGTGCGCGCCTTCGCCGAGGCGGTGTACATGGTCCCGATGTCGACGGTGACCACGGCCTCGCTGGGCGTCGAGGGGCTGCCCGCGCGCGGCGGTCGCTGGTCCGTCGAGCTGCTCCGGGTGCGCCCCGTCTTCGACCTCACCTCCGTCTGGGCGTCGTTCTGGATCGACCCCACCGACGAGGCCCGCGCCTCGGTCTCGCTCCCCGTGTCGCGTGCCGTCGACCTCTCGCTCGCCGCGTGGGGGCGTCGCTACGCCCTCGACACGGAGACCTCCGCCAACGCCGGCACCGCCCTCGGCGCCCCGCTCAACGCCGGCGGCGCGGCCTCGGTGCGGGTCCGCCGTGGGCGCTGGGACGCCACGCTGCGTGCGTCGCTGGAGGGCGGCGGCCTCGGGGTGCGCGGCAACGCCGACCTCTCCATGCGCGCGTGGGTGCTCCGCCGCGGGCTGCGGCTCGACGCGCTCGTCTCCCTGGCCCACGTGCGCGACGCCCTGCGCGACGACCGCAGCCTCGACGGCCTCGGCCTCGTGCTCGGGGCGACGGTGCCCCTCGGCCGCGTGGCGCAGGTGAGCGTGAGCCTCGAGGACGACATCAACGGCGTGGTCGGCCATCGCCTGCGCGCGATCGGCGTCCTCGAGCTCAGGACCCTCCCGTGACGCTCTCCGCCCGCTCCATCCGCGCGCTCCTGGGGTTCGTCCTCACGCTGGCCGCCACCGCGGGCGCGCTCGTCGCGCAGCCCCGCCCCGCCGCCCCGCCCCCGGTCACCACGGGTGAGGGCCCCTCGCACCTCATCTATCCCACGCAGCGCCTGCCCCTGCGATTCCAGCACGCGCGCCACCTCGCGATGCCGGGCGTGACCTGCGCCAGCTGCCACCCCGCGGCCACCACCAGCGCCCGCGTCGAGGACAGCCTGCTGCCCACCGAGGCCTCCTGCGCGCCCTGCCACGCCATCGACCGCGCGCACCCGATGTCCGCCTCCACGGCCCCGAACCCACTCGGCGGCTGCGACCTCTGCCACGAGGGCTGGCGCCCGGAGAGCCCGCTGCGGGTCGCGCGGGTGGTGATCCCTACGGCCAACCTCCGCTTCTCCCACGCGCGCCACGCCGCGCAGGGCGTCGCGTGCGAGCGCTGCCACGCCAACGTCCGCGGCGTCGGCATCGCGACCCGCCTCGAGCTGCCCACCATGGCCAGCTGCGTGACCTGCCACCGCCCCGGCGGCGCGCCCGACCGCTGCGCGGTGTGCCACCTCACCGAGCCCGACGGCCGGCTGCGCACCCGCTTCGGCGACGGTTGGATGAACCCGCCGCGCTGGATGAACGGCCTGCACCACGACGCGGACTTCTGGTTCACGCACCGGGCGAGCGCGGCGCAGGACGGGAGCCGCTGCGCCGTCTGCCACACCGAGGGCGAGTGCGCGGCCTGCCACGACGGCCGCGTGCGCGATCGCCGCACGCACCCCAACGACTACGTCACCATGCACGCCGTCGATGCGCGCATGAACAGCGATCGATGCGGGTCATGTCACCGCGCGTCGAACTTCTGCGTCGCCTGCCACCAGCGCGCGGGCGTCGCGGCCTCCTCGTCGACGCTCTCCCGGGCGCTCGGTCGCTTCCACCCCCCGGCCGCCGTGTGGACCAACGCCCCCGTGACGCTGCGCCACCACGGCGCCGAGGCCCGGCGCGCGATGCGCACCTGCACCTCCTGCCACAGCGAGCAGGACTGCGTGACCTGCCACGCCACGCTCGGCCGCGGCGGCGGCGGGTTCTCGCCGCACCCGCCGTCGTTTCTCGCGCGCTGCGGGGCGCTGATGCGCGCCTCCGAGCGCCCCTGCGCCCTCTGCCACGACGACCTCGACGCCGTGCGCGCCCGCTGCCGCTGAGCGGGGCCCGGCTCAGGCCTTGAGGAGCTGCAGCCGGATTCTGGAGTAGCGCACGGACAGCGCGTTGGCGGTGACGTCGTGCTCGAGCGCGAGGTGCTTCTGGGTGATGCGCTGCCCCAGGCGCCGCGCGGCGATGTAGTCGAGGGCCGCGACGGTGGGGCGATCGGCCTTCACGGCGCTGGCGGACGCGGCCACGTAGGACGCCCACGCCCGCAGCGCCTCGTCGACGTGGGCCGGGGTGCGACCGAGCTTCGACAGGCCCGCGCGGATGACCTTGCGCGACTCGTCGCTCGGCTCGGGGCGGCTGCGCGGGGCCTGCGTCTGCGCCCGGGAGAGCACCGACGGGCCGCGGGCGCTGGCCGGGGCGCCGCGCTCGAGCCAGCCCTTGAGCGCGAGCAGCTCGGCGTGCCGGGGGTGCCGCTGGAGCAGCGCGCCGACGATCTCGATGCCCTCGGCGCAGCGACCGAGGCGGCCGAGGCACTGCGCGAAGGAGGCGCCGACCTCCTCCTGCGAGGGCTGCGCCCGGAAGGCGCGCTGGAGGTGCGTGACGGCGTCCTGCGGACGGGCCAGCGCGACGTCGAGGAGGTGGCCGAGGTTGTGGTGGTACCAGGGGTTGGCCGGTGAGATGGCGACGGCCCGGCGGAACGACGCGACGGCCATGCGGTAGTTGGCCTGGAGCGCCTGCGAGAGCCCCATCAGCGCGTGGCCCGCGTCGTCTTCGGGGCACGAGCGGAGCAGCCGCCGGAGGTGCAGCGCGGCGCGCCAGGGGCTGTCTTCGAGGAGCATCTCCGCGAGGTGCCGGTTGGCGAAGCACGCCTCGGGGCTGCCCTCGACGGCGCGGCTCGCGAGCGCCTCGAGGAGGCCGCGCACGTGGTCTTTGGGGAGGTCACGCTGGAGCGCCTGCTCGGCGCGAATGCGCAAGATATCGAGCTCGTCGCCTGTGCCCGCCGCGGTCATCGCTTCGTTGATAGCCCGCACGTTGGGGGGGTGCAAGGCGCCGCGGGCCGTCGGGTCACGGTTGCACCCGGAGGATGTACTGCCCCTCGCCGTTGCCACGCGCGGCGTCGACGATGATCCACGCGGCGCCCGCGTCGACGGTGACCCGCTGCGAGCCGGTGAAGCACGCGACCTGGTTGGTCTGGAAGCCGCCGCACTGGCGCTGGCGCACATAGGCCACCTGGTTGCCCGTGACCAGCAGCAGGTTGACCGCCGTGCGCGCTGCCGCGTTGAAGACCATCACGTCTTCGCCCAGGAACCCGCCGCCGCAGCTGCCCGAGTGTGAGCCGACGCCCGTCGTGGTGCGGCCGATGACCGTGCCGCCTGCGGTGACGTCGAAGAGCGTGCGGTTGCCGCAGTTGCCCGGCGCGATGGCCGCGCGGCGGGTCAGCCGCAGGGTGAAGGGCCCGCCCTGGGTCCTGGCGTCGTCGACCACCACGAAGACCACCCGGGTCGCGCCGCCCGGCCGCCCTCGCAGGAACACCCGTGCGTCACGCGCGCCCTGCGTCGCGTCGCCGTTGCATCCGAGCTCGGCTCCTCCGCAGGCGTCGCGCACCGAGACCACCGGGTCGCCGTTGCCGCCCATGGGCGCGGCCTCGGCCACGAGGTCGTCGCTCCCCGGGATCGTCACGGCGTAGACCAGGTCGGGCCCCGGGCCGG
Source organism: Myxococcales bacterium (assembly GCA_030652255.1). Lineage (GTDB taxonomy): Bacteria > Myxococcota_A > Polyangia > Polyangiales > SCUS01. Next base: position 40,289 of record JAUSAZ010000106.1, on the reverse strand, counting down.
TGCACGAGCTCGTGAAATCGCTCGTGCGGCCCATCGTGCTGCCCGTGCGGGTGGCGGTCGTGTTGGAGCCGGTGAGGTCGACGGCGATGGCGCGCGCGCAGTCCTCGCCGGGCGCGATGCACACCCCGCCCTCGTCGGTCATCCCGTCGCAGTCGTCGTCGATGCCGTTGCACACCTCCGTGGCGCGCCGGTTGACCGCGGGGTCGGCGTCGTTGCAGTCGTCGCCGCCCGCGCACGTCGCGCCGCCCACGCGCGCCGCCGGGGCGCCGTCGCCGTCGGCGTCGATGGCCGTCGAGCGGCACATCATCGCGACCGGGTCGCAGAGGTCTGCGGTGCAGGGGTTGGAGTCGCTGCAGTTGCGAGGCGTGCCGCCGCCGGCGCACTGCCCGTTGACCAGGTTGCACGTCGCGCCGCTCGCGCAGAAGCTGTCGCAGTAGCCCGGGATGGGGACGTTGCGGCAGCCCATCGCGGGGTCGCAGGTCGACGTGACGCAGGGCCCCGGGGCCGCGCACGCCGAGGGGTTGGGCGTCGACACGCAGCGCCGCATCGCCTCGTCGCAGCGGTCGGTGGTGCACCCCACCCGGTCGTCGCAGGCGGGGGCCGCCCCGGCGAGGCAGCCGCGCGCCGCGTCGCAGGTCTCGGCGCCGTTGCAGAACACCCCGTCGTCGCAGCGCGCCCCGTCGGCCGCGCTCGCGCACGTCCCCGTGGCGGGGTCGCAGCGGTCGACGGTGCACTCCACGCCGTCGTCGCAGCGCACCGCGGTGCCCGGCACGCAGCGGCTGCCCTCGCAGCGCTCGCGGCCGTTGCAGAGCGTCTCGTCCTGGCAGTCGCCGTCGGCGGTGCAGTCGACGCGGGTGCATCCCATGGTGGCGTCGCACACCTCGCGCGCACCGCACACCGTGGTGTCGGGCCGGTGCACGCAGGCGCCCGCGGTCTCGTCGCAGGAGTCCACGGTGCACTCCACCCCGTCGTCGCAGGGGCCCGGGCAGCGCGAGGGGACCACATCGCCAGGGGGCGCGTCGTCCACGGTCACCACGTCCGCGCCGTCGTCGGCGATCGCTGCGTCGACGGCGTCGTCTGCCGGTGCGTCGGGTACGTCGGGTATGCCGACGTCGGGCTGGGTCGCCACGTCGTCTCCCGCGTCGAGGGCGTCGGGGGCGTCGAGGGCGTCGGGGGTGTCGGCCGCCGCGAGGTCGGGGAGGGCGCCCGTGTCGAGCACGGTGGCGAAGCGGTCGAGGCGGGAGCCGTCGGGGTCGACCAGCACGGAGCACGAGGCGGCGAGCGCTCCGCAGGCGACGAGCAGGGCTGCGCGCTTCATCAGAACCGACCTCCCAGCGAGAGGGAGCCGCCGGTGGAGGTCGCCATCGCGCTGACGGTGACCCGCGGGCGGAAGTCGGTCTTCACGAAGAGCACCACCGACGCCACCGCGCCCGCCAGGGTGACGCCCATCGCGACGTCGGACCACGTGGCCAGCTGCGACGCGCGCGCGGCCTCGTCGCGGCCGCGGGCCTGGAGCGCCGCGAGGTCGCCGCCTCCGCCCTGGATCTCGTTGACGGTCGCGTCGAAGTCCGCGTTGGCGGAGAGGGCGAGGGCGCCCGCGGCGATCCACCCGATGGCCGCGGCGCCGGTGAGGCCCGCGACGGCGTAGAAGACCGCCGGCGGCGGGCCCCGGCGCAGAGAGTCGTGCTGGGGGTCCTGGTGGGGGGTGACGACCAGCGGGGCGGCGACGGGCGGGGCGGCGACCGCCGGCGTGGGCGCGGGCTCGACGACGGGCACGGGCGTCGGCGCGGGGGTGTTGCGCTCCATCGCGAGGGTGAGCACCTGGGCCTGGCCCGCGGCGATGTCGATCTCGCGGCGCACGGTGGCGTAGCCCTCGCCGAGGGCCTCGATGACGTGGTGGCCGGGCGTCACGTGGGCGGGCCGGGCGAGGGAGATCGCCTGTCCGTCGAGGGTGACCGCGAGGCCCATGACGCCGGGGGGAGTGACCGTGAGCTGGATCTCACCGACGCGCCCGCGGAGCTGGCCGATCTGGGTCTCGACCTGGGCGATCTGGGCCTCCGGGGCCGAAGGGCTCTCCGCGAGGAACTGCTCGAAGTGGAAGATCGCCTCGGTAGGGCGGTCGAGGTGCGCGTAGCAGTTGGCCATGTTGACCCGCACCGAGGGGTGCGGCGCGAGCCGGTACGCGCTCTGGAACTCCTCCAGCGCGGGCGCCCACTGGCCGCGGGTGTAGGCCGCGACGCCGAGCTGGAAGTGCCGTCGCGCCTCGGCCCGGTCGGCCACCGAGGGGCCCTCCGGGGGCGTCTGCGCGCCCGCGACGCGACCCACGGAGAGCGCGGCCAACAGCACCAGCGGACCGACCGACCATCGTTGCACCACGCACCTCCTCAGGGGGCTGCGCAGGTCGAAGCGGGGAAGGACTACGGGCTCCGGTGACCGACGCGGCGACGGACACAGTATCAGACCGCCGCGCCGCGTCGCAGCGGTCTCGTCGGTCTCAGATGATCTTGATCGTGCTGGGGTCGAAGGTCGCGGCCGCGGGCCTGGGGTCCATGTCCCGCAGGGTGTCGACGATCGTCCGCGCGACGACGAGGTTGCGATACCACTTGCGGTCGGCCGGGACGATGTACCAGGGCGCCGCCCGGGTGGAGCACCGCGACAGGGCCACCTCATACGCCGCCTGGTAATCGTCCCACTTCTCCCGGTCGCGCAGGTCGCCGAGTTCGAACTTCCAGATCTTCTCCTTGTCGGCGAGGCGCTCCTCCAGCCGCCGCTTCTGCTCCTCCTTGGAGATGTGCAGGAAGAACTTCAGCACCGTGGTGCCGGTGTCCACGAGGTTCTCCTCGAAGCGGTTGATGACCTCGTACCGCCGCTCGATCTCCTTCGGCGGCACGAGCGAGCGCACCCTCGCCACGAGCACGTCCTCGTAGTGAGAGCGGTTGAAGAACCCGATGTTCCCCCGGCGCGGCACCCGGCTGTGGATGCGCCACAGGAAGTCATGGTCCCGCTCCTCCTCGGAGGGCGCCCTGAAGCTCATGATCTCCACGCCCGTCGGGTTGACCCCCGACAGCACGCTCTTGACGGTGCCGTCCTTGCCGCCCGTGTCCATCGCCTGGAGGATCACCAGCAGCGCCCGCCGGTTCTCCGCGTAGAGCTTCTCCTGGAGGTCGGACATGTCCGCGCGGTCCTGCGCGAGCTGCTCCAGCGCTGCGACCTTGTCACGCACCCCGGGCGTCGCCGCCGGGTCGTAGTCCTTCAGCCTCACCTTGCTGCCCGGCTTGATCTGGATCGCTTCCGCCATTCGCCGTCCCTCCGTTGCTCTCTCCCGCCGGGCGCCCTCCATCGGGGCCCCGCGAATCCGCCGATGCTGTCCCCGATCGGCTCCCCGCGACGAGCGCCGTTGCCCTCGGTCGCCGCGTGGCTACAGTCGCGCCGAGCTCCACCGATGCCCAGCCCCAACAGCCTCGACGCCCTCCGCCGCCAGCGCCAGCAGCTGCTCACCCGCATCTCCTGGTGGGAGGACCATCGCCACTCTGCGCTCGTCCCCGTCGTGCTCGTCTGCTTCGGCGCGGGCTACGGGCTCGGGTGGCTCGCGCACCTCCTGCTCGGGCTGCCCGCCGCGCTGGGCTACTTCGCCGCCCTCGCGTGCGTCTTCGCGAGCGGCCGCTGGCTCGACCGCGCCTTCGCCCCGCAGCGCCTCGACGCCCTCGACGGTCAGATCGCCCGCCTCGAGCGCGCGCTCAGGGCGTCGCCGACCAGCGAAGCAGCGCGTCGCTGAAGGCCTCCGGCCGCTCGAGGCTCGAGAGGTGCCCGGCCCCCTCGATGACCTCCAGCCGCGATCCGGCGATGGCCGCGCCCATCGCGGCGTGCTCGGCCGGCGGCGTGATGGTGTCCCGCGACCCGACCAGCAGCAGGGTCGGGCAGCGGATGGCGCCCAGCGCGGCGGTCGCGTCGCCCCGGTCGCGCATCGCCAGGAGCGCGTCAGTGACCCCACCGGGCGACTGCTCGCCGGCCCAGGCCCGCAACGTCGCCCGCAGCGACTCCGGCGCGTCGGGCGCGAGCAGGTTGGGGAGCATCTTCTCGATGAGCGCGCCGGGCCCCCGGGCGCGCACGAGGCCCATGTTGAGCACCCGGCCGGCGCGGGCCTCGGGGCTGTCGCCGGCGGCGCGGGTGTCGGCCAGCACGAGGGACCCGAGGCGCCCGGGCGCCCGGCCCGCGAGGCGGAGCGCGACGTAGCCGCCGAGGGAGAGGCCGACGAGGGTCACCCGCTCGAAGCCGAGCGCGTCGAGGGAGGCGAGCACGGCGTCGACGTAGCCGTCGAGCGAGGGGGGCTCGCGGGTCATGCGCGGCGCGGCGCCGAAGCCGGGGAGGTCGAGGGCGACGGCGGTGTGGCCGCGCGCGGCGAGGGCCTCGCACTGCGCCGACCACATGCGTCGATCGATGGGGAAGGAGTGCAGCAGCACCCACGGGTCGCTCATGGCCGCGGAGGGTAGCGCCGCGCGCGCCGACTTGCGACGGCGGCCGATCTCCCGTAGGCGTCGCAGGCGTGAAGCGAGCGAGCCTCGGAGTGCTGGTGCTGGGAGCGATCGCCGCCCTGACGTCGGCGCCTGGCGCGGCGCTCGCCAACGGGCGCTTCCCCGCGGCGCAGCAGGTGGTGCTCGGGCCCGGCTCGCGCTCCGACGTCATCGCGCTGCGCACCACCTTCGGGATGCTCGTGAGCCGTGACGGCGGACGGTCGTTCGCGTGGTTCTGCGAAGACCTGTTGTTCTTCCCCTTCGTGCCGGGCCTGGCCTTCGACCCGCCGGTGGAGGTGAGCTCCCGCGGCGAGGTGGTGCTCGGCTTCGAGGACGGCGCCCACGCCCTCACCGACGGCTGCTCGGTCTCCAACCTCGACAGCGTGTCCCACCGCGAGATCACCGACCTCGCGGCCACCCCCGACGGCGCGACGATGTACGCCTCGGAGAGCACCGCCGGCTCGCGCAGCTACCTCCTGCGCGCTGACCCCTCGCTGGTCTTCCGGCGCATGGGCGACGGGGTCGACCGCCTGCGCTTCGTCACCGTCGAGGTCGCCGCCTCGCGCCCGGAGCGGGTGTACGCCTCGGGCTTCGACGACTCGCCCTCGCGCACGCCGCGCCTCGTGCGCAGCGACGACGGCGGCGCCACCCTCGTGGGCATCACCCCCACCGAGTCGCTCGGCGACCTCGCGTACATCTCCGGGGTCGATCCCACCAACCCCGACGTCGTGTATGTGCGCGTCGTCGAGGGCCTCGGCTCGACCCTCCTGCGCAGCGCCGACGGCGGCGACCACCTCGCCGTGGTCGCCCGCACGACCGACCCGATGCTCGCCTTCGCCCTCTCCGACGACGGCGCGACGGTCTGGTATGGCAGCGCCGAGGGGGGCCTCTACCGCTCCACCGACCGGGGGCTGCACTACACCTCCATCGGGACGATCCCAGCGCTGGGCCTGCGCTTCCACGGCGGCGCCCTCTGGCTCGTCACCGACTGGCTGCGGCAGCCGTGGGCCCTGGGGCGCTCGATGGACGGCGGCGAGCACTTCGAGCCCGTGCTGCGCTTCGAGGACGTCCCCGGCCCCCCCACCTGCGCGTCGCCCTCCGAGGCGACCTCCATCTGCATCGACCGCTGGCCCGCCTTCCGCTCGACCATCGAACCCCCGATGCGACCCGACGCCGGCGCCCCGAGCGACGCCTCCTCCAACCCCGACGCTGCCGCCTCGGGCGACATCCCCGTGTCCAGCGACGCTGGGGTGTTGGCCGACGTCCCGGGCGCACCCGACGATGGCGAAAGCGTCGCCGACGCCGCGGCGCCCACCGACACCGGCACGGCGCGGATCTCCGTCGGCCGCGACTGCGGCTGCCGCGCGGGCCCGGCGCCATCGATGGGTGGCGGGTGGGCCGCGGCGCTGCTAGCCATCGTCGCCCGGCGACGAAGACGAGTTTCGATTGCGACGGGATTGCAGTAGCATCACGGCCAGAGGTGAGCGCGATGACCGTCCGCGGGCGAAGCAGCCTGACAGCAGAGGAGATCCGGGATCGGGTGCGCGCCGCGGGGCTGCGCGTGACGGCCCCGCGGGTGGCGGTGATCCAGCAGCTCCAGGAGGCGATGGCGCCGATCACCCACGCCGAGCTGGCCACCGCGCTGGCCTCGCAGGGGTGGGATCGGGCGACGATCTACCGCAACCTCACCGACCTCACGGAGGCGAAGCTCCTGCAGCGCACGGACGTGGGCGACCACGTGTGGCGCTTCGAGCTCTACCGCGAGCAGGGCGGGGCCGACCACGCCGACGCGCGGCACCCCCACTTCGTGTGCGGCGACTGCGGCGAGGTGCAGTGCCTCCCGCTCGACACCGTGCGGGTGGTGGGCGGCCGCGGGCTGCCGAAGTCGCTCAAGGGCGACGCGGTCGAGATACAGGTCAAGGGCCGCTGCGACCGCTGCGCGTGAACTGATCGGTGCTCCTCCCTGCGCTCGCGCTATCGGTCCTCGGACTGCTCCTGGGGGCCGCGCTGGTCACCCTCGGGAGGCGGCAGGCCCTCGCGTCCGCCGCCCTCGACGGCTTCAGCCTGGGCTTCGTCCCCGCCGTGCTCGCGCTGCGGATGCTGCCGCACGCGATGGGCTCCCTCGGCGTCCGCGCGCTCGCCCTCGCAGCGCTCGCCTACGCCGCGCTCTGGTGGGTCGACCGCCGCGCGCACGCCCGCGACCACGCCGCGTCGCACCCCTTCCACCCCGCCGCGGGCGCGGGCGCCGGGCTCCTCGTGCCCATGCTCGCCCTGCACGGCATGAGCGACGGCGCCGCCCTCGCGGTCGCGCTCTCCTCCCGCGGCGTGGGCGCGAGCATGGCCGCCGCGCTGATCCTGCACCGCATGCCCGAGGGGCTCTTCATCGCGTCGTCGATGCTGCCCAGCGCGGGGCGCGCCAGGACCGTGGTCGCCCTGGTCGCGCTCGCGCTGTCCACGGTCGTGGGCGCAGCGCTCGGCCAGGCGCTCCTCGACGCCATCCCCGACGCGCTCTTCGACGGCGCGCTCGCGCTCGGCGTCGGGGCGATGCTCCGGCTCGCGATGCACTCCCACGCGCCCCGCCCCGCCACCGCCCGCGCGCGCTCGCTCTCCGGCCTGACCTTCCTGGGCGGAGTCGCGCTGGTGCTCGCGCTGCCCGACCCGGGGGGTCTCTTCCGCCGCGCGCACCCGCAAGAGCTCTCGGTGCAGGCCGCGCTCATCCCCCTCTTCGTCGAGACCGCGCCGTCGATGCTCCTCGGGCTCCTGGGCGCCGGGCTCCTGCGCACCATGACCCGCGCCCGCCCGGAGGCCTGGCTGCGCGGCGGCGGCAGCCTCGCCCAGGCCCTCCGCGGAACGGTCTTCGGCGCCCCCCTCCAGGTGTGCTCCTGCGGCGTGCTCCCGGTCGCCCAGGGGATGCTCCGCGCCTCGCTCCCGGTGGCCGCCGTGACGGCCTTCATGGTGGCGACCCCGGAGCTCGACGTGGGCGGCTTCATCCTATCGGTGCGCCTCCTCGGGCTCCCGCTCGCCGTCGCGCGCTTCGTCGCGGGGGCCACGCTCGCGGTCGGCGTCGGGGTCGTGGTCGCCGCGGTCGCCCGGCGCGCCGCGCTGCGTGTCCCCCCGAAGCTCCCGCGACGCCACGGACTCCTCTCCGCGCCGAAGCCCATCGCGAGCGTGCCGCCCCCGGCCGACCGCTCGCCCGCCGGGGTGCTCCGCGCGGGCCTCGACAGCTTCGACCAGGTCGCGGCCTGGTACGCGTTCGGGCTGCTGCTCGCGGCGGGCTTCGAGGCCGCCGTCCCGCCGGGCACCCTGGCCCGGGCGCTCGGTGCCTGGGACGTGCCGCTGACCGCCGTGCTCGCCGTCCCGGTGTACGTGTGCGCGCAGGGCGCGACGCCGCTGGCCGCGATGATGGTGCACAAGGGCCTCTCGCCGGGCTCTGCGATGGCCCTCCTGCTGGTGGGCCCCGCCACCAACGTCGCCGCGTGGCGCATGCTGCGCACGGCCCTCGGCGCGCGCGTCGCGTGGAGCTTCGCCGCGGCCTCGCTCGCGGGTGCGGTCGCGCTCGGGGCGCTGGTCAACCGCATCGTGCCCGCTGGTACGCTCCCGGAGATCCACGCGCTCGCGTCGCACGAGCACCCCCCGTGGGAGCTGGGCGCGGCCACCGTGCTCGCGCTGCTCCTGGCCGGCTCGGTGCTTCGGCTCGGCCCTCGCGGCTGGATCGCTACCATGAGCCCGTCGGGTGCATCCACCGCGCACGAGCACCACGACCATCACCACCACTGACGCCGCCGTCACCGTCTACCATCGCCCCGAGGAAACCCCATGAAGTCCTGGCTCCCGGCTCTCGCGTTGCTCTCCGTCGGCGCCTGTTCGGAGTCCCCGTCGGGCACGGTCGTCGACGCGGGCCTCGTCCCCGACGTAACCACGACCGACGTTGGCGCCGCGGACGCGCCCGTCGAGGTGGACGCGCCCGTCGCCGCGGACGCGCCCGTCGGACCGGTGGACGCTGGGAGCGCCGCGGACGTCTCACCCGCGGTCGCGCGGCTCATCGCCGAGCGGCCCTACCGCCTCGTGGTGCCCGAGGAGAACGTGCCCACCCGCGCGGCGCCGCTGCTCATCCTCCTCCACGGCTACGGCGCGTCGGGCTCGGTGCAGGAGCTGTACTTCCGCATGTCCCGCGAGGCCAACACGCGCGGAATCCTCTACGCCATCCCCGACGGCACCCTCGACGTCACGATGCGCCGCTTCTGGAACGCCACCGACGCCTGCTGCAACTTCGGCAGCTCCGCGGTGGACGACGTCGCCTACCTCGACGCCATCATCGACGACGTCTCCGCGCGCTACGCCGTCGACCCGCGGCGCATCTTCCTCATCGGCCACTCCAACGGCGGCTTCATGGCGCACCGCATGGCCTGCGCCCGGTCTGCGCGCATCGCGGGCATCGTGAGCCTCGCGGGCGCGACCTACGCCGACGCCGCGCGATGCACGCCGTCGGAGCCCGTGGCGGTGCTCCAGGTGCACGGCACCAACGACGCGACCATCCAGTACACGGGCGGCAACAACATCGGCGCGGCCTACCCCGGCGCCGCGACGAGCGTGTCGCGCTGGGCGACGAACAACCGCTGCGCGGCCACGCCCACCGCGGGCGCGATGCTCGACCTGGAGAGCGCGCTGCCCGGCGCCGAGACCCGCGTCGAGCGCTACGAGGGCTGCACGGGCGGCGCGGCCGAGCTCTGGAGCATCCAGAACGGCGTGCACCTCCCAGCCCTCGCGGCGCAGTGGCCGACGCTCACCCTGGACTGGCTCATGGCGCACCCGAAGCCCGCCCGCTGATCGCCCGGAGCCCCCCCCGGCCGGGGCCTCTTCGGTCGTCAGTAGGTGATGGGCCCCGACGGGCGCACGAAGCACAGCCCGTCGGCGTTGAGGTGGCCGCCGGCGCGCGCCGAGAAGGTCACGAAGTCCCGCACGTCGCGGAGGCTGGAGTTGCCGCCGAGGTCGAGGCTGAGCGCGCCCGGGTTGCGCGGCGTGTAGCCCATGGTCTGGCCCCCGCGGTCGGGCACCGGGCGCATCATCCGGTCGACGAGGTTGGTCGGCACGACCCCCATGAGGTCGTCGAGGGTGACCACGCTCACGCCGCCCACGAGCTGGGCCCGCGACGCGAAGTGGTCGAAGTGCGGCGGCGGGTCTTCCACGCCGAGGGCGCCCCAGAAGAGGTGGTCCAGGTGGAAGGTGATCTGGGCGCGCGCTGCGGTGCTGGCCGAGGGTTGCACCCCGGGCATGTCCTTGCTGCCGTTGTCGGGGTTGTTGCAGTTGAGGTACTGCGCGGGCGCGGCCCACCCGAGACGGAAGGTCACCGCGGAGGGATAATCGGCGAAGGCCGGCGCGAGCCCGGTGGTGGTGCCGCGGTAGGTGGCCGTGCCTTCCACGTACTGGCTCCACCCGCGGCGGACCATCTGCTCGTACAGGGCGACGCCGCCCGCGTCGAGGTTGACGTTGACGGCGCCCGGGGTGGCCGCGACGGCGTCGTAGCTGAACGCGTAGCGAACCGACGGGTCGAGCGCTCCGCCCGCGGCGGGCGCGCGGATCACCGCGAGGGGGATGGCCGTCTCGGGCGCGCCCCCGGCGCCGGTCAAGGGACCCGGCTTCTGCACGTCGACCGCGAAGGCACCGGGCACGCTCGCGACGGCGGCGCCGACCATGGACTGGTCCGAGGCGGAGGTGCCCGGCTGGTTGAGACGCACGTTGCCGATGGTCACCAGGATGCGCGTGAAGCGCAGCTCCCAGCCGTCGACCAGCACGATCGCGCCCTCGGCGGGCGTCGCGGTGTAGTCGGCGCCCTGCTGCCCGAGCTCCTCGCTGGAGATGCTCACCTGGATGGTGCGCGGGTCGCGGGTGCCCGCCGTGAAGGCCGCGGGGACGGGCGTCGCGAAGGAGGGCGGGAGCACGGCCGCGTCGCCCGCGGGGATCACCACGTCGGTGCCTCCGACGTCGGTGACGCCGGCGTCGGAGCCCGCGGGATCGGGGTCGCCGCAGCCGGAGAGCAGCGCGGCGAGGACCAGGGTGACGGACGAAAGACGAGCGTATCCGCAGACGGGTGCCTTCATGGAAGACCGTTCCTTTCCGGAGGCGTTGGGGTGTGTCGTCGACGCGCTCAGCGCGTCGGAGAAAACGTGATGCCGAAGGCGGCGCGGGCGCGGGCGCGGTTGATGAACGCCCTCCCGACATTGTCCTGAGACGTGAAGCGATAGCGGCCCTCGCGGGCCGTGCCCGCGGTGAGCTCGCGGAAGTCCGCGCCCTCGAACCAGCCGCGCGGGTCGACGCGCACCCGCAGCGCCCCGCCCCCGGCGGGCGTCACCTGCGCCGGGATGCCGCGCACCTTGCGGGCGGTGTCGAGCGACCCGCCGGTGGTCACCAGCGTCTGGTCGATGACCAGCGAGCCCTCGAAGGGCACCTCGACGCCTTCGCGCCGGGCGACGCCCGCGACCCGAACGGCGGCGCCGCCGAGGGCGCCATCGCGGTTGAAGAGCCAGACCTCGCCGGTGAGCGCGGGCTCGCTGACGCCGTCGCCGCCGCCGGGCACCGCGACGAGCGCGGGGGCGAGCGCGTCGACCTCCACCTGCGTGGTGACCTGCGCCACGATGCGCCCGCTGGACAGGTGCGACTCCCCCAGGGCGTGGGCGCTCGGAAGGAGCAGGTCGCCGAGGCGCTGCAATGGGCTCCTGCGGTCGCTCTCCAGCGGGGCGATGGTGTTGAGGTACAGCGGCCCGAGGGCGACCCGCGCCTCGCTCAGGGTGATCTCCCAGCCCTGGTCGCTGGTGAAGGCGAGGGGCTGCGCGGCGTCACGCTCGATGCCGCCCACCTCGACGGCGAAGCTGACGCGCTCCGATCCGGTGGTGTCGCCGCAGCCGGCGGCGGATCCGGCGACGAGCAGGGCGAGGGCGAGGGCGCGACGCTTCATCGGGCTGGCTCCGTGGGGGCGCCGTGCCGCGCGGCTGCGGCGCCGAGGTGGAGTGTGAAGACCACGAACAGCTGCCGCGGGGGCCCGGCGGTGAAGTGCCGCGCGGGCACGAGCGTGGGGTACTCGCGGCTGCGGAAGTCGCTCGTGAAGTTGTACTGGCCCCAGGCGTACTGCGCGTCGAGGACGTTCTGCGCGATGAAGCCGAGCTCGTAGTAAGCCCAGCGCGCGCCCACCTGGGCGTCGACGGTGAAGATGGCCTCGCCGCGCTCGGAGTAGGGCAGCGGCCGCGGGGCGACCCAGGTGACGCCGACGCCCGCGGAGGCCGTCACCGCGCGGCCGCGGATGCGCCACGGGAGCGCGCGGTGCACCGCCCCGTCGAAGCGCGCCACCCAGCCGGGGACGTACGGCACCAGCCTGCCGTCGTCGTCGAAGGTGGCCCGCGCGTAGGTGACGTGGGCCGCGAGGTCGAGCCAGGGGTTGGTGGCCCGCGCGGCAAGCAGGGCGCCCTGGCGGGTGGTGCCGGAGGCGAGGGTGTTGCGCCCCTCGGTCTCGTTGAAGATGAGGTCCTGCCCGACGTGGGTGCGGTAGTAGAGGGCGCGGGCGTTGAGCGCGAGCGAGCCGAAGCGCCGGTCGAAGACCACGCCGCCCTCGAGCGCCGTGATGGGGCTGAAGGGCAGCTGCTGGTCGTTGCCGAGGTACACCGGGTCGGCCGAGCGGGCGCCGAGGCCCGCGCTCAGCGCGACGGTGACGCCCTTCCACGGGCCCAGGAAGAGGGCGCCGCGGGGCTGCCACGCCACGCCGCCGGAGGTGCGCCGCTGGGTGGGGCTGCGGTAGCCCGAGCGGTCGGCGGAGAGGCACTCCTGGTCGAGGGGCGCGCCGCGCACGGTGACCCCGCGGACGGCGCAGCGGTCGAGCACGTCGTACTGGAAGAGGTCGGCCCGGATGCCGCCGCGCAGCACCACCCAGCCCAGCGGGCGCAGCTCGGCGTCGAGGTAGAGCGCGAGGTTGGAGACGCTGTTGTCGAGGCTGTAGTCGGTGAGGTACGGGACGTCGGTGGTGGCACGCAGCCGCTGCTGGGTGCTGTCCACCGTGTTGTGCCGGGCGTAGGCGCCGAACTCCACGGACTGCGTGCGCGCCTGCCAGGTGGTGCGCAGCCGGGCCGAGGCGCGCATCCCGACGTCGACGGTGGACGCCGCCTGGTCGATGAGGTCGCCGCGCTGGGCGTGCGGCGACTGGAAGGGCTGCTGCACGTCGAGGAGCGAGCCCGTGAAGTTCTCCCGCAGGCGGAAGCTCCGCAGCGAGGCCCACGCCTGGGCGCGCAGCACCGACGCGGTGCGGGTGCTGTCGACCTCGGCGGACACGAGGTGCCGCGAGACCTCGCTGCCCTGCGCGGGGTCGTAGGTGTCGTAGAAGCCGATGCGACCGGCCTGGAAGTCGTCTTCACGGACGACCCCGGCGGAGCGGTAGCGGATGCCGTAGGACATCGCGAGCACGCGCCAGGTGAGCGACCCCGAGCGGCCCTCGTACTGCGCGTTGGCGGTGGCCCGCTCGAAGCTGCGGTTCTGCCCGTAGCCGTCGGAGGTGGCGAGCTCGACGCCGCCGAAGGTGCCGGCGCTCTCGCCGTCGGGGCCCCAGAGGGCGAGCACGCGGTGGGTGTTGAAGGACCCGACCCGGTACTGGATGTGCGCCCCGCGGGCCGGGAGGCGGAGGGTGTACTGCGCCGAGCCCGCGACGGCGAAGTCGCCCTGCCGCGGGTCGAAGGGCCCCTCCAGTACGTGCAGCGACTCGACCAGCTCGGGGATGAGGAAGTGCGTGTCCGCGTAGCCCTGGCCGTGCGGGTGCGCGGGCTCGTTGACGGGGACGCCGTTGACGGTGAACTCCAGGTCCTGCCCGCTGCGCGCGTCGAAGCCCCGGAGGAAGACCTGGTCGGCGTGGCCCTCGCCGAGGCCGTTGCTCAGGAACATCCCCGGCGCCAGGCGCAGCAGGTCGCCAGCGCTCGATCGCGGCACCGAGGCCAGCTGACCCACGGTGATGTTCACGTCGCCCGCACCCCGGGGAGGCGCGCCGCGCCCGCGAATGACCGCCGACGCCTCCGGCTCGGCCGCTGCCGCCGCGGGCTCCGCGGGCTCGACCGCGGGGGTCGGCGACTGCCCCGAGGCGGCCGCCGCGCGCAGCGACACGCACGCGCAGATGCACGCGCAGAAGCGCGGTGCGACACGGCGGGTCAGGGTGCGGGGCGAGGCCTCCATCGAGAGGCCGTATACCGTTGATGCAACACCATTGCAATAGTCTGTGGCATGCGATTGGCGCTACGGACCATCGGGGATTACCGAGGGCGGGAGGGTGAGGGTGGCGACGGTTCCGCCCGGGCCCGAGCGGTGGGTGAGGGTGCCGCCGTGGAGCGCCGCGGTGCCCTGGGCGAGGTACACCCCGAGGCCCATGCCCTGCCCCGGCTCGCGGGTGGAGAAGAAGGGCTCGCCGACGTGCGCGAGGTCGGCCGGCGCGATGCCGACGCCCCGGTCGGTCACCGCGAGCGAGACGGCGCCGTCGTCGTCGGTGAGCGAGACGGCGATGGCGTCGGCGCGCCCGGCGGCGATCATGGCCTGCCGCGCGTTGTCGAGCAGGCTCACCACGGCCTGGCGCATGGCCTCCGCGTCGATGGTGCGGGACACCCCGCGGGCGCCCAGCGCGAGCTCGACCGCGCACCCCCGGCCGTCGCTCGACCAGCGCCCGACGACCTCCTCGACCCAGGCCGCGAGGTCGACGGTCTCGCGCTCGCTCTCACCCGCCACGCTCGGCCGGCGCATGCGCCCGAGGATGGCCCTGCAGCGCCGCACCTCCTCCCGGATGAGGTCGGCCTGGGCCTGCGCCTCGGGGTGCTGCGCGAGCATCTCGGACAGCTCCGCGGCGAGGATGGCCACGGTGCCGATGGGGGTGTTGAGCTCGTGCGCGGCGCCCGCCGCGACGGTGCCGAGGGCGCTCTGCCGGATGGCCCGCTCGCGGTCGAGGCGCGCCGCGGCCAGCTCGGACTCGCGGCGGCGGAGCGAGCCCGACACCCGGTCGACGAAGTACCAGAGCGCGCCCGCGGTGAGGGCGAAGGCCAGCCACATCCCGCGCACGTGCAGCTGGAACATCCCCGCCGAGTGCCAGATGTGGATGGCCTCCGGGCGCGCGAGCAGCAGGCCCCCGAAGGCCGCCACCGCGCCCACCGTGACCGCGAGGCTCCAGCGCCGGGGCACCATGATGCCCGCGATGGCGACCTGGAGGAGGTAGAGCGTGGTGAAGGGGTTCATCGCGCCGCCGGTGAAGATGAGCAGCGAGGTGAGGCCCGCGACGTCGAGCAGGAGGTTGGCGGCGATGAGCCCGTCGGGCAGGGACTTGGCGCGGCGCAGGCGCAGCGCGAGCACCACGTTGACGACCACCAGCGCGCCGACGATGCCCACCAGCGGACCCATCGGGAAGGGGGCGTGCAGGAGGTAGCGCGTGCCCGCGATGGACCCCACCTGCGCGGCGATGGCGGCCCACCGGAGGCGGACCAGCCAGCGCGCGTCGAGCGGTGCGGTGCCCGGGGTCATCGCGCCACGCTACCGCTTCGGGGGGAGCTTCTGGAGCTTCCGTTGCAGCGAGCGGCGGTGCATCCCGAGGCGCCGCGCGGCCTCGGAGATGTTGCCCTGGGTGTCGGCGAGCACGCGCTGCAGGTGCTCCCACTGCGCGCGGTCGAGCGACGGGACGGTGACGTCCGCGGGCCCGGGCTCCTCGTCGTCGGCGTGCTCGTCGAAGGCCGCGTCGATCTCCGCGGGCTCCGCTGGCTTCGTGATGTAGTTGATCGCCCCGCGCTTCACCGCCTCGATGGCCGTGGGGATGGACCCGTAGCCGGTCAATACCACCACCTGTAAGCCCGGCTGCTGCCGGAGCAGCTCGCGCAGCAGGTCGAGGCCCGACATGGTCGGCATGCGAAGGTCGATCACCGCGCGCTCGAGGCCCACGTGCGCGGCGATGGCGAGCGCCTCTTCCCCGGAGCCCGCGAGGTGCACCGTCCAGCCGCGGCGGGTGAAGGCCGCGCCGAGCGCCGCGCGAAACGGCAGGTCGTCGTCACACAGGAGCATCGTGCGGGCTTCGGTCGGCGGGGCCATCGCGGTACCTGACGGCTACCACGCCCGGGGCTCCGGTCGACGCGCTCGCGCATGCGACATCATGCCGCAGCGCGCGCAGTTGAAGCGCCGGGGCGCCGGTCGCATGGTCCGCCGCGACGATGCTTCGGCACACCACACGACTGGGTCTCACGCTCGCCGCGGCGCTCGCGGGCTGCGGCGACCCCGCGGAGATCACCGACGACGCGCTGCCCGCGCAGTCCGAGCGGGGCTCGTTCAGCCTCGACATCGCGCACGACGACGGCGCCTTCCGCCGCGGCGCCAACAGCTTCGCCGTGCGCGCCACCGACGCCGCCGGCCACGCGGCCTCGGTGGTGGGCGTCACGGCGCGGATGCCGGGCCACGCGCACGGATCTACGCCGCCGCGCATCGATTGCGCCGGCGGGGTGTGCCGGGTGAGCGACCTGCTACTCACGATGCCCGGTCGCTGGGAGATCACCCTCCAGCTGGTGGTGCCGGGCACCCGGGACGAGGCGCTGCTCTCGCCGGTGCTGCGTTGACGCGATGAGGGCCGCGCTCTCCATGGCCGTCGCGCTGGGCGCGGGCGCGGCGTCGGCGTGCCCCTGCGGCGCGGCGCTCGGCCCGGTCGCGCCGTGGACGCAGGCCGCCGATCGGGTGGCCTTCGCCTCGGCGCTGTCGTGGCAGACCGAGCCAGGCACGGTCGACGCGCGGGGGAGGGCGTGGTCGTCGCCGCCGGGGGTGTCGACACATCGAGCGCTGCTCGACCTCGCGGCGGCGTGGCGGGTGGCGCCCGCGCTCGAGCTGGCGGCGCAGTGGAGCGCGGCGTACACGGCCCTCGCGCTGCCCGGGGCGTCGAGCGCGGCGGCGAGCGCGGGCGATGTGAGCGTTCGCGCGCGGTGGGAGTCGGCCGCGCCGCTGCGGCGGGCGGCGCCGCAGGTGGCGGCGTGGGCCGCGCTGAGGGCGCCGACGGGCTCTGCGGGGGCGGGCGCGCTGGCGACGGTGACGGGGCTCGGCCTCGGCGCGTGGGAGCCGGCGCTCGGCGCCGAGCTGCGCTGGAGCGTGTCGTCGCCGGTGACGGTGATGACGCTCACGGAGGTGGGCGTGCGGGTGGCGCCGGTCGGCTCGGTGCGCCCGGGCGTGCGATGGATGCTGGGCGCGGCGGTGGCCCACCAGGTGACGCCGCGGTGGGGGTGGACCGTCGCGCTGACGGAGGTCATCGAGGGGGCCGCGAGCGAGGACGGGCAGCGGGTCGCGGGCAGCGCGACGCGGCGCGCGCTCGTCGCGGTGGGCGCGAGCGCGCGGTGGGTGGACGGACTGCGCACGATGCTTACGGTCAGCAGTGACGTGCCGGTGCCCGGGCTGGCGAGCAACATCACCACGCAGACGCGGGTCGGCGTGACGATGATCTGGAGTCGGTAGGTGTCCGTGAAAGGAACAGCAATGACGAGATCACGAGTGCGCGCGGCGGTGGCGTTGGGGACGATGCTGGCGGCCGTGGGCTGTAGCGACGGGGACGCGACCGCGACCGACGCTGGCGCCGTCGCGGACGCCGGCGCGGTGGCGGACAACGGCCCGGCGGCGGACAGCGGTGCGCTGTCGAGCGACATCACCATCCGCTTCGCGGCGAAGGTGCGCGACCTTCCCTTCCGGTGTGGCGCGACCTTCGAGGGCGTCGGCACCAGCGGGGGGCAGTGGCGCCCGACGGACTTCCGCTTCTACGTTCACGACCTGCGGGTGGTGACCGCCGCGGGCGAGGTGCCGGTGACGCTGCGCCAGGACGGGCGCTGGCAGTACGAGTCGGTGGCGCTCCTCGACTTCGAAGACCGCAGCGGTCAGTGCGCCAACGGCACCACGGACACCAACGCGCAGGTGGTCGGCACGCTCCCCGCGGGCACGGCGGGACCCATCACGGCGCTGCGCTTCCGGCTGGGCGTCCCCTTCGCGCTCAACCACGCCAACTCGGCCACCGCGCCGTCCCCGCTCAACCTCTCCACCCTCTGGTGGAACTGGCAGGGCGGGTACAAGTTCGCCCGCATCGACGGCCAGGTCACCAACGCGATGAACCCCATGGCGACAGACTGGTACATCCATGTCGGCTCCACCGGCTGCGACGGCACCGCGATGGGCGGCGTCACCCGCTGCGCCGAGCCCAACCGCGTCGAGGTCGAGCTCGCGGGCTTCGACCCCGCGCGCAACACCGTCGTCGCCGACCTCGGCCGCCTGCTCGCGGACAGCGACGTCCGCGTCACCACGGGCGCCCCCGGGTGCATGTCCGGCCTCTCCGACCCGGAGTGCCCGCCGGTGCTCCGTGGCTTCGGCATCACCGTCGCTGGCACGGCTGGCGCGCAGAACTTCTTCCGGTTTGAATAGCCCCACACCCCAATGAGCTCGAGCCGCCTCCGACGCGCCCTGGTCACCCTCCTCTTCGCTGCGACCGCAGGCTGCGGGGGCGTCGACGCGGTCGTGCCGCCGGAGGCCGAGCCCCTGCTCACCATCGAGGCGCCGCCGGGCTTCCCCGCGCAGCGCCTCTCGCCCGACAACCCCTACTCGCTGGAGAAGGCCCGCCTCGGCCGGTACCTCTTCTATGACCGTCGGCTCTCGGGCAACGAGACCCAGTCGTGCGGGTCGTGCCACCAGCAGAGCCGGGCCTTCACCGACGGCCGCGCCACGGGCCTCGGGTCGACCCGCGAGGCGCACCCCCGCGGCTCGATGAGCCTCGCCAACGTGGGCTACTTCTCCGCGCTCACCTGGGCCAACCCCGTGCAGCGCGAGCTCGAGCGCCAGGCCCTGGTGCCCCTCTTCGGCGAGGGGCCGGTGGAGCTCGGCCTCGCCGGACGGGAGTCCGAGGCCCTCGACCGGCTGCGCCGCGACCGGCGCTACCAGCAGATGTTTCCGCGGGCCTTCCCCGGCGACGCGGAGCCCTTCACGGTGGCCAACGTCGCCCGCGCCATCGCCATCTTCGAGCGCACCCTCGTCTCCGCCGACTCGCCCTTCGACCGCTTCGCCCGCGGCGACACCAGCGCCATGTCGGAGAGCGCGCGCCGCGGCAACGAGCTCTTCTTCAGCGAGCGCCTCGAGTGCTTCCACTGCCACGGGGGCTACGCCTTCACCGACTCGGTGGTGAGCGCGAGCAGCGCCTTCGACGAGACCGCCTTCCACAACACCGGGCTCTACAACCTCGACGCGCGCGGGGCGTACCCCGAGCCCAACACCGGCGTGCGAGAGATCACCGGCCGCCCGGAGGACATGGGCCGCTTCCGCGCGCCGACGCTGCGCAACATCGCCGTCACCGCGCCGTACATGCACGACGGCTCGATCGCCACCCTCGACGGCGTGCTCGACCACTACGCCGCGGGGGGGCGCACCATCGCCAGCGGTCCGCTCGCGGGCGTCGGGCGCGACAACCCCCTCAAGAGCGGCTTCGTGTCGGGCTTCACGCTCTCCCCCCAGGAGCGCCGCGACGTCATCGCCTTCCTCGAGGCGCTCACCGATGACCGCTTCCTGAGCGACCCCCGCTTCGCCGACCCCTTCGGAAACGAACGATGAAACTCCTCTCCCTCGCGCTCGCGTCGATGCTCCTCGCGGCCTGCTCCAGCGAGCCGGTCGACAACACCGCGGCGCTCGCGGTGTGCGCGCGCCTCGCCGACCGCTGCCACCCCTACGAGACGGTGTCCCTCACGGCCGCGGACTGCCACCGCTACGCCCACGCCAACAACACCGCCATGTGCGTCGCCCGCGAGGCCGAGTGCCTCGCCGCGTGCCCCACGGTGTCCGACGCGGGCGCCGGGGACGGGGGCGCCGCCGACGGGTCCCTGGCGCCGTCGCAGTGCGCGCAGGTGGGCGCGATCTGCCACGACTCCACCAGCGCCCTCGGGATGGAGTGCCACGACCTCGGGCACGACGGCACGCCGGCGACCTGCGCGGCCCGCTACGCCGAGTGCGTCGCGGAGTGCTCGCCCCGGGACGCCGGGGCGGACTGAGCGCGACTCGACGGCGACCGCGCGGTCGGTGATAACCTGCCGGGCGTATGTCGCACGGAGCTGAGGCCAACCAGGATCGTTTCGGTCTGATCGGCACCGAGCTTGAGGGGAAGTTTCGCGTCGAGCGCTTCGTCGCGGAGGGCGGCTTCGCGGCGGTGTACCAGGCCGTGCACCTCACGCTCGAGCGCCCGGTCGCGGTGAAGGTGCTCAAGACCCCGCCGGAGTTCAACGAGGAGGCCCGGCAGGCCTTCATCGAGAAGTTCGCCTTCGAGGCGAAGACCATCGCCCGCATCAGCCACCCCAACATCGTGCAGGTGCTCGACTACGGCGCCTCGGAGATGCCCAGCGGCGAGACCGCGCCGTGGATGGTGCTGGAGTGGCTCACCGGCCAGACGCTCGACCAGGACCTCAAGCTGCGGCGCGAGAGCGGCGGGCGCACGCCCGAGGAGGCGCTCAACCTGCTGCGGCCGGTGTTCGAGGCGATGGCCTTCGCGCACGAGGAGGGCATCGCGCACCGGGACATCAAGCCCGCCAACATGATGCTCGCGCAGGCGCGCCGGGGCCCGCAGCTCCGGCTGCTCGACTTCGGCATCGCCAAGATCATGGGCGAGGACGAGAGCGCCGGCAGCGGGATGACCAAGACCATGACCGCCATGCAGGCCTTCTCGCCGAAGTACGCCGCCCCCGAGCAGATCGGCGGCGCCCGCACCGGGCCGTGGACGGACGTGCACGCCATGGGGATCATCCTCACCGAGGTGATCACCGACCTCCCGCCGTACAACGGCAAGGACATGACCACGCGCTTCGCCGAGGCGCTGTCGCCGGTTCGCCCGACGCCCCTCAAGCGCAAGATCGACGTCGGCGCATGGGAGCCCATCATCGCGAAGGCCACCGCGCTCCAGCCCACCGACCGCTTCCCCGACTGCGGGGAGTTTCTCGCGGCGCTGGAGGCCGCGCTCCCGGGCGCGCGCAAGGTGCTCCTCGAAGACCCGCCGCCGGTGGTCGTGGTCGAGCGCTCGTCCGTCGATCGCACCTCGCTGGCGGGGGTGCCCACGGCGCCGCTCGCGAGCGCGCCGCAGCAGGAGTCCACGACCCTCTCGGGGTCGGCCTTCGCCACCGAGCTGCGCCCGCCGCCGGAGTCATCCGCTCGGCGCTACATGCCCGCGCTCATGGCCGGCGGCGGCCTGCTCATCGTGGTGGGCGCCCTCGCCATCGGCCGATCGCTCGCCACCCCTCCGCCTCCACCCCCGCCCGCGCCCGCCGTCGTCGCCCGCCCCGTGGAGCCCGCCGAGCCCGTGGCCGCGCCGCCGGTCGTCGCCGCGCCCGCGGTCGCCGCGCCTGTGCCCGTCGCCGCGCCTGTGCTCGTCGCGGACGCGGGCCCGCCCGCCGAGGTGGTGCCCGCCGACCCTTCCCCCGTCGCGGCCGACGACCGACCGCGCCGTCGGCATCGCCGCGGTCACGGCCACGGCACCGCGCCCACGACGGCGACCCCCGCGGCGCCCGCGAACACCCCGACCCGCCCCGCGACCGGTCACTCCGGGCCCGGCGCATACGACGTCGAGTAATCCGATGTCCCTCGCACGCGCGGTCGGTGCCGCGCTGGTCCTGCTTCCGATGGGGGCGCTCGCGCAGCCCGCGCCGCGGGTCGCCGACTACACCTTCACGGCCACCCTCGACCCCGCCCGTCACACCGTGCGCGCCGACGGCACCATCCGCTGGACCAACCCCTCCACCGTGGCCGTCTCGGAGCTCTGGCTGCACCAGTACCTCAACGGCTTCGCGGGCCCGCGCACCTACTTCATGCGCACCGCCTCGGGCGACGCCTGGCCGGCGCACCCGCCGCACTGGGGCCGACTCGCCGTCGAGAGCCTCCGCACCGCCGACGGCGCCGACCTCCTCGCGACCGCCACGCACGACCCCGCGGTGCCCGACGACACCTCGCAGCTCCACGTCGCGCTGCCCGAGCCGGTGCCGCCCGGGGCCTCGATCACCCTCGCGGTGCGCTTCACCGCCACGCTGCCGGAGGCGGTCGCCCGCACCGGCTACCACGGCACCTTCCACATGGTGGCGCAGTGGTTTCCGAAGGTCGCGGTGCTCGAGCGCGACGGCACCTGGAGCCACTTCCCCTTCCACGCCCAGAGCGAGTTCTACGCAGACTTCGGCCGCTACGACGTCCGCATCCGCTACCCCCGCGGGTACGTGGTGGGCGCCACGGGACCGCGCGTCGAGGGCCCCGCGCCCGTCGATGGGCTCATGGAGGAGCGCCACGTCATCGAAGGCGTCCACGACTTCGCCTTCGCCGCCTGGAACCACTTCCGCCGCGCCGACCGGACCATCGGTCGCGTCAACGTCCACGTGCTCCACGCGCCCGGCGACGAGCGCTCCGCCGCGCGCTCGCTCGACGTGATGGCGGGCGCGCTCCCGGCCTTCGAGCGCCGCTTCGGCGAGTACCCCTACCGGGTGCTCACCATCGTGCTGCCGCCGCCCGGCGCCGAGGCCACCGCGGGGATGGAGTACCCGACGCTGATCACCACCGGGGCGCAGTGGTGGCTCCCGCGGCGCGTGCGCGACGTGGAGTACGTCACGCTCCACGAGTTCGGCCACCAGTACTTCTACGGGATGGTGGCCTCCAACGAGCACCGCTACCCCTTCCTCGACGAGGGCTTCTGCGAGTACGCCACCGCCCGGGTCATGGAAGACCTCTTCGGCCGCGGCGGCCCCATCGTCGACCTCCCGCTGCTTGGGCCGCGCCTCGACAGCTGGTCCTGGGAGGCGCTCGGCTCGGCGGGCATCGCGCACCCGCTGCCGCTCGACCTCGGGGCCGACGAGTACCCCTCCTGGGGCCGCTACGGCGAGCACGTGTACTCCCGCACTGCCATCGTCCTGCGCACCCTCGAGCGGCGCGTGGGCACCCGGGTCTTCACCGCCACCCTGCGCGCCTACGTCGACCGCGCGCGCTACACGCACCCCACCCCGGAGACCTTCTACGCCGTCGTGCGCGAGCGCCTCGGCGCCCCGTGGGAGGCCTTCGTCCGCACCGCCTTCGAGACCTCGTGGCGCTACAACCTCGCGGTCTCCGAGGCCGTGAGCGCGCGCGTCCCCGGCGGTCGCTGGCAGGGCCGCGCGGTCATCGACCGGGAGGGGCCCTTCGCGCTCCCGGTCAACGTGGTGTTCACCGACGTGCGCGGGCGTCGCCGGGCGGTGCGCATCGCCAACGACCGCCCGGTGACCGTCGTGCCCTACGAGGGCGACGCGGCGCTGCGCTCGGTCTCGGTCGACCCCGAGGACACCATCCCCCTGGAGCTCCGTCGTCTCGACAACGCGCGCATGGCCCACGAACACACCGCCCCGGTGCTGCCCCTCGTCGGCCGCGTGGCGTACTGGGTCGCGCTCGCCCTCGGGAGCGTCGGGCCGTGATCCGCCGCTGGCTCTCCACGGGCGGTCGCGGTGGCGTCGTGTGGGGCGTCGCCGTGATCGAGCTGGGCCTCGCGTGGCTGCTCGCGCTCGCCGCCACGGCGTCGCTCACCGGCACGCTCGCGCGGCACCCGCTCGGGGCCATCGGCCTGCACGCGCAGGGTGGGCGGCTGCTGGGCGAGCTCGTCGCGCTGCATGCCCACGCGTGGGAGCCGATGGCGGGGCTCCTCGGCGTGGTGATCGTGGCGCACGCGGGCGCCTGGATGCTGCTGGGGGGGATGTTCCCGGTGCTGGGCGCGACCACCGGTGTGCGCTGGCACCGGGCCGCCGCGGAGTCGCTGCGCCGCGCCCCGACGCTGCTCGGCCTCGCGGCGATCGCCGGCCTCGGCTACGCGCTGGCGGGCTTCGCGGGCTACGCCGCGGCGGGGTGGGCCGGGCGCGAGGCGGCGCATCGCCTCGACGTGCGCGCCATCACGGCGCTGGGCGGCACGGGGTGGCTGCTGGGCGGCGCGCTCGCGTGGGCGATCGGGCTCTGGCACGACGTGGCCCGCGCGCACGCGATGTCCCGGGGCCGGTCGGCGATGCAGGCGTCGGGATCGGCGGCGCTGCAGATGGCCCGCGAGCCGCTGGCGACGGTGGCGGCGGGCGCCGGCTTCGGGCTGGTGACGTGGGCGTACGTGGGGGCGGCGGCGGCGCTCGCGGGGCTGCTGGACGCGCGGTCGTCGCGGCCGGGGGTGGTCGCGGCGCTGCTGGTGGCGCAGCACCTCGTGGTGCTCGGGCGGGTGCACACGCGGATGAAGTGGTTCGTGTGGCTGGGCGGCCGGGTGACGGCGGCCAGGGCGCGCGCGGAGTAGGCCGCGGGGCGGGCGCCCGCTCAGGCGATCGCGCGGGGCAGCAGGCGCGCGAGCACGGCCTCGAGCTTCTCGCGATCGACCGGCTTGGTGAGGTACTCCACGGCGCCCAGCGAGCGCGCGCGCTCCTCGTCGCCGCGCATCGCGAGCGAGGTGAGGGCGACGATGGGGATCGACGCGGTCGCCGGGTCGCCGCTCAGGGTGTGGATGGCCTCGAAGCCGTCGACGCGCGGCATCGCGAGGTCCATGAGCACGAGGTCGGGGCGCTCGCGCCGGGCCGCGGCGATCGCGTCGGCGCCGTCGGCCGCCTCGATCACGTGGTGCCCGAGGCGCTCGAGGATGGAGCGGGCGAGCTCGCGGTTGAGGTCGTTGTCGTCCGCGACCAGGACCCTCGCCCGCCCCGCGGCGCTCGTCAGGCGGGCGCGGGCCGTCGCGCGCGCCACGGAGGCGATGAGCTCGTCGGCGGTCGCGCTGCCCTTCTCCGCGATGGCGCGGGCGCGCTCGCGCAGCCAGAGCCGCTCGGCCTCGGTGAGGTCCGCGGCGGTCATCACGAGCACCGGGACGTCGCGGAGCCGGGCGTCGCGGCCGAGCGTGTCGATGACGTCGAAGCCCGACAGGTCGGGCATCATCAGGTCGACGATGATGAGGTCCGGGGGCTCGCTGCGCGCCGCCGCGAGGCCCTCCGCGCCGCCGAGCGCCGTCGACACGCGGTAGCCGGCGGGGGTCAGCAGGCTGCGCAGCAGCTCTCCCACCACGGGGTCGTCGTCGATGGAGAGCACCAGGGAGCGCGGGGCGATCACCGACTGGAGGCGCGCCAGGACGTCGGCGCGGTCGATGGGCTTCGCGATGAAGCGGGCCTGCGGCGCGGCGGTGACCACGATGGGGATGTCCCGCAGCCCCGGGCGCCGTCGGATGCCGTCGACGAGCGCGAGCGCGTCCCGGGAGAACATCCCCGCGTCGACGATCACGGCCGCGGGCCGGATGCTGTCCGTGAGCGCGAGCGCGTCCTCGCTGGAGGCCACCATCTGGGTGCGATACCCGGCCCGGGCGAGCAGCGGCGCCACATCGAGGCTGTCGAGCGCCCCGTTGCCCACGAGCAGGACGAGCGGGGCGGTCGGCGACACCGCCGCGGGGCCCGCGGCGGGCATGGTGAAGGTGAAGCGCGCGCCCGCACCCGAAGCGCTGGCGGCCTCGACGGTGCCGCCGTGGAGCTCGACCAGCTTGCGGGTGATCGCGAGCCCGAGGCCGGTGCCCTGGTGCTTCTTCACCAGCGCCGTCTCGCCCTGCACGAAGGGGGTGAAGAGCAGCGGCCGGAGCGCGTCGTCGATGCCGGGGCCCTGGTCCTGGACGGCGAAGAGGAGGTCCGGGCCGCGGTCGTCGACGGACACCGTGACGGTGGAGCCGTCGGGGCTGAACTTCACGGCGTTGCCCACCAGGTTGAGCAGGATCTGGCGCAGCTTCCGCGGGTCTGCGTCCACCGCTCGGCCGGTGTGCACCTCGGCGCGGACGGTGATCCGCCGCTTCAGGGACTGGCCGCGGGCGACGTCGACCACCTCGTCGAGCACGCTCCCCGGGTCGAGCGTCTCGCGCACCAGTCGGGTGCGACCCGACTCGATCTGCGCGAGGTCGAGGATGTCCCCGATGAGCGCGAGCAGGTGCCGCCCGCTGCCGAGCACGTCCTTCAGGAACTTCTGGTGCCGCGCGCCGAGGGGCGCCTCGTCGAGCACCAGCTCGGTGAAGCCGATGACCGAGTTGAGGGGCGTCCTCAGCTCGTGGGACATGTTGGTCAGGAACTCGCTCTTGAGCCGGTCGGCGCGCTCGACCTCGGCGTTCTTCAGCAGGAGCTCCCGTTGCTGCGCGCGCAGCTCCGCGCCCTGCAGCTCGAGCTCGTGGCGTTGCGCGAGCAGCTCGCGGTTGGCCGCCTGCAGCTCCTCGTTGAGGCTCCGCACCTGGGCGCTCGCCTCCTGGATCTTCTGCGCCCGGAGGTACACGTCCGCCTCCGCCCGCGCGGTGCGGCCCTTGAGCTCCTCGGACACCCGGCTCATCTCCGCGTGCCGCGACTTGAGCCGGACGAAGTCCGTCACGTCCTCCACGCGGTGCACGATCCAGCGGAGCTGGTCGCCGTCGAGGACGGGCGCGTTCACCGGGCTCCAGTACCGCTCCTCGAAGACGCCCGAGTCGGCGCGGCGGACGTCGTAGCGCTGGAGCGCCATGCTGTCGGTGACGCGCTGCGAGCGCACCCGGTCGAGCGAGCGACGGAGGTTGCCCACCCCGGTGGCGCCCGCCTCGTCGGGGTTGTCCGGGAAGACCTCGAAGATCCCCTTGCCGACGATCTGATCGCGCGCGGTCATCGTCGCGGCGAGGTAGTCGTCGCTCGCGTCGACGATGGTGAGCTCGGGGTCGAGCACCAGGTAGAGCCCGGGCAGGGCCTCGAAGAGCCGCTTGTAGTCCGTGGTCGTCACGTCGTCTCTCCGATGCGGCGGTAGACCCGGGCGCCCTCGTCGACGCCGGGCCACGGCTCGAAGCGGCGCGCGTCGCTGCGGGGGACACGCTCGACGGGCCCGAGCACCAGGGCGCCGCCCGCGGGGAGCACCCCGGCGACCCGGTGGATCACACGCTCCTGAAGGCTCGTCCGGAAGTAGATGAGCACGTTGCGCAGGAGCACGAGGTCGAAGCGCGCGACGACCGCCTCGCTCGGCGCGAGCCGAGGGCCCGTGATGTCGTGGCGCGCGAAGGTCACGCGGGCGCGGAGCGCGTCGGAGATGCTCCGACCGGGGTAGCTGCCGGCGCGGGCGCGGGCCACGGCGGCGGCGCTCAGGTCGGTCGCGAGCACGCTGAAGGCCGGGCCGCACACGTCGTGCAAGACGCTCGCGAGCGACCAGGCCTCCTCGCCGGTGGCGCAGCCGATCACCCACGCCCGGAGCGGCGCGGAGCCGCGGCGCAGCGCGGGCGCGACCGCGTCACGGAGGGCGTCGAAGACCGCCTCGTCGCGGAAGAAGCTGGTGGCCTGCACCAGCACCGCCTCGAGGAGGCGCTCGGCCTCGTCGGCGTCCTGCCCGATGCGCGCGACGTACGCCGCGACGTCGGCCGACGCGGTCTCCGCCATCCGACGCCGGAGCCCGCGGTCGAGGCCGTCGGCGCGGTAGTCCCGCAGGTCGACGCCGCAGCGCTCGCGGAGCGTCCAGAGCAGCTCGGCGACGCCCGTCACGCGGGCACGCCGTCCGCGGGCAGCTCGATGGCGAACACGGTGCCCCCGCCGTCCCGGTCGCGTACGACGGCGCTGCCGCCGTGGGCCCGCGCCACGAGGTCGACCAGGTAGAGACCCAGCCCGAAGCCCCGCCGGGTGCGGCGCATCGAGGGCTCGACCGCCGCGAACTTGGTGAAGAGCATGGGCTTCTGCGCGTCGGGCACGCCGGGGCCCCGGTCGGCGACCTCGATGGTGCAGCGCCCGTGGGCGAGGCGGGCGGAGCACTCCACCGCACTGCCGGGCGGCGCATATCGGATCGCGTTGGCGACGAGGTTCTCCAGGGCCCGGCGCAGCAGGGCGCCGTCGGCGTTCGCGCGGCACTTCGTGGGCGCGAGCGCGAGCGTGACGCCGCGGCTGCGCGCCGCGCCCGACACGGCGCTGGCGGCCTCCCGGACGACGTGGTCCAGCTCGATCGGCGCGCGGTCGAGGGCCAGCGCGCCGGCCTCGATGGCGTGGATCTGGAGGAGGTCTTCGGTCGCCTCCTTCAGGCGCGACGCGGCCTCGATGGCGGCGCCCACGTCCTCCCGGACCCCCGCCGGGGCGTCGGCCTCGATGACGTGCAGCCAGCCGAATAGGCCCGCGAGGGGGTTGCGCAGGTCGTGGACCAGCAGCGACACGAGGTCGTCCTTGAGCGCCGCCAGCCGCGCCAGCGCGTCGAGCTGCTCGCGGATCTGGAGCTCGTTGCGTCGCAGCCGGACGAAGGTCTCGACCCGCAGGCGCAGCTCGTACCGGTCGATCGGCTTGGTCAGGAAGTCGTCCGCGCCCGCCGCGAGGCCCGCGATGCGGTCGTCCTGGTCGCGCAGCGCGGTCAGCAGCAGCACCGGGAGGTAGGCCTCGGGCCTCGCCTTGAGTTTCCTGCACACCTCGATGCCGCTCTCGCCCGGCATCATCACGTCCAGCAGCACGAGGTCGACGTCCTGCGCCTCGATCACCGCGAGCGCGCTCGCCGCGTCCTGCGCCTGAAGCACGCGGAAGTCCTGGCCGAGCCATGCCTCGACGAGCGTACGATTTCGCTCCTCGTCATCTACAACCAGCACCGTCGGCACCATCCCAGGCTCCTCCAGCCAAGCTTCGTATCGCCGATTCGCCGCCGGGCCAAGGTGCTCGCGGGAGTGGAGCCAGAGCCGAAGGGGGAGCCTGCGGAGTCCCTCCGCCCGCGCCGGTCGTGGGGAGGGTTGACCGCGCCGGGGTGATGCTTCCGAATCGGGGTCACTCCCCTCCGTGTCACTCCCCCGAAGGATCTCCATGAACCGCGCCCTGCTCCGATCGATCGTGCTCTTCACCGCAGCGACCGCATGCACCGACGGCGCGAGCGACCGGCCCAGCGTGTCCCAGGGCGACGCCGCCATCGTGTTCAACGACGTCGGGATGCTCCCGCAGCCTGACGTGGGCGCGCTTGCAGACACGGGCGCTTCGACCGACCGGGGCACGACGACCGACGCGGGCGCGACGACGGACGCAGGCGCGACGACGGACGCGGGCGCGACGACGGACGCGGGCGCGACGACGGACGCGGGCGCGACGACGGATACGGGCGCGACGACGGATACGGGCACGGTGACGGACGCGGGCACGGTGACGGACACGGGCGTGCTGGCCGACGCGGGCGCCTGCGCGGCGGGGTTCGCGTCGTGCGCGGTCCCGGGCGGCCCGCCGATCTGTACCAGCCTCGTCGTGGACACCACGAACTGCGGCGCGTGCGGCATCCGGTGCTGCGGCGTCGCCGACCGGTGCGTCGCGGGCGTGTGCACCGCGCGCTGCCCCACGCTGATGGAGTCGTGCCCCGTGGATGCGCCCGCGGACGCCGGGTGCGTCGCGACCCGCTGCGTCGACGTCTCCGTCGATGACCTCAACTGCGGGGCGTGCGGTCACGCGTGCACGGACGGCAAGGGCTGCGTGAGCGGTCGATGCATCTGATGCCGCGGAGCGTGACGACCTCTCGGGCGCCCACCGCGAAGGCGATGTTGGGAGCGCTCCTGTCCGCTGCGGCGCTCGCGGCTTGCGAGGGTGCAGCCCCCGCGGCGATCGACGCGGCGACCGACGCGCCGTCCGCGGAGGCAACCACCACGGCCCCACCGGACGTCGGGCCCCCTGCGGAGCCGGTCACCACCTCGCTCTTCGCGCGCACCCACGTGTACTTCGCCGGCGCGGACAACCGCCGCGTGGTCGACGCGACGGCGCGCTTCCCCGACGCCGTGGTGGGTCGCTACGCCCGCGCGACGCTCACGCTCACCCTCGCGTGCCCGTCGGGGCGCTGCGATGCGTGGGACCGCGTGGCGGCGCTCTCGATCCTCGAAGACGCCCCCGACGGCGGCGCCGCGACGGAGCTGGAGTTCGCGCGCTTCGTCACCCCCTACGGCGTCGGCGGCACCTGGACCCTCGACCTCACCGACCTGCTCCCGCTCCTCCAGGGCGAGCGCCGGGTGCGGGCCTTCATCGACACCTGGGTCGGGCCAGGCAACACCTCTGGCAACGGCTGGCTGGTCACGGCCTCCATCGCCTTCGAGCCGGGCGCCGCGGAGCACCCCACGCGCGCGGTCATCCCGCTGGGCTGGTCGCGCATGGTGTACGGCGACCCCGAGCGCCCCGCGGCGATGCAGCTCGTCCCCCGGCGGGTGCAGGTGCCCGCGGGGGTGCGGGGCGCGAAGCTGTGGACCGTCACCACGGGCCACGGGCAGGGCAACCGCGACAACTGCGCGGAGTTCTGCCCGCGCACGCACGCGGTCGTCTTTGACGGCGCCCGCTTCGAGCACCTGCTCTGGCGCGACGACTGCGACCAGAACCCCGTGCGCAACCAGCGGGGCAACTGGCAGCCCCCGCGCGCCGGGTGGTGCCCCGGCGACGTGGCGGCGCCCTGGGTCGTCGAGCTACCGGCGCCCACGGTGGGCGAGCACACCGTCGCCTACGACGTCGAGGAGCAGGTGAACACCTGCCGCCCCGGCGCGACGCCCTGCACGGGCTGCGTCTTCCGGACCACCTGCGACTACAACGACTCGACGCACACCGAACCCCACTACCGGGTCGCGGCGTACCTCCTGCTCACCGACTGACGCCCGCTCGCGCGGAGCTCAGGGGGCGGCGTGCACGACCAGCACCGGGCAGGGCACCGCGCGGATGATCGACTGCGCGCTGCTGCCGAGGATGCGGGTGACGAGACGCGGGAGGTTCGTGCCGACGACCACCATCTCCGCGCCGATCTCCTTCACGAGCCCGCCGATGATGTCCGCGAGGTCGCCGTCGAGGAAGCGCGTGGTGATCTTCGCGCCCACTGCCCGGTGCTGCTCGGCGACCTCTTCGAGCTGGCGGTGCAGCTCCTGGGCGTGCGCGGCGAGGCGCTCGGCCGGCTCGATGAGGGTCACGTCCAGCAGGGTGATCTGCGTGGGCTGCCAGGCGTGCACCAGCACCACCTCGGCGCCCAGGTCGCGGGCCAGGCCGACCCCGTACGAGACGGCGTTCTGTGAGGTGGGGCCGAGGTCGGTGGCGATGAGCAGGGTTCTCATGGCCGATGGGGGTATCACGGATCCAGCGCGAGCTCCTCCCGTCGCGTCGCCCGTCACGCCCGCAGGGCCCGCTGCTCGCGGCGCGCGTCGTCCACCAGCAGCGCCCCGGAGCTGAGCAGCAGCGCGATGCCCGCCAGCGCCACGGCTTCGGGGCGACGGCCGAAGACCGCCGCGTCGATGCCGAGCGCGATCACCACCTGTATCCACCCCGCGGCGCCCACCCGGGCGGCCTTGTCGAGCGCGTACGCCCGGGTGATGGCGAGCTGCCCCAGGGTCGCGGTCGCGCCCATCAGCAGCACCCGGACGACGTCGCCGCCCGTGACCGCCGGCGGCGCCCCGTGCGTCGCGAACCACCCCGCCGACCCGACGGCCATCACCGTCGTCGCGACGGCGGAGAAGTGCACCACCACGGCCTCCGGGGTCTCCCCCGAGAGGCGCCGCAGGTTGATCATCGCGAGCGCGCCCGCGCAGCCCGCGCCGAGCGCCACCGCGCCCGCGAAGCCGCCGCCGTGGAGCCCCGGGCGCTCGACCAGCACCACGCCCGCGAAGGCCACCCCGAGCGCGGCGAGCACCCTCCCGGAGACGGGCTCGCGCAGGAAGAGCCACGCGAGCAGGGCGATCCAGAGGGGCGTGGTGTTGAGCAGCGCGGTCGCGTCGGCGAGCGGCATGTGGGTGAGCGCGTAGAAGGTGCAGAGCATCCCGGTGCTGCCAGCGAGGCTGCGCTGCCACATCCGGCGCCGGTCGACGATGGCGAGCGAGGCGCCGCGGGCGCGGGCGAAGACGAGGGCGAGCCCGAGGCCCATGAAGGCCCGGGAGAAGCCCAGCATCGGCCACGGGAGGTGGCGCATGCTGCGCGCGAGGGCGTTCATCACCGCAAAGGAGACCGCGCCGGTCAGCATGAACGCGATGGCGCGGAGCGGCGCGTCGCGGCGGGCGGCGAGGGGCGGGTTCATCGGGCGCCCACCCCTTAGCTTCGCGGGCGCGAGCCGTCCATCGGCGCCCCGCCGTAGTGACGTACACTCGCATCCCCCTAAACCCGATGCTGGACCACCGACCGAGCTTCACCGCCGCCTTCGTCGCCGCCTGCCGCGGACTCACCCCGATGCTCCCGCGCGAGGCGCGGCTCATCGACGACCCGCTCGGGCTGCGCTTCGCCGGGCCCTGGCTCACCCCGCTCGCGCGGACCCTGCTCTCGGCGCGCGGTCCCCTCCGGGTCGCCGCGCAGGGCGCGCTGCTCCCGGTGCTGCCGTGGGTGGTCTACATGCAGGTGCGCACCCGGGCCATCGACGAGGCCCTGCTGGCCTTCGTGGCAGAGGGCGGCGCGCAGGTGGTCATCCTCGGGGCGGGCTTCGACACCCGCGCCGTGCGCCTCGCGCCGCGTCTCGGCGGAGCGCGGGTCTTCGAGGTCGACCACCCGGCCACGCAGGCCCGCAAGGCCGCCGAGCTCGCCGCCGCGGGCGTCACCTCCGACGCCGTCTCCCTCGCGTGGCACTTCGAGCGCGACCCGCTCGCCGGCCTGCCCGCTCGCCTCGCGGAGCTCGGGCACGACGCCGCGCGACCGACCTTCACCGTCTGGGAGGGCGTGACGATGTACCTCTCCGCCGACGCCATCGCCGCCACGGTGGAGGCCATCGCGGCGTACAGCGCGCCCGGGTCGCAGCTGGTGTTCAACTACGTGCGCGAGGACATGGTCCGGAGCCCGGGGCTGCTCGCGGGCGCGGCGGCGCTGGTCGTGCGGGCGGCGGGTGAGCCCTTCCGCACGGGCTTCGACCCCGCCGCGCTGCCCGCGTGGCTGTCGGTGCGCGGGTTCAGGCTGCTGCGCGACGACGACTTCGACACCCTCGCGACGCGCTGGCTCCCGGCCGCGTGGGCGAGGCTGGTGCGCCGCGGTCGGCGGCTCATCCTGGTGGAGCGCAGCGCGCTGAGCGAACGCACGGGCTGAGCCGCGCCCTCAGCGCCGGCGGGGGCGCAGGTCGTACTGCAACAATACGTGGTCTTGTAAGCGGCCGCCGACGTGGAGGTAGTCCCGGGCGTAGCCGTAGGGCACGAAGCCGAGCCGGCGCAGGGTGGCGGCGCTGCGGAGGTTCTGCGGGGCGTGGCCGGCCTCGACGAAGCGGAGCTTCAGCGCGTTGGCCGCGAAGTCGAGCGCCCCCTCGATGGCCTCGTGGACGAGCCCGCGGCCCTGGTGGTCGAGGTCGACCGAGGCGCCGAGGCTGGCGCGCTCCAGCGGGCCGCGCTCGATGCGGGTGATGGAGACCGTCCCGAGCACGGCGCCCTCGCGGTCGTCGACGGCGCGCAGGCGCCAGAGGAAGGCGCTCCCCTCGCGGGCTTTCTGGCGGTCGACGAGGAGCCGGGCGCGCCACGCGGGGATGGTGTCGAGGGGGTCGGGCCGGGGCGGCGCCCACGGGGCGAGGTGCTCGCGGTTGCGCTGGTCGAAGAGCAGCACCCGCGCGGCGTGCGACGCGGGCGGAACCGATAGCCACAGGCGCCCGGTCTCGATGACGGCGAGGTGCTCGTCGGCGTCGACCTCGTCGCTCACGGCCAGAGCCTCCGGAGGAAGGCGCCCGCGGCGGAGATGGCCTGCGGGGGGATGGTGTGCCCGACGCCGGGCATGAGCAGCGACTCGGTGCGCACATGGAGCCGGCCCAGCAGGCCGAGGGCGCGCTCGGTCTCGGAGACGGGGATGCGCCCGTCGGCGGTGCCGTGGACGAGGAGCGCGGGGGAGGGGGTCGGGGAGGGGGCGCCGTCGTCGACGAGGCGACCGGAGAGGGAGACCACGCCGGCCGCCGGGGGATCGAGGTGCAGGCCGAGGTCGAGGGCGAGCATCGCACCCTGCGAGAAGCCGACGAGGGCGAGGCGGGCGCGCGCGAGGCCGCGGGCCTGGAGCTCGTGGTCGATCCGCGGGGTGAGCTGCGCGACGGCGCGGCGGACCCCGGCGCGGCGCGAGACGTCGTCGGAGCCCGCGAGGGGAAACCACTGGAAGGCGCCGGGCGCGCCGGGCATGGGCTCGAGGGCGTCGGGGAGCAGGAAGACCGTGTCGGGGAGATCGTTCGCGAGCGTCTGGGCGACGTCGCGGAGATCGGCGCCGTTGGCCCCGTAGCCGTGGAGCATCACGACCACGGAGCTCGGCGGGCGCCCCGAGCGCGGCCCGAGCGAGGGCATCGCGGCGAAGGCGGACGACGGGGCGGCGGGGGCGGTGACGGGCACGGGCACCGGGGCGGCGACGGGCGCGGCCGGCGGGCGCGGCGGCGGCGCGGGGGAGGGGGTGCAGCCCCGGGCGAGCGCGACGAGCAGCGGGGCCGAGGCGCGGGCGATCACGGGAGGTGCGGCCCGCGCGAGAGCTGCACGGTGTCGGTGGGCGCGATGCCCGCGCGCGGAGAGCGCAGCGTGACGACGAGGGCGGGGACGAGCACGCGGCTGACGGTGCCGTGGGTGGGCGAGCCCGGGGCGGGCGGAGGCACGAGGTCGGCGATGCGCGCGCCCGGTGGGGGGAAGTCGAAGGCCACCGAGACGCTGCCGCGCTCGCGGTCGAC
Source organism: Myxococcales bacterium (assembly GCA_030652255.1). Taxonomy (GTDB): domain Bacteria; phylum Myxococcota_A; class Polyangia; order Polyangiales; genus SCUS01. The sequence goes on along the minus strand of JAUSAZ010000106.1, from coordinate 6,189 downwards.
GAGGGGCCGCAGCATGGCCTCGAGCTGCACCTGCCAGATGACCAGGTTGGCGGCCTGCATCTCGGCGTGGCGGGACTTCGAGCGCTCGAGCTGCTCGCGGAAGTTCTCGATGCTGTCCCCGACGCGCCCGTCGAAGAGGTGCGACAGGCTCATGGGGAGCTTCTTCGCGCGGTGCACGAGGTCGATGAGCCCCTGCGGGATGGCGACCGCCGTCGGAGGGAGCCCGAGGCCGACGTACCAGCACATCAGGGGCACGAGCTGGTCGGCCAGCACCACGAACCACTCGGGTTCGATGTCGGCGTCCGAGGGGCGAGCTCGCGAGGCCGCGAGCTCGATGGACTCGGCCAGCGCGCGGTGACCGTCGGCGAGGCGCTCGACGAGCTCCGCGGGCGTCGCGGGGGGCTCCACGCGCCCATAGGAGGGCTGCGGGAAGGGCAGCTCGGCCTGGAGGTGCTTCAGCCAGCCGAAGAGCTTGAGGTCGCTCACGTCGGCACCGTGGGCGTCGAGGCCGACGAAGTCGAGGGTGCCGGGGAGGGGGGTAGGTTCCATGGGCGCGCGCTCGAGGAGGAGAGGGGTGTGGGTGAAGGGGCGACGCAGCCACGCCCAGACCTGGCGCAGGGCCCTGAGGAGATCCATGGCGGGCGCTCACTCACGGTCGAGGTCCTCGGGGTCGATGGCGCCGTTGCGCCGGAAGTCGAACTCCAGCCGGCGCGTCTCGAAGTGCGCCGTGAGCCCGCCCGCGGTGATCGACACCGGGGCCCCGATGGGGTGCTCGGGTGACAGCAGCGAGGTCTCGACGCCGCCCTCGCGCTCGACGCGCAGGCCCACCATCGCGACCTCGCTCGACGAGCGCTGCGCGAAGCCCACCTGCACGCGCTTGTTGCCCAGGCGCTCGCGCTCCGGGATGGACGCCGGGGTGAAGCGCACCTGCGCGAAGGGGATGGGCGGGTCGACGCTGCCCGCGGCGCCGGGCTTCGGGGGGCCGCGGAAGTTCTGCCCGAGCACGGCGCGCATGGCGAAGGGCTGCTCGTCGATCCAGACGATCTCGTCGTGGGCCACGGGCTTGTTGTCGGCGCGCACCACGAGGCGGTCCTCGGGCATCACGAACTGCACCCCGCGGCCCTCCTGCCGGAGGATGCCGACGTAGCGGGTGCGCTTGTGCTCGTCCGCGGGCTGCACCACGAGGCGCCGGCCCTCGCCGGTCTTGGTGGTGAGCACGTAGCCGTGCGCGAGCCCGAGCGCGACGCCGAGCTTGGAGAGGTCCGCCCGGGCCTTGCCGCTGCGGGCGGCGTGGAGGTCGAGCACGCCGAAGCCGAGCTCGGTGGAGGCGAACTCCCTCGGCGACAGGAAGTGCTGCGCCAGCACCGGCCGGGGCGCCCGCGCGCAGGCCACGCGGAGGCGCTCGCCCACGCCGGGGAGCTGGCTCGACCGGCCGCTCGCGAGCACCACCTGCACCGGCGCGTCCTCGCGGGAGAGCCAGCGCTCGGCGGTCTCGAGGGCGGGCGCGAGCACCGTGGCCGAGCACTCCTCCAGCCACGCGCGGTCGGGCAGCGCGTCGAGCACCCGGGTCACGTCGAGCTCCGGCAGGAACTGCTGCGCCCGCACGGCCATCGCGGCGCGCAGGGCCTTCGGGTCGGTGGGCACCGCGGCGGCGAGGGCCATCTTCAGCGCCTCGCCGAAGTAGAAGAAGCCGAGCGTGCGCTTGTGCCTCAGGCGGTCGGCCTCGGAGCGGGCGGCGCCGGGCGGGTCGTCGTCGCGCGCGAAGCGGGTGCGCAGCTTCTCCTGCTGGTCGGCGGGGAGCGTGGGCCGCAGCCGCCGCTTGAGCTCGCGGCAGAGGCGCCGGGTGATCTCCACGCCCGCGAAGGGCAGGCCGTAGAAGTCCTCGATCTCGGACACGATGCGGTCGCCATCCTCGCGCAGCCGGAGCAGCACGAGGTCGGTGGTGCCGCCGCCGCAGTCGAAGGTGAGGGCGCGCACCGCGCGGGGCGTCTTCGGGCCGTCGGGGTCGACGGAGAAGGGCTGGAAGGCGTCGAGCAGGCGGTCGAGGGAGAGCGACCCGAAGCGGTGGTAGAGCGCGCCCAGCGACGCGGCGGTGGCCTCGTCGAGGAAGGTCAGCGGCTGGTCGGGGGGGTCGGCGCAGAGGCCGCGCAGGGCGCTCCCGGCGAGGGCGTCGCGGGCGGAGGCCTCCAGCCGGGCGCGGTCGTCCGCGAGGAAGGCCACCGGGTAGCTGAGCAGGATGGGGCCGACGGAGCCGAGGCCGCCGTCGGTGGGCTTGACGATCTCGCGCGCGGCGAGCTCGTCGAAGAGCCCGCGGAGGTACTCGTCGGTGAGGGCGCGGTTGCGGGCGATCTGGAGCTTCGGGGCGGGCTCGAGGGCGTCGACCTCGACGCGCACGTCGACGGCCTCGGGGGCGTCGCCGGTCGCGGGGCGGGCGTTGTCGGAGGTGGCGTCGGGCTCCGGGCCGCGCTCGATGGCCTTGCGCACGAGGCGCAGCGCGCGGTGCCCGAGGATGGGGTCGCGGCGCTCGTCGAAGGGGTGGCCGTCGATGCCGTCGGGCACGGCGCGGCGCGGGATGAGCACGCTGGGCACGCCGGTCTCCTCGCGGTGGCGCGACGCGTCGCGGCGGGCCATGACGCTCCAGCGCTCGGCGAGCGGGCGCGGCATGATGGGGTTGCCGAGGGTGGTGCGCTCCTCGAAGGAGCGCGGCGGGGCGATGAGCTCGGCGTGCCACGCCGCGCCCTGCAGCGACACCGACACGCAGTGGAACGACCACGGAGCGAGCCCGCCCTGCACGGTGATGTCGCGCTGCCCCTCGCGCTGGGTGACCACCGAGGTCTCGTGGGTGCCGAAGTCGATGGCGACGGTGGCGCCGGTCTCGCCGCCGTGGCGGTGCGGGCGCTCGGCGAGGATGACCAGCGGGGCGTCGGGCGAGGGGGTGATCGCGAGGCGCGCGGACGCAGTGCCGAGGAGGTTGTCCCAGGGGGGCGTGTCGCGGTCGTAGCCCGCGGGCGCGAGCACGAAGCGGTGCGGGTCGAGGACGATGGCCTCCTCGACGGCCGAGCGCTGGGCGAGGCGGCGCATCGCGCGCTCGGCCGCCGACGCGGTGCCCACGATGAGCGCGGTGCGCTCGTGCACGGGGTTCCACGCGAGGGTGAGCGCGAGCTCGAAGTTGGAGGCGTTCTTGTAGATGCGCACCGCGAGGTGGAGGCGGCCGAGGGCCGGGCGGTCGTGCGCGGCGACGGTGGCGCTGCCCTTCGCGTCGGTGCGGCCGAGGGCGTGCGCGAGGGCGGTGCCGTCGATCCAGTGGAGCTCGTCGACCTCGATGCGCAGCCACTCGGCGGAGCTGTCCTCGGTGGGGAAGGTCTTGGCGTAGAGGGTGAACTTCGCCGCGTCGCCCTCGCGCGCAAAGGCCCCGCGCCGCGACGAGGCCCCGAGGGGGACGGTGATGAGCGCCGGGTCGAGGCCCGCGCGCAGCCGGAGGACGCCGTGGTCGATCAGCACTTCAGGTGGACTCCGTGGTGGAGAGTTCTTGCACGAGGGCGTCGAGCTGCTCGCGCGCGGTCGCGAGCAGGGGGTCGACCTCCTCGGGCACCAGCAGGTCGCCCACCGCGCGCCGCAGCCTCCGGTACACCTCCGTGCGCCGCGGGTCGACGCCCAGGGTGCGGGCCGCGTAGAGGGCGCGCTCGTCGGCGTCGGCGTGCAGCAGCCAGTCGACCGCCGCGGCGAGGCGCGCCAGGAGGAAGTGCGCGCAGTGCACCGCGTTGGCGGGCTCGTCGGAGAGGTAGCGCTCCTCGTCGGCGCGCAGCGAGCGGGCGGCGGTGTCGGCGTCGAGCATGCGCTCGAGCGCGGGGCGCAGCTCGGCGGCGAGGTCCGGCGCGCGGCTGGCGGCCTGCACCGCGGCGCAGGCCGAGCGGATGCACTCGCCCACCAGGAGGTCCCAGGTGAGGGGCGGGGCGTCGTGGGGCTTGAGCGCCCGCTGGCGCAGCGCCGCGGGGAAGGGGATCGCCACGCCCTCGCGTGGCAGCAGCTCGCGCAGGCGCCTCACGAGGTTGTCCATCGCGTCGAGGGCCGACTGGTCGGCGCGGGGCTCGCGGGTGATGCGCTCGTGCAGGTCGATCATGGCGTCGCGGGCGCGCTCGGCCAGGGTCACCAGCTCGGCGCAGCGGGCGCGGCGCAGCTCGCCGCGGTGCCCGAGGTGCAGCATGAGCCGGGTGAGCAGCTCGTGGCCGCGGTCGTCGCGGTTGACCACCGCGAGGCCCACGTCGACCATCCACGCGAGGAAGCGCTTCCGGGCCTCGGGCTCGGCGGCGCGCACGCGGGCGACGTCGTCGATCCAGCTGCGGGCGAAGAGGTGGATCACCCGCCACGCGAAGGGCGTCCCCTCGGGCATGGCGTCGGCGTCGAGGTGGGCCACGACGGCGGCGCGGGCCTCGACGATCTGCGCGGGGTCGATCTCCAGGTCGGGGTCGACGCCGCGGTTCTCCAGCAGCACGAAGGGCGGCCAGGCGTTGATGTCGTTGGGGTCGAGCGCGTCGGCGAGCGCGCCGTCGAGGGCGCCCCGCAGCGGCTGGATCACCGAGCCGAACACCGACTGCGGCAGGCTCTGGAGGGTGTTGAGCTGGCGCTCGTGCTCCGGGCGGTCGAGCTCGCGCAGGCGCTCGGCGCACTGGCGCATCGCCTCGCCGGCGTAGGTGAGGGCCAGCACCACGCGGCCGCGCATCTGCCCCTCGCAGCGCTCGACCCAGTGGCGCCACGGGCCGCGCAGCAGCTGCGTTCCGGGGCGGATGGCGCTGGGCTGCGACGAGCACACCAGGATGAGCAGGTCGAGGTCGTTGACCGCCTGGAGGAAGACCAGGTGGTTCTTGGCGGCCTTGAGGTGGCGCGCGGCGTCGGCCTCGATCTGGGGGTCTGCGCCGGGGCAGTCGACGAGGTCGAGCACCTCGAAGATGCGCGACGCGCGGGTGTCGGGCAGCGGGCGCACGCGCAGGGTCACCTCGCTGGCGCGGAGCTGGAGCGAGCGCAGGCGCAGCTCGCCGGTGCGAAGCCGGGTGACGTGGAAGTCCCCGCGGCGCACCTCCTCCAGCTCATAGTTGGCGTCGTCGGCGGTGGGGAAGCGGCACACCCGCAGCGCGCGCGCGAACTCGTCGCGGTTGCCCGGCTCGAAGGTGACGTGCAGCGACGCCGGGAACTCATCCAGCGCGGCAGCCTCCTCCGCCGCCCGGGGCTCGCGCTCGAAGCTGGCGTTGTCGAGTGTCTTCACCCGGACGGCGCTGTCGAGCCGCGCGCCGCCCTTGCGCGTGAGCCGGGTGAGACATCCCGTGGTGTCGGCGTCGCCCACCGGGAGCTCGCGCAGCTCCTCGAGGTCGCCGTACCAGCGCGAGAGCATCAGGGTCTTGCCGGCGTTGACCTTGCCCATGGTCGCCGCCGTGGGCTGGCGCTCGACGCTCTCGGTGAAGCGCCGCAGGGCCTCGCGGGCGCGGCGCTCGTGCTCGTCCCACTCGCGAGCGATCACGGCCTGGTCTTCCGGGGCGCCGCCGCGCGCCTCGGCGATGCGCCCCGACGCATCCTGGAACCACGCCGACAGCGCCCTGGCCAGCGTCGTGAGGGTCTGGTCGAAGGGGCGCTGCCCCGCGGCCGGGGCGGGGAGTTGTTCGCCGTAACGCGCGAGCTCGAAGACGTCGATCATGATCGCCGCGGATGGTGCACCGCGGCCCGCGCGCCGTCACGTCCCACGCGCAGGCGCGCGGCGCGTCACTCGGGGTAGGAGCCCACGTAGGTGCGACCGGCGACGCCGGGGGCGGGCGTCGCGGCGCATCCGCCCACCAGCGCCGGGGTGAAGGTCCCGCCGAGGGTGCAGCTCGCCGGGACCGCGGAGACGCGGATGCGCCCGGGGCCGCCGTTACCACCCGGTGTATTCGAGTAGATGGTGGCGCCCGGGCCGCCGGTGCCGCCCGCCGCGCTCACCACCGCCGCCGCCGTCACGTTCACGGCCGGGCTGTAGAGGTAGATCACCCCGCCCGATCCGCCGCCGCCGCCGCCGCCCACGCAGGCGCCGCGCTGGGCCGCGCCGCCGGTGGCCAGGAGCCGGCCCGTGGCCGCGACGGTGATCGACACCGGCGAGGCGAGCCGGAGCGCGCCGCCCGCGCCGCCGCCGCCGGTGCCCTCGTCGCCGCCGCCGCCGCCGCCGCC
>JAUSAZ010000101.1 GCA_030652255.1 Myxococcales bacterium | reverse complement strand
CAATCAACGGATCATCGCTGCACCTTCAGGAAGGTCGAGCGCGTTCCGGTCCGGTAAGCCCCGGACCCCGTCCGGGGCGCCCCTTGTTATTGCCCGGGGTGAGGGCCAACGCCCGAACCCCGGCGACGTGCGACGGCTTGTGCTGCCAGCAGACGCCTGAAAACAAATCATTCCAGGAGATGTGTCCCGAAGTGAACCATTCATGGAGAGGGGCGCGCGGCAGCGGGGGTGAGGTCGGCGTCACCACCCGCGGCTGTTGCGCCAGTGCGGCTGCGAGCGCTCGAAGGCCATCCGCGGCGCCGGGGGGTGCGGCGTGCGGAAGAGGTACACCAGCGCGAGGCCCGCGACGAAGCCGCCGATGTGGGCCCAGTACGCGACGCCGCCGCCCGAGGCGCCGATGGAGCCGATGCCCGAGAAGAACTGGAGCCCGAACCAGAGCGCGATGAACACGAAGGCCGGGATCTCCATGAACTGGATGAAGATGAAGATCGGGACGAGGGCCACGACGCGCGCGTGGGGGTAGAGCACCAGGTAGGCCGCGAGCACCCCCGCGATGGCCCCGGAGGCGCCCACCATCGGGACCCCGGAGGCGGGGCTCATGGCGATCTGGGCGCCCGCCGCGGCGAGGCCGCAGAGCAGGTAGAAGATCGTGAAGCGCACGGGCCCCATGTTGTCTTCGACGTTGTCGCCGAACAGCCGCAGGAACCACAGGTTGCCGATGATGTGCATGAGCCCGCCGTGCATGAACATCGACGTGAAGATCGTGAGCAGCGCGGCGGGGTCTTGGGAGAACATCACCCGCCGGGGGATGAGCCCGTAGGCGAAGACGAAATCGCGGTCGGCTCCCACCGGCAGCACCGCCTGCCAGATGAACACCAGGCCGCAGAGCAGCAGCAGCGTCCAGGTGACCCACGGGGTGCTGCGCGTCGGGTTGAGGTCTCTGATCGGGATCATCGTCGCGACAGTCTTGGATCGCGCCCCCCACCGGTCAATCGCGCTTCTTCCGCGGCGCTGGCGTAGGCGCCGTGCCGGCGGATGCGCTCCCGGAGGGTCGATCGGGCCAGGCCCGTGATGGCCGCCATGCGGCTGAGGTTGCCTTCGCACCAGCGGTGCAGCGCGGCCAGGTCGCCCCGCTCGACCTCGTCGGGCCAGCGCCCCGGGAGCGACGGCGGCATCGGGGCGGGCGCCTCCGGGCGACGGCGCGCGGGCGAGCGGCCGCTGCCCTCGAAGCGCAGCTCGCGCAGCCCGATGACCTCCCCCTCGCACAGAAACACCGCGCGCTTGAGCACCGCCAGCAGCTCGCGCACGTTGCCCGCCCAGGGGTGCAGCACCATGCGCCCGACGGCGCGCTCCTCGATGCGGCAGTGCCGACCCGTGTCGGCGCCGATGCGACGGAGCAGCGCGTCGACCAGCGCAGGGATGTCGCCCTGCCGCTCGCGCAGCGGCGGCACCGTCACGCGGAAGTCCGCGAGGCGGAAGAAGAGGTCCTCCCGGAAGCGGCCGTCGGCGACCATGGCGGAGAGGTCGCGCAGCGTGGCGCTCACCACCCGCGGGCGCGCGCGGATCGTCTGCTCGCCGCCCACCCGGCGGAGCTCGCCGGTCTCCAGCACGCGCAGCAATTTTACCTGGAGTGGTAAGGGAAGGTCGCCGATCTCGTCGAGGAAGAGGGTCCCCTGGTGGGCCTCCTCGAAGAGCCCGCGGCGGCGGCCGACGGCGCCGGTGAAGGCCCCGCGCTCGTGGCCGAAGAGCTCGCTCTCGATCACGTCGGGCGCGATGGCCGCGCAGTTGACCGTGACCAGCGGGCCGTCCCGGTGGGGGCCGAGGCGGTGTATCTCCCGCGCGACGAGCTCCTTGCCGACGCCGCTCTCGCCCTCGACGAGCACGGGGTACGGCGCCGGGGCGTAGCGGGCGATGGCGGCGCGCACGCGGTCCATGGCGGGGGAGGTCCCGACGAGGCTGGGGGCGATGACGGCGGCCGGAGCCTCGACCTCGGGCACGCACTCCACGCGGGTGCGGCCCAGGGTGAGCGTCACGCCCGGGCCGAGGGCGGCGGCGGTCACCCGGGCGCCGCCGATCCAGACGCCGTTGGTGCTGCCGAGGTCGGTGAACATCCAGGTGTTGCCGACGCGGTGCACCTGCCCGTGGCGGGCGCTGACTGCGGGGTCGGAGAGCACCACGTCGCTGGCCGGGTCGGTGCCGACGGTGAGCGGGCGCCCGCCGAGCGGGACGCGGCGCCCGTCGGGGAGGGCGAGCGCGAGGGACACCGGGCTGCGGAGGGTGAAGACGGGGTCGGTGCCGGGCTCGGTCTCGGCGTCGGCGTCGAGGCGCACGGTGAGCTCGCCGCGGCGGAAGACGTCGCCGGGCTCGAGCCGCGCGAGGGCCTGGTGGTGCTCGCCGTGGAGCAGCACCGCGCGGCCGTCCTCGTCGGGCACCACGAACCACGGGAGCGAGCTGGACGCAGGGAGGTCGCGCTCGTCGCGCTCGACCGGGATGCAGAGCGGGCCGTCGACGCGGCGGCTGAGGGAGAGGGACGTTCCGCGGGCGATCTGTACGCGCAGCATGGGGATGGGATCACCTCCGGGCGGCCCCCCACCGATGCATCGGGCGAAAGGGGAGAGGGCCGCCGCGGCGCATATCGGCCGGGCGACGGGGCGCGGTTGCGGAGCGGGCGGTGCAAAGCCTGCGGGGGGGGATTGGGGATGGCTGATCGAGCCCAGAGGGACTATGAAAGAGGTTCGCTCAGTAGGACTACGCCTCACCGAGCTCTCACCCCCAATGCGCTCCCGGCGGGCGCGGAGCTCGTTCATGACGGACCCCACGAACCCGAATGCCGGGGAGGGCGATCCTCTCGTGACGATCGCGCGCAGGATGCTCGAACGTGAGGGAGCCTCGGCCGAGAGCGCGAGCGGCGTGGCCGCGGGCACCGTCCAGGTGAGCGAGAAGCTGAGCTCGCACCTCGGGCGGGTCGTCGGGCACCTCGGAATGTCGGCGCTCTTCGTGCGCAGCCTCTTCGTGACGAGGGCGCGCTACCCGTGGCTGGTGGGCGACCCCCACCGGGGGCCCGACGAGCGCTGGCAGTCCCTGCGGGCGTGCCTCGAAGCACAGACAGCGGAGGCGGCGCGCGAGGCGTCGCTGTGCCTGATGACCCACATCCTCCGCCTCCTCGGGGGCCTCATCGGAGACACCCTGGTGCTGCGCCTGCTGGCCGAGGTGTGGCCCGACGAAGTCCTGACCAGCACAACCGAGGAGACGCCGTGAGCCAACGGGTCCAGATCAAGAAGCTACCCACCGGGGTCCCGGGCCTCGACGACGTCCTCGGCGGCGGCCTGCCGGAGTTCTCCTTCAACCTCATCGCCGGCCCGCCCGGCGGCGGCAAGACCACCCTCGCCCACCAGATCATGTTCGCCAACGCCAGCCCCGAGCGGCCGGCGCTCTTCGTCATGATCTGCGGCGAGCCCCCGCTGAAGATGCTGCGCTATCAGCAGCAGTTCTCGTTCTTCGACCCCGCCCTCATCCCGGGCTCCATCCGCTTCCTGCACCTCGGGGCCGAGCTCATCACCGACGGGCTCGAGAAGGTGCTGGAGCGGATCATCCAGGAGGTCGAGGCGACGGGCCCGCGCCTGGTGTTCGTCGACTCCTTCCGCGCCATGACGCGCCGCGCGGTCGGTCAGGGCGGCCTCGACATCCAGCAGTTCGTCGAGCGCCTCAGCCTGCACCTCACGAGCTGGGAGGCGACCACCTTCCTCGTCGGCGAGTACGACGACGACAACGAGAGCAACCCGATCTTCACCGTCGCCGACGGCATCGTGCGGCTCGTGCAGTCGGCCGAGCACAACTCCATCGTGCGCAAGGTGCAGGTCGTGAAGATGCGCGGCCAGGGGCAGATCCCCGGGCTGCACACGCTCAAGATCTCCGAGGCGGGGCTGCGGGTGTACCCCCGGCTGCCGAGCCCGGACGCGCCGCACGCCCGGCCCGCGCTGTCCGTCGAGCGCAAGAAGACGGGCATCGCCGGCCTCGACGAGATGCTCGGCGGGGGCATCCCCGCGGGCTACTCGACGATGATCGTCGGGCCGTCGGGCTCGGGCAAGACCATCGCGGCGACGCAGTTCATCCGGGAGGGCATCGAGCGCGGCGAGGCCGGCGTGATCGCGGTCTTCGAGAAGCGCCCCGACGAGTACCTGAGCAACGGGCCCGACGCGAGCCTGCTGCAGGGCCTCGTCGACGAGGGCAAGCTGGAGATGCTGTACCTCCGCCCGCTCGACCTCTCGGTCGACGAGACGATGGAGGAGCTCGCGGCCGCGGTGAAGCGCGTCGGCGCGAAGCGCCTCGTGATCGACTCCCTCTCGGGCCTCGAGCTCGCGCTCGCGCCATCGTTTCGCGAGGACTTCCGCGAGTCGCTCTACCGGATGGTCGGCGCGCTGTTGCGCCTCGGCGTCACCGTGGTGATGACCGCCGAGCTGGTCGAGTCGTACGTGGAGCTGCGGCTGAGCCCGCACGGGATCTCGTTCCTGACCGACGTGATCGTGCTGCAGCGTTATGTCGAGATCCAGGGCGAGCTCCGTCGCTTCATGGTCATCGCCAAGATGCGGGGCCAGGCGCACGACACCCGGCTGCGCTTCTACGAGATCGGCCCTGGCGGGATCGTGATCGGCGAGGCGACCACGGGGTTCCAGGGGCTCCTCGTCGGCAACCCCCGGGCGATCAGCGATGCAGGCGGCGGTGCCAGGTGAGCGGCGGCATGGACGACGATCCGACGACCGGCGGAGCGAGCGAGCAGGAGGGCCTGGCGATCGCCCGCGATGCGCTGCGCGCCGCCGCCGCCGCGCGCGATCTCCTCCTCGCCCAGGTGCGCGAGGCCAACGAGAAGCTCCTCCTCGCGGCGCTGCGCGCGCAGGACGCCGCCGACGCCGCCGACGCCGCGCGGGTCGCCATCGAGGAGAGCGAGGAGCGCTTCCGGTCGCTGGTCACCACCGCGGCGGCGGTGGTCTGGCACGCCAGCGCGGACGGTCGCGTGCGGGTCGAGCCGGAGAGCTGGTGGCGCTTCACCGGCACGACGCCGCGGGAGTCGGCGGACTACCCCGCCTGGGGCTGGCTCGACAACCTGCACCCGAGCGACCGCGAGCGGGTGCGCTCGGCCTGGAACGACTCGGTCGCGGCGAGCAGCGCCTACGCGACCGACCACCGGCTGCGCCGGGGCGACGGCAGCTACGCGTGGGTGGCGTCCCGCGCGGTGCCCATCCCCAGCACCGGGCCGACGCGCGAGTGGATCGGCACCATGACCGACGTCTCCGACCGGGTGCGCATGGAGACGGCGCGCGACCAGTTCATCGGCATCCTCGGGCACGACCTCCGGTCGCCGCTCAGCGCCGTCAAGATGGCGGCGCACCTGCTCGAGCACGGCGGCCCGGGGCAGCGGACGGCCGAGCTCGCCGCGCGCATCTCGCGCAGCAGCCGGCGGATGGAGGCGATGATCGAGTCGCTGCTGCTCTTCGCCCGCGCGCGCCTCGGCGGCGGCATCCCGATCACGCGGCGCGCCTGCACGCTCGGGCGGCTCTGCGCCGACCAGGTGGCGGAGGCGCGGGAGGCGCACCCCGGGCGGGCGATCGGGTGCGCGACGAGCGGCGACCTCGACGGCGAGTGGGACCCCGACCGCCTGGAGCAGGTGCTGAGCAACCTGATCACCAACGCCGTGGCGCACGGCGAAGACCCGATCAGCGTCGCGGTGCACGGCGAGGGCGACCTGGTGACGCTGACGGTGCAGAACCACGGCCCGCCCATCCGGCAGTCGCTGCTGCCGACGCTGTTCGAGCCGTACCACGGCGACGAGCGCTCCAAGGGCCTCGGCCTCGGGCTCTACATCGTCTGCGAGATCGTGCGGGCGCACGGCGGCGTCATCACGGTGCGCTCCGAGGCCGGCGAGGGGACCCTGTTCACGGTCGCGCTGCCGCGCCGGGCGCCGGACCAGGGCCCCGGCGCAGGCTGATATGCGCGGGTTCTGCCGGGGCGTGTACCCTGCACACCCATGCGGAAGTACAGCCACGACACCATCGCCCGCGTGCGCCTGCGGCACCGTCCCGGACAGTTCGCCCACCTCGCGAGCGTGATCGCCGACAACGGAGGCCTCGTCGGGGAGATCAGCACCTTCTCCATCGGCGAGAACGACACCGTCCGCGACATCACCCTCGAGACCGACGGCGAGGCCCACACCGCGCGGGTGCTCGACGCCATCCGCGCGCTGCCGGACGTCGAGCTGCTCGCCACCACCGACCGGGTCTTCGAGGCGCACCGCGGCGGCAAGATCTCCACGACGAGCCGCGGCCGCATCGAGACCCTCAGCGACCTCCGGTACATCTACACGCCGGGCGTGGCGCGCGTCGCCCTCGCCCTGCAGCGCGACCCCGACCTCGCGTGGGACTTCACCGGCATCGCGACCTCCGTGGGCATCTTCACCAACGGCTCGCGGGTGCTCGGCCTGGGCAACATCGGCCCCCTCGCGAGCCTCCCCGTGATGGAGGGCAAGGCCGCCCTCTACGACCGCTTCGCGGGCATCTCGGCGACCCCCATCCTCCTGAACACCCTCGACCCGGCGGAGTTCATCGAGACGGTGGTGCGCGCCTCGGTGGGCTTCGGCGGCGTGCACCTCGAGGACATCCGCATGCCCGACTGCTTCCGCATCGAGGAGGAGGTCGCCGCCCGCCTCGCGAAGCCCGTCATGCACGACGACCAGTGGGGCACCGCCACCGTGGCGCTCGCGGCCATCCTCAACGCCTGCAAGCTCATCGGCGTGGACTTCCGCGCGTCGCGCGTGGGGCAGATCGGCCTCGGCGCCGCGGGCAGCGCCATCGCCCGCACGGCCCTCGACTACGGCGCCCGCGAGGTGCTCGTGAGCGACCTCTCCGCGGATGCCTGCGCGCGCATGGCGGGCTTCGGCGCGTCGGTCACGGACATGGCGACGGTGATGCGCGAGTCCGACATCGTGGTGGCCACCACCGGGCGCCCGGGGCTCATCCGCCCGGAGATGGTGCGCCGGGGCCAGGTGATCTTCGCGCTCTCCAACCCCGACGCGGAGATCGACCCCGACGTCGCCGTGGCCGCGGGCGCCGCGTACGCGGGCGACGGCCGCTCGATCAACAACGCCCTGGCCTTCCCGGGCATCTTCCGCGGGGCCCTCGACGTGCGCGCGCGGGAGATCACCCCCGCGATGCGCCTCGCCGCCGCGGAGGCCATCGCCGCCCACGCCGACCCCGGCGAGCTCGTGCCCAACCCGCTCGACCTGCGCGTCCACGCCGCCGTGCGCAAGGCCGTCAGCGACACCGCCCGCGCGCAGGGCCTCGCGAACACCGCGAAGCTCGCCTGAGCGCTACTTCTTCCGCTGCGGCTTCGTGGTGAGGTCGATGGCGGCCTGGATGCCCTGCCCCACCGCGAGCTCGAGCACCTCCGCCGCGCGCGCGAGCAGCGCGTCGAGCGTGGCGCCCTCCTCCTTGTTGAAGCCGCTGAGCACGTAGGCGTCGACGGGGCCCGCCGCGGGGCGCCCGATGCCCACCCGCAGCCGCGCGTAGTCGGCGCTGATGGCCGCGGTGATGTCCCGCAGCCCGTTGTGCCCGCCGTGGCCGCCGCCGAGCTTGGCGCGCAGCTCGGCGTAGGGGAGCTCGAGCTCGTCGTGCACCACCATGATGTCCGCGGGCTTGAGCCCCATGGCCTGCACGGCCTTGAGCACCGCGCGCCCGGAGAGGTTCATGAAGCTCTGCGGCTTGAGGAGCGTGACGTCGCGCCCGGCGATCATCGCGCGCGACAGGAGCCCGGAGTGCTTCTCGCGCCACTCGCTGCCGAGGTGGCGGTCGTGCAGCGCGTCGACGGCCATGAAGCCGACGTTGTGGCGGTGGTTGCGGTAGGCGTTTCCGGGGTTGCCGAGGCCGACGACGAGCTTCATTGCGGGGCGCGCAGTGTGCCCGCGGCCCGCGCTATCGTCCACGCGATGCGCCCCATCGACCCGGCCGACCTCGACGCCACCCTCGCGCAGGCCCGCGACGCGCTCGCCTCGCTGCGCGGCGCGCGGATCTTCCTCACCGGCGCCACGGGCTTCTACGGCGCGTGGCTGCTGGAGTCCCTCGCCCACGCCCGCCGCGCGCTCGACCTCGACCTCGACGCCGTGGTGCTCACCCGCGACCCCGCCCGCGCCCGCGCCCGCTTCGCGCACCTCGACGCGGACGCATGGCTGCGCCTCCACCCGGGCGACGCGAGGGACTTCCCCTCCCCCGACGGGCACGTCTCGCACGTCGTGCACGCCGCGACCTCGACGAGCCTCGCGCCCGGCGCCGTCGAAGACCCGATCGAGACCCTCGGGGTGATCGTCGACGGCACCCGCCGCGCGCTCGCGCTCGCTCAGGAGAAGGGCGTCGCGCGGATGCTCTACGCGAGCTCCGGGGCGGTGTACGGCCCGCAGCCCGCGGAGCTCTCGCACCTCCCGGAGGAGCACCCGGGCGCGCCCGATCCGCTCGACCGCCGCACGACCTACGGGCAGGCCAAGCGCTTCGCCGAGCACCTCGGCGCGCAGGCCCGCGGGGTGGACTTCGTGGTCGCGCGCGGCTTCGCCTTCGTGGGCGCGCACCTCCCGCTCGACGTGCACTTCGCGATCGGCAACTTCCTCCGCGACGCGCTCGCGGGGAGGCCGGTGGTGGTGTCGAGCGACGGCAGCCCGAGGCGCTCGTACCTCTACGGCAGCGACCTCGCGGCGTGGCTGTGGGTGATGCTCGCGCGGGGCGTCGGGTCGAGGGCGTACAACCTCGGCAGCGACGACGACCGGTCCCTCGGCGACGTGGCGGGGCGCGTGGGGGCGCTGCTCGGCGTGCCCGTGGAGGTGCGCGGCAGGCCCGACCCGGGGGCGCCGCGGCACCGTTATGTTCCGAGCGTGGCGCGCGCGCGGGCAGAGCTCGGGCTGGAGGTGACCGTCGGGCTCGACGAGGCCATCGCCCGCACCGCGCGGTGGCACCGGGGCGGTTGACACGACGCCGCGCGGCGACCCATAGCAGCGACCCATATGGCGAAGCGGATCTCTCCCCAGGAAGCGCGCGACCTCGTGACGTCGCAGGGCTATGTGCACGTCGACGTGCGCTCGGTGCAGGAGTTCGAGGGGGGTCACCCGGAGGGCGCGTACAACGTGCCCTTCATGGAGGTGGGCCCCGGTGGCATGGCGCCCAACGCGGACTTCGTGGCCGTGATGGCGAAGGTGTTTCCGAAGGACGCGAAGCTGGTGCTCGGGTGCCTGTCGGGCGGCCGCAGCGCGCGGGCGTGCGCGGCGCTGGAGGCCGCGGGCTTCACGGCGTTGACCGATCAGCGCGCGGGCTGGGGCGGCGCGAAGGACCAGTTTGGTCGCGTGATCGAGCCCGGCTGGTCGGGCGCCGGGCTGCCGAGCGCGGCGGGCCCCGACCCCGAGCGCGGGTACAGCGCCCTCAAGAACCGGTGACGGCTCAGCGGGCCTGGCCGATGGCGGCGGTCCACCGCTCGACCTCGTCGGGGGTCATGGTGCCGTCGGGCTCGAGGCGGCCGTCGACGTAGCCGCGGTCGAGGTCGACGAGGTACTGCTGCCGCGAGAGCAGCGTGCCGCGGCACACGGGGGCCTCGGCGGCCTCGGGCTCCTCGGCGAGGACGCGCGCGCAGAGCTCGGCCAGCACCCGCTGCGGCACCTTCGCCCGCTCCGACGGGAACACATACCCGAACAGCACCAGGTGCGAGAGCAGCACGCGGGCGTGCGGGCCGAAGAGGGCCACGAGGCGCGCCCAGTCGAGGCGGTCGCCGCAGGCCCGGATCAGGTGGTTGACGTCGGCGCCGTCGTAGCGCTCGCGCTCCATCACGAAGGCCTTGGAGCAGATGGTCTCCTCCGCGGGGCAGATGAGCACCGGCACGCCCAGCAGCACGTCGCGCTCGGCGTGCGCGAACCAGCTCGGCTCGACCGACCCGTAGCCGTTGCCCGAGCGGAAGATCAGGTCGATGAAGCGCTCGCCCGCCCACGCCTTGGCGAGCCAGTGCGGAAACGCCACCTCCGTGCGGAAGCCCACGGACTCCAGCGCCCGGAGGGCCCGGCCGAGCTCGTCGCGCTCGACGAACAGGTCGAGGTCCTTCGTCTCGCGGTTGATGCCGCAGTGGTGCTTGATCGCGTAGGCCCCGCCCACCAGGAAGGGCACCCTGGCGGCGTGCAGCCCGTGCAGGGCGCGCGCGAAGTGCGCGAGCGTCGCGGCGTCGACCGCGGGCTCCGGCGGAAGCAGCGACGCGAGCCTCACGGCCCGCTCACCCGGCCTGGATGGTGTGAGCACATCCCAGCACGGTGGGAGCAATCGTCAGGCCACGATCCAGGCGCGCTGGCGCCCCGACGGGGTCGACCCCAGAGAGGGGTTGGACATGCGCATCGCGGCGGTCGGTGACATCCATTGTCGGAAGGACGCGGCCGGCACCATCGGCCCGCTGCTGGCGCCCGTAAACGACCTCGCGGACGTGCTGCTCCTCTGCGGCGACCTCACGGACTACGGGCTCGCCGAGGAGGCGCACGTCCTCGTGAAGGAGCTCTCCGCGGTGCGCGTCCCGATGATCGGCGTGCTCGGCAACCACGACTGGGAGTCCGGATCACCCGAGGAGGTCTTCCGCATCCTGAGCGAGTCGGGCGTGCACATGCTCGACGGCGACACCTGCGAGATCCACGGCGTGGGCTTCGCGGGCATCAAGGGCTTCATCGGCGGCTTCGGCCGCGGCACCCTCGGCCCCTGGGGCGAGCCCGCGGTGAAGCGCTTCGTGCAGGAGGCCATCGACGAGGCCCTGAAGCTGGAGTCCGCGCTCAGCCGCCTGCGCACCCGGCGCCGCGTGGCCGTGATGCACTACGCCCCCATCGCGGAGACCGCCGCGGGCGAGCCCCCGGAGATCATGGCCTTCCTGGGCAACAGCCGCCTCGCCGAGCCGCTCGGGCGCTTCCCCGTCGACGCGGTCTTCCACGGCCACGCGCACCACGGCACCCTCGAAGGTCGCAGCCCCACGGGCGTGCCCGTCTACAACGTCGCGATGCCCCTGATGAAGCGCAGCTTCCCCGACGCGCCGCCCTTCCGGGTGCTCGACCTCGGCCCCGAGTAGGGCCCTCCCTCCCTGCCGGTGCTTGGGGTGGATTGCCACGGTGATGCGATCGTGTCGTTGCGCCGTCACCCGTGCACGGGGGCCGACAGCACCTGGCGCGAGCGCACCCCCCAGCGCCAGAGCAGCCCCCCGGCGGTCGCCGCGAGGCCCGCCGCGAGGCCGATCCATAGCCCGACGGCGCCCCAGCCGAGGCCGAAGGCGAGCGCGATGCCCACGGGCAGGCCCACCGCCCAGTGGCCCACCAGGTTGGCCACCAGCGAGCTCACCGTCTCGCCGAGGCCCCGCAGAACACCCGCGAGCGTGACCTGCGCCCCGTCGAAGAGCTGGAAGAAGCCCGCCACCAGCAGGAGCTGCCGCGCCAGCGCGGTGACCTCCGGGTCGAGCGAGAAGGCCCCCAGGATGAGCCGCCACCCGAGCACCATGCCCACGGCCGACATCGCCATGCAGCCCACCCCGAGGCCCACGGCGCTCCACCCGGCCAGCCGCGCGCCCTCCGGGTCGCCGCGCCCGATGGCCTGCCCCACGCGCACCGTGCCCGCGGCGGAGATGCCCATCGGCACCATGAACGCGAAGCTCGCCACCTGGAGCACCACCTGGTGCGCCGCCGCCGGCACCGCCCCGAGCTGCGCCGCGAGCACCGTCGCCAGCGAGAACACCCCGCCCTCGAAGAGCAGGTGCAGGCCCGCCGGCAGGCCGAGGCGCACCAGCGCCCGGAGCTTCTCCGCGCGCGGCGCGAAGGAGCGCCACCACCGCGGGTGCATCACCACCGTCCAGGCGAGCAGCGAGGCCAGCATGAAGAGGCGCGAGAGGTTGGTCGCCCACGCCGACCCGACGATGCCGAGCGCGGGCGCGCCGAGGCGGCCCTGGATGAGCGCGTAGCAGCCGAGCCAGTTGACCACGTTGGCGACCAGCAGCACCACGGTGCCCGGGCCGGTGGCGCCGACGGCCTGGAGGGTCTGCCGCAGGGCGATGAAGAGCAGCGCCGGGGTGAGGCTCCAGGCCACCGACCTCAGGTAGCGCCCCGCCAGCGGGACCAGCTCGGGCGCCGCGCCGAGCCGGTGCATGTGCCCGCTCGCGACGAGCAGCAGGGCCGTCAGCGGCAGCGAGATGCCGAGGGCCAGCCAGAGGCCCTGCACGGCGTAGCGGGCGACGTCGTCTTCGCGCTTCGCCCCGTAGGCGACGGACACCTCGTGGTCGAGGCCCATCAAGAGCCCGATGCCGAAGAGGAAGGCCACGCCGAAGATCGACGACGCGAGCCCGACGGCCCCGACGGCGTTGCGCCCGAGGGCGCCCACCATCGCGGTGTCGACCAGGGACATCAGCATCACCCCGAGCTGGCCGAGCACCACCGGCCACGCCAGGCGGAAGGTGGGGCGCCAGTGGGCGCGGAGGTCACGGATGCGTAGCGGGGCGAGCGAGGTCACGGGGTGGGCGATGGGTCCGGGTGCGAGGTCGACGGCCCGGGGGTACGCGATTCGAGCCCGCGGCGCCAATGGTCTCGCACGGCGCGGAGGGAGTGACAGGGTATTTCCAGGCGGGTCTTGACCGTGGCGCGGGGGAGGGTGATTCCTACGGTGCATGACGGCCAAGACGACGGACAAGGTGCTCCGCGCGGTGACGCAGCGGGTGATGGACTCCTTCACGGCACAGGGGGCGCTGTTCACGGCGCTGGATGTGTCCAACGCGGTGAAGGGCACGCTGCCCGACATCCGGCACCGGGAGGTGGCGCCCATCGTGCGCGACCTCTACGAGCGCGGCGCCATGGGCGACTACCGGCAAGACCTCATCGACGTGCTCGCCGACGGCCACAAGCCCGTGCAGGCGTACCTCTACCACCTGCCCGAGCACGACGTAGACCTCTACGACGACTCGATGCGCAACCAGCTCTCCATCCCCCCGGTGAGCACGAGCACCGACGCGAGCGGCGAGGGCAACCTCAGCTCGCACTCCACCGAGGCCCCGGTGCTGGTGGGCCGCGACGGCCGCGCCCGCATCGCGCGCCAGCTGCTCATGAACGCCGGCATCGTCACCGAGGAGATCTCCGCGGTGGGCGCGGCGAGCCCGGGCAAGCTCACCCTCACGGCCCCGACGGGCACCGAGACGGCCAGCGCCACGTCCGCCGTGCTGGAGTACGAGCACCCCTCGCTCCTGCACATCCCCCGCGGGCTCATGGGCATCTTCGACGCCAGCGCGAAGCTGGTGGCGAGGGTGTATCCCAACCGGGTCGAGATCGTCCGCGCCCACTGATCGGGCCGATCGGCGCTTGTGACGTCGGGATAGGTCGAGTAGTCGTCTCCGCCCGATGAACCCTACAGACCTCCGCACCATCGCGCCGCCCCCTCCCGCGCCGGGGGTGAAGTACCGCCGCATCCTGCTGAAGATGTCGGGCGAGGCCCTGTGCTCCCAGGAGGGCGGCTTCGGGCTCGACCCGGAGGCCATCGGGCTCCTGGCCGACGAGCTCGCCCACGTGTGGCGCACCCTCGGGGTGCAGCTCGCCCTCGTGGTGGGCGGCGGCAACATCTTCCGGGGATTGCGCGGCAGCGCCTCGGGGATGGACCGCTCGACCGCGGACTCCATGGGCATGCTGGCCACCGTGATGAACGCCCTGGCCCTGCAGGACGCCCTGGAGAAGCGCGGCGTGCCGACGCGGGTGCAGACGGCCATCGAGATGCCGAAGGTGGCCGAGCCGTACATCCGACGGCGCGCGGTGCGGCACCTGGAGAAGGGCCGCGTGGTGATCTTCGCCGCGGGCACGGGCAACCCGTACTTCTCGACGGACACGGCGGCGGCGCTGCGGGCGATGGAGATCCACGCCGACGCGCTCTGCAAGGCCACCAAGGTCGACGGGGTGTACGACAGCGACCCGAAGAAGAACGCCGACGCGAAGTTCTTCCCGCGGATGAGCTTCGACGAGTTCATCACGCAGAAGATCGGGGTGATGGACACCACGGCGGTGACCCTGTGCCGGGACAACAAGCTCCCGATCCGGGTGTTCAAGCTCGCCGAGCACGGCAACATCGAGCGCGTGCTCCGGGGCGAGGACGTCGGGACGGTCATCGAGCTCGCGGGCTGACTGACGCGGGGCAGGAGCCTCCCCCCCGGCGATTCGGCAGCGGTCCTGAGTTGCAAGGGAATTGCGAGCTCAAAGACCGCGAGGGGTGCTTGCCGCGGAGGGGGGGATGGAAGTACCTCTGCCCGGTCCGAGGGCGAGTGATGTGGGCCTTTGCCTGGCGCCGTGGGTTCACGGGGAGAACGCCAGGCGGACACATCACCGACGCTCCGCGGGCAATCAGGAGGCTTCATGAGTTCATCGTGGTTGAGGCAGACACCCTGGCTGGTGTGCACTGCCCTCCTCGCTGCCTGTAGCAGCGATCCCCCCAACAACACGGTCACCGACGTGCCGGTCGTGGAAGACACCGGGACGCCCGAGGACACGGGCACGCCCCCGGTCGACACCGGGACGCCCGAGGACACGGGCACGCCCCCGGTCGACACGGGCACGCCCCCGGTCGACACGGGCACCCCCGAGGACGCGGGCACCCCCGAGGACGTGGGCAACCCGAAGGACACGGGCATCGAGACCGACACCGGCACCGACTCGGGCACCGACGTGGGCACCCCCTGCCTCACGGGCCAGATCGAGTGCGGCGGCATGTGCGTCGACCCGATGACCAGCGCGACGAACTGCGGGATGTGCGGCACCGCGTGCGGCACGGGCCAGACGTGCACCGCGGGCGCCTGCGCCTGCCCGATGGGCCGCACCGCGTGCGGCACCGGCGCCAGCGCCACCTGCGTCGACGCCCAGTCCGACCTCATGAACTGCGGCGCCTGCGGCAACGCCTGCACCGCGGGCCAGGCCTGCGTGGCCGGCGCCTGCGTGACCGAGTGCGCGGCCCCCAACGTCCGCTGCGGCACCGGCGCGAGCGCCACCTGCGTCGACACGCAGACCAGCGCCGCCAACTGCGGCAGCTGCGGCACGGCCTGTGAGGCCGGCCAGGTCTGCACCGCGGGCCGCTGCGGCTGCGCGGGCGGCCAGCTCTCCTGCTCCGGCGCGTGCGTCGACGGGCAGACCAGCAACGCCAACTGCGGCGACTGCGGCAACGCCTGCGTCGGCGGCTCGACCTGCACCGCGGGCGCCTGCGCCTGCCCCGGCACGCAGCAGCTCTGCGGCAGCGGCGCCAGCGCGACCTGCATCGACACCCAGGCCAACGCCATGAACTGCGGCGCCTGCGGCAACGCCTGCGCCGCCGGCCAGACCTGCGTCGCCGGCACCTGCGCGTGCCCGAGCGGCCAGACCGCCTGCGGCACCGGCACGAGCGCCACCTGCGTCAACACGCAGACCAGCGCCACGGACTGCGGCGCCTGCGGCAACGCGTGCCCCACGGGCCAGACCTGCGCGGCCGGCGCCTGCGCCTGCCCCTCGGGCACCGCCCTCTGCGGCGGCGTCTGCGTCAACACCGGCAACAGCAACGCCAACTGCGGCGGCTGCGGCGTGGCCTGCGGCATGGGCCAGACCTGCGCGGGCGGCGTGTGCACCTGCCCGACGGGCCAGACGGCCTGCGGCCAGGCGTGCTTCAACACCCGCACCGACAACGCCAACTGCGGCACCTGCGGCAACGCGTGCGCCGGCGGCCAGACCTGCCAGTCCGGCGTCTGCGCGTGCCCCGCGGGCCAGACCTCCTGCGGCGGCACCTGCGTCGACACCCGCGCCAACAACGCCAACTGCGGCACCTGCGGCAACGCCTGCCCGGCGGCGCAGACCTGCCAGGCCGGCGCGTGCAACTGCCCGACGGGGCTCACCTTCTGCGGCGGCGCCTGCATCGACGCGCGCACCAGCAACACCAACTGCGGCATGTGCGGCCGCGTGTGCCCCGGCACCGCGCCCTGCACCGCGGGCGTCTGCACCGCGGGCCCGCCGCCGAACGACAACCGCGTCGGCGCGATCACGATCAACACCAGCACCCCGTCGGCGACGGTGGTCGTGAACACCTCCGCGGCGAACAACAGCACCTCCGGGTCGTGCGGCTGCACCTCGGGCCGTGACGTGTTCTACAGCTTCACGCTGGCCCAGCAGGAGATCGTCTACGCCGACACCACGTCGGCCACGGGCGTCGACCCGTCGCTCTTCCTCCAGACCACCGCGGGCGTGAACATCGCCAGCGCCAACCTGCCGAGCGGCGCGACCTGCAACGACGACGGCGGCCTCGCGGGCTGCGCCTTCCCGAACGCCGCCGACGCGCAGATCGCCGCGCTCCTCCCGGCGGGCACGTACCACCTCGTCCTCTCGGGCTGCGGCGCGGGCGGCGAGTCGTCCATCCGCTTCCACCACCTCCCGGCCAACAACGTGCGCCAGCGCATCGGCATCACCCCGGGCTCGACCTTCGTCACCTCGAACACCCTCTCGGGCGCCAGCGGCATCACCGGCGCCTGCTGCTCGTCGGGCCCCGAGGTCACCTACTACGCCGTCTCGTGCCCCAACGCGACGGCGCTCCCGATCAACGCCGTCGGCAACGGCCGCGGGCTGACCAACCTCACCCTCGACCAGCGCAGCGCGGCCCGCACCCCGACCGCGGTCTGCGCGGCCAACTCCGCCTGCGGCGCCAACGCGACGCTGGCCACCACCCTCAGCCCCGGCGCGGGCCTTCACGTGCTCTTCGTCGACAGCTGCTCCTCGGGCGCGGCCTTCGACCTCGCGGTGACCACGGGCACCTGCGCGGCGGGCACCACGCTCTGCAACGGCGCGTGCGTGAGCACGGCGACCAACGCCAGCAACTGCGGCGCCTGCGGCAACGTCTGCACCGGCGGCCGCGTCTGCGCGGGCAGCGCGTGCGTCTGCGCGGCGGGCACCTCCCTCTGCGGCGGCACCTGCATCGCCACCACGGCGGACGTCAACAACTGCGGCGGCTGCGGCGTTCGCTGCTCGGCCACGCAGACCTGCACCGCGGGCGCCTGCGTCACGACCATCCCGGGCCTGTCGTTCCGCATCGACGCGCTCTCGTCGTCGAGCTGCGCGGCCGTCGAGCACGGCGCCGTCACCGGCGACGACCGCGGCGGCATCGCCGTCTCCAACAGCCAGGTGTTCTACACCGGTGACAGCGCCACCGCGCGCTTCTCCCTCGCCACCCTCGCGGGCGGCGTCGGGGTCGGCCGCCAGTACGACGCCCTCGTGAGCAACCTGCGCACCGGCCAGGTGTTCACCTTCGGCACCAGCGCCTCGGTCCCGATGCCCTTCGGCGGCGGCACCGCGACGCACCTCATCGAGATCAACGGCGCCACCGGCGCCCTGACCGCGAACTCCATCGCGCTGTCGACCCCGATCGTGATGCCCAACGGCAACACCGGCATCTTCTCGGGCTACGACCGCATGGGCGTCCACACGGGCTCGCGGTTCTTCCACATCCTCGGCAACGGCGTCGTGGCCGACCTGGGCGCGATGCCCAACCCGTCGCGCCGCGGCTGCGAGAGCTGGGCCTACTGGGGAACCATGGAGTTCTTCGGCGGCCAGCTCTACATCGACTACGTGTCGAGCGTGACCACCATCTCCCGCACGGCGGTCCCCTCGGGCACCGTCTCGACGCTGGCGGTGTTCTCGAACCTCTCCGACATGTGCTCGTTCACGGTGCAGCCGCTGAACAACCGCTGGTACTTCCACCACGAGGGCACCTCGCAGTTCCGCGCGGGCTCCGAGACCATCGGGTACTGCACGGCGGCGTTCAGCTTCCCGAACGACTCGTTCCGCATCGGGTCGCTGACCAGCTCGGCGTGCACGTCGGTCGAGCACAACCCGATCACGTCCGACGACCGCGGCGGCATCGCCGCCTCGACGACCAACGTGTTCTACACGGGCGACACCGCCACCGGGCGCTTCAGCACCGCGGACCTCGGCAACGGCACCGCGCTGGTGTCGACCCCGCGGCAGCTCGACTCGCTGGTGCAGAACCTCCGCAACGGCACGGTCTACGTCTTCGGCACCAGCGCCACCGTGGCCCTGGGCCAGGGCGGCACCGCCACGCACCTCCTGGAGGTCGACGGCAACACCGGCGCCCTCCTCCCGGGGCGCACCGTCCGCCTGTCGCAGCCGCTCGTCCTGGGCTCCGGCACGGGCATCTTCTCGGGCTGGGACCGCGCGGTGGTCCTCGCCGCCGGGCGCGCCTACGACATCTCGTTCGCCTCGGGCACCGTGCTCGACCGCGGCGCGATGGCCGTCCCGGCGCACTCCGGCTGCGAGAGCTGGGCGTTCTGGGGCACCGCCGAGTTCTTCGGCGGCGTGCTGTACGTCGACTACGTGCAGAACCAGAACACCATCGCCCGCACCGCGGTGCCCTCCGGCGCGACCACGACGATCAGCACCTTCCCCAACACGACCTTCAGCGGTCTGTCGGACATGTGCTCGTTCACGTTCTCGCCGCAGCGCAACCGCTGGTACTGGCACCACGAGGGCAGCTCGACCCTGCGCGGCGGCCTCTCGTGCTTCCCGTCCGAGACGGTCGGCTTCTGCGCCGGCTCGTTCACCAACCCGTAGCCCCCGGCGGTAGCTCCTGCCGACGGCCGACGCGCACCGCGTGACCGGCCGCGGCGGGGCCCCGCCTCCCCGCCTCCCTCTCCCCTCCCTCATCCCCCCCCGGTTCGACCTCCCGCCCACCTCGGCCATGAAAGGCCGACGAGGGGGCGACGGGGCGCTGCGCCCATCCACGCCGCGGCGGGGGCCGAGAATCCCTCCTCGGCGCCGGACGTTCTGGGCTAAGTGTGCAATCTGAGGAGGGGGGTCTCCGGATACCCCGCGAACGACCGTGGACAACCCCGACCAGAGCGGTGACGACGTGGCCCTGCGGCGCTTGGAAGACCGCGTGCGGGTGCTCACCGAGACCCTCCGCGCCTTCGCGGAGGCGACGTCCGACCACGATCGGCTTCTCGACACCATCGCCTCCAACCTCGCGCGGGTGCTGGGCGACACGTGCACCCTTCGGGTGCTCTCCGACGACGGCGCCCGGCTCGAGCTGGCCTCCGTCGAGGCCCGCGACCCGGACGTCGCCCGGCGCATCCGCGAGCACCCCGGCGCGGCCCTCTCCCTCGACGAGCACGCCCACATGGCGGCCGTGCTGCGCGGCGGCGACGCGGTCGTGCGCGCCGTCGAGCCGACGCTCCCCCAGGAGGACGCCAGCCGCGACAGCCGCGACCTGATGGCCTCGATCGGGCTGCACAGCGCGCTGTTGGTTCCGCTGCGGCTCTACGGGCGCTCCGTCGGGCTGCTCGCCCTCGGCCGGCTGGGCGACTCGCCCGCCTTCGACGAGGGCGACCGTGAGCTCGCGGTGGCCCTCGCCGACCAGGCCGCCCTCGCCCTCGCCAACGCCCGCCTGCTGCGCGACGCCCGCCGCGAGCTGCAGCAGCGCCGGCGCGCCGAGTCGCGCTTCGCCAGCCTCGCCAGCGTGGGCATCCTCGGGGTCCTCATCGCGGACCTCGACGGGCGCGTCATCGAGGTCAACGACGCGCTCCTGACCATCATCGGGCGCTCGCGCGACGCGCTGGGCGCGGGCCGCTTCGACTGGCGCGCCCTGACGCCGCCGGAGTGGCGGGGCGCCGACGACCTGGCGCTCGAGCAGCTGCGCTGCATGGGGGTGACGGGCCTGCGCGAGAAGGAGCTGCTGCGCCCGGACGGCTCGCGCGTGCCGGTGATGATGGGCACCGCGATGCTGGAGGGCGCCGGGGGCGAGACCATCTCGTTCGTGCTCAACCTCACCGAGCGCAAGCACGCCGAGCGCGAGGCCGCCGCGCTGCGGGAGGCCCGCGCGGCGGACGAGGTGCGCTTCCGCCTCGCGGCCATCGTCGACTCGTCCGACGACGCCATCATCGCCGAGAGCCTCGATGGGGTCATCGAGACCTGGAACCACGGCGCCGAGCGGATGTTCGGCTACACCGCCGCGGAGGCCATCGGCCGGCCCCTCTCGATGCTCGAGCCGACCGACGGGGCGGCGCCCGCGGACGAGCGCTTCGCCGGGCTACGCTTCGGGCACCACGAGGCGCGGCGTCGCCGGCGGGACGGCGCCATCATCGACGTGTCCATGACGCTCTCCCCGGTGCGCGACGCCGCCGGGGTGGTCATCGGCGGCTCGAAGGTGATGCGCGACGTCACCGAGCGCCGGCGCGCCGAGGAGGCGGTGGCCCGCGCCCGGGAGGCCGCCGAGCTGGCCAACCGCGAGCTGGAGGCCTTCAGCTACTCCGTGGCCCACGACCTGCGGGCGCCGCTGCGGGGCATGAGCGGCTTCGCCAACGTGCTGCTGGAAGACTACGGCGCGAGCCTCGACGCGGAGGGCCAGGACTGCCTCCATGAGATCCAGTCCAACGCGGCGAAGATGGGCGCCCTCATCGACGCGCTGCTCTCGCTCTCGCGGGTGACGCGCACCGAGCTCCGGCCCACGCCCGTCGACCTCACGGCGCTCGCCCGCGCCGTGGCCGCGTCGCTCGCCGCCGCCGACCGCGGCCGCAGGGTCGAGCTGGTGGTGCAGGATGGCCTCGCCGCGGCGGTCGACGGCACGCTCGCGCGGGCGCTGCTCGAGAACCTCCTCGGCAACGCCTGGAAGTTCACCGCCCACGCGACCCTCCCCCGGGTGGAGTTCGGCGGCGCGATGGAGGGGGCCCAGCGGGTGTTCTTCGTGCGCGACAACGGCGCCGGCTTCGACATGGACCACGCGCCGCGCCTCTTCGGCGCCTTCCAGCGGCTGCACGGCGCGCACGAGTTCCCCGGCACCGGCATCGGGCTGGCCACGGTGCAGCGCATCGTGCGTCGGCACGGCGGCCGCGTGTGGGCCGAAGGGCGCGTCGGCGGCGGCGCGACGTTCTATTTCACCCTACAACCCCCCGACAACCGCTGACCAACCAACCCGTGCCATGAACAAGACGATCCTGCTGGTCGAGGACAACGCCACGGACGAGAAGCTCACCCTCCGGGCCTTCCGGAGGTCGGGCGTGGACAATGAGATCACGGTGGTGCGCGACGGCGCCGAGGCCCTCGACTACCTCTTCGGCACGGGGCCCTACGCGGCGCGCGACACCTCCGATCTCCCCGCGGTGGTGCTGCTCGACCTGCACCTCCCGCGCATCGACGGCCTGGAGGTGCTCCGGCGGCTCCGCGAAGACGAGCGCACCCGCCTGCTCCCCGTGGTCATCCTCACGGCGTCGCACGAGGAGGAAGACCGCCTGCGGGGCTACCGCCTCGGGGCCAACGCCTACGTGCGCAAGCCGGTCGACTACGCCGAGTTCGCCCGGGCGGCCACCACGCTCGGGATGTTCTGGCTGACCCTCAACGAGCCCGCGCCGCCGTTGCGCAGGGGCCCGTGACCGCCGCCCTGGCGCGCCCGCGGGCGTAGGCCCCGACGCCCCTTTCCTGTTCTCCTCCGCCGCCCCGATGCCCTCCCCCCGCACCCCCATGGACGCCCTGCGCTACGGCCTCCGCGCCCTGGAGGAGACCTCCCGCGCCGAGGCCAGCGTGCTCGCCCCCGCGCGCACCGACGCCCTGCTGTTTGCCCCGCACCCGCTGCTGCGCCCGCCCCAGCGCGACGGCGCGGCCCTCTCCCTCCGGCTCTTCTCCGGCGCCCCCGACGACGCCGCGGCCTTCGTGCTGCGCGACGCCGACGCGCTCACCCTGGCGCCCGTGCCCGCCCGCGCGGCGGCCTTCTTCGAGGCCCACGCCGCCGCCGTCGCGGCCGGCGACGACGACGACCTCGTGGTGGGCTTCCCGCTGGTGTCCTTCGTCCAGGCGGGCCAGCGGCGCACCGCCCCGCTGCTCTTCTGGAGCGGCGCGCGCGCGACCTGGCGTCTCGGCGACGGCCCGTGGTCGCTGCCGCCGGGCGCCCGCGTCGGGGCCGAGGTCGCGCCCCCCACGGCCCTCGTGCTGCGCGCCCCCGAGGCCGAGGACGACGAGCCCCCCTTCGAGCTGCACGCCGGGCTCTGGCGGCAGCTCCTCGACGTCGACGGCCCCGCGCTCGCCGCGCTCGCCCACGCGGGCCGCGCGGGCGTCGGCGCCCTCGTGCGCGCGGCGGTGCGCGCCCTCGCCCCCGGGCCCGACGGCGAACCCGACGACGACGACGCGTCCCCCGACGCGGCGCCGCCCACCGCCGACGACGTGCGGGCGCTCGTCGACGCGGTGCGCGCCCGGGCCTCGTCGCGGCTCTCGCTCCAGGCGCACCCCCACGCGCTGGCGATGCTGCTGCCGCGGGGCGACCCCACGAGCGGGCTGCGCTCGGAGCTGGGAGCGCTGCTCGGGGAGCCGGCGCCGCGCACGGGCCCGCTGGCGGTGCTTCTCGGGGCGACGCCCGGGCCGGGGCGCGAGGCGCCGCTCTGGACCCACGGCGCGTCGCCGCCGACGGGCTCGCAGCTCGCGGCGGCCAGGGCCCTGGAGGGATCGAGCGACCTCGTCGCCCTCTGCGGGCCGCCCGGCTGCGGCAAGACCACCCTCATCCACCACCTGGCCGCGCAGGCCATCGTCGACCGCGCGCTCGACCAGACCTGGGTGAAGCCCCCGCCCGCGGAGACCCCGTGGTCCCTGGTGGTGACCAGCACCAACAACGCCGCGGTCGACAACGCCCTCGCGCCCTTCGTGGCCTCGCACGCGCTCCCGGTGGGCCTGCGCCTGGGCAACCGCCGCGCCCTCGCGGAGCTCGCCGCCCCGGCCCTGCGCGCCGCCCTCGACGCGCTCCGCGCCGACGACGAAGCCACCCTGCCGGAGGCCCGCGCGGCCTTCGAGGCGGGGGCGCGCAGCATCCGGAAGTACCAGCGCGCGGCGGCGTCCCGGCGCGACGAGGCGAAGGGGCGGCGGCGCGAGATCGAGCGGCTGCGGGCGCGCGACGAGGCGCTGCGGTCGCTGCTCGCGGTCCCGGTGCCCGAGCTGCCCGACGAGGTCTTCGAGGAGGTGTCCGCCGCGCGGGTGCACGACGTCTGCGAGTCGCTGCGCGCGCACGCCCGCGCGGCGACGCTGGTGGCGCCGACGCACCTCGCGGGCGCCGGCGCGTCGCCCTCGAAGGCCCGCGACAAGTGGCGCAAGGCCAACGTGCAGCGGGGCAAGGTGATCCGCCCCCTGCTGGAGCACCTCGGGCTCCCGGTGCCCTTCGGCGACCTCGCCGAGGGCGAGGACATCGTCGCGGCGCTGGCCCACCAACACGCCGCGATGGAGCGCACGCTCGCCCTGCTCGAAGCCATCGAGCAGGCGGCGCGGCGGCCCGCCTGGGAGCGCGAGTACGACCGCGTCGGCGCCGAGCTCGCGGCCCTGGAGCGCGCCGAGAGCGCCGAGGCGCCGGAGCCTCCGCCGCCCGATCCATCGCTCGTCGAGGCGGCGCTGGCGGTGCGCGACGCCTGGGCGCGGGCGCACCGTGCCGCCCTCGCGCCGCGGCTGGAGGAGGCCCTCGCGGTGATCACCGGCGAGCGCTCCCCGGCGCGCGGGCGCGGGCTCGCGGCGCTGCTGTCCTCGGTGGCGGGGCTCTTCCCGGTGGCGGGCTGCACGCTGCTGTCGCTGCGCGGGTCCTTCGCGCTGGAGCCGGGGGTGATCGACCGGCTGGTGGTCGACGAGGCGGGCCAGTGCGCGCCCGTGTACACGGTGGCCGCGCTCGCCCGCGCGCGGCGGGCGCTGGTGACCGGCGACGTGGCGCAGCTCCCGCCCGTGTACACCCTCGACGACCGCCTCGACGACCGCCTCGCCCGCGGGCTCGACGCCGCCGCGACGGGGCCCTTCCGCATGGGCGCGTCGGCCACCACGTCGGCGCAGGCCGTGGCCGAGGCGCGCGCGGCGTCGCCCCGCTCGCTGGTGGAGCACTTCCGCTCGCAGCCCGAGATCGTGGCGCTGGCGTCGCGGTGGAGCGGCCACGCGCTCGACGTGCGCACTGCCCCGCGCTCGCTCGCGGGGGTGTCGCGGCGGCTGTCCCGGCCGGTGCGCGTGGTGGACGTGCGCGGCCGCGGCGAGCGCGCCCCGGAGGGGATCGTCAACGAGGCGGAGTGCGCCCGGGTGGTGGCGCTGGTGGCGGGGCTGGTGGCCGACGGGGTCGCGGCGCGCGACGTGGCGGTGCTCACGCCCTTCGTGGGGCAGAGCGCGCGCATCGAGCGGGAGCTGCTGCGCCTCGGGCTCGTGCGCGCCGACGGGGTGCTGGTGCGCACGGTGCACAAGCTCCAAGGGGGGGAGCGGCGGGTGGTGGTGTTCTCGGTGGCGGCGACGGAGCCGAAGCACCTGCGCTGGCTGGCCGGGCGACCGCACCTCCTGCACGTCGCGGCGAGCCGCGCGCAGGACCACCTCGTGGTGTTCATCGACGCCGAGCGCGCCGCGCGGGAGCCGCTGCTCGGGCCGCTGATCGAGCTCGCCGCGCGCGGCTGAGCCCGCTAGACCGCGCGGCGCCCCATCGGCGACCATCGCCGCCCATGCACGACGGATCGAACCCGCTGCTCCGCGCCGTCCACGCCCGCGGGCCTCGCCCCGCGCTCGTCGTCGACGGGCTCACGCTCAGCTTCGCCGAGCTCGACGACCGCAGCGCCGGGGTGGCCGCCGCGCTCGCGCACCGGGGCCTCGGGAAGGGCGACCGCGCGGCCCTGGTGCTGCGCTCGTCGCTCGACGGCGTGGTGTGCCTGCTGGGCTGCCTGCGCCGCGGCGTGGTGGTGGTGCCGGTGAACCCCGGCTACCAGGGCGCCGAGCTCGCGCACGTGCTCGCCGACAGCGGCGCGGCGCTGGTCATCGAGGACGAGGCCTGCGCGGCCCTGCACGCGCTCGGGAGCGGGCCTGCGCTGGTCGGCGCGCGGGCGCTGGTGGACGAGGGCGCGGCCACCGCCGACGCCGCCGACGCCGCCCTGCACGGCGACGACCTCGCGATGCTCATCTACACATCGGGCACCACCGGGCGATCGAAGGGCTGCGCGCACACCGTCGGCAGCCTCGCCGCGGGCATCGCTGCGCTCATGGACCACTGGGGCGTCACCGACGCGGACGTGGTGATCAACGCGCTGCCGTTGTTCCATGTGCACGGGCTCTGCGTGTGCCTGCTGGGGGCGCTCTCGCGGGGCGCGGGCACCCGGCTGCTCCCGCGCTTCTCGCCGGACGCCGTGGTCGAGGGCGCGCGCCGCGGGGCGACGGTGTTCATGAGCGTGCCGACGATGATACATCGGCTGCTCGGGGCGCTCGACGACGAGGGGGCGGCGGCGCTCGGCGCCCTGCGGCTGGTGACCTGCGGCTCGGCGGCGCTCCCGGCGGAGCAGCTGCGGGCCTTCGAGGCGCGCACCGGGGTCACCATCCTGGAGCGCTACGGCATGAGCGAGACGCTGATCACCCTGAGCAACCCGCTGGAGGGCGAGCGGCGCGCGGGGGCGGTCGGGTGGCCGGTGCCGGGGACGGCGATCCGGGTGGTGGACGACGAGCTGTGGGTGAGCTCCGCGGGCACCATGAAGGCCTACTGGAACCGCCCCGACGCCGACGCCGAGGCCTTCGTGACCGACGCCGAGGGGCAGCGGTGGTTTCGCACCGGCGACGTGGTGGCCCTCGACGACGACGGGTGCGTGCGGGTGGTCGGGCGCGCCAGCCAGGACATCCTGAAGGTCGGCGGGTACAAGCTCTCGACGCGCGAGATCGAGGAGCAGATCGAAGGGCACCCCGCGGTGCGCGAGGTGGCGGTGGTCGGCGTCGCCGACGCCGAGTGGGGCGAGCGGGTGTGCGCCGTGGTGGCCCTGCGCGAGGGCGCGACCCTCACGCTGGCCGAGCTGCAGGCGCACGTGAAGCTGGCGGAGGTGAAGCGCCCGCGCGAGCTGGTGCTGGTCGACGCCCTGCCGCGCAACGCCCTGGGCAAGGTGATGAAGACGGCCCTCAAGGCGCGGCCCGGCTGAGCTGGATCCGCGGCGGCGGCTCCCTGCACCATACGAAATGGTGTAATCCTGTTTGGGATGATCAGCGCGGTGGGCATCCGGGTGCACTCTTGTCGCAGCTGCGCGGCCTGCGTCCCTCCGGTGGCGTCGGGCGCCGCCACCGCCGCGATGGCCGAGAAGGCCCAGAAGGTCACCCGCGCCGACGGCGTCACGCTCGAGCCCGGCCGGGAGAAGCGGCCCGTCACCGGCCCGAAGGAGACCGCGGGCGCCCGGCCCGAAGTCAAGCAGCCGGGCAACGCGCAGAGCCCCGAAGCCAGGCGGCCGGGCAACGCGCAGAGCCCCGAAGAACAGGCCCAGATCGCCGCGCTCCGCAAGCGCGACGCCGACGTGCGGGCCCACGAGCGCGCGCACCAGATGGCCGCCGGGGGCCTCGCGGGCGGCGCGACGTACACCTACCAGCGCGGGCCCGACGGGCAGCTCTACGCCATCGGCGGCGAGGTGCCCATCACCGTCGGGCCGGGGCGTACGCCCGAAGAGACGCTCCAGCGCGCGCGCACCGTGCGCTCCGCGGCCCTCGCCCCGGCGGAGCCCTCGGGGCCCGACCGCGCGATCGCCGCCGCGGCCGCCAGCATGGAGGCGCAGGCGCTACAGGAGATCAACGCCCGGGAGAGCACGTCGAGCAAGGGCGACCGGCGCACCGGGGCCTACGAGGCGATGTCGCGCAGCGGCGAGGCGAAGCCCGAGGGCCGCTCGCTAGACGTCGTCGCCTGAGGGCGTCGCCGGCCCGGTGGCCAGGTCGAGCTGGCGCATGGTGCGCAGCGAGCCCCCCTCGGTGAGGTAGACGCCCGTCGAGCGCACCCGCCCCTGGAGCGTGTCGCGCCCGTCGCGCAGGTCGAAGGCGCTGGCCACGTTGGCGACCGAGAGCGCGCCCACCCCGGCCTCGGTGAGCGTCCGGAGGGCGCCGCCGCGCGCGTCGGGCGTCCACACCCGGAGGCGCTGCCAGGCCGCGTCGCCCTCGTCGATCCAGCCGTTGCCGTCGCCGTCGAGGGCCGCGAGCTCGGCGAAGCCGTCGCCGCTGCGCGCGCCGAAGAGCTCGGCGCCGTCCGTGGCGCGCCCGTCTCCGTCGGCGTCGTCGACGAGGAAGGCGCTGCCGCCGCCGATGCGCTGCACCCGCTCGGCGGTGCCGTCGGCGTCGAGGTCGAAGTCGAAGGTGCCCTCCGGCAGCTCGGACGACACCGCGCCGAGGTCGAGCACCAGCGGGTCCTTGAGCCGCTTGTCGCCGCCCTCGATGCGCACCGTGCGCACGTCGACCCGGTCGCGGGTGAGCACCAGCTTCGCCTCGACGGTGAGCGTGCGGCCGTCCTTCGTACGCACGGTGCCGCTGGCGCTGAAGTCCGAGCGCTCGCGCCGCGCGTCGACGGTCTCGATGTCCGCCTCGAAGCCCCACCCCAGTCGGCGAGGCGCCTCGGGCGCTCGCTGCGGGGCGACCGGGCCCGCGGAGGCAGGCGCCTCGGCGGAGTCGGCGGGGCGCTCCAGGTCGCGCGGGTCGAGCAGGCGCACCTTGCGGCCGGTGACGGCCTCGATGAGGGTGCGGAGCAGCTGCAGCCGGGGTTCGCCCGCGAGGGGGTCGCGCTCCTCGTCGGCGGCGGCGGCCTCCTCCGCGGCCTCGTCGGCGGCCGAGCGCGCGGCGTCGGAGAGCGCCACGACGTCCCCGTTGGACGGCCTCGCCGGGGGCGGCGTGCGCCACGTCTCGATGCGCGCGGAGGTCGTCACCGACCGGCTCTTCAGGGTCTCCGCGCTCAAGGTCAGATCGCTCGCCAGCACCCGCATCACAAACCTCCAGAGGTCGGGAGAACGGCCACCGCGATCGGAGGTTGAATCGCAATCTGACGCCCGGAGACCCGGGGCGGCGTTGCGCGCCCCGTGGGCTGCGTGCGAGCGTGTCGCCGAGCACGGATGAACTCCACCGGACGCGTCGGTCCGCTGCCCGTCGCGGCGCCTGAGGGGCGCGGAGTGCCCCACCCTCCGGTGGTGCCCCCGACCTCGCTGCCAACCGATGGCCGCGGTGACACCGTTCGGGTGGGCAGCACCCCGGCCCGGTCGGCGGAGCTGCTGGCGTGGGTGCGCTCCCGCCTCGCGGAGCCCCTCGCGGGCCTCGACCTGTCGTCCATGGAGGTGCCCCTCCCCGCGGCCTTCGCGGCGCTGCGAGAAGACCCGACGGCGCACGCCGCGCTCGTCCGTACGCTCGCCGCCGCGGGGTGGACCGACCCGCGCATCGAGCCCGCCCCCGACGGCGCGCTGGTGCTGCGGGCCACCCGCGCCGTCCCTGCGGCCATCGCGCTGTCCGCCGCCGTCGTCGTCCCTCCGGTGACGCCCCGCGCGAGGGTGTCCGCCTGGATCGCCGTCCGCGTGGCGGCGCTGGTCGACCCCGCCCGCCCGCTGCTGGAGTTATCCCTCTCGGGCCCCGACGAGCGCGCCCTCGCGGCCCTCCTGCGCAGCGACGCCGGGCTCCGCGCCCACGCGCTCGCCGAGCTCGCGGCGGCGGGCTTTCCTCGCGCCACCCTCGACGACCTCGACCTCCCCGCGCTGGCCCGGATCACCCTCCGCCACCCCGAGCGAGAGCTCCGTCGCCCTTCGCCCTCCCCCGAGCGGGCCGTCGACGCCGCGCCCGCCCCTGAGTCCGCCACGGTGCGATCGCCCATGATCGGGCTCACGACCGGGACGGCGGCGCGGGTCGACCTCCCACCCGGGATGGCGCTCCCCGGCGTGGTCGCGCCGAGGGAGGGTGTCGCCACGGCGCGCCTGCGCCTCGCCGAGCTGGTCGCCTTCGCCTCGGCCCCCGGCGCGCTCGTCCCGGTGCCCCGATGGGCCTGGGCTCCCCTCGTCGCCCTCGGGGCCCTGGGCCTGGGGTGGCTTCTGTCGTAGCGTCGGCCATCGCGGGGGGTGCCCTTGCGGGCGCGGAGCACCTGGGATAATGGGGTGCGCGCGGGTTGCCTACGTCATCCTACACCGCAACAAGAGGAGTCGAGCTCATGGTCCTGGGAAGCTGGCGTCGCGGGTGGCGCCTGGGTTTGATGCTGGCTCTGGCGGTCCCTGCGGTGAGCGGGTGCGCGACGGACGAGGAGCTGGCCATCGACGAGAGCGGCGAGTTCGTCGAGCCGGTCACCGACGTCAACCACACGGCGGTGCGCAACCAGTCCATCGGCAACTGCTGGGCGTACGCGGCGACGGGCTGGGCCGAGTCGCTGCACCGCGCCCGCACCGGCCAGGAGATCAACATCTCCGAGAGCTGGATCACCTTCTGGGACTGGTACGGCAAGATCACCGGCGGCCGCGTGACGACCACCGCGGGCCGCGCCGAGGTCCCCACCGGCGGCTGGTGGGACGGCGCGATGACCATCCTGCGGGCGCGCGGCGTGGTCTACGAGGCTGAGTTCATCCCCGAGGAGGCCGAGGCCGCCCGCTCGACGCGGCAGTCCGACGCCCTCCGCGCGATCAACACGGCCCTCAACGAGGGCGGCGCCCTGGCCACCGCCGAGGCCCGGCGCGACCCGGCGCTGGTGCTCGCCACCCTGCTCGACGCGTGGCAGCTCTCGCCCGCGGTGCGCGCCGAGGTCACCCGCGTGTTCGGCGTGCGCGGCACCACCACCCTGTCGTCCTCGCGCACCACGGCCAACGGCTTCTTCCGGCCGCTGACCACCATCCCCGTGCGCACCTCGGCGTACCGCAACGGCCGCGGGCAGCAGGTCGACGGCACCCTGGCCGACGTCATCGGCTACGGCCGCTTCGCCTGGCGCAGCGCCTCGTACGGCACCAGCGCCACGGCGCGCGCGAGCTTCCACCAGCGCGTGATCCGCGCCCTCAACGACAACCAGCCGGTGCTGGTCTCCTGGCTCGTCGACTTCAACGCGATGTCGTCGAACGGCGTCTTCCGGATGTCCAACCTCACGATGCCGGGGCGCCAGGGCGGCCACCTCACCTCGATGGAGGACTACCAGGTCGTCGTGCGCCAGCCGGGCCAGCCCGAGCGCACCCTCCGCGCGGGCGAGCTCGCCTCCGAGGCCGATCAAGACCTCGCGGCCCGCTTCGGCACCCTGGAGTTCATCCGCATCAAGAACTCCTGGGGCACCGCGCGCGACCCCTCGGGCACCGGCTTCTTCGGCGGGTACAACGACCTCTACGTCGACTACCTCAACGGCCCCATCACCTGGACCGCCGACATGTCCCCGCGCACGCCGCTCTCCAGCGTCATCCTCCCGCCCGGCTACTGATCTCCCCTCCTCCAGACTGATCACCGCACCCCCCAGCGCCCGGCCGCGGGAGGGGGCGCTGACCATGCGCCGCGCCCTGCGTCCCGCACGATCCCCCTGATTTCCCGCGTCACCGCGCGAGGGCGCCGGGTGGTACGGTGCTGGCAAGCTCACGCTCGTGCGCGCCGGGGCGCCAACCGCCCTTTCTCCCCCTGGCGCGTGCCGAAAGCCAGAAACCCTCCCATGAACGCTCGCCCGCGCCCCCTCCGCACGACGTTGCAGCGCCTCTCGCTGGTGGCCCTCGCGCTCTTCGCGGCGTGCGCGCCCATCGACGACGAGGGGAACATCGACACGGACATCCAGGGTCTCACCGGCGCGGCGCGGCGCCCTCGGCTCGAGCGCATCCGCGACGTGGCGGCGGCGGCGGGCTTCACCAACGGAGTGCTGCTGGCGGGCATCGCGCAGGTCGAGACGGGGCTGTCGCACTGCTGGTCGGAGGCGACCTGGGCGTGCCGCGGACCCAACTCCACGAGCTGCGGCGGCGGGCCGGTGATCGCGGGCGCGTCGGATGGTCCGTGCTCGGCGCAGCAGGGCGGCCTGGGGATGTTCCAGTTCGACGGCGGAACCTTCACCCAGACCCTGGCGCGCGACGGCCGGGACATCCTCACGCTCGACGGCAACATCCGCCGCGCCGTGGACTTCGTGGTGGCCATCGTGATCCGGGAGGTCTCCGGGGTGAACACCCGCGCCGAGGCCCTCGCCTGGATGAACGGCATGACCGTGGCCCGCGGCGACGCGCGCTTCGAGCGCTGGGTCACGATCCTGGCGTGTCGCTACAACGGCGCCTGCGGCTCGGCCTCGCAGGCGGCGCGCTACCGCGACGCGACGCTCCAGGTGCAGTCCGAGGTCGGGGCGTCGTTCTGGCGCATCTGCCGTCCCTCCGCCGAGGTGTGCAACGGCCGCGACGACGACTGCGACGGGCGCGTCGATGACGGCATCGCGGCGGTGAGCTGCGGCGTGGGCGCGTGCCGACGCAGCGTGACGTGCACGGGCGGGCGCATCGCGGCCTGCACGGCGGGGCGGCCCGGCGCCGAGGTGTGCAACGGCATCGACGACGACTGCGACGGGCGCGTCGACGACGGCATCGCGGCGGTGAGCTGCGGCGTCGGTGCGTGCAGGCGCACCGTGACGTGTGCGGGCGGGCGCATGGCGGCGTGCATGCCCGCGGCGGCGCGGGCGGAGGTCTGCGGCAACGGCGCGGACGACGACTGCGACGGGATGACCGACGAGGGCTGCACCGCCGACGCGGGGGCTCCGACGAGGGACGCCGGGGTGGTGACGGCCGACGCGGGCGTGCCCGTGGGTGACGCGGGGACGAGGGACGGCGGCTTCGGCGGCGGGGACGTGGGCGTCGCGTGGGACGGCGGCTTCAGCGGCGACGATGCGGGCGCGGGCGACGACGCCGGGCTGATCGCGGAGGCGGACGCGGGCTCGGAGGACGACGCGGGCGCAGAGGACGACGGCGGCGAAGGCCCGATCGACGAGAGCCTGGTGGACATCGCGCCGATGGACGACGGGAGCTGCTCGGTGGGCGCGGTGGGCACCGGGCGAAGCGGGCGAAGCGGGTGGATGATGGCGGCGCTGGTGCTGGGCGCGGTCGCCACGCGGCGTCGGCGGCGGTAGAGAAGGCTTGGGCGGAGCACCCGCTCACGCCGTCGACCACCAGCCTCGCCCTCCGAGGGGAGCACCCGCCCAAGCCGTCAGACCCCCTGCGGCGGCGGTACTACGCCGTCCCGACGATCACCCGCGGGTGCACCAGCGAGCCCGCGCTCCCGGCCAGCCGCAGCCCCGGCATCACGCACGCCACCACCAGCCCCTCGTCCGCCGGCTCCGGGCGCTCGCCCGCCTTGTCCATCGTCGCTGCGGCGTAGCGCGCGCCCACTGCGGCCTCTACCAGCTCGCAGCCCGCAGCCGCTGCCGCCGACGCCAGCGCCCGCCGCTCGTCGTCGCCCAGGGCCGCGCGCACCGCGCTGCGACCACGCTCGCGCATCGCGCCCGCCAGCACCGCGTCCATGCGTTTCGCCTTGAGCGCCGCGTAGCTCGCGGGCGTCGGCTCCAGCGCCGCCCCGAGGGTCGCCTGCGCCGCGTCGAAGAGCATCGACGAGGCCGCCACCGCCGTCAGCGCCGCCACGAAGTCCCGCTCGGCCGCGAACTGCGCGTCCAGGCTCTGCACCTGCGCCGCCAGCTGCCGCGCCTCGTCGTCGCGCTCGCTCAGCGCGCCGCGCAGCCGCTCGACCTCCGCCACCTGCGCCCGCAGCGCCTCCTGTAGCTGCCGCGCCTCCAGGGTCCAGCGCTCGCGCTCGCCCAGCAGGCGCGTGAGCTCGACGGCCTGCTGCGACTGCACCGCCCGGGAGGCCACCAGCGACTGGTCGAGCTCGGTGATGCGCGCGTTGAGCCCCGCGAGCTCGCGCCCGTGCTGCGCGTTGCTGTACGCGACGTGCTGCCGCAGCTGCGCCTCGAACTGCGCCACCACGGCGTCGAGCTGCGCCCGCAGCGCCACCGTCCAGGCCTTCGCGATGGGGTCGTCGGGGGTGCCCATCACGCGAAGTACGGCGCCAGGTTGAGGGTGGTGCGCACCGCCGTCCCATCAGCCAGGACGAGGTGCACCATCACCGTGGTGGGCGAGGCCGGGCAGACGTACAGCCGGCCCGTCGCGTCCGCGGGGATCTCCGGGCGGACGGAGATGATCCGCGGGTCGTTGGCGCTCATGCGCCCGGGCTCGTACTCCTTGGCGATGCGCAGTGGCTTCTGGCCGTTCCAGGGGCCGAAGTCGAGGTAGTGGTCGCCGAAGGGCTCGGGGCTCTGCGGCAGGGTGCCCATGGGCAGCAGCGCCGTGAACTTCGGCGGGAAGCCCCGCAGGTCGCCCACGAAGAAGCTGAAGCCCTGCGCCGCCCGCACGAGGTGCACGTCGCGGTTGGCGATGCGCAGCGCGCCGAGGGCCACCGCGGTCTTCGGCGTGACGCCGAGGATCTCCGCGCCCCGCTCGAAGCGCGTCGGGGTCTCGTAGCGCACCACGCCCTGCGGCGCGAAGTCGTCGGTGGGGGTCCACACCTTGAGGTCGGGCGCGTCGAGGGCCTGCGCGAGGGCCCGCTCGACGTAGTCCGAGCGCGAGCTGTTGCCCGCCAGCAGGATCACCACCCCGCGCTCCCGCCACCCGCTCGCGGGCGCGAGCGAGCCCGCGGCGCCGGGCTCCCACGGGGTCGACGCGATCATGCTGGCCAGCTGCCGCGCGCCGTCGCGCACGCGCTCCTCCAGGTGGGTGCTCAGGCGCTTCTGCACGCCCGCGAGGTCGCTCTTCAGGGACTCCAGCGCCACCTCGGACTCGTCGAGCCTGCGGGCCACCAGGGAGTCCACCCGCGCCATCTCGTTGGCCCGCTTGAACTTCACCTGCTCCAGCGCGAGGGCGTCCTGGAAGCGCACCTTGTTCTGCCGCGCGGCGAGCGAGCGCTTGTAGAGCTGCGGCGCGCGGGCGAGCTTGTTCTCGGGGATGGTCACCGGGCGCTGCATCGGCACCTCCCGCGCCTCCATCTCGGGCAGGTGCTCGGGGTGCTGGTGCACCAGCCACACGAGCTCGTGCGTGAGGTAGTCGCCGCCGAGGTGGTCGTCGCCCGCGACCTGCAGCGTCTCGATGACCGAGGTGCAGCCCGAGGCGCTCTCCTCTTCGGGCGTCGCGGGGCGGTAGCGGCCGCAGGCGATGTCGAGGGTTCCGCCGCCGAAGTCGAAGACCGCGAAGCGCAGCTCGCCGAACTTCTCCACGAGGGGCGCGAAGGCCGGGTGCGCGGCGAGCTCGGGGCACACCTCCGCGGCGTAGGCCTCGGGCTCGGTGGCCTGCATCTGCACGGTCACCTCGTCGGCGGAGATGCCCTCCGGGATGGACAGCAGGATGCCCGCGCGCAGCTCCTCGATGAGCAGCGCCCGCGCCCGCTCGTCGAACTCCGCGGGGTAGGTGAGCCAGTAGCGGAGGAACACCTCCTGGCCCGGGCGGTTGATGGCGCGCCCGAGGAGGTAGCCGTAGGCGCGCACCACCATCCGCACGCGGGGCTCGTCGAGGAGGAAGTCGGCGCGCTT
This sequence comes from Myxococcales bacterium, assembly GCA_030652255.1. Classification (GTDB taxonomy): domain Bacteria; phylum Myxococcota_A; class Polyangia; order Polyangiales; genus SCUS01. Next base: position 1,607 of record JAUSAZ010000101.1, on the reverse strand, counting down.
CTCGCGGTCGCGCAGCTGCGGCGCCTGGTCGAGGGCGAACACCCGCTCGGGGAGCGACTTGATCTCCGTGACGACCGCGTTGGGAAACTCGCTGAGCTTCTCGCGCGCCGCGTGCGAGGCCTGCACCACGCGCAGCAGGTCGGGGAAGCGCCGGCCGTCGGTGCGGGCGCCGAGCTCGGCCCAGAGGCGCTCGTGGTCCTCGATGAGGAGGACGGTGGGGTTCTCGGCGGGGTTGGTGCGCGCGTCGGGGGGCGAGCCGAGGCGCATGAGCGAGCGGTAGCCCTGGTGGGCGAAGGCCGCGACGGTGGCAGTGGTGCCGAAGTCGATGCCCACCCCCGACAGGCGGCGGAAGGTCGGGAGCGACGAGCGAGGGTCGCGCAGGCGCAGGGCGACCGGGCGGGTCCAGCGGAAGAAGAGCGCGGGGGCGTCGAGGCCCTCGGCGGGCGCGAGGGAGATGGGGTGGAGCACGACGACGTCGATCGGGAGGTCGGCGCCCTCCGGGGGGACGGCGTCGACGAGGGAGGCGTGCGAGGTGTCGACATACAGCTCGGTGTATGTTCGTCGGCCGCCGGCGCGGCGGGAGGGGTCCTCGCGCACGACCTCGACGGAGAAGGTCGGGTGCTTCGTGCGCAGCACGAGGTCGGAGGGCTTCGGGTCGAGGGTGAAGGGCTCCCCGTCGGGGCTGCGGCGCCAGTCGGCGAGCAGGCGCAGGCGCCAGCGGCCGGTGCCGATCCAGAAGCCCTCCTCGGGGTTCTGGAGGTCGAAGAGCTGGCGCTCGGGGGCGTTGACGAGGAGCGAGTCGGTGGCCTCGCGCAGCTCGAAGGACTCGGGCTCCTGCGAGAGGCTCGACGGGATGAGCTGGAGCCGCGCGAGCTGGAGCGGTCGGCCGTCGATCACGAGGTCGACGCGGCGGGGATCGCCCGCGAGCGCGGTGAGCTCGGCGAGGCGCACGGAGAGCTCGATGGAGAACTCGCCGTCGGGCTCGACGGTGGCGGCGACGACGGACGAGCGGGTCACCCGGTCGAGCGCGAGCGCGGCCTCGAAGGGCTGCTCGCAGACGCCGGTGACGAAGACCACGAGGCGCGCCCCGGGCCACCCCGAGGGCAGCGGGAGGCGCGCGGTGTGGAGCGCGTCGAGGAGGTCGGTGTGCACGGCGGCGTCGGCGCCGCGGATCTCGTAGGTGAACGTCTCAACCCGCACGGCGTCGGTCATGGCTGTGGGCCGGGGTTGTATCACGGGGCGTCGGGGCGCCCGCAGCGTCTGCCCGCCCTCCTTCTACCTCGCCGCAGGAGTTCGGACGGGTTGCGGGTCGCTGGGGTCGTGGGCCCCCTCACCGCGCTGCCGCGCGCCCTCACCCCCATCGGATGATGGGGGCAAGGGCTCCGCAATGGGCGACGTTGGTTCTCGATTGGAAGCGTGTGGGGAGAGGTCGGGAGCTTCCAGTTCATCGCTCAGGTCTGCGAGCTCTGAAGATCTGTTGATCAATGGGTGGGTCGGCGAAATGTCCGACCACATCCATGCGTTTACCTGGCATGGTAACGATGCGCGTCGCGAATCCCCACATCCGTGAGCCCCAACGCCTCCAGAGCGTGATCGCCTTCGAGGTT
>JAUSAZ010000100.1 GCA_030652255.1 Myxococcales bacterium | reverse complement strand
GTCCACCTGCACGCCGCGACCGTGGAGGGCTTCCGTCCGGCGAAGGCCCCGGCGAGACGATCGCGCGGGTGAGGCCCGGCGCCGACCGCGGTATCGTTCCGCGATGTCGCGCGACACGCCTGCCCAGGCGCTCCAGTACTCCGAGGAGTTCGACCAGGAAGACGGGTTCTTCCATGCCACGCCCCTCGCGAGGCTCGCCGCGAACCTCGACGTGCGGCGAAAGCTCCTCGACGCGCCCGACACGAAGCGGGACTTCTCTCCGGTTCACGCGATGAACCGCTTCAACGCACCGGTTCGCCTCCCGGACGCGATGCGCGCCGAGGTGGAGCAGCTCCTCGTCCGGGTCATGGAGGCGAGCGGGTCGAGCAAGGTCGCGATCGAGGAGGGCCTGCTCCGCAACCTCGCGTTCACGGCATCACTCGACTCGCTACCACTCTTCGAGCGCCTGCTCGAGTACACGAGGCCGCGCGACCAGTTCACGACGAAGCGCCGCACCTGGGTCATCGCGGGCATCGCCCTCCTCGCGAAGCGCCACCGCAGCAGCGAGGCCGCGCGCCAACTCGAAGTGATGCTGCGTGCGAACCCCGACAAGCGCCTGCGCGTCGCCGCGGTCGATGCCGTCGCGCGACTCTGGCGCACGGCGGACGGCGAGCTCGACGCGGACGCCCTCTCGCTCCTGACGGACGTGGCGCGCGACGACCGCGACTTCGAGCCCCGCTTCGCCGCCCGCGGCTGGCTGGCGACGATGGAGGCCGACCCGATCGACCCCGGCGAGGTCGAGGTGCCCGCGTTCAAGGCCACGTCCGCGCGGGTGCCGCGCACCATCGAGGTGCTCACGACCCACACGCTGGTCGACCTCGTGTCCGCGGTCGTGAGCGCCTTCTCCTGGGACCACGACCACCTCTGGGCCCTCAAGCTGAGCGCCGAGTTCGATCAGGAGGACTTCTACGTCTCGCCCGAGGGCGACCCGTGGGAGGTCGACGATGGCCCCGCGGCCGCGCCGCTCGGAGCGCGGGGAGTGCCGGTCGGCCATCGCTTCGAGCTCATCTACAACCTCGTTCGACAGCACCGCGTCGCGCTCCAGCGGGTCGCCACCGCGCCGTCGCCGAAGCCGCGCGCGAAGTACCCGCGGGTGGCGGCCTCGGTCGGCTGAGCCCCCGACGCGATAGTACGTCGGGCGTACGATGTCCCCTTCGTGGCCGGGGCTACGACGTACGCGGTGTTGCTCGACCGACGACGCTGGCTGTACCCGTCGCCCACACCCGCTCATGGCGGAATCCCTACGACCGCCGGAATCCCCAGCTCCCGCCGTATCGGGTCGAGGTCCAGCATCTTCCCGCCCGGCCCCTCGGGCGCCTGCCCCTTCAGCTCCAATTCCCGCAGCCACGCCTCCACCGCCGCGCGCCCCTCCTCCGTCGCCACCCGCTGCCGCGGGACCCCGCCCACCGCCGACAGCTCCCGATCGAGTGCGTCCCGCAGCGCCCTCTGTGTCAGGTCGGCCGCCATCACCAGCCCTTCCTCCGGCGAGCCCACGGCCACCGGCCGGTTGGAGATCACCATCGTCTCGTCGGCCTCCTCCTTCGTCCGGACGACGTGTTCCTCCTCCTGCCACGGCGCCGTCATCGAGCGCGAGACCACCTTCGGCCGCTCGCCCACGATAGCCTCGATCCGGTCGAACATCCGCGTCACCCTCGCCGCGGAGTTCACCTTCACCACCCACCGCGATGCCTCGCGCTCCAGGCTCCCCAGCGCCTCGCCGATGGGCGCGAGCGGATCCGGGGCGCCCGCCATCCAGCTCCACTGGCGGTCGCCGACCTCCACCATGTCGCCGGCCGCGCGCATCCGCGACGCCACCGTGGCCACGGTCGCCTTCATCTTCACCACCACCTCGTGGAACTCCACGCAGTCCCCCTCGGTGGTGCTCAAGAAGGTCCGCTTCGGCTTCTGCGCCGCGAGGATCTCCTCGCCCATCCTCACCAGCACCCCGTACGCGACGCCCCAGTAGCGTCTCAGCCCGGCCGCGGGCGCCGCCGGATCCACCGCCACGCCGGGCTTCTTCAACGCCGTGACCGCCGCGTTCACCGCCGCCACGAAGCGCCCGGGATCCACCTTGGAGAAGTGATCGCCCACGGAGAACACGCTGGGAAAGATCCACCGGCCGTCTTCGCGGGGGATCACCAGCCCGAAGCAGCGCGCCCACCGCGTCAGCTGCCCGAGCTGCGACGAGCCCCACCCGAGGACGGTGTAGCGGGTGTGGTCGAAGGCATCCTCGACGAGCACCGTTCCTGCGGCGAGATCGACCGCGAGCACGTCGCAGAAGATCACCCGAGCTTGGGAGAGGCGCAGCCGCGCCGAGCGGGACGACGCATCCGCCAGGGACCGATCGCTGGCAGCCGCGTCGAGGCCCGTCTGGCCGTTCTTTCGTGGTCGGAACAGCGCCGTCCACGTCGGCACCAGGGAGCTCCCGAGGTGCATCGAGAGGCGAGGCCCGTCGTCGCGCGTGAAGGTCCGCCCCAGCACCGCGAAGCCCACCTCGCGGAGGGCGGCCTCGAGCTCGTCGGGGTGCTCCTCGATGTAGCGCTCCTTCCATGGATGAAGAAAGCGCGCGGTGCCCATCTCCTCCACGGTGTCCCGGGCATCGAACTCCGGCGCGTCGTCATCGAGGTCGTCGAAGTCGTCGTCCTCGTACGCGGGGTGCGGGTGCTCGACGGTCACCGCCACCTTGCCCTTCGCCACGGCGACCTCGTAGCGCTCCACACACTGCGCCAGCATGTCGAAGATCGACTCGCCGTGCTTCGCCAGGAAGGTTGTCAGCACCTCCATCAACACGGTCGCCGTGAGGACGTCGGCGCGGGTGATCGAGCGCGGCGCCCCGGAGGGCGACGAGCACATCAACCAGGGCACCCCGGACGGCCCGGCGAGCGGCCACCGGCGACGGCGAAGCTCCTTGCGGAAGTCCGGAGGAAACTCGCTCATCTTCTCGAAATTGACGGCGATCGATGGCGGAATCGCGGCCATCGCCTCGCCCGGAACGACTACGTGCTCGGCGCGCCGCCGGAAGGCCATGAAGCGCTCCGCGGAGTCGAAGCAGAGCACGCCGTAGCTCTGCCCGATCTGCCCCACGACGCTGATGCACGCGCCGTGGAGACCGAGCGTCGGCGCTTCGACGCGGAGCACATCGGAGTCGGA
>JAUSAZ010000122.1 GCA_030652255.1 Myxococcales bacterium | reverse complement strand
TCACAGGCCGCCAGCGAACGCGACACCTCGTACGAGAACTCAACGTGTCCCGGTGTATCGATCAGGTTGAGGTGGTAAGTCTGCCCGTCTTTCGCCTTGTAGGTCAGCGCCGCGGTCTGCGCCTTGATGGTAATGCCGCGTTCGCGCTCGAGATCCATCGAATCGAGTACCTGGGATTCCATTTCTCGGTCGGACAGGCCGCCGCAATGCTGGATGAAACGGTCGGCCAGTGTCGACTTTCCGTGGTCTATGTGCGCGATGATGGAGAAATTGCGGATGTTCTGCGGTTCAGTCGACATGTTCAGCCGACCGGCGTCCTAGCAGATTTCCGCGGAGGGTGAGTGCCCGTCTCTTCAGGTCGGGCGACGAGGGGCCGCGTTGTCGACCAGCGGGAGCTGGCCCGGCAGCTTCTCGTGATGCTTCTGCAAGACCATGTTGATGCCCTCGCGGATGAACTCCGCCATCGGCACCTTGGTGCGCTCGTTGAGGAGCTTCAACAGCTCGAGCTGCTCGGGCTCGATGTAGATCGTCGTCGAGACCTTCTTGCGCGGCATGGCCCTTTGTCCCGCAGCGATCGGTTGCAGTGGCGGCCCTTCATCCCTGGCGAGGGTGAGGTTTGCAATCGCGGCGCTTCCGAGCTTTTCGTCCACGATGCACCTCTCCACGACCCAGGGACCGGGTTACCAATGCATGTACCCTACGATGCGGGTAGGTGCACCGTCAACGCGATCTTCCATCCGCTCCTGGTCACGGTCTGATATTCCAGGTTTTGAGCCACTGAGGGCTGTCTGACGGGAGAGTCTTGCAAGAGTTCGGTGGGAATGGCAGGCGCGCTTGCCGCGGGGGTGTGCGGGTCTTTAGAGTAGGTCGTCCGCGATGACGCGGCCGATGGGGTCTGCGACGTGGACGGAGCGAGTGCATGACGGAGCGGGTACGGGTGGCGGCGGCGGTCGCGGTGTTGTTGCTGGGTTGTTCGGGCGACGCGACGTCCGGGGCGGGGCGGCGGGCGGGCGAGAGCGCGGCGGCCTCGCGGGAGCCGCGGAGCGCGGCGATGCCCCACGAGGCCTGCGTGTCCGGGACGAACATCTCGACGCTGGACGTGAACGGCGACGGCCAGGTGGATATCCGCACGGAGATGGCCGACGGCCGGCCGCGGTGCAGGGAGACCGACGCCAACTTCGACGGCCGGGTGGACATCTACCGCTGGTTCGAGCCCTCGAGCGGGCAGGTGACGCGGGTGGAGGAGGACTACGACTTCGACGGCCGGGTCGACGTGGTGGCGACCTTCGAGGGGGGTGTGGTCGCGCGCGACGTGATGGACACCAACTTCGACGGGCTCACGGACACCTGGCGCAACTACCGGGGCGGCCGGGTGATCGAGCTCCGGCGCGACGCCGACGGCGACGGCCGGGTCGACACCTGGGAGCGCTTCGACGACACCGGCCGGGTGATCTACTCGGCCACCGACGCGAACCGCGACGGCACGCCCGACGACGATGACGCTGGAACTCCGGCGCCAGTGACAGATGGCGGGGCCGCGGCGGTGGCGGCTCCGGCGGCTCCGGCTCCGGCGGCTCCGGCGACCGGGACCCAGAAGGGGGCGCGACGATGAAGCGGTGGATTTCCATGGCGGCGCTGGTGGCGCTGGGTTGCTCGTCGCCGTCGACCAACGCGCGGCGACTGGTGCTGCGGAGCGCCACGGGGCTTCAGACGACGACGGCGCGGGAAGACCGCAGCCGGTGTGACGCGACGCGCCCCGGGCGCTCGTCGAGCGAGTACGACACCAACAGCGACGGGATGCCCGACGTGCGGAAGGTGTTCCAGACGGTGGGCGAGGCGTCGGACGTGCACTCGGTGCTGGTGTGCCGGGAGGTCGACCTCAACCACGACGGCAGCAAGGACGTGTTCCGCTTCTACAACGACGAGGGGCGCACCCTTCGCGAAGAGGAAGACCGGGACTTCGACGGCCGCATCGACGTGATCACGTACTTCGAGGGCGGCGACGTGGTGCGGCGCGAGTTCGACACCAACACCGACGGCATGGTCGACATGCGTCTGTACTTCCGCGACCACCGGGCGTTCCGGGCCGAGCGCGAGCTGCAGGCCGACAGCAGCCCGGACTTCCACGCCGACTACTGGGAGTTCTACGACACCCACGGCAACGTCGTGCGCATCGGGTGGGACTACGACCACGACGGCCGCGCCGACCGCTGGGACCGCATCGACCGCCTCGCGCCGCAGCGCCCGCAGGCCAGCGCACAGCAGCCTCCCGCGCCCACGCCTGCGCCGGCTCCCGGCACGACGGCCGCTCCGACGACCCCGGCCGCTCCGACGACCCCGAGCGCAGCCCAGTGACGACCTCCAAAGGTGAGCGTTTGCAGAAGGTGCTCGCGCGAGCGGGCGTCGCGTCCCGCCGTCACGCGGAAGACCTGATCACGGCCGGGCGCGTTCGCGTCAACGGCCGGGTGGTGACCGAGATGGGGGTGCGCGTCGACCCTCGGCGGGACAAGGTCGAGCTCGACGGCAAGCGGCTGGTCTCCGAGCCGCTGGTGCACGTCGTGATGCACAAGCCCCGCGGGGTGATGACGACGCTCAGCGACCCGGAGGGGCGCCCGACCGTGGCGGACATCCTGAAGAACCTCCCGGCGCGGGTGTACCCCGTCGGACGGCTGGACTTCCATACGTCGGGGGTGATGCTCGCAACCAACGACGGCGCCCTGGCGCAGGCGCTGCTGCACCCGCGCAAGTCGGTCCCGAAGATCTACGTGTGCAAGGTGCGCGGGGTGGTCACCGACCTGCAGCTCGACAAGCTCCGCGAGGGCGTGATGCTGGCTCCGTCGGAGAGCGACCCCGATGAGGCGCCCCGCAAGACGCTGCCTGCGGACGTGAAGCTGCTGCGGCACACCCCGTCGATGGTGTCCGACGAGCGCGGCGAGCCCATCAATGACGGCGCGACCTGGATGGAGGTCACCCTCCGCGAGGGGCGCACGCGGCAGATCCATCGCATGGCGGAGGCCGTCGGGCTCTTCGTGATGCGCCTGGCGCGGCTGTCGTTCGCGGGCATCACGGCGGAGGGTCTGCGGCCCGGCGAGAAGCGCGCGCTGACCGACGACGAGGTCACGCTGCTGCGGCGCGAGTACCTGCGCCCCGCGGAGGGCGCGGCGCTGCTCAAGGGCCACGACGGCGACTACCCCGAGGCGGTCGACCCGGACGAGGAGCCCGCGTCGGCGCCGGTGCGCAAGCGCGCCGTGAAGCGCCCTGGGGGCGGCGCAGGCCGCGCGGCGGGCAAGACCGTGAGCGCGTCGAAGGACGCCAGCAGCGGGGCGGCCCGGGGCGTGAAGAAGCCTGCGGGCACGACGAAGCCTGCGGCGGGCGCGCCGAGGGGCTCGACGATCGCGACGCGACGCGACGGCAAGGCGCCCGCGGGCCGCAGTGATGGCGCAGCGAACGCCGGTCCGAAGCGCGGCGGCAGCGCGCGCGACGATCGTGGCGCGAGCGGCGGGCGCAGCGCTCCGGGTGGTCGCAGTGGCGGCCGTAGCGGCGGTCGCGGCGGTCGTGGCGGAGGGTCTTGAACAATTTCGTTGACGGTCGAAGGGGAGGGCGATAGAAGCCGCCATCCCTGACGCGGGGTGGAGCAGCCTGGTAGCTCGTCGGGCTCATAACCCGAAGGTCGTAGGTTCAAATCCTGCCCCCGCAACCAACAGTCGTATACGGCCGGATCCGGAGTAACACCCGGGTCCGGCCGTAACGCATTTGGGCCCAGCAGAACCAGCATCGGCAGGAACTCCCCGCGGGCCACGAAGGTGCCGTCGGGCTGGGGCTCCAGGCGCAGCGTCCCGTTGCGGAAGTAGCGCCGAAGCTCCTCACGGCCTCGGAGGGGGTCCTCCGCGAGGCGGGCCTCGAGGTCGAAGACCCGCGCGAGCACCTCGTCGGGCGTCGGGAGCTTGATCGGCACCCGCGCCTCCTGTTCGAGCGCCACGATGGCGGCCTTCTCGTCCCGCGCCTGGGCCTCCAGGTCGCTCAGGGTCTGCACGACGTACGTCGAGTGGTTGCCGCTCGCGAGGAAGCCGACGAGCTCCCGGATCTTGTTCTCGGTCCTCGCGAACCGGTCGCGACGCCGCGAGAGCTCCGCCCCGTGATCGAGCGCGGCTGTGCCCAGCCGTTCGGCGACCTGCTGTCGGACGAAGTCGATGCCCTCCGACGAGAGGAGCACCTCACGGATCGCTTCAAGGAGACGCATCCGCACGACGCTCTCCTTCACCGAGTGGCAGCTGCCGCAGACGCCCCGCTTGAAGTTATTTCCGCAGCGGTAGTACCGGGACGACGAGCCGCCCACGATCACCATCGGCGTGCTGCAGCGATCGCACTCGAGCAGGCCCGAGAACAGGTAGGTGTTCTGCCGGCCAGGCACCGACCGCCCCTTCGCCTCGCCGGACTCGTCGCGGGTGTACGTCGTGCGAACGACCTTCAGGCGTGCCTGGGCCGTCTCCCAGCGCTCGTCGTCGATGATCCGTAGCTCGGGGCGCTTCATGCGCATCACGTCGGCCTCGGGGCGCTTCCGCGGCATGCGGCGGTTGGTGCCTGGCACCTTGACCCACTCGCGCTCCTTGAAGCTCCAGCGGCCGACGTAGCTCTCGTTGTGCAGGATGCCGCGGATGGTCGAGTCCACCGCAGCCCTTGCGGCGATGCCTGGTCTTCGCGCGCGGTGGCGGCACGGGCTCGGCGTTGAAGAGCTTGGCGATGCCCGCGAGCGACCGTCCCGCGATGTACGCGTCGAAGACCCGCCGAACGATCGCGGCGCCCTCCTCGTCGATGACGATGCGGTGGGAGCTCACCTTGCCGTCGGCGTCGTGCACCGGCTCGCTTCGGTACCCGATCGGCAGCCCACCCGTTTAACAGCCCGCAAGCGCGCGCCCCTCGAGACCTCGCAGCGTCTTGTCCCGGAGGTCGTCCAGGTACATGTCGGAGAGGAGGTTCTTGACCATGAACGAGAGCTTCGCGCCGCGAACGGACGTATCGATGCCGTCGGACACGCCGATGAGCGGGACACCGAGGTACTGCAGCTCGCGGAAGACCATCGCGCCGTCGGCGAAGTCGCGCGTCACCCGCGAGATGTCCTCGGTGAGGATCACGTCGATCTCGCGGTTGCGCGCCTTGACCTTCGCCATCATCGCCTCGAACGCGGGACGGTTCAGGCTGGCGCCGCTGATCGCGTGGTCGGCGAACACCAGCGCGGGGTCGAACGTTCCGCCGAGCCGCTCGAGGTGGACGCGCACCCGTCGGACCTGGTCCTCGATGGACGCCTCGCGTTGGCCGTCGCTGGAGTACCGCGCGTAGATCGCGGGCCGAAGGCCCCGCAGGGACTTCAGCGCATCCATGGCAGCAGGGCCCTCTCGATGAGGTACATGAGCAGGCCCCGGTCCGAGTCCGTGAGCATGCGCTGCAAAGCAGCAGGGGCCGGGACGACGTTGTCCCGTAAGGCCACCCCGTCCGTCGATGCAGGGGTCGGAACCATCGGCGCCGGTACGCGCCGATCGGTGCCCCGCCTCGCGCGCAACCATGGGAACAGCAACTCCCTCAGTCGGCGCGAAGCAAAGGGCAGGGGACCCGGTTGTCTTGGGTGCGGGATCGAACTCGCCAGCATCAGAAACCTCGTTCCAAAAATGGGCCGCGCGAGGTGGAACCCCAGCGCAGTGGGGGGGGCTGACCCGCAGCGAGCGCGCGTTCAAGAACGCCTCCGGGACACCGCTGGTGTCGGCGTGGCCGAGCGCGCGGGCGGTGTCGTCCCAGGAGACGCCCTCGGCGGGGTGCCACGCCGCGAAGGTGTGCCGCAGCGAGTGCAGCGAGAACGGCTCGATCTCGAGGTAGCGGGCGACGTCCTGGAGGTCGCGCCAGTTCAACTGCCAGGAGCGGAGGAGCTTGCCCTCGGTGCCGAGCCCCCACGCGAAGGCGTGCTCGACGAGCTGACGGCAGACGGGCAGCATCGCAGGGGGACTCGCGGTCGCGGCGGGCGTTCTTGGCCCCGATCTTCTCGATCCGCGTCCACCAGGATGACAGGTTGCCGGTCGTGCTCATCACGGGGCGCGACGCCGCGGTGAGCTGGAGCGTCTCGGTGAAGGCCTCATCGATAGGGGCAGGCACACCCAGCGCTGGGGCAGCACCCATCGACGACAACTTCGCGTTCAAGCGGAGGCGCCGTCTGTATCCAGAGGTTGAGGTCGTCGGAGGTTGAGAGTCACGCGAGGGTTTCGTCATGGACCCTCTTCCTGACCGACGAATCTCAGGGTGCCAACTTGATGCGCACGGTGCCGCCCCTGCCGGAGATCAGCGGCGCCGGCCGCGCCGGTGTCATCC
>JAUSAZ010000096.1 GCA_030652255.1 Myxococcales bacterium | reverse complement strand
GCCCGGGGCCCGGAGCGCGCGCAACCCCGGGCTGGGCCTGTACCTGGTGCGGCAGTTCGTGGAGCTGCACGCCGGCAGCGTGGCGGTGGAGACCACCGCCCCGGACGGCGGGATGCGGTACACCGTGACCCTCCCCTCCGCTGGCTGCGAGATGGCGACCACGGAGACGACCGCGCGCTCCGGCTCGTAGCACCGGGGCCTGGAACGCAACCTGCGTAGTCCGGTGTCGGGGAGATGAGCCGATGCTGACCAACGAGTGCAGGGCCCACGAAGCGTCGATCTCCACCATGAAGGTCGAGCGCGACCCGGGGGCGCGCTTCGAGCGGACGCTCGCCGCGGTCGAGCCCGGCATGGACGACGACCCCGAGCTGGCGGCGAGGCTGGAGGGGCTCCCGCAGATCGTGGATGACGGCCCCGGTGGGGCAGGTGAGTACACGCCGCTGGAGGTGGTCGCGGTGGGCGGCCTCGGCGTGGTCGAGCGCGCGCGTCAGCGCTCGACGGGACGGGAGGTCTCGATCAAGCGGGTGCGCCACCCGTCGACGCCGGGCGCCGCGCGGATGCTGCTGGAGGAGGGCCGGGCGATGGCCGAGCTGCGGCACCCGGGCATCGCGCCGCTGCTCGCGGTGGGCCGCGACGGCCGCGGCCAGCCGGTGCTGGTCATCCGGTGGGTCGAGGGCGCCACGTGGCGCGCGCTGCTGCACGACCCCGGGCACCCGGGGTGGCGTGACCACCCGGGCGACCGGCTGGCGCTCCACCTCCGGGTGCTGGCGCAGGTCGCCGCCGCGGCGCACTACGCGCACGGGCTGGGCTGGCTGCACCGGGACATCAAGCCCGACAACGTGATGGTGGGGCCGCACGGGGACGCGTACCTCATCGACTGGGGGCTCGCGGTGCACCTGCCCGTTGTGGAAACGGAGGACTTCCACAGCCTCGTGGGGACGCCCGGGTACATGGTGCCGGAGATGGTCCGCGGGGCGGGGCCGTGGCTGTCGCCGGGCACGGACGTGTACCTGCTCGGCGCGGCCCTCCACGAGGTGCTCACGGGGCACGCGCGCCACGAGGGGCACAGCCTGCGAGAGGCGCTCTTCTCCGCGTGGGTCTCGGCGCCGTGCGCGTACCCCGACGGGACGCCCGCGGCGCTCGCCGCGCTCGCCAACGAGGCCACGAGCGCCCGTCCCGAGCAGCGCCCGCCCTCGGCCGACGCCTTCCGCCGACGCATCGAGGACTACCTGGGCCACAGCGCCGCGCAGGGCGCCATCGAGCGGGGACGCGAGCGCTTCGAGCGGCTCCGCGCGGCGTCCCTCGCGCACGACGGGCTGCTGGGCCGCCTCGACGCCTGCGCCGCCACCCTGCGCCGCGGCCTGGAGTGGTGGCCCGCGCTCCCGGCGCCCGTCATCGCGGTCGCTGGTCCGTTCGCTGCAACGCCTCCGAGTCACCATGAAGCACGCGTATGTGACCCTCCTGTGCGGCGGTGACGCCTACGAGCCTGGCGCCGAGGCGCTGGGCCGCTCCCTGCGCGCCTCGGGCACCCGCGTCCCGCTGGTGCTCCTCGCGACGCCGGACGTCTCCGCGGCCGCTCTCGATCGGCTGGCCGCGTCCGCGGGGTGGGAGGCGCGCATCGTCGAGCCCCTCGCCAACCCGTCCCCGGACGGCGACCTCGTCTTCGAGCGCTTTCGCAACACCTTCACCAAGCTCCGGGTCTTCGGGCTGGAGGACGTCGAGAAGGCCGTCTTCCTCGACGCCGACACGCTCGTCGTGCGCAACATCGACGAGCTCTTCGCGCGCCCCGCCTTCGCCGCCGCGCCCGACTTCTTCACCCCCGAGCGCTTCAACTCCGGCGTGATGGTGCTCGAGCCCTCCCGCGCGCTCTTCGCGGCGATGGAGTCGACGCTCCGCCAGCGGCCCACCTACGACGGAGGCGACCAGGGCTTCCTCAACACCTTCTACGCCGACTGGTGGTCGATGGACGTCGGGCACCGGCTGGAGTCCCGGTACAACCTCCACCACTTCGTCTATCAGTTCATGTCCGGGCGCGCGCCGCTGCGGCCGATGATGGGCGACGTGAAGATCGTCCACTACACCCTGCAGAAGCCCTGGCGCCAGGCCACCGTCACGGGCGGCTCGGAGCTGTGGTGGAGCCGCTACCTCGAGCGCCACCCCGAGGTCGACGGCCCCCTGCGCCGGCGGCTGCACGCCGTCCAGGACTGGGCCTTCGACCACGCCGTGCGCGCCCTCGGCGGCCCCTGATCCGCTGGGAGGGCGCGCACGCCGCGGGGCGCTCAGCGCTGTAGCGCCCGCGCGACCCGGGGCCCCACGCGGCCGTCGCCCTGCTCGCGCAGCACCGCGTCGAGGCCCAGGGTCGCCAGCACGGCGGCCACCCTGGGCTTCGGGGTGATGCGCTCGGCGGCGTCGAAGGCCAGCGCGACGAGCTCGCCCAGCAACATGGAACGCTTCGGTGCCCCCTGCTTCTTCTTCATGGCGCCTCCCTCCGATGGTTGAGCCTTCGTGTCGTGCGAGCGTCGTGCCGCTCGCTGTCCGGGCCCCCCCCCTCCGGGCGCTGGCACATGGGCTGCTCGCCGCGTGGTTGGACCCATGACCATGAACCCCCACTCCGCCGTTCGCACCGGACTCATTGCGCTCCTCGTCGCCTCTGCGCTGGGCTCGTCGTGCGCCTCGACGGGCGCCGTCCCGCCGTCGCGCGACTGCCGGGTCCAGTGTGATCCCGCGGGGCCCGACGGCGCGGGCTGCGGTCCCTGCGGGGCTTCGACAGAGCCCGACCGGGCGATGACGGGCGCGACCCGGGCGGCCTTCGAGCTCCAGCGCGTGCTGCTGCCGCTCTCGCAGCTCCCGCCCGGCCCCGCGCGAGACCGGCAGATCTGCGCCCAGGCAGCCGTCATCCGCGACCGCGCGCGCGCCATCAGCGAGGGCCCCGTCCCCGCGCCCTACCGCTACCACGAGTACGACTGGACCGCGCAGGCCGACCGGCTCTTCGCCCAGGCCAACGCCCTGCTGACCGTGTGCACGGTCACCCCGCCGCCGACCATCAGCGACCTCGCGGCGGCCGTCCGCGCGGCCTTCCAGACGCTCGCGGCCCGGCTGGGCATCGAGGCGCTCCCCCCGCGCTGACGGCCGCCATCCCGCGGGTGTCTACAGGCCCTGGCTCGCCTCCAGGTGCAGCTGGTCGCGCACCGAGCGCACCCCGTGGATGGCGCCCGCCGCGCCCACCGCCGCCCGCCGCTCGGACCAGGAGCCCACGGTGCCCGACAGCGTCACGACGCCGTCCTCGATGGAGAGGTCGATGTGCCGCGTCTCCCGCATCGCGTGGCGGTGCAGGGCCTCGGCGATGGCGAGCCGCACCTCGGAGGGGGCGACGAAGTGCGGCCGCACCTCGATGGTGTTGGTGACCCCGGTGACCCCGGTGAGGTAACGCACGGCCTCCTCGGCGTCCTCGCGCTGGCTCCAGTACTCGACCGAGCCGGTGAGCGACACGTGCCCGTCGGTGACCGTGGTCTGGATGCTCTCCTGCGGCACGCGCGCGTCCCACTCCAGCGCACGCCGCACGGCCTCGGCGACCTCGGGGTCGCTGCGCCCGCTGCTCGCGCCCCGGCGCACCTGGAGGTCGTTGGCGACGTCCTGCACGCCCGCCACGCGCAGCGCCGCGGCCAGCGCCGCGTTGCGCTTCGCCCAGCTCTCCACCTCGCCGGTGAGCGTGACCACGCCCGACCGCACCGTGACGCCGACGTCGGTGACCCGCACCCGCGTGTCGCCCTTGAGCTCGAGGAGGACGTCCTGCTGCAACTGCTGATCAGACTTGTGGATGGACATGGGCTTTGCTCCGATCGTCGTGCGTGGGGTGATGCGCCGTGCGCGATCGCGCGTGCGACCGGCGCTCAGGGCGCCTTCGGTCCAGAGGGCGGGCGTCGCGCCCCGATGGCCCCCTCGGCGAGCGTCTCGTGCAGGCGCTCCTGCGTCGGGCCACGGCTGGTGGAGAGCTTCGTGTCGGCGTGGGGGTCGTCCGAGCGCACGACCGACTCGCGGTGCGCCCGCTCGGGCCGGGCCTCGCTCACCGGGTGCTCGCTGCCGGGGCGCCCCGTGGCGAGCGTGCGCGGGGCGGGCTGCGCGGGCGGATCGGGCGGTCGCGGGGCCCTGGCCGTCGTCGCAGGGCCGACGGGGTCGACAGGCAGGAAGAGCGCCGCGACGGGGGCGGGGAGGTTGCGCGACCAGCGGGCGATGACGTCGTGGGGAAGGGTCGCTCCCAGCAGCCGGCAGATCACCTCGGTGCGCTCGATGGCCACGGGCCGGCGCACCTTCGCGCGGCGCTGCACCCGGTCGAACAGCCGCTCGGCGGAGGACGGCGGGCGCCCTGATCGCGGCGCCGCAGCGCCCTGCAGGCCCGCGGGGAGCGACGCCCGCAGCGCTGCAAGCTCGTCGTCCACGAGCACCTCGTCGAGGGCCCCGAGCACCTGGCGCACCGCCCGCAACGCCTGCGCCGTACCGAGCCCGGTCTGCCTCGCGACTTCGCTCACCATGGGGTCTGGCGCCAGGGGGTTCACGATGGTGGTCACCTCAGCTCCGGGGGATAGGCAGGCGCCATGCCGCTGTGAGGCGCCGATGGATCCCCGGGGCGGGGCTGTTGGCGATCGCCCTCCGTGATGCTTCGCGCACCCCCCGTCGCGCAGTGCGTGCGTCCTGCGCCGCCCGTCGATGTCCTCACTCGTGGGGGATCAGCGCCCCGAGCGCTGCGCCAGCGCCCGCTCGACCACCGCGCGCAGCTCGCCCATCCCGAAGGGCTTGGCGAGGAAGGCCATCCCGTTGTCCTCCGCGAGCGCCCCGCCGTCGGCGGCGGCGGTCACCAGCACCGGGCCCGGGGCGTTGGCGCCATCGCGGATGCGCTGCCAGGTCTCGATGCCCGTCAGGCCGGGCATCCGGTGGTCGATGAGCGCCACGTCGAAGACCTCGCGCGCGACGAGGGCGATGGCTCCATCGCCCGAGTCGACGGAGGTCACATGGTAGCCCAGCGCGTCGAGCACCCCGGTGATGGAGCGCCGGAACATCGCGTCGTCGTCGACGACCAGCACGCGCGCGCCCATCACGCCGCCCCGTAGCGCGCGCCCGACATCACGGGACGTGGGGACCGGGACCGCGCAGTGTTGCAAGGCATCGATGCTCCGATGGGGTCGTAGGGGGGGGGAAGACGCAGGCTTGCCTCGAGCGGGTCGAGGTCGGTGCACCAGAGCAACACCGGGGCCGCTCGGCAGAGGCGTCGGTCGGGGCCGTGGCGCGCCGATTGCCACAGTCGATGGCTCAGACCCTGAAAGGGGACCGGCCATGACGTCGACGATGTTCCATGGGCTCCGCCGCGCAGCGCGGGGCGCGCGCCCCCCGAACGCCTCGCTGCGGTGGAGCGTGCGGGCGTCGCTCTCGCGCGCACGCGGCGCGGTCGCGCGGAGCCGCGTCACGCTCGCGGTGGGAGGCGTCCAGCTGAAGGGCGCCCTCGCGCTGCCCGTCGCCCCACGGGGCCTGGTGCTCTTCGCCCACGGCGCGGGCAGCAACGGGCGCTGCCCGCGGCACCGGGGCGTCGCCCGGGCCCTGGAGCGCGCGGGCTTCGCGACGCTGCTGCTGGACCTCCTCACGCGCGACGAGGACACGGCCGAGCACTCGGCGATGGCGCG
The DNA here is from genome assembly GCA_030652255.1 of Myxococcales bacterium. Classification (GTDB taxonomy): domain Bacteria; phylum Myxococcota_A; class Polyangia; order Polyangiales; genus SCUS01. The sequence continues at coordinate 10,049 of JAUSAZ010000096.1, read as the reverse complement.
CGGCTTCGACGTGGAGGCCCTGGCCGCCCGCCTCGCCGACGCGGCCGACGCGGCGCGGGCGCGGGCGCCCATCGGGGCCCTGGGCATCGGGTACTTCGGCGCGGGTGTCGGCGCCGCGGTGGCCCTCACGGCCGCGGCCCGTCGGCCGGCGACGGTGCGCGCCGTGGTCTCGGACGCGGGGCGCCTCGACCTGGTGGCCGCGGTGCTCCCCCACATCGTGGCGCCGACCCTGCTCATCATCGACGGCGAGGCCGCCACCGTGCAGGGCCGCTCCGCCCTCGCGCAGCTCCGGGGCGAGTGCGCGCTCGCCACCGTGCCCGGGGCGTCGCACCTGTACCCCGCCCCGGCGGCCATCGACCGGGTCGCCGCCCTGGCCGCGGAGTGGTTCGGCGAGCACCTCGCGGGGCGCGCAGACCGGCCCTCTCCGTGGGGTCCAGGGGGCCCCGCGCACTGCGAGGAGTTCCGCCCGGGGCGTCCGGTGCGCGCGCCGTAGCCCCGCCCCGATCAGCCGCCGCGCCCGGCGCCCAGGTGCTCCACGAACCAGCGCCCCGCGAGGGCCGCGACCGTGTCCAGCGCCCCGGGCTCCTCGAACAGATGGGACGCCCCGGGGACGATCGCAAGGCGCGCGGGCGCCACCATCGCGGCCATGGCGGCCTCGTTGAGGGCGATGACCTCCTCGTCGGCGCCGCCCACGATCAGCAGCGTCGGCGCTCGCACCCGCGGCAGCGCCGCGGACGCGAGGTCGGGCCGGCCGCCGCGCGAGACCACGGCCCCGACGAGCTCCGGGCGCTCGGCGGCGGCCACCAGCGCGGCCCCCCCGCCGGTGCTCGCCCCGAAGTATCCCACCGGCAGCCGGGCGGTGCGCGGCTCGCCCGCCAGCCACTCGGTCGCGGCGACCAGCCGGGCGGCGAGCAGGGCGATGTCGAAGCGCAGGCGTCCGGTGTAGTCGTCGACGAGCCCTTCCCGGGGCGTGAGCAGGTCGAGGAGGAGCGTGCCGAGGCCGTCGCCGCGGAGCGATCGGGCGACGGAGCGGTTGCGCTCGCTGCGGCGGCTCGACCCGCTGCCGTGCGCGAAGAGCACCACCCCGATGGCGCCTGATGGCACCGCGAGGTCGGCCTCCAGGGACACCGCCCCGGCCGGGACCCGCACCGTCACCGTCTCATCGCCGACCGCTGTGCTCTCTGCGTGCTTCATGGCTCTACCCCCGTTGCCGCCCGCTGCGCGGTCCCGCCGTCCGGGGCGCTCGATCGCAACCTCCGTGCCCTCCTCCATCGTCATCACCCTCCGGTACGGCGATTGCGAACGTCCCTCGCCGATGGACCCCTCAAGCGCCTCCGAGATCACGCGACCCTTCTCCAGCGCCGAGGCCCTGCGCTTCGGGTGGAGGACCACCCTGGCGAACCTCACCCCGCTCATCACCCTGGGCGCCATCGGCGCCGTCCTGGCCGCGCTCGGCCGCGCCCTCGCCAGCCCCGGGAACGGCGCGCTGGTGATCCCCTTCCTGGGCCCCGGCATCCAGGTGCTCCAGATCGCCCTGGCGCTGGCCTTCATCCGGGTGTCGCTCGCGCTGCACGACGGTCGCCCGGTCGACCTCGACCGCCCCGCCGAGCTCCTCGACGGGCTGCTCTCGTACCTCGTGACCAGCGTGCTGTACGGCATCGTGGTCACGGCCGGCTTCATCCTGCTCATCGTGCCGGGGGTGATCTGGGCGGTGCAGTTCGGGGTCGCGTGCTTCGTCGCGGCCGACGCGAAGCTCGACCCCATCGAGGCCCTGCGCGAGAGCAGCCGGCTCACCCGCGGCGTGCGGTGGCACCTCCTGGGCTTCGGGCTCCTCCTGAGCCTGGTGAACCTCGTCGGCGCGCTCGCGTTCGGGGTCGGTCTGTTCGTCACCGTCCCGACCACCTTCCTCGCGGCGGTGTATGCCTTCCGTCGGCTGCAGGCGCGATCCACGTCGATGGCCCTGCACCGCCACCACCCCGACGAGCCCGCCGCCCTGGCCGCGGGCTGAACAACCCGACCGCGCAGTGCGCGCAGGCGTCAGAGGTCGTAGTGGAGGCGCGCCGCGGCGCCGTCGGCGCGCATCGCCTCCCACGTCACCTGGCCCGAGCCCGTGGACTCGACCGCGAGCCGACCGCCGACCCCGGCGAGGTGCATCGCCTCGTCGGTGCGCTGCGCGAGGGCCCACGCCGCGCGGCGCGTCGGGGCGATCAGGGGCCGGTCGGTGGTGTCGCCCACCTGGAGCTCGACGCCCCGCATCGCGGCCTCGGTGGTGAAGAGCTCGCAGAGGTCGCGCAGGCGTACGACCGGGAGGTGGACCCGCAGCCGATCGTCGAGCGGGGCCGCGAGGAGCAGCCAGGCCCGCGCGAGGCGCTCGAAGCGGGCAAGATGTTCGTGCACGCCGCGCAGGATGCGCGCCCGGCTGAACACCACCGTGGCCGCGTGCTCGACGCTCAGGCGACAGGCCGCGTAGCCCTGCACGAGGTCCTGGTGGAGGCGCTCGAGGCGGACCGCGTGATGCCCGCCCACGGACAGGACGCGCCCGAGACCCTCGTGCAGCACGGCCATGAGCTGCGAGGCCTGCGAGAGACGCTCGGCGAGCTCGTCGAGACTGTCCCCGCGCCGCGGGGTCGTCGCGACGCCGTGTGACCTGGGCCTCACCCTCAACAGGCGGGTCGCGGGCCGTCGGTGCGCCTCGGTGTGCTTCGCTTCCATGTTCGTTACCCCCAACGGGAGACAATGCCCGATAGAAGTTTCGTGCCGACCCCTCGCTGGTGTCGGCGCTCGACCGACGGCGCGCCCACGCCGACGGAGGTCCATTGATCCCGTTGGACCTATGCGCCCGGGCGGGCCGTTGCGCCAGTGGGGACTTCGCTCAGGGCGCTCCGACGCGCAGCGCCGTGAGCTGGGCGCCGAAGCGCCGGAGCTGCGCCGCCGCGAGGCCGTGCACGCTCCCGTCGGGGTAGTCACCCCCGGCCGTGGGCACGCCGGCCTCGCGGCCGCAGAGCAGCGCCAGGGCCTCGTCGACGGTGCTCGCCGCCCACACGTGGAAGCGCCCCGCGCGCACAGCCTCAACGACCTCCTCGTCGAGCACGAGGTGGGCCCGGTTGGCGGCCGGGACCACCACGCCCTGCGCCCCCGTGAGGCCCGCGGCGCTGCACGCGGCGAAGTACCCCTCGACCTTGCGGGTGACCTCGCCCACGGGCTCGACCTGGCCGCGCTGGTCGACCGCGCCGGTGACGGCCACGCCCTGGTCGAGCGGGACGTTGGCGACGGCCGAGAGCAGCGCGAGCAGCTCGGCGAGCGAGGCCGAGTCCCCCTCGATGGCGTCGTAGGACTGCTCGAAGGCCAGCGTGGCGGCGAGGCACAGGGGCCCCGCCCGGCCGTAGGTGCGGGCCAGGTAGCCGCGCAGGGTGAGCACGGCCTTGTCGTGGAGGGGGCCCGACAGCTCCACCGCGCCGTCGACGCTGACGAGCGTGCCGCGGCCGGGGTACGCCGTCGCCGTGATGCGCGCGGGCAGCGCGAAGCGGCTGTCGCCCACGTCGAGCACCGCGAGGCCGTTGACCTGGCCCACCTGCTGCCCGGCGGTCTCGACCAGGATGGTGCCGCGGGACATCTGCTCCCGGATGCGCCGCTCCAGGAGCCCGGAGCGGTCGCGCCGCGCGTGCAGCGCCCGGTCGACGTCGGCGCGGGTGACCTGCGCCCGCTCGGCCTTGCCGGCCCAGAAGCTCGCCTCGGTGGCCAGGTCGGCGAGCTCGCCGAGGCGGGTGGAGAGGCGCTGCTGGTCGCCCGCGAGGCGCGCGGCGTGCTCGAGGGTGCGCGCGATGGCGCCGCCGTCGAGGGGGAGCAGCCCGCGGTCGCGCACGCAGCCGCTCAGGAAGGCCGCGCACAGGCGCCCGGCCTCGTCGGTCCAGGGCACGTCGGGCGCGAACTCCACCTTCACCTTGAAGAGCTCGCGAAACTCCGGGTCGAGCTCGAAGAGCATCTGGTAGAGCGCCTGGGTGCCGATGAGCACCACCTTCACGTCGAGGGGAATCGGCGCGGGCCGCAGGGCGGTGGCCGGCAGCGACCCACCCCGCTCGCCCGCCTCCAGGCTGATCTCCGGGCCGAGCAGCGCGCGCTTGAGCACGTCCCAGGCGGACTCGGTCTGGAGCAGGTCGGCGGCGCGCAGCACGAGGAAGCCCCCGTTGGCCCGGTGCAGCGCCCCGGCGCGGACCTGGAGGAAGTCCGCGACGAGGCCGCTCGACGTCATGCGGTAGTCCACGCGCCCGGCGAGGTTCTCGGGCGTGGGGTGGCGCTCGACGACCACCGGCGCGCCGCCCGCCGTGCCGTGGTCGATGAGCACGTTGACCCGGTAGCGCGCCCGGTCGCTGGCGTCCGGCCCGCCGAAGGTCTCGACGGTCACGCTCCGACCCTCGTCCTCGCCGTCGCCCTCGCCCTCGTCGTCCCCGTCATCCTCGCCGGGGAGCGCGGGCGCGGCGAAGCGAGAGGCCATGTCGTCGGCGATGCGCGCGAGGTGGGTCAGCAGCGGCGGGAGCTCGGGGTAGCGCTTGCGCAGCTCGACCAGCAGGGCCTCGGCGGCGGCGCGGGCGGCGTCGCGATCGAAGGCCCGCCGGCGCTCCTCCTCGTCGCGCTCCACCTCGCGCAGCCGGCGCACCGCGGCGCCGAGGGGGTAGTCGAAGCGCTCGGTGCGCTGCGCGAGGTCGGCGCGGGCCTCGTCGCTCATGGTCTTGAAGAGGTCTTCGGTGATGGGCTCGCCGCCGACCAGGGGCGTGGAGGTCACCCGGCCCGGCGCCACGTCGACGCGAAACCCGTGCTCCTTCGCGGAGGCCCCGAGCTCGTCGAAGACCGCGCGGCGGGTGACCGCGCACGCGTCGAGGGCGGCGCGCCGTCGGCGGTCGTGGTCCTCGCTGTCGAGGGTCTGCCGGATGGCGGTGCTGGCGTCGCGGACGAAGGCGTCGACGGCGCGCGCGATGTCCGTCGCGTGGCCGGGGGGCAGCGCGAGGGCGATGGGCTGGTCGGGCGCGTCGAAGTTGTGCACATAGACCCAGTCGCGCGGGGCCGGGCACCCGCGCGCGAGGCGACCCAGGAGCGCGTGCACCGCCGTGGAGCGCCCGGTGCCGTTCTCCCCGGCCACGTAGACGCCGAAGCCGGGGCCCCGCACCTCCAGCCCGAAGGCCAGGGCGTCGAGCGCGTCGCGCTGACCGATGGGCTCGTCGAGCGGCGGCACCTCCGACGTCGACGCGTAGGGAACCGTCACCCCGTGGGGACCAAGCTGCTCGGGCGTGAGCGCGAGGGTGTCGCGCACGTTGTTCGTCATTCGCGCACGCGGGTGCAACGAAGGGGCCGCGGGGCTCTCCTCGCGGGGCGCGGGCCCCCACAGGCCGTCGCGCCGTGCACCCGGTGCACTCCGTGCGCAGCGGCTGCGTACCTCCCCGGTGGACACCCATCGGGGACCCGTCGGATGATCGCCGCGGGCTCTCCGCCCTGGAGAGCCGATGTCCCGCTTCTATCTCAGCCCCTCCCGCGTCGCGCGCTACTTCTTCCACGAGTGCGACCGGCACCTCCGGCACCACGCCACGCCGCGCGCCCGCCGCGCCGCCGAGGGCGTGCCCGACGTCGCGCTCGAGCGCAACCCCATCACCGCGGCGGTCTTCGAGGGCGGCTTCCGCTGGGAGGAGCGCGTCGTCGGCACCCTGCTCCGCGGCCGCGCCGTCGTCGCGCCCGCCTCGGGGACGAGCCTCCGCGACCGCACCTTCGACGTCCCCGGCACCCTCGCGGCCCTCCGCGCGCTCGCGCCCGGCGAGCTGCTCTACCAGCCCACGCTCGCCGCGCCGCCGTCCTTCCTCGCGCGCTACGGGCTCGACCCCGCCCTCGTCGACTTCGCCCCCTGCCGGCCCGACCTCATCGAGTACGTGCCCGCCGACGAGCGCGGCCCGGCCCGGCTGCGGGTCATCGACGTCAAGGCCAGCGACGCCCTCAAGGCCAGCCATCGCATCCAGGTGACCCTCTACGCGCTCCTCCTGCGCGAGGTGCTCGCCCACGCGGACATCCCCGTGCCCGTCGACCTCGACGAGGCCGCCATCTGGCTCTTCGCGCAGCCGCGCCCCGAGCGCTTCCCCCTCTCGCTCACCGTCGGCGTGGTGGAGGAGTTCCTCCGCGATCGGGTGTCCGCCGTGCTCTCCGCGCCGAAGGACGACGTCGCCTGGCACCTCTTCTACCGCTGCGAGTGGTGCGAGTTCTACCAGCCCTGCCGCGCCGAGGCCGACGCCGCCCGCTCGGTCTCGCTGATCCCGTACCTCTCCGTCGGCGGCCGCACCCACCTCCGCGAGGCCCGCTGGGCTGGCGGGGCGCCCATCCACACCCTCGAGGCCCTCGGGGAGCACCTCGCCGACGACGCCGAGGGCCGCACCCTCGACGACTGCGGCTCGCTCCGCGGGCGCCGCGACCGGCTCCTCAACGCCGTCGACGCCCTCGTGCAGCAGCGGGTGGTGCCCCACGGGGGGTCGTCCATCCGGCTGCCGAAGGGCGAGGACGTGCGCCTCCTGGTGACGCTACAGACCGAGCCGCTGGGCGGGCGCGTGTACGCCGCGGGCTTCCTGCGCCTGTGGGGCGGAGCGCTGTACCCGCAGAGCACCCGCGCGGCGGTCTTCGTCGCCGCGAGCCCGGACGACTGCGACCGCGTGCGCCAGGACTTCCTCCGCGCGCTGCACGCCGAGATGCTGGTGGTGCACCGCCACAACGCCGCGACCGCCGACTGGGCTGGGCAGAGGTCCCTCCAGACCTTCGTCTTCGACACCTACGAGGACGCCCACCTCCACGACCTGCTCTTCGAGGGCCTCGCCGACCCGGCGACGCAGCGCGAGGCCCTGGAGCTGCTCTTCCACTTCCAGAACGAGGGCGTGGTGCAGGCGAAGGAGCAGCCCGGCACCGAGGTCCCCTTCCCCGTGGTGGTGCTCACCAGCGTGCTGCGCGAGCTCGTCGCGCTCCCCGCCCCGGTGGCCTTCCACCTCGCCGACGTGCTCGCGGCGCTGCCCGACCCCCGCTACGCCTTCACCTACGAGCGCCACGGGCTCTTCGACTTCCAGCTCTCCAACGCCCTCAAGAGCGACGCCATCTTCATGGCCTGGAACGACGGCCGCGCCGAGGCCGTCACCTGGGTGCACGACCGCCTCGTCACGCGCCTCCGCGCGGTGGGCCACGTCGTCGACGGGCTGCGCGCCGCGGTGTCCGAGCGGCTCTTCGCGTGGCCGCCGAGGTTCCGCTTCCCGCAGCGCATCGACCTCGCCCACGTCGAGCTCTCTCGCGTCGCATTCGTCACCCGCTACGAGTCCCTGGTGGGCGCGCTGGAGTGCCGCGGGTCGCGCACCCGACCGCAGGCCGAGCGCGAGCGCGACGGCACCCGCATCCCCCTCGAACACCTCGGCGCCGGGCGCTGGCGCGTGGGCTCCACCCTCGACGACTCCCTGGTCGACGACGACGACTTCTGGGGTCACCTGCTCGCGCCCGACACCGAGTCCGGCGAGCGGGCCCAGATGGCCTACGACGACTACCGCCGCCGCCGGGACCTCTTCTCCCCGCGGGGCGAGGTGGAGGTCTGCAACCTCGTCGACAAGACCGTCGACCCGCTCACCGGGCTGGTCACCGAGATCACGCTCCACCGCGGCGGACCCAGCGTCCACCTCGCGGAGCCCGCGCCCGGGGCGCGCCGCGCGCTCCATCCGCGCACCGTGGACTTCATCTCCGACCGCATCGTGGCGCGCCTCCAGGAGCTCGACGCCGACCCGGCGAGCGACTTCCTCTCCCTGGTGCGCTCGCCGCGAGACTTCGCCGCGGCCGTGGCCGAGCCCGCGGACTTCCTCCACGCCGTGGCGCAGGAGTCCGCGCGGCCCGGCCTCACGCCCAGCCAGACCGCCGCCTTCGATCACCTCGTCGCGCGGCGGCTCACCCTCGTGTGGGGACCTCCCGGTACCGGCAAGACCCACTTCCTCGCCCAGGCCATCCTGCGCCTCGCGCGGGCCCGCGCCGCCACCGGGTCCGCGCTCCGGGTGGTCGTCGCGGCCTTCACCCACGCCGCCATCGAGAACCTCCTCGCGGGCGTCGCCGCGCACCTGAAGTCGGCCGAGGCGCCGCCCTCGCTGCGGGTGCTGAAGTTCGGCGAGCCGCGGAGCCCGAAGGGGGCCTCGCTGCCCTTCGTCACACAGCACACCGCGAGCACGCTCAACCGCGCCGCGGTGGTGGTGGGCTCGACGGTGCACGGCCTGCGCAAGCTCCTCGAAGGCGGCGCGAAGCCCTTCGAGCTGCTGATCATCGACGAGGCCTCGCAGATGAAGCTCGGCGAGCTGGCGCTGGCCTCGGCCGCGCTGGCGGGCGCCGGGCGCCTGGTGCTCGCGGGCGACGACCTGCAGCTCCCGCCCATCATCAAGGGCCGCTACCCCGCGGCGGACGACGGCCTGCCCGCGGTGCACGACTCGGCCTTCGCGTACCTGCGCGCGCGGCAGGACCCGGCGCGGCCCTTCACCTGGCAGCTCGTCGAGAACTGGCGCATGAACGCGACCCTCTCTCGCTTCTCCGCGGAGACGCTGTACTCGCGCTCGTACCGTCCGGCGGACGCTACGATCGGCGCGCAGGCCCTGGTGCTGGCGGCGCCGACGGTGGCGCCCACGACGGCGCTCGATGCGCTGGTGGAGTACGCGCTCGACCCGGCGTACCCGCTGGTGGTGTGCGTGTCGGACGGCGTGCGGGCGGCGGTGGAGAACCGCGTCGAGGCGTCGCTCGTGGCGGCCCTCGCCGTGGCGCTGCGCGAGCGGATGCACAACCCCGTGAAGGGCCGTCCGTACCGCGCAGGAACCAAAGGGGACACGGCGTTCTGGCGGCGGGGATTGTTCATCGTGAGCCCGCACCACGCGCAGATCCGGGCGATCCGGCGGGCGCTGGCGGCGCGGCGCGGGTGGCGTCACCCGCCCTTCGTCGACACGGTGGACAAGATGCAGGGCCAGGAGGCCCTGGCGGTGCTGGTGAGCTACGGGGTGAGCGACGCCGAGACCGCCGCGCAGGAGGCGGCGTTCATCTACTCGCTGCCCCGGCTCAACGTGTCGCTGAGCCGCGCGCGGGCGAAGTGCGTGGTGTTCCTGCCGAGGGCGCTGCTGGAGCCGTCCTTCGAGGTGATGACCCGACCCGACGCCGCGCGGGGCCTCGCGCACATGCACGCGCTGATCGCCTTCGCGCGCGAGCACGGGGCGAGCGAGGTCTTCCCCCTCGACGGCGCGGAGGGCGGCGCGGGCGCGACGCTGACGGTGCTGCGCGGCGCGCTCCGAGAGGGCGCGGCGCCCCGATCGGGGTAGAGAACCCATCGGCCCTCCGCCGGGAACCATGGAGTGCGCTGCGCACCGGGTGCGCGCAGCTTATGCGCTTTCACGGAGGTTTCCTGGTCTTACGGTTGGAGTGAAGATGGGCGAGAGCGTTGGCCCGCGAGGCGCTCGTGTCCATCGGCCGAGCGCTTCATCGGAGCAGGAAGTCGATCGCGCGCTGGTCGTGCGAGGGAAAGGGGTTGCAATGGCCGACATGATCCGTACGGCGCCACCTGAGAGCCACGTGATCCGGGTGCGGGCGCTGGTCGAGTACCTGGAGCGTCACCGCGCGCTGACGGGTGATCTCCAGCCCGTCCGGCCCGAGATGCTGGGCGACACGAAGCTCATGAAGGAGGCCCTGGAGCGCCTGAGCATCGAGCACGAAGAACTCATCGTGGCCGAGGAGGAGCTTCGGGTGCAGATGGAGATGATGGCCGTGTGGGAGGGGGAGCAGGCGCGCGAGCGCACGCGCTATCGTGAGCTCTTCGACCTGCTGCCCGAGGCGACGCTCATCACCGACCGCCGGGGGGTGGTGCGCGAGGCCAACGTCGCGGCGCTGCTGCTGCTCGCCACCGAGGAGCGCTTCGTGGAGTCCAAGCCCCTCGCGGCGCTGGTCAGGTCGCCGGACATCGCGGCGCTGCTGGCCGGGCTCGCCGAGCTCGCGGTCCGGCACGAGGTCGAGCGCACCGTGCGGCTGCGCGC
>JAUSAZ010000094.1 GCA_030652255.1 Myxococcales bacterium | reverse complement strand
AGGGGAAAGCTGTCGCCGACGATGGCGATCGACGCGGGATCGCACCCGAGGTGACGCCGCAGGATCTTCGCGAAGGGCGGGACGCTGGCGGCCTTCGGGCGTTTGCGGGCGGCAGTGCTCATCAGTGAAGTATCGACCACGTCGCCGGAAGCCACCACGGAGACCGAGGTGCCACTCGTCTGCGCTCCGCCTCCACGCAGGCGGAGAGCCCACCGCCGGTCGGCTAGACGGCGCGCGTACCACCACGGTATCTACGAGGGCCCAGTGTGCCTCGTGGATGGCCGGGGAAGGCGCAGGGTTCCAGATGCTTCTCTATAAGGACCGAGTGGAGTGCGGCAGTGTTCGCTTCCAGGTCGGCGACAACCTCGCGCAGAAGCCACTGCTGCGGACTTGCGTGGAGTCTGTCTTCGGCCCGCTCATCCCAAAGGACGCCACGCGCTGGGAGTGGACGCCCTCGATGCACGCGATGGCGGTGGCACTGGCGATGGCGGTCGAGGGGAACAAGGTCCCCGAGGGAGGAGAGTACGAGGTCTCATTCACCGAGATCCTCTCCCTTCAGGACGTCGTCGCGGGCTTGAAGGGCGCGACGATTGCCTCGCTCAACAACCACTTCCCGGACCGCCTGGAGAACGCCGCGAACCTTCGTGTGGAAGGAGGGCGCAAGACCGAGCGCCGTGTGATCTGGCAGGCAGCAAAGGGCGCGCGGCTCGAACTCTCCGCAGTTCTGCGGCGACACTTCACGCCGATGGGCGGCGCTCCGACCGTCCAGCCGCCAGCGCGGCTCACCGACGGGCCCGAGGCGGTGATGCCATTTTCCGATGGGTGGGCCGACATCGATGCGTTCCTCGGCAGCGAGCGGGTGCGGAAGGCGCCACCTAGCACCGCCCTCGTCATCGACGTGTTCGCCATGAGCGGGAGGAGCATCGAGGCCTTCAGGGACTCGTTCGCACACGCTCCCGGCCGTCCCAAGCTCCTACGCGTTCTCGTCGACGCGCTCGACGGAGAGGTGAGGTCCAAGCTCGACGCGGCGGCGGCTCGGGGCGACGCCCGGACGGGAAAGGTGTCCGTGGTGATCCGACGATACCCCGCCGACCTCGCGTGCTGGCTTCACGGCAACCGCATCGGTTTTTCACCGCGATGGAACGAGGACCGGGGGAGCCACGTCCGCCCCGAGGTGCTGGTCGAACCGCTGCGGCTCTACCTCGGCGCGCGCCGGCCCGACGGCCCCAACCTCTACGACCCCGAGTACGACGTCTGGACGCCCGAACGTCGGGGGGCTGGGAAGTGGTTCAACGCGTTCGACACGTGGTTCCTCAAGGCATGGCGGGCCTCCGATCCGCTGGAGCTGATTATGCCCTGACACCGGCCGCAGCGGTTCGGCAGCCTCATTGGGGCGTACCGCGCCGTTCCGTGCAACGGCTGCACGCATTGGGATCACCACGGGGCCGACGAACACTGCGGCGCGAAGGAGCTCCTGCTCGGAGCTTCAGCAGCGGCGAAAGGTGTGGCTCCTGATGAAGATCTGCAGGTTTCTCTGGGCCGGACTGGCCCTTTCCCTCACGGCATCGTGCGGCGGCCCGTTGCCGCTGCTCGAGAGCGACGCGGGCGACGCATGGCGCCCGTCGGCCGACGTCACGACCGGCGCCACGATCGACGTGTCTACCGACGTGCCCGCCGACGTGCCGGCGGTCGACCGCTCGGCCCCGGCGGGCCGCTGCGGCGACGGGGTGGTGGGCCCCGGCGAGGCGTGCGACGACGGCAACGACGACCCCACCGACGGCTGCACGAGCGACTGCCGGCTCTGGGTGATGGAGCCGGCAGAGATGGGCTTCGAGGCGGGCGAGGCGATCCTCGACCCCTCCCTCATGTGCCGGCCGATGAGCGTGCACCGCGGCTGGGCGGCGCGGGGACCGGTGCGCGTTCCCTACCGGATCAACCTCTGCACCCGCGACGACGGCTCCGACGCGTTCGCGCTCGCGAGCGTGCGCGCGGTGATGGGGCAGGTCGCCGCGACCTTCCGCGCGGCGGGCGTCGAGCTCTTCGAGCACTCGGTCACGCGCTTCCGCTTCAACGACTGCGTCACGCAGTACGAGGAGTCGCGCCTCGACGACCTGATCCGCGGCAGCGGCGTGCCCGCGGGGGTGGTGCCGATCACCTTCGTGCGCGCCATCGAGTCGCGCACCTCGGCCTTCACCATCGGCGGCTACGCGTGGTTCCGCGGCCGCCCGGTCAACGCGGGCACCTCGCACCGCGTCGTGGCCCACGAGCTCGGGCACTTCTTCGGCCTCGGCCACACCCACTCGTGCCGCCTCGGCCGCGAGACCGGGGCTAACTGCGACCGCGCGGGCGACCTGCTCTGTGACACCCCGCCCGACCGCGGCCCCCGCGGCGTGAACGGCCTCGACCGCTGTGACGATGGCGCCACCCTCAACGGGAGCTGCTCCGCCGCGGGCTGCGGTGCGGCCTCCTGCCCCGACGGCGCCCGCCCCGACGCCGAGAACCTGATGTCGTACTACGCCTGCGCCCGCCGCCTCTCCGGGCAGCAGGCCGACTTCGTGCGTTGCACCCTCGCCAACGAGCTGCGCGAGTACGGCCGCGAGACCTGCGCCGACGAGTGCCCCACCGCTCAGGCGCGCAGCTGCTCCGGCGGCGCCCTGCGCACCTGCGGCAACCACGACGGCGATGCGTGCCTGGAGTGGAGCCCCCCGACCGCCTGCCCCGCGGGGCAGACCTGCGCGACCGACCGCTGCGTGGCGCAGTGCGTTGCCGGGGCGGCCTGCCCCACGGGCAATCCCTGCACCATCGGGACGGTGCGCTGCGCGGGCACGTCGTCGTCGTGCGCCGCCAGCCCGCGCCCCGCCGGTACGCCCTGCGGTAGCGCGATGACGTGCAACGGCCAGGGCGTGTGCGTGGCTTCGCCCCCCGCGGGTCAGGTCTGCCGCAGCGGCTTCGCGGGGAGCGGCAGCGGTGGCATGAGCGGGGCGCGCTGCCTCGCGCGCTACACTTTCCAGGTGGTGAGGGGGGGTACGTACACGATCTCGACGTGCGGCCGCAGCACGGGCGACCCGTTCCTCTCCGTCAGCGGCGCGTGCACCTGCTCCAACGACGATTCGTGCGGCCTCGGCTCGCAGTGCACCTGCACCGCCACCGCGACCGGCGTCGCCACGATCTGCGCCTCCACCTTCGCCACCCAGTCCGCGACCTGGAGCTATCAGGTGTCGAGCGCCAACGGCGGCTGCAACGCACCGGCGGGCTCCATCTGCCGCAGCGGCTTCGCGGGGAGCGGCAACGGTGGGATGAGCGGGGCGCGCTGCCTCGCGCGGTACAGCTTCCCGGTAACGCGGGGGCACCGCTACACGATCTCGACGTGCGGCCGCAGCACGGGCGACCCGTTCCTCTCGGTCGGCGGCGCGTGCACCTGCTCCAACGACGATTCGTGCGGCCTCGGCTCGCAGTGCACCTGCACCGCCACCGCGACCGGTGTCGCCACGATCTGCGCCTCCACCTTCGCCACCCAGCCCGCGACCTGGAGCTATCAGGTGTCGAGCGCCGACGGCGGCTGCCGCTGACTGGCTCCCGACGCTCTTCCAACCCGCCCACGCCGCGTCTACCATCCGCCCCCAAGGTGGGACCCACGCTCGATACCTCTCCCAACCCCCGGTTGGTCCTCTCGGCCCTGCCGAAGCTCCGCCTCGCCGACCTGGGCCGCGAGCTCGGCGTCTCCGCCCCCGAGACGCTCACCAAGGACGCCCAGCTCGACGCGCTCGTCCCCGCCCTCCCCCCGCTGCCCGCGCTCGTCGCCCGCCTCGGCCGCGACGAGCTCCGCGCCGTCTGCCGCGCCCTCTCCCTCGACGATCGCGCTCGCGCCCGCGCCGAGCTCGCCGCCCGCATCCTCGGCACCACCGCCGAGGCACTCAGCCCCGCGCGCGCTCCCCGCCGCCCCGGCGACCTCCCTCGCGCGGGCGACATCGTCCACGCCCGCCACCGCCAGTACCTCGTCTCCGAGGTCGTTGCCTCCACGCGCCACGGCGAGTCCACCCGCGTGGCGATGGTGTGCCTCGACGACGACGCCCAGGGCCGTCCGCTCGACATCTTCTGGGAGCTCGAGCTCGGCGCCCGCGTGCTCGCCCCGGAGACCCACGGCCTCGGCGCGGTCACCCGCCTCGACCCGCCGCGCCACTTCGCCGCCTACCTCCACGCCCTCCGCTGGAACGCCGTCACCGCCACCGACGCCCGCCTCTTCCAGGCCCCCTTCCGCGCGGGCATCCGGCTCTTCAACCACCAGCTCACGCCCCTCAAGCGGGCGCTGGAGATGCCGCGCGCCAACCTGTTCATCGCCGACGACGTGGGCCTCGGCAAGACCATCGAGGCCGGCCTCGTCCTGCAAGAACTCCTTCTCCGACAGCGCGTCGAGAACGTGCTCATCGTCTGCCCCGCGTCGGTCACCCTCCAGTGGCAGTCCGAGATGCAGAAGAAGTTCGGGCTGCACTTCGAGCTCTACGACCGCCGCTTCGTCGCGCGCCGCCGCCAGGAGCGCGGCTTCGGCGTCAACCCCTGGACCACCCACAACCGCTTCATCATCTCCTACCAGACGCTGCGCCGCCCCGAGTACCGCGACCCCCTCCTCGCGCACCTCGGCGAGCGCGCCCGCAAGTCGCTGCTCGTCCTCGACGAGGCCCACACCGCGGCGCCCGCCTCCACTTCGCGCTACGCCGTCGACTCGCGCGTCACCCGCGTCATCCGCGACGTGGCCCCGCGCTTCGAGCACCGGCTCTTCCTCTCGGCGACGCCCCACAACGGCCACTCCAACAGCTTCTCGGCGCTGCTGGAGATCCTCGACCCGCAGCGCTTCACCCGCGGCATCGCGGTGACCCCCGAGGCCCGCGACGCCGTCATGGTGCGCCGCCTCAAGCGCGACCTGCGCGCCCTCGGCAGCGGCCACTTCCCCGAGCGCCGTGTCGTCGAGATCGCCCTCGAGCACGTCGACGGCCAGTGGTTGCAGCGCGACGACCGCGGCGCCCACGTCGGCTTCGTCAACCTCGGCGCGAGCCCGCGCGCCGTCGAGATCGAGCTCTCGCACCTGCTCGCCGAGTACACCGCCCTCGAACGCCCCGCGAAGGGCCCCGGGCGCCTCGTCTTCGTCAACCTCCAGAAGCGACTGCTCTCCAGCGTGGAGGCCTTCGCGCGCACGCTCCAGCTGCACGCGCGCAGCGTCGGACGCGGCGGCGCCTCCGCCGACCCCACTGCCCCCGACGACGAAGAAGACCTCGACGACGACACCCGCGAGGAGCTCGACGCCGCGGCCGACGAGGGCCGCTCGCGGGGGCTGTCGGCGCCGTCGGCGCGGGCGCGGGGGCTGCTCGACGAGATGCTCGCGATCGCCGAGGCGCACCGCCACGCGCCCGACGGCCGCTGGCTCTCGCTCGTGCACTGGATGCGCGCCAACCTCTGCCCAGGCCTCGGCGACCCGCGCCTGAAGAAGGTGCCGTGGACCGACCGGCGCGTGCTG
The DNA here is from genome assembly GCA_030652255.1 of Myxococcales bacterium. Lineage (GTDB taxonomy): Bacteria > Myxococcota_A > Polyangia > Polyangiales > SCUS01. Next base: position 4,420 of record JAUSAZ010000094.1, on the reverse strand, counting down.
CTCTTCACCGAGTACGGCGACACCAAGCGCTGGCTCGTCAACCTGCTCAACGCCCTGCTGGAGAACACGGCGGGCGGCCGCGACCGGGTGATGCAGTTTCACGGGGGGATGAGCGAGGAGGCGCGCGAGGCCGTGCAGCGGGCCTTCAACAGCCCGCCTGACGAGCACCCGGTGCGCATCCTCGTGGCGACGGACGCGGCGCGCGAGGGCGTCAACCTCCAGGGGCACTGCGCCGACCTCTTTCACATCGACGTACCCTGGAACCCCGCACGCATGGAGCAACGCAACGGTCGCATCGACCGCACGCTCCAGCCCGCTGCGGAGGTGCGCTGCCACTACTTCGTGATCCCGCGTCGCGCCGAAGACCAGGTGCTGCGCAACCTCGTCGTGAAGGTCGGTCGCATCGAGCACGAGCTCGGCTCGCTCTCGGAGGTCGTGATGACCCGCGTGACCGAGGCGATGGAGCGCGGCATCGACGCGAGCTCCGAGGCGCGTGTGGACGCGGCCCTGGAGATGGGCGCCGGGGCCGAGACGGCGAAGCGCGAGCTCGACGCCGAGCGCGCGACGGTCGATCGGCTGAAGCGGGACATCGACGAGGCGGGGCGGCTGCTCAACGAGTCGAGCAAGGGGATGGTCTTCGACCCGGGGCTGCTGCGCGACGCGATCAACGTGGGCTGCGAGCTCGCGGGCGCGGGCAACCTCGCGACGGCGCCGGGCGTGAAGGCGGAGCCCGGGCTGGCGCTGTGGAAGCTGCCGACGATGCCCGAGAGCTGGCAGACGACGCTCGACACGGTGCGTCCGCCGCGGGCGAAGGACGAGGCCCCGTGGGAGTGGCGCAAGCGGCCGCTGCTGCCGGTGTGCTTCGAGCCGCCGGAGCGGATGAACTCGGGCGTCGCGCACCTGCACCTGTCGCACCCCATCGTGCAGCGCATCCTCGGGCGCTTCCGCGCGCAGGGCTGGTCGGCGCACGACCTCTCGCGGGTGACGGTGGTGAAGAACCCCCGCGACGGCATCGCGCGGGTGATCGCCTTCGGGCGGCTGTCGCTCTTCGGGGCGGGGGCGACGCGGCTGCACGATCAGCTCGTGAGCGTGGCCGCTCCCTGGAACGAGACCGGCGGAGGGAACCACCTGCGGCCCTTCGCGGAGGAGGCCGACCGCAAGGCGCTGGAGCGGCTGGAGTCGCTGCTCTCGGAGTCGCCCACGTTGGATGCCGTCGAGCCGCGGGTGCAGGAGCGGCTGGTGGCGGCGGCTCCGGGGGACTTCGCGGCGCTGTGGTCGCACATCGAGCACGAGGCCGACGCGGTGGCCCACGACGCCGAGGCGATGCTGGAGCGGCGCGGTCAGGCGGAGGCGACGGCGCTGGGGGGAATCCTGGAGACGCAGCGGGCGGCGATCGCGAAGGAGCTGCGAGGGACGCAGCTGGCGCTCTTCACGGAGGGCGAGGCCGCGCAGAAGGAGCAGTGGGAGCAGGACCGCAAGTGGATGGAGCGGCGGCTGGAGCGGCTGGCGAAGGAGATCGAGACGGAGCCGGCGGAGCTGCCGGGGCTGTATCGGGTGGCGACAAGGAAGCTGGAGCCAGTGGGGATGGTGTATCTGTGGCCGGGGACGAGATAGTATAGCGATCTGCGTTGGTCAGGCTGTCACAACCTAGGTGCGGTGCGCGATGGGGTTACAAATGACACACGAAGAGATCGTGAAGGGCCTGCTTGAAAGAATTAAGCACGCCGTTGAAACAGACCGTCTTGAGGACGAAATCGCGAAGACGGTCAGTCTCATCGACACTCAACTTGCCCGTGCAGCCGACGAAAAGATGCATGCGGAATTTTGGAAGGCACTACTGAATCGAGAAGCTGGAGAGTAGAGATGTCCAACAGCGGAAAGACTCGCGATGAATTGATGCTTGAGTGGCAGGCCGCTCAGTACGCCGGAACCTTTCTCACTGACAAACACGACCCCAACTTCCCTGTGCAAGGGAACAGCTATCAGACGAAGGTTACTGCTGCGGTCTCAGGCAGCCTCACCGCCTTCTTGGACTCTGGCAACTTTGAAGTTGGTGAGTTTTTCAACTCTGCACGAAACGAGTATGTCTACTCTTTGTCTCCAGCATCTGGCTCGTTGCCAGGGAACTTGGGCACCGCGTTCGCAGGCAGGTCACCTATTTCTGGCAGTGCAGTCTTCGACTCCCTTTATGCTTTTGGCTCGGGCTCGGCCAATGGTTGGCACTGCGCCGTGGACAATGTCCAGGCATTGAAGTCAGGGACCAAGTTGAGCTTCATTCGTATTGTCAAGTAATTGCAGGCAGTGACCGACCCCGAATCCCGCTTCCACGCTGAGTGGCTCGGCCTCGTGCAGCCCGTCGAGGGCCTCGTCGTGTCCGTGCCCGTGCTCGCCGACGCCCAATGCATGCGCCGGCAGCCGCTCGCCCTTCAGCAGCGTCTCGCCGACCTCTCCCCCGCCTCCACCATCGCCGACCTCCCGGCCTTCCTCGCCGCCATCCTCGACTGGACCCCCGACCTCTACGACGCCTCCCCTTCCCTCCCCGACGACCTCGCCCTCTACGTCCCTGAGGGCCACCAGACCCTCCGCCCCACCCTCGCCCTCCGCCACCTCGCCGCCCCCTCCTCCGACCCCGCCTCGCCCACCGCCTCCCCTGCCGCGCCCGATGACAGCACCCCCGCGTCCCGCGCTGGCGCCGCCTACGTCGCCCTCCTCTGGGACCTCCCGCCGTCTCTCCCCCTCGACCGCCCCGAGACCACCACCGGCCCCTGGGACTATCCCCCCGCCGCCAAGTTCGACCGCCTCCTGCGCGCCTGTCGCGTGCCCATCGGGCTGCTCACCAACCGCACCACCGTCCGCCTCGTGTACGCGCCCCACGGCGAGTCCTCCGGTCACATCGACTTCCGCGTCGAGGACCTCGCCTCCGTCTCCGGTCGCGCCATCTTCGACGCCTTCGTGATGCTGCTCTCCGCCGAGCGCTTCTTCGGCGTCGCGCCCGAGCACCAGCTCCCCGCGCTCCTCCGCGACTCCCGCACCCGCCAGGCCAACGTCACCAACGAGCTCGCCGACCAGATGCTCGACGCGCTCCGCGTCCTGCTCGCGGGCTTCGTCGCTGCCGCCGAGCGCGACGGGCGCACCCAGCTCGACGACGCCCTCGCCCGCGACGACGACCACCTCTACAAGGGCCTGCTCACCCTGCTCCTTCGCCTCGTCTTCGTGCTCTACGCCGAGGACCGCGCCCTGCTCCCCATCGATCAACCCGTCTACGCCGAGCACCTCTCCGCCCTCGGTCTCTTCGATCAACTCCAGCGCGACCACGGGGAGTTCCCCGACTCCATGGCGCGGCGCTTCGGCGCCTGGCCCCGCCTCGTCGCCCTCTTCCGCGCCGTCTTCCTGGGGCTCGAACACGGCCCGCTGGTCATGCCCGCCCGCCGCGGCGAGCTCTTCGACCCGCACCGCTTCCCCTTCCTCGAAGGCTGGGGCCCGGCAGGCTCCGCGCCCATCGACGATCCCTTCACGCAGGGGCGGGTGCGGGTTCCCACCGTGGACGACGAGACCGTCTTCCGGGTGCTGGAGCGCTTGCTCGTCTTCCAGGGCCAGCGGCTCTCGTATCGCGCCCTCGACGTCGAGCAGATCGGCGCCGTCTACGAGGCCCTCATGGGCTATCACGTCGTGCGCCTCGCCGGCCCCGCCCTCTGGGTGAAGGGCGGCAAAGGCGCCCGCATCTGGATCACCGCCGCCGAGGTGCTCACGCCCGCCCCCGCCCAGCGGGCGCAGTGGGTGGCCGAGAACGCCGCGCTCGCCAAGAGTGCCATTGCCAAGATCGCCGAGCCGTTGCGGGCTGCGAGCACCGACGCGCAGGTGCTGGCGGCCCTGGAGGCGTTGCGCGTGCGGGGGAGCGTCAACGGGGTCGCCGGGCAGCTGGTGATCCAGCCCGGGGCGGAGCGTCGACGGACGAGCTCGCACTACACCCCGGCCTCGCTCACGGCGCCCATCGTGCGGCGGACGCTCGAACCGCTGCTCGCGGCGATGGGCGCGACGCCCGCCTCGGAGCGGCTGCTCGACCTGAAGGTGTGTGACCCCGCCATGGGGAGCGGGGCCTTCCTGGTGGAGGCGTGCCGCTTCCTCGGCGACCAGGTCGTGGCGGCGTGGACGCGCGAGGGGCGGCTCGACCTCGTGGCCAGCACGCACGGCGACGTGGTGCTCCATGCGCGGCGGCTGGTGGCGCAGCGCTGCCTCTACGGCGTCGACAAGAACCCGCTCGCGGTGAGCCTCGCGCGCCTGTCGTTGTGGCTGGTCACGCTGGCCAAGGACGAGCCCTTCACCTTCGTCGACCACGCCCTGCGGCACGGCGACTCGCTGGTGGGCCTGGACGTCGAGCAGATCCGCTCGTTCCACTGGAAGCCGGGGGCGCAGATGGAGC
>JAUSAZ010000092.1 GCA_030652255.1 Myxococcales bacterium | reverse complement strand
GCTCCCACGCGCGCACGGCCTCCTCGTCGAGGCGCACGAAGATCCCTTCGCCGCGCACCTCCGTCGCGGGCAGCCAGTCGGTCTGTAGACCCAGCGCCGCGGGCACGACCTTGTACTCGCCTTGCAGGTCCGAGCTCACCGGCATCAGCCGCGTGAAGCCCACCTGGGCGCGCACCTCCCGGAGCTTCGACGCGAGCACCACGCGCTCGATGCTCGCAGGCAGCGCCCGGTCGCGCCGCAGCATCCGCGCGAAGAAGTCCTGCCCCGCGGGCGCGATGGTCCCTGGCACCTCCTCGGGCGCCGCCATGAACTGCCCGAACTCCGCAGTGCGCACGGGGCCCTGCTCCACCGGCGTCCCGGCCCGGCGCGCGCCGATGGCCGCGAGCACCTCCGCGTCGCTCCAGCCCTCCAGCGCGTGGCGCACGGCGGGGATCGTCCGGAACGGCCCGATGGTCACGGCGTCGGCGGTCTGCACCATGTTCCAGACGCCGTCGATGGCGGCCCGGAGCGCGAGCTCCTTCATCGGCGGGATCGACAGCGCGCTCTCCACCAGCGAGAAGTACGCGTCGCTCGCGGTGCGCACGACCAGGCTCAGCATCTCCTCGCAGCCGGGCTCGTTGCCCTCGCTGCCCAGCCACGGGCGCTCGCCCTTGCAGCCGCCCGCCGTGCCCCGGGCGCGGGCCCGCGAGAGGGGGCGACTCGACTTGCACCCACGGCACCGCACCCAGATGTCCGCGAAGTCCCCCGAGGCGCCCTCCTCCAGCGTCAGCCGGGGGTGTTCGCACCGCTCCGGGCCGCGCTCCTGGTGGACGAAGGACAGCCACGGGAACTCCTGCAGGTGACCCCGCACGCAGGCCGCGACGAAGCGCACCGGCACGCAGACCGCCCCGCTCCGGCGGTTGTCGCAGCTGTGCAGGTAGTGGTCGCCCTTACGCTCCAGGCCGTGCCAGGCCTGCACCAGCGCGCGGCACTCGGGGTTCTGGCACACGAACCACGCCGGGAACTCCACCGCCCGGATGCCGTGACCCCGCCGCGCCTGCTGGTCGTCGCCCACCGGGGCCGCGCGGAACGCCGCCTCCGTCCGCAGCTCGCGCAGCCCCTGCTGCCGCCGCCGCGCGTTGATGCTCGCGCAGAGCCTCGACTCCGCGATCACCTCCATCCCGTCGCCCTGCCAGAAGTCCAGGCCGCCAATCACCACGGCGTCGCCCACGAGGTCGACCATCGCGCCCGGCCCGAAGGTCGTGATGAGCTGACTGCGACGGATCTTGCCGTCGGGCTGCACGTGCTGGGTGTTGGCCACCCACGAGGAGCGCCCCGGCTTCTTCACGACTCCACCGCCTTGCGCGAGAGCGGGCGGCGCTCGACCCAGATGTGCGTCGTCGCCTCCACGTCGCGCATCGAGGTCGGCGCGGCGAAGCGGGCGTCGTCGCTGCCCTTCGGCGGCGGCTCCTTCTCCAGCGCGCTGAAGAGCAAGGGTTTCCCCTGGTGGCCCCGGTCGAAGGGCGACCAGCACCGCGGGCCCGCCCCCTCGCGGCTCGCGCGCACCAGCGAGATCCATGCGTCGAGCATGCTCCGACTGCGCCACCGTCCGGTCGCGACGCACGACCTGCCCGACGTGGTGGTGCACGCGCCGCCGGGCTTCGACCCGTCGCGGCCGCTCCACGCCGTGATGGTGTTCCATGGGCTCAACTCGCGTCCGGCGTGGCTGGTGGCGGCGGGACCGCTCGCGCCATTGACCGGCGAGCCCGGCAGCGGGTGGGGGCTCTCCACACGACACGACCGCGCGGGGATCAACGCGCTCCTCGTCGCGCCGCAGCTCGCGCCCCACGGGGCAGCCGGTTTCGCGGGGGCGTTCCAGCGCCCCGGGTTCTTGAGGGAGTTCCTGCAGGAGCTGCTGACGGAGACGCTGGTGTCCCGGCTCGGCGGGCGCCGCACCGTCGACGACATCGAGGGCTTGACCCTGGTCGGATCGAGCGGAGGCGGACCGGTGATCGGAGCACTGCTGGCCCGGAGCGACCTCGCCGACCGGGTGCGCACCGTGGTCCTCGACGACGGTCTGTACGGGGCGGAGAGCGCCTTCGCCGGGTGGATGCAGCGGTCGACGCCCAACACGCCGCGACGCTTCGTGTGCCTCACCTCGAACGACGACGTCGACATGCGACGGCGTGCCGGCGGCCTCGCGGCACGCCTGCGTGGGCAAGGCACGCAGGTCGCGATGCAGCCCGACGGCGCGCTTGCCGACGCGGTGCGGGCGCACGGGGCGGTGTTCATGATCGCGGCCTGCGGGCACGGCGGGCTGACGGGCGCGACGTACGACAAGGTCCTGTCCGCGGTGGAGATTGGCGTGCGGGAGCCCGCGGCGGGGGAGGTGGTGCGGGAGCCGGCGAGGCCCGCGAGGCCCGTCGGCGAGCTCACCCTGGCGGCGGCGGCGACGCGGGGGACCTTCGCGCGCGGCGACGCGATGCTCGACGACTGGACGGGCTTCGACGACTGGACCCTGGCGGTGACCGCCGGCCAGCGCCTACGGATCGACGTGCGAGGGGGGAGGACCCGTAGCCACGGCTGCGCGGCCCACGACGTCGAGGTGACGGTGCTCGATGGAGACCGGGTGCTCGCCCGCGACGACGACGGCGGCGGCGGGTGGAACGCCCGAGCGCGCTTCACCGCGACGCGCGACGGGTCGGTGACCGTGCGGGTGACGGAGCGCGAGACCTGGGGGGTCGAGGGCGCGTACAGCGTGCGCGCTGCGATCGACGGACCGTAGGATGCGGAGGGGCCGCGCGGGAGGTCGTGGACGCCCGGCGTCATCGCGTGGTGCCTGTCGCTGGCTCGCCGAGCGCGGCGTCCCCGGACCCCTGGAGGAGCTCGAGCAGGCCGCGCGGGTCGACGAGAAGTCGGCACGCGACGCGGAGCGGTGGCGCGCGGCGATGCCTGCGTGCCTCGCACCCCACTGGGACGCGATGATGGAGCTCGACGTAGATGTCGCGCTGCTCGCGAAGGAGCTGTCCGGCGCGATCCCAGACGCGGTCGCTCGAATCCGCGCGTTGTTCGCGTGGTTCGGGCGTGGCGCGGGC
>JAUSAZ010000091.1 GCA_030652255.1 Myxococcales bacterium | reverse complement strand
GGCGGGAGCGTCACCTCGCGCGCGATGGCGCCCCGGACGTCGCCCACCACGCTGCCCACGTCGCGGCCGGCGACGTTGCAGCTCACCACCAGCTTGCGCTCCACGCCCTCGCGTCCGATCTCGTGCGGGGCGCGGTCGCGTCGTACGTCCGCGAGCGCCCGCAGCGGCACCCTCGCGCCGCGTGGGGTCAGCACGAGCGCGTCACCGAGCTCGGCGATGGTGGGCGTACGCGCTGGGTCCATGCGGGCGACGAGCTCGAAGATCGCGGTGCCCTCCACCACCTCGGAGACGACGTGCGTGCCGGTGGTGACCTCCAACGTTCGGGCGACGTCGGCGACCCGGAGGCCGTGGCGGGCGATGGCGGCGCGGTCGAAGCGCACCCGCACGAAGGGGATGTCGGCTTGCTGCTCGCGGGCGAGGTCCACGACGCCCTGGACGCCGCGCATGGCGGTTTCGACGGCGGCCCCGAGGCGCCGCAGCTCCACGAGATCGGGGCCGAAGAGCTTCACCGCGACGCTCGCCCGCGTGCCCGAGAGCATGTGGTCGATGCGGTGCCCGATGGGCTGCCCGAGGGTGATGTTCATGCCCGGCAGCACCGAGAGGTCCCGCCGCAGCGCCGCGAGGAAGGCCTCCCGAGAGCGCGCCGTCTCGCGCAGGCTCACGTCCAGCTCGGAGGCGTGGACTCCTTGGGCGTGCTCGTCCATCTCCGCGCGCCCCGTGCGGCGGGCCACCGAGACCACCTCCGGGTGGCGCAGCAGGATCCGCTCGACCCGACGACCCATGGCGTCGGATTCTGCGAGCGAGGTTCCGGGGAGGGTCACCGTCGCGATGGTGAGCGTGCCCTCGCGAAACTCCGGCAGGAACGACCGTCCCGCAAGCCCGAGCGCGACGCCCGCCCCGACGAGGAGCACCAGCGCCACGGCCGCGAGCGCACGCCACCCGCCCAGCGCGCGGTCGAGGAGCGGGGCGTAGCGGGCCTTGAGCCACGCGGCGAAGCGGGGCTCTTCGGCGCGGGTCACCGCCCTCGCACCGGGGAGCAGGAACGAGCAGAGCACGGGCGTGACCGTGACGGCGACGAGCAGCGATGCGCCGAGCGACACCACGTACGCGAGGCCCAGCGGCTGGAGCAGCCGGCCCTCGACGCCAGAGAGGAAGAAGAGCGGCGAGAAGACCGCCACCACGATGAGGGTCGCGAACACGATGGAGCTGCGGATCTCGCGGCTCGCAGCGAGCACGACGGCGAGCGCGGCCTCGCGCCGATCGGGCGGCAGGCGGGCGTTGTCCCGGAGGCGGCGAACGACGTTCTCGACGTCGATGACCGCGTCGTCTACGAGCTCGCCGACCGCGATGGCCATGCCGCCGAGGGTCATGGTGTTGAGCGTGGCGCCGAAGGCCGAGAGCGCGAACACCGCGGTCATGAGGCTCAAGGGGATGGCCACGATGGTGATGACGCTCGCCCGTCCGCTCGCGAGGAAGAGGAGCACCACGAGGAGCACGAGGCCGACGCCGTCGCGCAGGGCCGTCGTGACGTTGTGGATGGCCACCTCGATGAAGTCGGCCTGGCGGAAGATGTTGCGGTGGATGGTCATTCCCGCAGGGAGGGCGCGGCCGATCTCGTTGAGCTCGCGGTCGAGGCGCGCGGTGAGCTCCAGGGTGTTCGCCCCGGGTTGCCGCTGGATGCCCAGCACGACCGCCGGCTCGGCCCGGTAGGAGCCCTCACCTCTGCGAAGCGCAGCGCCGACGCGCACCTCGCCCACGTGGCGCACCAGCACGGGCTCGTCTCCGCGCATCGCGACGAGCGTCTCGGCGACGTCCTCCACCGAGCGGACTCGCCCGGTGCCGTGGACGAGGTACTCCTGCGCCCCCTCGACGAGGAAGCCCGCCGACACGTTGAGGTTGGTGTCCCCGAGGGCGCGGAGCACCTCGTCCACGGTGAGGTGGTAGGCGACGAGGCGGTCGGGGTCGAGCACCACCTGGAACTGCCTCCGCTCGCCGCCGGTCACGATCACCTGCGACACCCCGGGCACCGCGAGCAGCCTCCGTCGGACCGTGAAGTCCGCCGCCGTGCGCACCTCCATCGGCGTGTGCCGCGAGCTCGTCATCGCGACGAAGACGATCTCGCCCATGATGGACGAGACCGGCGCGAGCACCGGCGCCTCGACCTCGGCGGGGAGCGAATCGCGCACCAGCTGGAGCTTCTCGCTCACGATCTGCCGGGCGCGAAACACGTCTGCGCCCCACTCGAACTCCACGTACACGATGGAGATGCCCACGCCCGTGGAGGAGCGCACGCGTCGCACGCCCGGCGCTCCGTTGACCGCCGTCTCGATGGGGTAGGTGACGCGTGTCTCGAGCTCCTCGGGCGCCATCCCGTGGCCCTCGGTGAGGATCGTGACCGTCGGGGCCGTGAGGTCGGGGAAGACGTCCACAGGCATGCGCGAGGCTGTCCATGCACCCCAGACGAGGAGGACGAGCGCGAGCCCGAGAACGACGGCCCGGTGGGCGAGGGACCATCGCAGGATGGCGTCGATCATGCCGGCCTCAATGGGAGTGTCCGTGGGCGGGCACGGCGCCGCCCGAGGCCGCCAGCTTCACCGACCATGCGCCCCGGGTGACGACGCGCTCGCCTGCGCGCACGCCGTCGGTCACGGCGACGTAGCCGTTGTCGGAGTCGCCGAGGCGCACGACGCGGCGTTCGAAGGCCTCGCCCTCCACCTGGACGAAGACGACGCGCTGGCTGCCATCGTCCACGATGGCGCCTGCGGGGACGGCGACGGCCCGCACGGCCTCGCCGACGATCAGGTGGGCGCGCACGAAGGCGCCGAGCGGGAGGCGCGCGCCGGGGTTCTCGACGGCGAAGAGGGCGGTCATCGTGCGCGAGGTGGGGTCGATGCGATGGTCGCCCCCGAGGAAGGCCTCGGCCCCGAGCTCGATGGGTCGCTCGACTCCAGGGAGCTCGAACCACGCGCCGCGGAGGTGTCCGATCCGGCCGACGTCCACCTCGGGGACGCGGGCGTCGAGCCACAGTCGTGTGAGGTCGGCGACGTGGAAGAGGGGGGCGCCGGCCTCGACGAAGGCGCCCGGAGCGACCTCGACCTCGATGAGTGTTCCGGCGAGGGGGGAGCGCACCTGGACGCCCCCGCCGCTCCCGCGGTTTCGCGTCTGCTCGACGCTCTGGAACTGCAGCCGCCGACGGTCGGCGGTGGCGAGCGCGGCGCGGGCCTCCTCCTCGACGTGCGCCGCCGCGACCACGCGCTGCTCGGGCACGGCGCCCTCGGCCCGGAGCGCATCGAGGCGGCCGCGCTCCTGCGTGGCGCGCGCGAGGTCGAGGCGGGCGCTCGTGACGGCCAGGTCGAGGGAGGCGCGGTCGGAGGCCTCCAGCCGCGGCACGAGCAGTGCGAGCGGGGCCTCCGCGGCGACCTCGCCCCCGATGCGTGGGAACGCTCCGCCGACGCGGACCACCCGTCCTGCGACGGGCGCCGCGACGATCACTTCACCGTCACCTCGCGCTCGGAGCGTGCCGGTCACGGCGAGCGACGGACGGAACGCCCGCTCGGTCGCGGTCTCGGTCCCGAACTCCACCTGCCACTGCTGCTCCTTGAGGAACGCGATCTGCCCCGTGGGTTCGGGCGTGTCGGGGATCGCCTGCCGCGCGGCCTCCACCGTCTCGAACACCACCACGTCGCCGAGGTCGTGCGTCGCCGTGCCGTCCGCCGCCTGGACCTCGACGAAGAGGTGCCGAGCGCCCGCGGTGGTGGGGATCGCGATGGGGCGGAAGATCCCCGGCACCTCGGGTCGCTCGGTCGAGAAGCGCTCCTCCGACGGACCGCCGCGCAGGATGACCGTGACCCGCCCGGCGCTCAGGGCCGAGAAATCCGCCAGCCGCGTGACGTGCGCGGCGAAGGGCGACGGGCGCCCGCGCACCAGGGCGCGCAGCTCCACGAAGAGCTCGGTGCGATCGGTCCAGCTCGTGAACGAGAGCGCTGGTGGCGCTGCGGACGTGGGTGGGCTGGTGGCCGCGTCGGGCCGGTCTCTGCTTCCGCTGCAGGCCGTGAGCGCGGCGAGCAGGATGAGACTCCGAGGTGTCATGGGGCCTCCGTGGCGGTCGTGCGATCGAGCCCGATGCGAGCGCGCCGGGCGGCGTGGTCGAGGTCGAGCGCGGTGAGCTCGTCGTCCCCGGCGCCGCGGTAGGCGTCGAGCAGTTCGAGCAGCGTCATCTCGCCGCCCTGGTAGCCCGCGGTGGCGATGCGGACGAGGTCCGCCGACGCCGAGCGAGCGTCCTCGCGGAAGCGCCGGGCGGCCCGCGCGAGCCGCGTCGCCTCGGCGTGGAGCCCTGCGACCTCGCCCGCGAGCTCGGACTCCAGCAACGCGCGCCGCCCTCCGAGCGCTCGCGCCTCGCCGCTCGCCGAGAGCCGAAGTCCCCCGGACGCATCCCAGAGCGGGAGCGTGAGCGTCGCGCCGAGGAGGAAGCCATCGGTGCGCCCCTGCGATCCGGCATCGACGCCCTTCCAGCCCGCTTCGAGGCGCAGGTCTGGGAGCCACCACCGCGTCGCCGAGCTGAGCTCCAGGTCGGCCGCCCGTAGACGCTCTGCGACGGCCTGAAGACGCGGCCCACGGTACGCCGTCGCGCGCAGGGTCGGGACCGCCGCAGGCTCATCGTCAGGGAGCAATCGGCCCTCCAGGGTGAGTCCCTCGGCGGCGCCATCGGGGAGTCCAACGAGGGCCGCGAGTCGAGCGCGCGCGTGATCGCGGGCGGCCTCTTCGACCTGCGCCCGTCCCTCCGCGACGATGCGCTCCCGCTCCAGTCGTCGGCGGTCGTAGAGCGCCGTGTCGCCACGCGCCGTGCGACGTCCGACGATCGTGAGCGCGGCCTCGATGCGACCGATCCAGGCGCGCAGCGCCGTCGCGCGCTCCTGGCGATGGAGGGTCTCGTAGAAGCGCAGCCGTGCGTCCGCAGCCACCTCGACGCGCGCCGCCGCGCCCTCGTGGACCGCCGCGTTCGCTCGTCGCTCGCCGGCCTCGCCGCGGAGCCCGCGACGATTGCCGAGGTCGATCACCTGCGAGACCGAGAGGTA
>JAUSAZ010000087.1 GCA_030652255.1 Myxococcales bacterium | reverse complement strand
CTTCGACGAACTGGTGGACCGAGGCCGGATCGAGACCCTGTGGGTGAGAGCCGCGGGACTTCGAATCAGTCGAGCGCGAGGACATGCCCCGCTCCTACTACATCGAAAAATGAAGCGAAATATGAGGGGATGCCTCAGGGGTCTATGCAGGGCGGCGTTGCCAAAACTCCTGAGATTCACGCAAGTCCTCGCGTGAGCAGGTGGAGCAGGTAGTCGTTGTTCCATCCGGCCTTCTTCTGCTTCGCCTTCACCCCGCGCTTGAGCGTGTCGTCTCGTTGAAGAAGCGTCAGCGCCATGCGCCGCAGGAGGCCGAAGTTGGTCGCGCCGACCTCGTCGTGAATCGTGCACGCGTCCTCCCCCATCTGCACGTCGAGAACCCAGTGCAGCCCGTTCTCGACGCTCCAGTGCTCGCGGATCGCGTTCGCGATCGGGCCGACACGCGGTGGAAGGCTGCTGGCGTAGTAGTGAGTCCAGCTCTGGAGGGTGGCATCGGGCAGCACACGCGTTCGGCGCACCATCACGATCGACTGCAAGCCTGGCCAGTACGTCGCCATCTCCCCCAGCACCTTCGCCGGGACCACCCAGACCTCCCGCCACTCGTCGCGGCCGTGCCCGCGTTCCTGGGTCTTCTGGTGGCGCACCGTCACGCCCGCGAACCCCGCCGCCTCGGCGCCCGCGAAGAACGTCGCCAGCGCCGTGTGGAACGTCTTGCGGTTGGCCTTCACCGTCGCGACGTAGTCGGCCTCCTGATCGATCACGGCGCGGGCGACCTTCTTGTCGGCGTTGCCGGCGTCGATGGTGACGACGGCCCCCTTGAGGTGCAGCGCCTCCAGCATCGAGACGATCGCGGCGCTCTCCTCGGGGGCACCCGGCACGGCGCGCTGCGCGAGCAGCAGGCGCTGGCTCCCCGCCCAGGCGTGCACCTGATGCAGAGCGGTTCGACCGAACGCGCGGCTCAGGGCCCCGCGCATCGCCTTGCCGTCGAAGGCCACGACCTGGCCCGTGAGGTCCTCGGCCAGGCTCCGCACCCAGGCCCGCATGCACGCTTCGAAGGCCGCGGGGCGCAGCGCCGAGAACAGCCGCCGGAAGACCCCCTCCTTGGGCAGGGCCTCTGGCATCTCCAGGAAGGCCCGCAGCCAGTCGCCCTTGGACTCGGCGAACACCTCCAGATCCGTCCACCCCTCGGCGCCGCACAGCACCCCGAGCAGTCCGATCACCAGGACCGTCTCAAACGGGTAGTCGCAGCGGTTGGCGACGCGAGGATCACGCAGGTCGGCGAAGTGCTGGAGGATCGATTGGACACCCGTCGGACGCTCGGAACTCTGCATGGCCCGCGTCTATCGCGTCACCCCTAGAATTCAAGCCCGTTTGGCAACGCCGCCCTGGGGGTCTATGTGCACCTGATGATTACCGAGTTCATCGTGCTCGACCGCTTCCACGAAGAGACGGGCAAACTGCCCGTCTGCAACAAGCGCAAGGTCGACAAGTACCTCTGACCAGCCCTTTCAACATCGATGTTGAGTCGATCGACTTGAGAGCAGACTTCGCCGTCTGACATGAGGACCGGCCCCTGCCACGAAACCGCGGTTTCGCCCGCGCTCCAGAGCTCCCGGTGGTGTACCAGACGGCGGATGGACGACCAAGCACCGGGACTGGCGGCGATGCTCCTCGAACGCTTCGTGCGGAAGAACCCGCTGGCGGCCTCGCTGCGGCTGGTGCTGGAGCAGATGTTCGCGGCCGAGGAGATCAACGCCCTCTTCGAGCGGGAGCGCGAGCAGCAGTACACGCGCCAGATCGCCTTCTCGACCATCGTGGACGTGATGACCGCGGTGGTGACCGGCCGCTCCAGTTCGGTCCACGCCGAGCTGCAGAAGCGCGGCGGCGCGATCGGCGCCTCCTTCACGGCCTTCTACAACAAGCTCAACACCACCGAACCGGCCGTGGCCGCTGCGCTCGTCCGGCACGTCGCGACCAAGGCGCGGGCGCTTCTGGAGGCCATGGGCGGGCTGCGACCGGCGCCCCTGCCGGGGTGGACGATGCGCGTGCTGGACGGCAACCACATCGCCTCGACCGAGCGACGGATCGCCGCGCTCTGGGGCGTCGCCGCGGGCCCGCGGCCGGGGTTCAGCCTGGTGGTGTTCGAGCCCGCCGCGATGCTGATGACGCACATGATCCCGTGTGAGGACGCGCACGCCCAGGAGCGCTCGCTCACCGCCGAGATCCTCACGCTCGTGAAGCCCGGTGACTGCTGGGTCGCCGATCGGAACTTCTGCACGCTGCCGATCCTCTTGGGCGTCATGAAGGCCACGAGCCACTTCATCATCCGCCAGCACGGCAACCTCGAAGGGAAGCTCCTCGGCACGCGACGCGAGATCGGGCGGACCGACACGGGCCTGGTCTTCGAGCAGCGACTGCAACTCACCCACGGCGACGACTCGGTGGTCGTGCGACGCGTGACGATCGAGCTCGACACGCCGACGCGCGATGGCGACCTCGAGATGCACGTCCTGACGAACCTGCCGTCGTCGGTGCGGGCCGACGTGGTGGCGACGACGTACCGCAAGCGCTGGACGATCGAGACCGCGTTCGGGGACCTGACCCGGTGGATGGACGCAGAGATCGCTCCGCTGGGCTACCCCCGCGCGGCGTTGCTCGGCTTCAGCGTCGGGGTGATGGCCTACAACGCGATCTCCACGCTGCTGGGCGCGCTGCGCGCGACGCACGGCGACGAGGTCGTGCAGGAGCAGGTCTCCGGGTACTACCTCGTCGAGTACGGCCGCGACGCCGTCGGCCGCATCGACGACTACATCGACGACGAGGAGTGGGAGAGCTGGCGGACGATGCCGCTCGCGGAGGCCGCCGTGCTGCTGAAGGCGACCGCCGCGCGCATCGACCTCGCGATGATTCGGAAGGCACCCCGAGGTCCGAAGAAGCCAGTGCCCAAGCGCACCCGCTTCAAGGACAAGCCTCACGTCGCGACGAAGAGGTTGATCGACGGCACGGCAGGAGATGGCGAGAAGTCAGACTGAGCACCGATGTTGAAAGGGCTGGTACCTCTGACCTCACCGCCCGGCCCTCCGCGCCCGCAGGGACGCCGCCCGCCGCGCAGCCTTCACCCGCCCCGGTTTGTCGGGGTTGGGGTGCGCGTAGTCCCCGTCATACAGCCCGCGGTAGGTCGGCCCGCTGCGGACGCTCCCGATGCCCAGCACCGACGCGAACGATGTCATCGGGTAGAAGCGCCGGTTGAACCGGAAGACGTACTCGTTGAGGTACGCTTGGAGGTGCTGCGCGCTCACGCCGTGGTGCGTCCCGCGCAGCCAGGTCTTGAGGTTGCTGAAGACGATGTGGATCAGCGGAAGGTGGGCCTCGATCTTGTCGTGGTCGCCGTCGAGCACCATGGCCTCGTGGCGGTACCCGAGGCGCGGCAGACGGTCGTAGCCGTTGTGGCCGTCCGTCCGCACGGTGCTGCCCGGTTGGATGGAGTCGCGCACGAACTCCTCGCACTCCTCCCGCGAGCGGGAGACGATGTGCCGCAGGCGCAGCCGCCCCGCGTACTTCGTGCGCCGCCCCTTCTTCTCGGATAGGCGCTCGCGCACCTCGACCGCGGCGATCACCAGCGGCGCATCGGTGTTGCCGCGCCCCTTCCCCTTCGTGCGCCCG
Source organism: Myxococcales bacterium (assembly GCA_030652255.1). Classification (GTDB taxonomy): domain Bacteria; phylum Myxococcota_A; class Polyangia; order Polyangiales; genus SCUS01. Next base: position 3,575 of record JAUSAZ010000087.1, on the reverse strand, counting down.
CCGACAAAGGACTCATCGACCTCGACGGCGAACTCATCCCCGATGCGGTCCTTGTCGGGACGCACCATGCCCGCCCGCAACTTGTGGAGCAGGTTGAAGGCCGTCTCATAGCGCGACAAACCGAGCTGCCGCTGAAACTGGAGCGCGGACATACCGGGGGTTTGCGTCGAGACGAGATACGCGGCCCAAAACCAGATGTGGAGCGGCTGCTTCGTCTTGTGCATCACCGTCCCGGCCGTGAGGGACGTGTCCGCTTGGCACGTCCGACACCGCAGCACGGCGGGGCGCGCGGTGAAGCGATACGGCTCCGCCACCACGCCGCAGTGCGGACACGCGAAGCCATCCGGCCAGCGGACGCGCTCCATGTAATCGGCGCACGCGGCCTCATCGGGGAAGGCGCGCTGGAACTCAAGGAGCGACCGCGGCTGATCCACGGGGCGGCGGGGCACCTTCGGGACGCCGCGCGCCATGGGGCCGTCGGGATTGCGCAGCTTCCGCGGGTGCGTGAACTTGCGTTGCAGTGCGCGGAGACTGCGCGGCGTGCGGGAATGGGGGCGTGGGCGGCGCAAGGGCATGGCGCGTTGTGGGTAGCACCCCGCGACGAGTGCACAATTGGAATCCAATGAATTGAGTGCGAATCAGTGAGAGTGGATGATAGCGATAATTGCTATCGCTAATAGCGACTCACGACAGACTAGTAACTGGCACTGATGGCATAGGATACGTCGCACGGGCCGGCTGGGTTTCGGCATCTGAATCCGAGCATGTAGTCGCCGCCAGGAAGATCGACGGCAACCGTAGCGTCGCGCACGTTTTCGCGTAAGGCATGAGCCCTTGACTGCACGCCCGCTGCGTATCTGGCCCACTCCGTAGGGACGAAGATTCCGACATCGTAGGTGCCTCCCGGCGAAGTGACCGTATACGTGACTGTCGACCATGGCACCGTGAAAGGTACCCCGGAAAGCCCCGTGAACGGTTGCAACCGCGCGGCATCGACGTTGTGGGGCGTTGGTGGAGTCGGATCAGGCACGCAAACACCAAAGGAGCAGATACGTCCCCCCGAGCAAGCACCGTTGCACCACCCACCGCACCCGTCCGATACGGCACAGACGCCGGTGCAGGTTCGGCAGATATCGCCGCCCGTGGTGCACGACCCATAGCGGTTGCAGGTCGTGCCGCTCGGACACGTTCCGCACGATCCGCCGTAGTCGTCGATGCCACAGTGCCACTCCAACTGCGAACACTTCCGGCGACTGTCTATGCTGGAACTTACGCCGGGGCCACTGTCACCAGCGCACGCGAGGCCGACCGCAAGACAACCCACCAGCACCCATTGTCTCATCGCGTCGTCCTCCGCTGCCCGTCGGCACCACGCCGACCGCAGCGGACGGATACCAGCGACCGCGGGCGACCACAAGCCCCCCATAGTCTCTCTGTTCAGTATTCGGGCGTGGTCAATACCTACCCGCCTATTTGGTGCCTTACTTTCATCCAGTCGCGCACATCGATTGGGATCATCCCGTAGTGGTCGGAAAATGAAAACGGGCACAGGAAATATACTCCAGATGGCGTCGCCAAATGAAAAATCGACTCATAGATATATGGCATGCCGTAATCCGTATGCAGAACCCACGCATTACTCGCAATGCGTCCCCATCCAATGTTCTTCGTGGTAAGCGCAGACTGCACGTCGCCAGTTGTCATGCCTGGGTTAGCGTTGAGGATAAGCACATAAAACCTATGCATCAGCGTCCCTCCGATGTCGCTGTTTCCAGATGATGAATTTTCTCGTCGCTAGATGTGTTGGGGGAGTGACTGATATTTTGCAGGTCTGCCGCAGGGCCAATTCGGATATTCGACAATCCAGTGTCACCTGCTGTTTTATTTAGAAGCGCAGTGATAAACGGTTCGGCATCTCTATACGGCGTATCGAGCGTCACAACAGACTTGCCATTCGTCTCCTTTGGCCGGACCCATCCGCTGCCGAGTGGCCTTTCGTGCGTCCCCATATCTGTCGATATCGTTACATGGGTGGCTGGCTGGAGTGCAATCTGCGCGGGCCAGTCGACAATGAGAACACACTTAGAAGACCCGTACGGACTGTATGGATGCTCGACCGCTGTCACGACGGCGATGCGTGATCTCTCATGTAATTCCTTATCTCTGCTCCTCTGTTCCTGCTCTGCACGCAGCCTGCTATTAAAGTCTTCCATGTCGTTAGCCCTGGCTTCGCGCTCAGCAACCAACAAGGCACGTAACTCCTTCGCATCTTCCCATATGCGATAGATGGCATTCCCCATGACTGTTAACACGCAAGCCGACGCGACTACGCCAACCCCGAAAATCCACGCGTCGAACTTCGGATGGTCGGCCATCTTCGACATGAACCATACCGCTATACCTCCAACGCCAGTGCCACCTAGTGCGTTTGCAGAGATGATGCCCCTAAATATAAGTGCGGCCGGTCCAGTGACTTCCTTTGGCGCAGGAATGGCTGGCTTCGGAACGGTTGTATTCGTCATCACATGCTCTATGTGTTGAAGCGTGGGACTCCGAAATGGGTGAAGTCCCCACGCGCTTCCGCCCTGAGGTACCACGGCGATCATGCGTACCTCAATCCGGGGCGGGCGTTCTGGGCGGGGAGTGCGCCGCCCGTAGGCGTACGGGGATCACCAGCGCCCACAAGGCCCCGCGGTCGACCCGTGCGCCCTGCGGAGGCGGAAGCGCCCGCCACGGTCCCGCGAGGTGCCACCGCTGGCCTGCGGGCGCGGGGTGCCCCGGTCGACCGGGGGGCGCCCAGGTACGCGGGGCGGCTGTTGGCGTCCCGAGGCGCCCGCCGGGGGGTCGCGCGCGTGCGCGTGGGGTCGCGGGTCACGCCAGCGCCGCCCGGTCCTGACGCGCCGCGGCGAGATGCGCAGGTTGCCCTACATTCCCCGACAGAATCCTTGGGGTGACAACCGGATAGGCATGCTTCGATGGTTCCCGGGGCCGCGCAGGCCGGGAGTGACGGCGACCTCGCGATGGGCCACGCTGCGCCCGGCGCGGTGGCCGGGGCGCGCCCGCGCCCGTGAGGAGCAACATGAAGCGGTGGGTGATGGCGGCGGGGGCGGCGTGGCTCGGCGGGTGCGAGCCCGAGGCGAAGGCGGCCCCGCAGCGGGACGGCGCCGTCGCCGACGGGGCGGCCCGGCGGGCCCGACGCTGGAGCGCTTCGCCGACGACCTCGCGGGCGCGATCTGCGCGGCCCACTGGCGGTGCGGTGCGCCCTTCGCAGAGCTCGCGCTCTTCCGCGCGATGGCCGGGAGCATCGAGCGCTGCCGCGGGGTGGTCGCTCCGCTGCTCGCGGCCGACGTCGGCGACCTGCAGGTGTCGCTCGCCGCCGGCTCGACCCGTTTCGACCCGGCGGGAGCGCGGCGCTACCTCGACCGCGTCGCCTCGCCCACGAGTTGTGCAACCAGCCTCACGCGGCGCTCGGCAGGTCGCGAGGAATCCCGAGCAGATCATCGAGTACGGGCGGCACGCCATGGATTCGTAGACGGCACCCGTCGTTGAGTGACCGTTGGTTGCGGGCGAACCGG
>JAUSAZ010000086.1 GCA_030652255.1 Myxococcales bacterium | reverse complement strand
AGCCAAGGGGAAGGCCGCAAGCGGCCTGTCCGATGTCCAGGCACAGTGACCAGCCCGCCGCGGGCTTTCCCTTGGCTGCCGTGGGTTTCAACCCGCGGCAGCCGGGCGCGCGAAGGTGTACGGGTAGCCCGGAACCCGCAGCCTGCAAGCGGTTTGAGCACGATCAGGGCAACGATGAGGTCGCCATTCAGGGCAGCCAGCGCAGCGCGACCACGGTGACATCGTCGTAGAGGGGCGCGGCCCCGACGAAGGCGTCGAGCGCCGCCGCGACGGAGGCCGCCGGGTCGTCGTGGGCGAGCGCTGCTACGCAGGCCGCGCCGAGCCCGCCGGCCGCCTCGCCGAAGGAGGCGCCCGCGGCGTCGCTGGCCTCGGAGAGCCCGTCGGTGAAGGCGAAGAGCGCGTCGCCCGGGGCGAGGGTCACCCGGTGCAGCGCGAAGGTGGCGGCGGGGACGAGGCCGACGAAGGTTCCGCCGGAGGGGAGCTCCACCACGCGGCCGTCGAGCACGACCAGCGGCGCGGCGTGGGCGGCGGTCGCGTAGCTGAGCGCGCCGGTGGCCGGGTCGAGGTCGGCCACGAGGGCGGTGAAGCGCATGCGGGTCGAGCCGTAGCTCCCGGTGATGCGCGCGTTGAGGGCGGCGAGCACCTCCGTCGCCGAGGCGTGGCTGCGCTTGGCGACCTCGTACTCGCTCCGCAGGAACATCGTCGTCAGCCCCGCCGCCACGCCGTGCCCGGTGGCGTCGGCCACGAAGAGCCGCAGCCGGCCGTCGGCCAGCACCGCGAGGTCGTAGATGTCGCCGCTCACCCGGTCGAGCGGGCGGTAGTGCACGCCCGAGCGCACCGACGACACCCGCGGCAGCGCCGGGAGCAGCGCCTGCTGGAGCTCGCGGGCGGCCTCCTCGTCCTCGAGCAGCCGGGCGTCGCGCTCCTGGATCTCGCGCATGGCCGCGCGCAGGTCACGGTTGGCGACCTCCGTGGCCGCCTCGGCGTTGCGCCGATCACGGGTCTCCAGCGCCAGCGAGAGCACCTGGCCCACCGAGAACGCGAACTGCTGCTCCTCGAAGGACCACCGCCGCGCGTCGCCCACGTGCTCGTGGCAGACCACCCCGGCGAGCGCCCCGCGCACGAACACCGGCGCGTCGAGCATCGCGCCGATGCCCGTCGGCCGGAGGTACCCATCGGAGAACTCCCGGGTCCGCGGGTCGGCGTGGGCGTCGTGGGCGGCGATCACCACCCCGGTCTTCATGGCCTCGAAGTACGCGGGGTAGGCGGCGCCCTCCAGCCGCAGCCCCCGCTCGAAGGCGTCGGCGTCGCGCACGAAGAGGCACTCGCAGTGGATGTGCTCGGGCGCGTGGTGCAGCGACCAGAAGCTCACCCGCGCCACGCCGAGGGTGCGCGCGTCGGTGGCGAGCGCCCGGCGGAGGGCCTCCTCCCAGGTGAGGTCGTCGCGCAGGGCGAGGCCTCGGATGGCGTCTTCGTACGCGGTCATGGGGGTCGTCGGCGCGGCGCCAGGGTCGGTCATCGCGCGGGAGCATCGCACCTGCGCGCGCGTTCGGGCGAGAGGGCGCAGGTGCCGCGGGCGCGGTCAGGGCGTGCGGCGGCAGGTCGCGGTGGTGGCGTCGCAGGTCCACCCCGGGAGGCAGCCGTCGCCGCAGGGGATGGGGGCGCAGTGGGTCGCCGGGACGCACGGCCCGTAACACGCGAAGGCCGTGACCGTGCGCACCTCGCCCGCCGGGCAGGTGGGGGGGATGCTGTCGCAGAGCACACCGCGCTCGTCGCAGTTCCAGCCCGTGCAGCAGGTGACCGGGAGCGGCCCGTCCGCGGGCCCGGCGCAGTAGCCCCCGCCGCGCCCGAGGCTCGCGCCCCCGCACGCCGCCGAGTCGGGGGACGGCGGCGCGTCGGTCGCCGGGCCGCCGTCGCGCTCGCACGCGCCGCGGGTCACCCACGCGCGCTCCGGCGCGGTGGGGCAGGCCAGGAAGGTCTCGCCCGCGCAGCTGCAATAGGGCACGACGGCGGCGCAGTCGGTGATGAAGCCGCAGGTGCCGAGCACCCCGCAGCCGGGCGCGGTGAAGCGGCACTCGCGCTCGGGCCCGCAGTCGGCCGACGAGCGACACCCAATGGGGCCCGCGTCGAGCGGGGCCTGCCCGTCGAGGGAGGGCCCGGCGTCGGGCGGAATACAGCCGATGAGCGTGCAGGCCGCGTACTCGCTGCCGCCGTAGCACGAGCAGGTGTTGCAGCCGTCGGGGTGGCGACACGTCTGCCCGACGAGGCACACGCCGCCGCCCGGCAGCAGACAGGAGGTGCGAACGTCCGCGGGCACGTCCATGGGCGCACCGCCGTCGAGCACCGGGGTGCCCGTGTCCATGGCGACGTCGACCGCTCCGGCGTCGGGGTTGGTGACCGTGACGCTGCTCCCGCAGCCGAGCGCGAGGCCTGCGAGCGCGAAGATCCAGGTGGGGCGGGCGATGGACATGGACTCCTCTTCCGTGGGCGCAGCGTTCAGCGGCGCGGCACACCATGGCACGGGCAGCGGCCCTCCACGGTGGATGGGGACACCCTACGCAGCGGGCGTGCCAGCCATCACCCCGATGGGGCCCGCCGCCGCTCGTCCCCTCCATTTCGCGCGAACCCCTGGCGCCCTCGTGGTGTCCCTCGTCTCCCCGGACGCCCACCGATGCCCACTCCCCGCCCGCTCTTCGTCGTCGCCCTTCTCGCCGCCTGCGCCACGCCGCCGCGGCCCCCGCCTGCCTCGCCGCCGCCACCCCTCCCCTCACCCACCCTCCCGCTCGCCGCTCCGACGCCGTCCTCCCTCTCGCCCGTCGCCCCGCCCGTCGCGTGCACCTTCGATGAGGCCGACGTCGTCTTCGCGCGCCCGCTGACGTTGCTCCATGCGCTTCCCCCGCCGGGCGCGCTCGCGGAGTACCCCTTCGCCGAGCTCCGCCGCGCAGCCCGCGCTCGCGTCACGGTGCACGTCGGCGGCGCCGCCACCACGCCGGTGCACGTCGCGGTCGAGACCACGATGGTGCGCCTCGAGGGCGTCGCCCACGCCGCGGAGGTCACCCTCTACCCCGCCCGCGCGTCGACCTTCGGGGGGATGGTCACCCCCCTCGCCGACCACCCCCTCCGCTGGACCGACGCCTCCCCCGGATCGCTCCTGCTGGCGCTGTCGCCGCTGCGCCGCGCCTCGCTCCATGCTCCTCCCGAGGCTCGTGGCTGCGACCAGGTCCGCCTCCGGCCCGTCGCCCCCTTCGCACCCGACGCGCTCCCTCCCGCCGCGTCGCGCCGTCGCATACGCCTCCGCCGCGGCCGCTGGAACCTCTTCCCCTCCCCCGACCACGCGAGCCCCACGCGGGCCTCCATCGACCTGCTCCCCACCGACGCCCTCTGGCTCCTCAGCGACGGCCCCGGCCGCTGGGCCCGCGTCCTCTGGACCACCGACACCGCCGCGCTCGTCGGCTGGATCGACCGCGTCGTCCACATCCTCCCGGTCATCGGTCACGGCCAGGCCACCGACTCGGGTCACCTCCGCCCGCGCCGCTGCGACCGCGCGACCACCTGCACCGCCGACCTCCCGCTGTTCGCCGACGACCGCGGGGTGCGTCATCCCGTCGGGCAGGTCCGGGCTGGCGCGTCGGTGCTGCTCGGCGCGGCGCTGGGGGGCTCCACCGCCGTGACCGTCTGCGACCCCGACGTCGAGTGGGCCGACGGCGTGACGACCTACGTCCCGAGCGAGCGGGCCTCCGAGTGCGCCGCGCCGCCACCCCCGCCGCCACCCCCGCCGCCACCCGCCGCCACCCCATGACCGCTTGGATTCAAGCTGTTTCGTGATGGCACATCGCTCGCGATGAGGCTCCCCCGACCACCGCACGTCGCGGCGGTCGGAAGGACTCACACGGTGAACAAGATGGGCGTTTCAGAGAAGCTTCGGGCGGTTCGTTCGGCGATCGGGATGCTGGAGAAGCAGTTCGGCAAGGGGGCCGTGATGACCCTCGCGGAGGGCGAGGTGCGCGAGCCCGTGGCGGTGATCCCGTCGGGCTCGCTGGCCATCGACCTCGCGCTCGGCGCGGGCGGCTACCCCCGCGGGCGCATCGTGGAGATCTTCGGCCCCGAGAGCTCGGGGAAGACCACCCTCGCCCTCCACGCCATCGCGGAGGTGCAGCGCGCCGGCGGCGTCGCGGCCTTCATCGACGCCGAGCACGCGCTCGACGTCAACTACGCCCAGGCCCTGGGCGTCGACCTCGCGCACCTGCTCATCTCGCAGCCCGACAACGGCGAGCAGGCCCTGGAGATCGCCGACGCCCTGGTGCGCTCCGGCGCCGTCGAGCTCGTGGTGATCGACAGCGTGGCGGCGCTCGTGCCGAAGGCCGAGCTCGAGGGCGACATGGGCGACCAGCACATGGCCCTGCAGGCGCGGCTGATGAGCCAGGCGCTGCGCAAGCTCACCGCCGTCGCGCACCGCAACAACGCGTGCATCCTCTTCATCAACCAGATTCGCAACAAGGTCGGCGTGGTGTTCGGCAGCACGGAGACCACGACGGGGGGCAACGCGCTGAAGTTCTACGCGACCGTCCGGCTCGACGTGCGGCGCATCGGGTCGCTGAAGAGCGGCGACGAGGTGCACGGCAACCGCACCCGCGTGAAGGTGGTGAAGAACAAGCTCGCGCCGCCCTTCCGCGAGGCGGAGTTCGACGTGCGCTACGGGCACGGCATCGACTCCGTGGCCGAGCTCATCGACGCCGGCGTCGAGCGCGGCGTCATCGAGAAGAGCGGCACGCACATGTCCTTCGGGGGGCAGCACCTCGGCAACGGCCGCGAGCGGGCGCGCGAGGGGCTCATGGGCGACGCGGCGCTGCGGGCGCGGCTGCGCGACGCCATCAGGGCCGCGGCGGTGAAGGCGGTGGAGCCGCCCGCGATGCTGGCCGCGGCCAACGACGCGTAGCGGACGCGTGGGAGGGCGGCAGGACGCGCCTTGCCGCCTCCAGGCAGGTGGACCAACTGAAGTGGGACCATGTCGACCAGGCCCATCACCATCCACGCGGCCAGGCGCCACCTCTCTCGCCTCATCGTGCGCGCGTGCGCGGGCGAGGAGATCGTCATCGCCCGGGGCAAGCAGCCGGTCGCGCGGCTGGTCCCGATCACGCCGACGGAGCCACGCCGGAGGCCCGGGTCGATGAAGGGCCGGGCGGCGGTGACCGAGGCTTTCTTCGACCCGCTCTCGGCCGAAGACCTCGACGCCTGGGGCTGAGCTTCACCGGCCTCGCGATCACGATCAACCGCGCCCGCCCACGCCGTCAGTCCCCGCCCTCACCGTCGCGTAGCGACGAGCGCGCCCGCCCACGCCGTCAGTCTCCGCCTCTCGTGGATCGATGGCGAACCACGTACTCGACCGCCCGCGCGAGATGCGCAGTCGTACGAATCGGCGCGAAGTACCCACCTGCCGACCACAGTCGAACAGAAGCCTCGTGGAGTCCTCGATCGGAGAGGTCGCGCGCAGTGTCGCTCCGGATCGCGTCGAGTACCCCGACCCCAAGCGCGGCCGCGGTCACGACGACGTGGAGATGGGACGGAACCGCTACCGCAATGTGTAGGGTCCAGCCGCGGGATCGCGCCCCCGTCGCGACGGACTCCACGATCGCTTCTGCCATGGGAGCGGTGATCGTGACCGAGGGGCCCCGCTGACGTTCGCGACAGATCGCACGGAGGGCCTCGTTTCCGGGGCGCGGTGGGCTCCTTGCGCCGTCCCCCCGAGCGTGCCAGCCACGGAGATCTCCTGGCAGCCAATTGCCGTAGGCCTGAAGCGCGACGTGATACGCGAGCGGGAACAGGCGAATCGCGCCAGTGGCCATGGCCTATCGTCGTCAACTCCCGCGCGGCGGTTGCCGGATGGACCGTCGGCGTGGGTGGGTGCGGTCGTCGCTACGCGACGGTGAGGGCGGGGACTGACGACGTGGGTGGGTGGGTGCGGTCGTCGCTACGCGACGGTGAGGGCGGGGACTGACGACGTGGGTGGGTGGGTGCGGTCGTCGCTACGCGACGGCGAGGGCGGGGACTGACGGCGTGGGTGGGTGCGGCCGTCGCTGGGACCCTACGGCGCCAGCCGGGTGCAGCGCTCGAAGGCCGCGAGGCGCTCGATGCACGCGGCGGCGCGGCACCCGGGGCACAGCCCCTCGTGGGCCAGGAGGTCTTCGCTCGCCTCGTCGCAGTCGCAGTGGGGCGTGAGCTCGACGCACCCCAGGCACGCGCAGGTGGTCGGCGTGCGCGGGCGCTTGCACCAGGGGCAGTCGGTGATCGTCGGGTCCGTCGCCATGGGCGGCGTCGGTAGCACGGCGCGCGCGGCGAAGGGAAGGCGCACCGCGCGGCGGGTCAGAGCGGGGTGAAGCGGATGCCCGCGGCCGTGGAGACGGTGCCGGCGTGGCGGATGAAGAGGCTGCCGGCGGCGCTCTGGAGGCCGATCGTGGCGCGGCTGCCGTCGACGTAGTCGGCGGAGCCCGCGGGGGCCTCCAGGCGGCTGTAGATCAGGTCGATGACGCCGCCGCGCTCGTGGAGCACGACCTCCATCGTGAGGTGCGACTCGTTGACGGTGTAGCGGTAGGCGTCGAGCCACTCGACGATCAACCGCCGGTCGGGCGCGGCGCCGACGGTGGCGACGCAGATGTCCGACGCGGGCGCGGCGCGCAGCACGAGGTCGTCCCAGAAGATGCCCACCAGCGGGCCCATCGTGGCGGAGGGGAGCGCGCCGCGCGTCGGGCTCGTCGGCGCCGTCGCGCCAAACTGGAGGAAGCCGTTGGTGCTCGGCCAGAGCTGCGTCTGCGGCACCCCGAAGAAGCTGAAGGCCCAGGGGATGTCCACCGCGGCCAGGGAGCGGGTGTCGTCGCGGCTCGTGCCGTTGAGCGCCACGCGGGTGCCGCTCGTGCACGCGTCGAGGAAGGTCGGCGCGGGCAGCGCGGTCTCGCGCCAGGAGCGCCGGCAGGTGCCGCTGAAGCACTGCGCGGCGTCGAGGCACGCGTTGGTCACGCCCGCCGGGTCGCACGCCGCCCCGTCGGCCACGGCGGGCCGGCAGCGCTCCGTCGTGGCCGAGCACGCGAGGCCCGCGTCGCAGGGGACGCCGGTGGTGCGGCAGAGCCCGCCGTTGGTGCCCGTGGTGGTCTGGCACACGTTGGAGGCGTTGCACTCGAGCGTCGCGTCACATCGCGGCGCAGCGGCGCGGCAGGCGGCGCCCGCGGCGCCGTCGACGAGGCAGACGCTCCCCGCGCCCACCGTCCGGCACGACGAACCGGCCGCGCAGACGCTGGTCTCGCCGGAGCGGTCGCACGCGCTGCCCGCGGGCACCGTCGGGACCTCCAGCACCGTCAGCTCGAAGGGCCCGACGGAGGTGTACGTGGCGCTGGTGGGAGGGTCGTAGCCCGCCACGAAGATGAACACCGTCTGCCCCGCCGTGACGGCCGTGCTCACGAAGAGCGACGACCGGCTGCGGCTGCCGGAGCTGACGTCGTCGTCGCAGCCGAGGCTGGTCGCGCCGGTGGCGACGCAGCGGTCCTGGGCGAACACGACGGTGTCGAAGGTCGCGGGGGTGCCCGCGTTGTCCGTCGAGATGCGCAGCCGGGTGCTGGACCGGGGCGTGTAGGCGAACGCGAGCACGTGCCCCGGTTGACCGCAGGTACCTTCGTAGGCGGTCGCGGCCGCCGTGAGGGTGTTGTTGCCCGTGTAGCTCAGCGTGTTGCCGCTGAGGGTGCCCGCGGCGTTGAGGTTGATTGGCGCAAGGCACGGGTCGACCGCCGGGACATCCACCGCCGCAGGGACATCCTGCGCCAGCGGGACGTCGAGCGGAGCGGGCACGTCGACCCCGACCGGAACGTCGATCCCGACCGGGACATCCACCGCAACCGGAACGTCCTCGCCCACCGGAGCGTCGATCACCCCGCCGTCCTCGCCCACCGGGACGTCGTCGCCCACCGGGACGTCCTCGCCCACCGGGACGTCCTCGCCCTTGTGCACGTCGGTCACCGCGGGTGTGTCGCCCTTCACCGTGGCATCGCTGGGCGCAGGCACATCGAGCGCCGCGCCGTCGCCGCCATCCAGACCCACCGACCCATCGACGCTACCGTCACCCGGGCCGAAGCCCGTCGGCGCCGAGGGGCTGCACCCGGCGAGCGCCAGCCAACCAATCACCGAGGCCAGTCCAGCTCTGTTCATCCGTTGCTCCGTGCGCCGTTGAGGCGCCTGGCGAGCGTTCTGCACGAAACCGCGCCGCGTGGGCAAACTCGCGGCGGCGCAGGTCAGCCCCGCGGGGGAAAGGCCTTCTTCCGGGCCTCGAGCAGCGCGGCGATCATGTCCTGCGGCAGCGGCTGCGGCCCGCCCCACACCTGGGCGTGCGTCGCGATGGTGGCGAGGTGCTCGACCAGCTCGAGGCGCAGCAGCGCCTGCTCGACGTCGTCGCCCCACGCGAACACCCCGTTGCCCGCGACGAGCACGGCGTCGTAGGTCGCGATGAAGGGCTCGAGGGCCTTGACCGCCGCGGCCCCCGGCGCCGCCAGCGGCACCAGCGGAACCTTCGCCCCCAGCGACACCACCGCCTCCGGGAGGAAGGTCACCAGCTCGCGCCCGCTCGCCCCGAGGGCCGTCGCGAAGGGCGGGTGCGCGTGCACCACCGCCCCGACGTGCTTGCGCGACCGGTACACCGCGAGGTGCAGCGCGTACTCCGAGAAGGTCTTCCCCCGCCCCGAGAGCTGCTTGCCGGCCGCGTCGGTGACCAGGAGGTCCTGCGCCCGGATGACGGACTTGTGCGTCGCGCCGGGGGTGCACAGGTAGCGCTGCGGCGACGACTTCGCCGACACGTTGCCGTCGTGGTTGGCCACCCAGCCCCGGGCCGCGAGCTGGGCGCACGCCCGGACGATGTCTTCCCGCGTCCGCGTCTCCATCGATCAGCCCTCGTGGAAGGCGTCGACCACGCCCACGATCACGTCCTGGATGGCGAGCGCGTCGGTGAGCTTGCGGCCGAACACCAGCCGAGCCCCGCCCCCCTCGGCGTTGACGAGCACGGTGTCGCCGACCCCGGCCTGCGCCCGGTCGACCGCCACGAACTGCTCTCCCACCACCCTGCCGCTCGCGTCGACGGGCGCGCAGAGCAGCAGCGTCTGACCGTCATACGAGGCCTGGTGCACCGTGGCGGTGACCGTGCCGACGACCCGCGCGACCTTCACGGCGCCCCCGGGACGTCGTCGCGCCCGCGCAGGAAGCCCCGCGCCCCGTCGGCCAGGTGCACCTCGTCGACGAGCCCCACGATGGCCGCGTCGACGGGCACGAAGGGAATCTCCATCGCCAGCGCCGCCTCGCGGGCGCCCACCAGGAAGACCAGCTCGCCCGGCCCCGCGCTCACGGTGTCGGCGGCCACGAAGGGCGCGCCGGTGACCCGCCCGCTGCCGTCGACGGGCTCGACCACCAGCAGCCGTACGCCCTCCAGGCCGGGCGACCGTTGGGTGGCGACGCAGGTACCGACCACGCGACCGAGGTACATCGTTGCGCGACGTTACATCGCGGCGGGCGGACCGCTGTCAAGCATCACCGCCCTGCCGCGACTTGGTTGAGGGCATGGGGTAGAAGCTCTGCACGGCGATTGGGATGAAGCACCAGGCGAGCGCTGCCGCGTCCCCGAACCTGCGCGACCGGCTGCGGGTGCTCACCAGCCAGGCGATCCTCGACGCGGCGGAGGTGGTGTTCGCCACGCAGGGGCTCCAGGCCGCCCGCATGGAGGACGTCGCCGCGCGCGCCGGGGTCGCCGTCGGCACCCTCTACAACTACTTCAAGGACCGCGAGTCCCTCGTCGCCTCGCTCCACGCCTGGCGCCACCAGCAGATGATCGAGCTCTTCGAGCAGAGCCTCGCGGCGGGCGAGGCGCAGCCCTTCGAGGCGCAGCTCCTGGGCGTCGTGCGCCCCCTGCTCTCCCATTTCGACCAGCACCGGGCCTTCTTCGTGGTGCTCATGCAGAGCGAGGCCGAGGTGGGCCGGCGCGAGACGATGTGCGTCCGGCGCGCGGCCATCCTCGAGCTCCGCGGGTGCTTCGAGCGGGTCGTCGAGCGCGGCGTGGCCAGCGGGGCCCTGCGCCGCGAGGACGCGGAGATCTTCCCCTCGGCCATCTTCGCGATGATGCAGTGCGCGATGATGCAGGCCCACTTCAGCGAGTCGGCGACCCCGGTGGCCGACCAGGCCGCGGCGCTGGTGCGGCTCTTCCTCGACGGCGCGCGCGTCCGGCCGTAGCGCCCGGTCAGGCGGCGTGCAGCGCGTGGGCGGCGCGCACGGAGGTCACCGCGGTGGCGGGCAGCGGCCCGTCGGCGGTGATCCACGGCTCGTCGGGCCCCGGGTCGCGCACCGGGCGCTCGGCGCCGTCGAAGCGGCGACGGCCGCCGGGCAGCACGAAGGTGCGGAGCACGTAGGCGATCATCGAGGGCTCGTCGAGGCGCCGGTCCATGTGCGGGGCGAGCACGCGGTGGTGGGCCTCCCGCGCGAGGCTCCAGTGCAGCGTGGGCTTCAGGTGGTGGATGCCGTGGTAGCCGTTGTTGAACACCAGCCAGTTGAGCACCGGGCTGACGAAGTTGCGCGAGTGGTTCCACGGGCTCTGCGGGTCGCAGCCGTCGTGCTGGAGGAGGTTCATCGTGACGATGCCCCACGCGGCGTACTGCCACGGGATCACCACGTAGAGCAGCGTGCGGCGCCAGTCGACCGCGAGCAGCGCGGCCACCACGGCGACCATCACCGCGGCCTCGATCGCGAGCTGCCGCGTCCACCGCGGGTGCCGGCCGACCGCGTAGCGGGCGTAGTCGAACTCCGCCCCGAGGATCGCCCGGCTGATCGACGGCGTGAACAGGAAGAGGTTGAGCAGGTGCCACCGGAAGCGCGCCTTGTCGGTGCGCATGACGTCCCGCGGCGTCTCGGTGTGCCGGTGGTGGCTGAGGTTGTGCCCCGGCACGTACGAGCTCACCGGGTGCCCGTAGGTGAGCGTGAGCACCACCTGCCAGAGGTCGTTCATCCAGCGCGCGGTGAACACCGGGCTGTGCACCGCGTTGTGCGTCGCCACCGCCCCGATGAAGGCCCCGGCGCACAGCGCCGCGATCAACGGCACGTTGGCCCAGAACCCCGACGGCGAGGCCGCCCAGGCGTAGCCCATGAGCGCGTACCACGCGCCGATGAGCAGGAGGGTCCGACGATCAGCCCCGTAGCGCAGGATCTTCATGCTTCGCCCCCCGGATCTTGAATCAGGGTTCAGCGAGTGAATCATCCCTCAGCGGCGAGGTCAAACGCCTCCGTTTCGCGGCGTTTCTGGGGCTTTTCTACTCCAGCTCGAAGTTGAGCCGGAAGGTGGTGACGGTCGCCACCGCCCGGCCGTCGCGGGCGCGCGGGACCGTCGCGTGGCAGCCGTTGAGCACGGCCCGCTCGGCGGCGCGCCCGAGGCCGAAGCCAGGGTCCTGGAGGGCCTGCGTGCGGGTGATGCGACCGCCCGCGTCGACGTTCACGCGCACCTGCACGCGCATCCCGGTGACCCCGCGCTCCTGGGCCTCTTCGGGGAAGAAGTTTCGGAGCGAGTCTTCGTCGCACTCGATGCGCGGGCGCTCGCTGAGGTCTGCGTCGGGCACGCTGGAGGGCAGCGCCGGCTGCGTGCCCGTGCCGCCGGGCACCCCGTTGGGGTCGGCGTTGCGCACCGGCCCCTGGTTGGCCACGCCGTTGTTGGCGATGTCGCCGCCGCGGAAGCCGGTGTTGGTGCCGGTGGCGACGGTGTCCCCCGACGGGTCGTTGCTCATCTCCTCGGCGACCATCAACGGCGGCGGCGCGGTGGGCGCGGGCGGAGGCGGAGGCGGCGGTGGCGCGTTGGTGCGCGGGGCGGGCGCCGTCGCGCGGGCGACCGGCGGCGGGGCCACGGGCTCGGCCGCGGGCGGAGGCGGAGGCGGAGGCTCGGGCGGAGGCGGAGGCGGCGGCGGCGGCGGGGCTTCGATGTCCACCTCCGAGACGACGGGCGCCCGCACCACCTCGGACTTCGCCATGCGGCCGAGCCCGACCAGCAGCAGCGCCAGCACCGCGTGCAGGGCCAGCGCGCCCGCGAAGGAGGCGGGCATCGCGCGGGGGACGACGGCGCGCGCCACCACCCCGCGGCGCCGGGGTTCTCCGTCGGGCATCGGGATGTCGCTGAGGGTCAAGGCGTGACCTCGGTGCTGGCTTCGGTCTGGGTCTGGATGGCGAACTTGGTGACCCCCGCGCGGCGCACGAGGTCGATGACGCGGACGACGCGGCCGTGGGGCACGCGCTGGTCGGCGGCGATGATGGCGCGCACCTCGGGGTTCTCCCGGTGGCGGTCGCGCATGGTCGCGATGAGCTGCTCTTCGGTGACCGGGCGGGTGTCGGCGAAGATGGCGCCCGAGGCGTCGACGCTCACGGCCACCGCGACGTTGACGGCGTTGCCGGTGCTGGCGCGCGGCAGGTCTACCGGGATCGCCTGCGGCGTCACGATGTACTTCGCCGTCACCATGAAGATGATGAGCAGCACCAGGGCGATGTCGACGAAGGGCGTCACGTTGATGCCCGTGATGGCGCCCTCGTCTTCGGACTGTGATCCGCCTGCCATGTGGGGCGCTCAGCCCTTCTTCGCGGGCGCGGCCGCGAGGCTGGCGGTGACGACGTGGGAGAGGGTGTCGCTGGAGGCGACGAGGGACTTCACCCGTCGCTGGAAGTAGTTGAAGGCCGCGACCGCGGGGATGGCCACGAGGAGCCCGATGGCGGTGGCCACGAGGGCCTCGGCGAGGGTGCCCATGACGGCGCCGGTGTCGAGCGCGGGGGCCGCCGCGCCGCCCGCCTGCGCCGCCCGCCGGGCCGCGTCGCGCGCCGCGGACTCGCCCGCGCGCAGCTTGTCGAAGGCCTGGATGATGCCGATGACGGTGCCGAAGAGGCCGACGAAGGGGGCGTTGTTGCCGACGGTGCCGAGG
This sequence comes from Myxococcales bacterium, assembly GCA_030652255.1. GTDB lineage: Bacteria > Myxococcota_A > Polyangia > Polyangiales > SCUS01. Next base: position 25 of record JAUSAZ010000086.1, on the reverse strand, counting down.
AAGGCGAGGTAGCGCTCGAGGTTGA
>JAUSAZ010000085.1 GCA_030652255.1 Myxococcales bacterium | reverse complement strand
AGAGCAGCGCGTGCACCAGCGTGCGGACGTCCATCGGCGACTCCGCGGAACGCACATGGGCCTCGACGCGGTCGAGGAGCAGCGCGGCGGCGGCCTCGCGGGCCTCGGCGTCGTAGTCGCGCAGGGTCCAGCGGCGCTTGTACTCGGGGCGCTCGATCAGGGCGATCGCGCGGTTGTTGGCGATGATCCAGCGGCGCGTGGCGAAGAGGGCGCGCTCGGCTTCGGAGTAGCGGGCGAGTGCGGCCTCCGTCGGGCGCTCGTAGCCGTTGCGCTCAAACCAGGAGGTGGTCTCGCCAGAGGCGTCGAGCACCTGTTCGAAGGCACGATGGCCGGGCGCCAGGGAGAGCGGATTGGATTGGGAGGCGGTGACCCGGGCGACGTCGGCCCGATGGCGGGCGAGTTCGTCGGGCTCCAGCAGGCCGAGGACCACGTACCAGTGCCAGTCGAGTTCTTCCTGGCGAGCGACCATCTGAGCGAGCAACGTCCCTAGTCGATCTGCGCCACTGGCCAAGTACGACCGCACTCCCCCATCGCGGCTTGCATCGAAACGGGCAAGAAATTCGACCGGAATGAACGTCGCACGGTGCAGAGCGTCTCTACACAGACAGCCCGCCATCGCTGTCGTCTCTGCCAAAAAAGCCGGAATCGGCATTTCCTCAACGTTGGCGCCATTGAACTCAAAGAACTGCTCAAACTCTTCCATTCGAAGTGTGCGATGGGCCCCTGCTCCCTTGTTCTGACACATCGTTTTCAGCCAAAAGCAGGCCGCGCTGCTGTTGATCCAGGCGAGCAAGGCGAGGTGATCATTCTCAGTGCATTCCAACCCCAAGGTGATCACCGGCGCCGAATCCTTAAACATTACCCCATTCGCTCTAAGTATGAAGTGATTGTGGGTGGCGACGCGAGGAAAGGCGATGCAGTACTTCGGTAACAGCTTATCTCGAGAGAGTCTTCTGAGGTCGAACCATTTCCGGCCCGACTGCTTCATAGTCACAGAAGCTGATACGACTCGATTTTCTAGACCTGCCCGATGCGGCCACATGAATCGCAATGTGGCGGTGTCAAGACTGGGCTGGAGTTCGCCGTCAAACGGGAACACTAGTTCATTCGACGGCGATGCCGACCAGTCTCGAATCACGTCTCCACCGAGCATCGTCCGAACGGCTAATCCGTGACGAGCTCCGTGTCCCTTCTCGTGAGAATACACATCATCGTCGCCAATCGTTACAGCACGGCCAACTCCAACTGAAATGTCTGACAGCCTCAGGATGCACTCGCTTTCAATTCTGGCCTTGAGGTCATCTGCACCACCCCCCCCCAAGCTCCATGGGTGCTTCGCCAACGTCGCCCTCGCCACATCTGCGATCGTGACGTACTCATTCTCGAATCCTAGATTTTCGATATTGGTGGCGATGCTCGACCAAACCTTGCCCCGCGCAGGAGCCGCTGGCGTCTCTGGCTCCCCACGACGCCCCATGACCACCCGCACTTTCTCCTCCTCGGGCCTTCGGTGCCGCCCGAACAGGATCACCGTCGGTGTGCCGTGTCCCGGGATGAAAGCCCCCGAGGTGTCGATGACTTCATTCAAGTCCAGCCGGGGCAGGACCTTCTCGACCAGTCCCCTGCCGAACTCCCGCTTCATGAAACTGTTGGCGTTGATCAACCCCACAAATCCGTCGTCCAATGCCAGCTTGAAGAAGCGCTCGGTGAAGGGTGCCGCCAGCGCGAACTGCCGCTGCGCGCTATCCGGATACCCCTCCCGATAGCGTTCGCTGAGCGCGCTGTCCCTGCACACAATGTACGGCGGGTTCCCCACCACCGCGTGGAAGCGCTGCCGGAATACCTTGTTCACCGCCACCGGGTCGGCGAAGTCGAAGGCCCGCGGACCCCACTTCGCCTGGTCTTCACCCGTCCACGCGAGCTCCATCATCTCGCGCGATCCTTCTGCGCCCAATAGCAGCGAGTCGGCCACCACCACGTTGCTCGCGAGCGACGGCAGCGCGGGGGCGTCGGCGAGCGCCCCCACCCCGCACACCTCCACGAAGGCCAGCAGCAGCCGGAACCGCGCGATCGCCACCGCGTAGGGGTTGACGTCGCTGCCGTAGACCTTGGCGAGCGCCTCGGCGGCGAGCTCGCGTCGGTCGGCGCCGGGCCGGGCGCGCTCCAGGTGGGCGAGCAGTCGATGGAAGGCCCCGAGGAGGAAGTGCCCCGAGCCGCAGGTGGGATCGATCACCCGGACGGCGTCGATGCCGAAGGTGGCGATGGCGGGTTCGAGGGTGCGGTCGAGGATGAAGCGCTCGACGAAGTCGGGCGTCTGAAACAGGGCGTAGCGGTCGCGAACCTGCTTGGAGAGGTCCTGGTAGAGGTCGCCGAGGATGCGGGTGTCGGCGTCGTCGAAGCGCCAGCGGAGGGTTCCGTCGGCGTCGGACTCGCGGAAGAGGTCGAGCATGGCGCGCACGGCCTCGTGCGACGGACCGAGCCGCCACGCGGGGTTGCCGCGAGGACCGAGCAGGTCGCGTGCGACTGGGGCGCGGGCGACCTCGGCGAAGGCGGTCCAGACGTACTCGCGGGCGCCGAGGCCGGGGAACATCTCCAGGAAGAGCAGCTCGGAGTCGGTGGCGTCGCCCCCGGCGATGCGCCGGTGCTCGGTGAGCCCGCGGTCTTCGAGCACCCGGACGAACACGGCGGAGAGCACCCACGCGACGGCCACCTGGGTGAGCGTCAGGGTGGTCCACTCGTCGAGCGTGGCGGCCGTCGTGCGGTGGGCGCGCTCGTACTCCCAGCGCTCGCGGAGGGCGTCGGCGACCGCGGGCTCGGCGGCGCGCGCGCGCAGGTCGGGGAGGAGGGTGCGCTCCACGAGGCCGGCGAGGGCTTGGGTACGAGAGAGCGGGGCCTTGCGGCGCGGGGTTGCCATGGGGTGTGCGATCGCCTTGCGGTTCAGCGAGCCGTGAGGGTGGCGAAGTCCGCGACGGCCGAGCGCACCGCGTCGGAGGCGTCGTCGGAGACGAGGGTGGCGTCGAGGCGGGTGACCCCAAGGGCCTTCCAGCGCTCGGGCTTCACGCTGGGCGCGACGCACCTCGGCGGGTTGGTCGTGCCGAGGAAGACCGCCGCGAGGCCGAAGAGCTGCCGGTCGCTGGCCTGGTCGGCGACGAGGATCACCTGGTCGGCGAGGTCGAGGGTGTCGCGCGCGGCGGCGAAGACGGAGACGAGGTGACGGAGGGCGGAGGTCCCGCCGACGAGCAGGCGGGTCGCCGGCACGACGCGCGGCGCCGTCCCCGGATCAAGCGCTCGCACGGGACACTCCCAGGCGGCGAGGCATCGGTCGAAGGCCGCGACGGGGTCGATGGGGGCGTCCTCGCGAGAGCGCAGGAACTCC
>JAUSAZ010000077.1 GCA_030652255.1 Myxococcales bacterium | reverse complement strand
CGGGGCGTCCCTTGTTATTGCCCGGGGTGAGGGCCAACGCCCGAACCCCGGCGACGTGCGACGGCTTGCGCTGCCACCAGACGCCTGAAAACAAGTCATTCCGGGAGATGTGTCCCGAAGTGAACCATTCATGGAGAGGGGCATCGCGGCAGCGGGGGTGAGGTCGGCGCGATCCTCTCCACGACGATGTGGGCACCGATGAGCGGTGTGCGCCGGGGCGGGTCAGGGCAGGCAGACCTCGTAGGGCGAGACGTACACGCTATCGGGGAAGGTGGTGACGCCCTCGAAGCATCGGCCGCCGACGCCGTAGCCGACGAAGTTCGCGACCGGCGTCCCGTTCTCCGTGTACTGGAACACCAGGGAGTCGGGCGTGGGCTGACTCCAGGTGCCGGCGTAGTCCGGGCCCGCGACGGGGATGGTGATCGTGCCGCCGGGGTGGAAGAGCACCTCGTGGTCGCTGAGGGAGCTCGGGTAGAGCTCGCACTCGAAGAAGGACGTGAGCCCCTGCCCCGTGCAGTGGCGGTTGGTCACGGTGAGGGGGCTCGCCGGCGCGATGACGTAGCTGTAGTTGCGCAGGTTGGCGACGTGCGTGCGGCGGTTGTTGGCGCTGGCGGAGTCCGGGCCGCCGGGGGTCACCACGGCGTCGAAGGAGACCGGCGCGGAGGTCTCGGGGATCTCCAGGTCGAAGGTGAACACCGCGCTGCGGCCGGCGTTGATGCGCGGCACCGGACAGGTGACCGTGGTGCCCGCGCGGGTGCACCCGGCGGTCATGGCGCCGAGGGTGCCGAGCAGGTGCACGGTGGGGCTGGTGCTGGTCTCCGGGAGCTCGATGCGCAGGGTGCTGGCCGCGCTGCGGGGGTTGCCCACGTTGGCGACGGTCACGGTGTAGCGCACGGGCTGGTAGACGTACGCGACGGCGGGCTGCGAGACGGTGACCGCGAGGTCGGGGGTGGCCTCCGCGGCGCCCGCGGCGAGCGTGAGGGACAGCGAGGCGACGAGGGAGAGGACGAACGATGAACGAATGCGCATGGCGTGACTCCAGTGATCCCCGCGGAATGGGGGAGCGCTCGGGACTGAGACCCAATCGGGCGGAGGCGCCGTCAACCCGGCGCCGCCCGGCGTCGAACCGTCATCGACGGATGTCGGTTCAACCGTCCTACGCCTGCAGGAAAGCCATTTTCATGGGGTCTGGCAGCGATTGACGGTGTCATCGACGGTCTGACCGGGTGTCAGACCGGGGGTGTCAGAGCGATTCCGGGTCAGCGGCCCTCGATGAAGGCCCGCACGTGCTGGAGCACGACCTTGATCTTGGGAAGATCGGCGAGGGCCGTCGGCACCACGAGGCGCACGGCGCGCTCACGCCCGACGAGGTCTTCCATGAGCGGCACCACGAAGCCCGGCGCGACGCCAGGGTCGGGGAGCTGCGCGTCGGGGAGCAGCGCGATGCCGTGGCCCGCGATGACGCACTGCCGGAGGAAATGGATGCTCGTGGCGACGAGGGTGGGCTCGACGGCGATCCAGGCGCCGGTGAGCAGCGGCCAGGAGCGGGGGTCTTCGCCCGGGGCCTCCCAGGAGAGCAGGTCGTGCGCGGCGAGCTCGTCGAGGGTGGTCGGGGTGCCGCGGCGCGCGAGGTAGTCGGCGCTCGCGAGGAGCCACTCGCGGACGCGCAGCACCTCGTAGGAGGTCCACGGTCCGGGCGGGGAGCGGTCGCCGAAGTGCATCGCGAGGTCGATGCCGTCGAGCAGTCCGCCGACCGGGTCGTCGCTGAAGCGGACCTGCACCGACAGCCGCGGGTGCGCCTGGCGCAGCGCGGAGAAGAGGGTGACCAGCACCTCGGGCGGCAGGCCCACCGGGAGCAGCACCCGGAGCGTCCCGGAGGGCTCCCGGCCGAGCTCGCGGATGGACGAGACCAGCGCGGTGGCCTCGAGCACCATGAGCCGGCCGCGCGCGGCGAGCACGGCGCCCGCGTCGGTGGGGCCCACCCCCAGGCGGGTGCGGTTGAGCAGCGGTACGCCGGCGCGGGCCTCGAGCGAGTCGACCCGCCGGCGCAGCGTGGCCCGAGGCACGTTGAGGCTGCGCTCCGCGGCGAGGAACGACCCGGTCTCCACCACGGAGAGGAAGGCGCGCAGCTCTTCGAGGTCCATCGGAACGCCTCCCCTACAGCGAGATGGAGCCCAGCAGGGGAAGCGCGCCGAGGCGCACGCTCGGGTCGACGCGGGTGAGCCCCTCGACCAGCCGCGGCAGCTGCATCGCGGGCAGCATCCGCGCACCGGCGCTCATCGGCGACAGGAAGTCGTCCCAGTGCGAGAGCAGGATCGAGCGCGGCGTGAAGGCCCGCATCACGCGGTCGGTGAAGCGGGGGGTGGTGGTCCAGCCGGCGACGCACATGAGCAGGAGGTCGACGTCGCGGGGGGCGCGCACGTCGAGGAGGTCGGCGCTGCCGAGGTGGTAGAGGGTCTTGCCCGCCACGCGGAGCTCGACGCCGAACACCGCCCCGCAGCGGTAGCGGTGCGCCCGCAGCGGCACCTGGTCGCAGTCGCTGATGTCCCCGGGGAAGGGCACGCGGCCCAGCATGAAGGCCGAGTGCACGCTGGGGATGAAGCGCAGCGTGAAGGGCCCCACCTCGGCCTGGACGGGCTCTCCGCGCATGGCGGCCTCCACGTCGACGACCTTCGCCTCGGGCACCCCCTCGGCGCGGCAGAGGGCGGCGCAGGAGCGCGAGCCGAAGACCCTCGCCCCGGTGGCGCGCGCGATGCTCGGGACGTCGAGCACGTGGTCGAAGTGGGTGTGCCCCGCGATGACGGCGTCGGCCTTCGGGGCGTAGCGGGCGACGGCCGCGCGGTCGCTGGAGAGCGGCGCGGCGATGAGCCGCGGGAGCGACGCGCGGGTGAGGTACGGGTCGATGAGGACGACGGTGCCCTCGTGCTCGATGGCGAAGCCCGCGGTGCCGAGCCAGGTGACCGTGATGGGCCCGCGCCCGGTCGGGACCTCGAAGGTGTCGGCGGCGAAATGCAGGTCCGTGGGCTTCATCGTGGGCTGCGCGCGATCATCGCATCGAAGCGAGGCGTCGTCAGCGAGCGCTTCCCCGGTACGACCGCGGCGCTGTCAGCGACCCGAGCCAGACCCCGACCGTGAGGGAGGGGCAGCGACCGCCCACGCTGTCAGCGAGGAACTCCGGCGACGCTTTCGGGGGAGCCCGACGCAGCGTTCCGGACGACGCCTGACAACGTGGGCGGTCGCTGCCCCTCCCTCACGAGGGTGTCGATTAGGGGGGCGTTGACCTTCGGTGGCCCGGGAGCTCTGATCGGTCTCGTCGTGAGCAAGCGCCGAGGCAGCAACCGTCCCCGTCCGATGCGCCGCGTCCCTGAATCGTCGCCCTTGCCGCCCGCCGCGGCGGCGGCCCCTTCGACGAACTGGACGCCTTCGACGGGACGGCTGGCGCGCTGCACGCAGGCCGACCCCTTCGCGATCCGCTTGGGAGACCGCCCGCTGCGCGACTACCTGATCGAGATTGGCGAGCGCTGGGTCGTCGACCTGGAGGTCGCCCTGCGCGCGATGGATGACGTCTGGGTGACACTGCTCCCGCCGACCGATCGCGGCCGACCGCCCTACCACCCGCGCATCCTCGTCGGTCTCGTGCTCTACGGCATGCTGCGAGGTCAGTGCTCGCTCCGGCAGCTCGAGGGACTCGCCGCGCGCGACCTGGGCGCCTGGTTCCTCTGCGCGGGGCTGCGGCCGGACCACAGCACCCTCGGCAACTTCGTCGACGTGCACGCCGAGCAGCTCTCGGACGACTTCTTCGTGGGCGTCACGCGCAAGCTCGCCCACGCCCTGCGCCTCAAGGTCGGCGACGTGGCCATCGACGGCACCATCACCGAAGCGGCCGCCAGCGCCCTGCGTGGGCTGCGCAAGGAGTCGGCCCACCAGCGGCGCGTCGCAGCCGAGACTCACGCCGCCGAGGCGCCCGAGGACCCGGAGCGGCAGCGCAAGGCCGACGCTGCGCGCGAGGTCGAGGCGGCGATCGATGCGCGCATCGAAGCGCGCAAGGCCCAGTACCTCGCCACCGCGAGCGTGGCGGTGTCCCCGAGCGACCTGGAGGCGGTGTTCCAACCGCGCAAGGACGGCGCCTTCCGTCCCGCGTGGGTGCCGTCGATCCTGGCGCACGAGAGCGGGCTGATCCTGGGGCAGCATGTGGAGGCGACGAGCGAGAGCGCGGCGATCCTTCCGCTGCTCGGTCAGCACGGGCGCATCCTGGATGCGGCGCCGACCTGCGCGCTGATGGATGCCAAGTATCACTGCTTGTCCGTGATCGAGCCGTTGGTGATGGGGGGCGTCGAGGCGCTCTGTCCCGCGCTCTCGGCGAAGAATGCCGCCACGCCGTTGGAGGCGCGCAAGACCTTCGACAAGCACCTCTTCGTCTTCCAGCCCGACGCGGATCAATACGTGTGCCCGCAGGGCCAACCCCTGCTGCCGTTCACGTCGCAGACCGATCAGGCGGGTCGCCGCTACACGCGCTACCGCAGCACGAGTTGCGCGGGCTGCGCCGAGCGCGCCCGCTGCACGGAGAGCGCGACGGGGCGGATGGTCAAGCGATACGAGGGGGATGCGCTCAAGGAGGCGATCGTGGCGAAGCTGCGGACGCCCGAGGGGAAGGCGCAATACAAGCGTCGCGCGGCGATGGTGGAGCCCCCCTTCGGGGTGCTGCGGGAGCAACAGGGACTGCGCCGGTTTCATCGGCGCGGACGTCGTCGCGTGGCCGCCGAGTTCGCGCTGCATGTCACCGCGTACAACCTTCGAAAGGGCCTGCGCCAGTGGCGCTCGTCCGCGCTCCGACGGACCTTTCGCGCCACCAGCCCCAAGGGGCGTCGTGGGGGACGATCGACGGCCGTGCGCTCGGAGCGAGCGCTGGAGGCTCGCGGCGCTCCCACGATCCCCACAAGCCCCATTAATCGACGCCCTCTCACGGTCGGGGTCTGGCTCGGGTTGCTGACGGCGCCGCGGTCGTACCGGGGAATGGGTCGCTGACGGCGCCGCGGTCGTACCGGGGAATGGGTCGCTGACGGCGCCGCGGTCGTACCAGGGAATGGGTCGCTGACGGCGCCGCGGTCGTACTCCGAACTCCAGCTGTGACACGATGACGGCCGATGCGTGGCGCGCTCGTCGGATTGGCTGTGATGGCGGTGCTGGTGGGCTGCGGGTCGTCGCCCGCCGTGACGGTCGACGCGGGCCCGCCCGACGCGGCGCTCGACGACCGCTCCGAAGCCGCGGTGGTGGACGCAGTGGTCGCCGACGTGGCGGTGAGCGTGGACGTCGCGGTGAAGCCCCCGTGGCGCTGCGAGCGGCGGCGACCGGCGCCCGTGGCGACGCCCTCGCGCTGCAACGGGTCGGCCTCACGCTGCGGCCGTCGGCTCGACCAGGTGGTGTTTCCGACCACGCACAACGCGATGTCCACCCGGGCGGAGCGCTTCATCCTGCCCAACCAGGAGCGCTCGATGTCGCGGCAGCTCGCCGACGGGGTGCGGGGGCTGATGATCGACCTGCACCGCTACGAGGGCGACGCGTACCTCTGCCACGGCGCGTGCACCCTCGGCAGCCGGCGGCTGGCGGAGGGACTCTGCGACATCGGGACCTTCCTCGACGAGCACCCCGAGGAGGTCGTGGTGCTGATCCTGGAGAGCTACATCGAAGGGGCGGAGCTGGAGGGCGCGCTGCGCGAGGCGGGGATGCTCGACGACCTGCACACGCAGCAGGCGGGGATGGCCTGGCCGACGCTCGGGGCGATGGTGACGGCGGGGCGGCGGGTGGTGATCCTCGACGACCACGCCGACGCCACGCGCCCGTGGGACCACCCGGTGTGGGACTTCGCCCAGGAGACGCCCTTCAGCGCGGCCACCCCGGCGGACCTCGACTGCCGCAGCAACCGCGGTCGGAGTGGCAACTCGCTCTTCATCCTCAACCACTTCCTGACGGCGCCGACGGCCCTCCCCCGGCTGGCGGAGATGGTCAACCACGACCCCTTCCTGGTCGATCGTGCGCGGCGATGCCGTGAGTCGCGAGGGCGCATCCCCAACTTCGTCACGGTGGACTTCTACGAGACGGGCGACCTCTTCGCGGCGAGCGCGGCCCTCGACGCCGAGGCCGAGGCCGCGGGCGCCGACGGCGGGCTCTAGCGGTGTTCTGGCGGGACATCGACGAGGGCGCCTGGGAGGGCATCACCGCGACGCTCAGCGCGGAGGACGTGAGCCGTCGACCGGCGTGGAACGTCGACGTGGTGCGCCCCGGCCGGGTGCGCCTCACCGCGGGATCGACCGCCCGCTGGTGGGGCCGGCAGCGGCGGGGCTGGGAGGGCGTCGGGATGCTGCGCGGCGAGCCGATGACCCACGACGACGCGGTGGTGCGCGCGATCACGGCGGACGACCTGCGCGCGGTGACGGAGGCGCCCGGGACGATGGCGTGGTGGCGGCGCTGGTCGCGGTGGTTCGTGGAGGCGATGGCGGCCTCGGGGCGCTCGCCGCTGCGGCCGGGGCTGTGGTGGCTGACGCCGACGCACGCGCGGGACGTGGCGAGCCTGACGGTGAGCGACGGGGTGCGCGCGCGCGACGCGGGCCCGTCGCGCTGGGAGGCGGCGCGGGCGGTGATCGCGCGGGCCGAGGGTGACCCGTGGACGGAGGACCTCTTCGACGAGAGCGCGAGGCTCAACGGGGCGGACGTGCTGCTGCCGCTGCGCCGCGCGTCGCCGCCCGACAGCGGCCGGGTGAAGATGTGGCGCAAGCGAGCGCGCGAGGGGACGCTGCCGCCGGTGCTGGTCTACGACGTGAGCGCGCTGACGATGTTCGCGCTGCTGGACGGGCACGACCGCTACGCGGCGGCGCGGGCGGAGGGCGTGCCGGTGCCGTGGCTGCTGGTGACGGCGCTGAAGTTCTGGCCGATGGGCATCGACCCGAAGAAGCAGGCCGCGCTGATGGCCGAGGCGGAGCGGATGATGGAACGGGTGCCCGCGGTGCCGACGGCGTCGATCAACGCGCTCTACCGACTGGCCCACGACGACCGGCCGTGGCCCTCGCGGGCCTGCTACGGGCGGCTGCTCGCGGGGGGTGCGCAGCGGTGGGACGACGAGGTGACACGACGGCTGAGTGAGCTGGGTTTGGAGGGAGAAGGGCAGTGGTTGTTCGAATAGAGGAGTGACGGGGGTGGGCCTCACCCATGGCAGCGCCCGATGAACCCGCAGCGCAGCCCCTCGCACACGTGCCGCGCCCTGCCCTCCCAGCGCCCGCTCGCGCGCGACACCACCAGCCCTCGTGCCAGCTCCAATGCGCGCGCCTCGATCACGTCATCGTCCCATCGCGGCAGCAGCACCGAGCCCCCGTCGCCCTCCTCGCTCAGCACCACCACCGCGCCCCGCACCGCGCCCGTCTCCGCGCCCGCCCCGGCCCCCTCGCGCATCCGCTGCCCCAGCGCCCTCCCGCCCAGCGCCAGCTCCAGCGCCGCGTCCAGCGGACCTACGCCCCCCGGCAGGTCGCCCTCGTCGAGGTCCACCCCCGTCGCGACCCGCGCCACCAGCACCTCCGGGCGCCCCATGGCCTCGCCGCGCAGCACCAGGTCGAGCTCGCCCGTCACGCTGAGCTCCGTCTCCCCGTCCATCACCCGTAAGCCCCACGGGACCATCTTCCCCACCACCAGCGCCTCGTCCGCAGCCACGGCGCGCGCCAGCGCCGTCTTCGCAAACCTCTTCAGCATCGTCAGCGCCCCGGCGGCCCCGACGCCCGACGCGTGCAGCCCCGCCGCCGCGCACACCCGCCGCAGCGCCGCCTCCGGGTCGCGCAGCACCCGCGCCCACGGCAGCGTCAGCAGCACCCGCTTCGCCAGTGCGCCCGCCTCCTCGGACACCCCGTGCGCCGCGCCGTGCTCGCGCAGCCCCAGCTCGTGCCGCGCGTGGAAGCGCCGCGCGCACCACGCGAGGTCCTGCATCGCGCCGCCCACCAGGGCCAGCCGACGGCGCTCGCTCCTCGGGGCCGATGGCTCCGCCGCCCCGCCGCGTGCGTCGTCGTCCTCGGGCTCCTTGCGCGCGCGCACCGCCACCGCGTCGCCGTCCTCCCCGGGGGCCCACACCCTCACCCGGAACGGCGCCTCGCCCTTCAGCGCCTCGCGCAGCCGCCCCCAGTCGCCCTCTCCGCCCTCCAGCGGGCCGCTCACCACCAGCAGGTCGCGCGCCCTCGTCAGCGCCACGTAGAGCATGCGCCGGGCGTCGTCCTCCTCGGTCGCGTGGGCCTCCTTTCGCAGCGCCTTGAAGCGCTCCGACGACTCCTCGCCGCCGGGCATCACCACGAAGCGCCGCTCGGCGTCGAGCAGCACCCGCTCGGTGCGCGCGGGCGGTCGGCGCGCCGTCTGCGCCACGAAGACCACCGGCCACTCCAGCCCCTTCGCGGCGTGGATGGACAGCACCTGCACCGACCCGGACACCTCCTCGACGTCGGCCTCGCTCTCGCGCTGCGACGCCGCGCGCATGCGGTCGACCCAGCGCACGAAGCCCGGCAGGTCGGACCCCTCGCCCCCGCGCTGCTCCGCCGACGCCGCCAGCCCGAGGAGCTTGTCGACGTTGGCCACCCGCTGCGCCCCGAAGGACATCTGCGCCATCACCGCCGCGAAGTGCCGCTCGGCCAGCGCCTGCCGCAGCAGCCCCGCAGGACCGAGCGTCGGACCGAAGCGCACCATCCGCCGCAGCGAGGTGCGCGCTTCGTCGAGCCGGGTGAGGTCCTCGGGCGCCAGCGCCGCGCGCAGCGAGGGCGACGGGTCGAGGATCTCCTCCAGCCCGGAGGCCCTCGAGAACAGGTTGGCCAGGCCCGCGTCGGAGAGCCCCACCAGCGGGCCGCGCAGCAGCGAGGCCAGCGCGAGGCGGTCGCTCGGGTCGGCCACGAAGCGCAGCAGGGTGAGCAGGTCGTCGACCTCGCGGCGATCCCAGAAGCCCGGGCCGCCGCGCAGCGCGTAGGGGATGCCCCGCGCCTGGAGGGCCCGCTTGATGGGCTCCAGGTGCGACCAGGTCGGCACCAATATCGCCACGTCGTCCATGCGCGGCGCCCGCCATCCGGGCGGGTGGTCGGCGGTGCGCGAGAGGGCCGCGATGCGACGGGCGATGGCCTCGGCCTCGGCGCGTCGCTGGTCCTCCGCGCGCCCGTCGGCGACGAGGAGGAGCTCGACCCGCGGCCCGCTCTCTCCCTCGCTCACGCCGTGCTCGGGACGCGCCCGCAGTGCATCGCGGGCGGGGTCGTAGAGCCCCTCCAGCCGACCGCCCGAGCCCCCCAATAGCGCGGCGGTCACCGGGTTGATCGCGTCGAGCATGGAGCCCAGCGCCCGGTGGCTCTCGGTGAGGTCGAGGCGCTCGCCGCCCGCCGCCAGCACCTCGCGCTCGGTCTCCAGGAACACCGCCACGTCCGCCCCGCGGAAGGCGTAGATGGACTGCTTGGCGTCGCCCACCACCAGCAGCCCGGTGGGCTCCAGCTCCGTCGCCGTGAGCGACTGCCCCGGGGCCAGCGGGTGCTCGACGTCCCGGCGCTCCCTCAGGAGATACAGCAGGTCGCGCTGCACCCGGTTGGTGTCCTGAAACTCGTCCACCAGCACCGCGTCGTAGCGCTGCTTCCACTCCCGCCGGAACGCCGTCTGGTCGCGCAGGGCGTCCCTCAGCCTCCGCATCAGGTCGCCGTAGTCGAGCGCCGCGCGCTTCGCCTTGGCCCGCGTGTAGCCCGCGTGCGCCGCCGTCACCACCGCGCGCATCACCTCGCCCAGGTGCAGCGATACCATCGCCGTCGCGTCCTGCGCCAGCGCCGCCCACTGCGAGCGCGCCCGCTCGGCCGCCGCCTCGATGCGCCGGGTGCGCGCCCGCGACGGCAGCGCGCCGAGGCCCCGGAGCATCCGCATGCGCTCCAGCGCGGCCTTCGGGGTGCTCATCGGGCCGAGCGCCGCCACCGCCTCGGCCAGCGCGAACACCCGCTGATCGCTGCCGTCCTCGTGTAGCGCGGGCACCGTCGCGCAGGCCTCGGCGAAGTCCCGCAGCGCGTCGCTCACGATGGCCGGCCGCGCCTCGGTGGGCTCCGCCGCGCTCGTGACGCCCGACTGCGCGGGCGACACGCCCTCCTCGTCGAAGCGCCGCGCGAGGCTCGCGATGAGGGTCACCAGGCCCCGCTCGGCGGTCTCCCCGAGGCCCCCGGCGGTGGCCATGAGCTCGACCACCGCGGTCACGTCGCGCTGCGCGAAGGTCGACAGCGCCTGGAGCGCCGACGAGCGCAGCAGCTGGTCGGACTCCTCCTGCTCCAGCACGGCGAAGGCCGGGTCGAGGCCGAGGTCGGCCGCCGCCCGCAGCAGCACGCCCGCCGCGAAGCCGTGGAAGGTCCCGATGTGGGCGCCGCCGAGGCTCCACGCGATGCGCTGCCAGGTCTCCGGGGGCGGCAGCGGACGGCCGTTGCGGGCGGCGCCGTCGGCCAGCGCGAGCACCCGCGCGACCACCGCGGAGGAGGCCCCTCGCAGGCGCCCCCAGCGCTCGGCGGCGGCGCGGCGCTCGGCCGCGTCGAGGGACTCCAGCGCCCCGGGGAGGCGCTCGGTGGCCAGCAGGGTGACAGCCTCGGTGATGCGCTCGCGCATCTCGCGCGCGGCCTTCTCGGTGAAGGTGAGGGCGACGATGCGCTCGGGGGAGACGCCGCCCTTGCCCCAGACGTCGGCCGAGGCGAGGCCGCCGACGAGGTGCAGGTACACGGTGGCGAGCGCCTCGGTCTTGCCGGTGCCCGCGCCCGCGCGCACGACGGTGTTACGTTCGAACGCGAACCATCTCCCTCGGCCGTCGCTCACGTCGGGTCTTCGGTGCTTCCAGCGCCGCGCGGCGCGGGCGTAGGAGTCTCCTACCGCAGCGCGGAGTCAGCCGCCACCGCGGGAAATGGTTGTGGGACAATGGCCCGCGAGGAGGGCCGCACACGATGAGCAGGGAGGCGATCGCCACGTGGAGCTTCGCGATGGTGGTGGCGCGGCTGGGCCGGCGCTTCCTGGTGGTGCGCGAGCGCAAGCACGGGCAGCTCTGGTACCTGCCCGCGGGGCGCGTCGAGCGGGGCGAGCGCTTCGCCGACGCCGCCGTGCGCGAGACCCTGGAGGAGGCCGGCGTGCCCGTGACCCTGGAGGGCGTGCTGCGGGTGGAGCACTCGCCCGCGCATGACGGCACGCGGATGCGGGTGTTCTTCGTGGCGCGCCCGGCGGACGACACTCCGCCGAAGAGCGTGGCGGACGAGCACTCCCTGGAGGCGCGCTGGGTGACCGTGGAGGAGCTCGCCGCGCTGCCGATGCGGGGCGACGAGGTGGAGGCGGTGTTCCGGTACGTGCTCGCGGGCGGGGCGGTGCACCCGCTGACGTTGCTCACCGCCGAGGGTGCGCCGTGGGGAGCGCCCGGATAGGGGGGGGCTCTCCCGGGCGCGGCACAGACCTTCGGCGCCCGTGATACGTCTCGCCTTCTTCGTGCCCTGCTAGCGAGGAAGACCCCTGATGAATCACCCGACCGCCCCAGCCCACGACCGCCCCCTCCGACCTCACCTCGCGCCCGGCCTCTCGCGAGGGGTGCTGGGCCTGCTCGTGCTGGCCGGGTGTCACGGCCCGGCGCCGGCCCCCGGCGCGCGCCCTGCCGGCGAGGCGACCTCGGGCGGCGCCACGACGGCGACGACGGCGCGCTGTCCGGGGGACATGGTGCTGGTGCCGGCGGGGCAGTTCATCATCGGCACCGCCGATCCGCGCACGGGCTTCGATGGGATGCCGGCGCGCCCGCAGGTCGTCGCGAGCGCGTACTGCATGGACCGCACGGAGGTGTCCGTGGAGGCGTACCGTCGATGCACCGCCGCGGGCGCCTGCGCCGAGCCCGTGCCCTTCCACGACAGCCACGGCAACGGCGACTTCCTCTGCAACTGGAACCGCCCCGGAGCCGACCGTCACCCGGCCAACTGCGTCACCTGGGCGAAGGCCCAGGCGTACTGCGCGTGGTCCGGCCATGACGGCGGGGCGCGGCGACTGCCCACCGAGGTGGAGTGGGAGTTCGCCGCCCGGGGCACCGCGGCCCGTACCTACGCGTGGGGCAACGAGCTCGCCGGCGACGACCGCGCCAACCTCTGCGGCGCCGAGTGCGCCGAGTACCTCCACACGGTGGACTTCCCGGCGATTACCGCGCTCAACGGGTGGACCGACCGCTCGCCGCGGACGTCGCCGGTCGACGCCCACCCCGCGGGGGCGTCCCCCGAAGGGATCCTCAACCTCACGGGCAACGTCGGGGAGTGGGTCGCCGAGCGCTACGACGGCAGCACGACGCCGTACTCCGAGCTGCGGGTGAGCGAGCAGGGAGGCATCGGGGTCATCCGCGGCGGCTCGATGCTCTCCAGCACGCCTCGGCATGTGCACGCCGCCGCCCGCAACCGCGAGATCGTGACGTCCTACGCGGCCACCGAGGGGATCCGCTGCGTGCGCGACCCGCTCTGAAGCGCCCGCACGCAGCACGCCGCGCCCGCGCTGGCCCGGCGCCCTTTCGGGCACCACTCCTCGAAGGGTCCGTGTGTATGGTCTCCGCCCCGTGACCCACCCTCCCATCCGCGCCGTGCTCTTCGACCTCGACGGCACCCTCGTCGACAACATGCCCTTCCACATCGACGCGTGGATCGAGACCGCCCGCTCCCTCGGCCGCGAGATCACCGCCGCCACCGTGATGCGCGACTTCGCCGGCCGTCGCAATGAAGAGATCCTCCCCGCGCTCCTCGGCCGCCCGCTGGACCCGGCCGAGCTCGCCGCCCTCGCCGACGCCAAGGAGGCCCGCTACCGCGAGCTCTTCGCCCCGCACGTCGCGCCCGTCCGCGGCGCCGTCGCCCTCCTCGACGAGCTCGCCGCGCACGGTGTCCTCTGCGGCATCGCGAGCGCCGCGCCGAAGCCCAACCGCGACTTCGTGCTCGACCGCCTCGGCCTGCGCGATCGCTTCCGGGTCGTCGTCGGCGCCGAGGAGGTGTCCCGCGGCAAGCCCGCCCCCGACCTCTTCCTCCTGGGCGCCTCGCGACTGGGCGTCGACCCTGGCGCGGTGCTCGTCTTCGAAGACGCCCACCTCGGCGTCACGGCCGCCGTCGCCGCGGGCATGATCGCGTGCGGCGTCACCACCGGCGAGCCCGGCGAGGTGCTCACCGCGGCCGGCGCGATGGCCACCGCGCCCGACCTGCACTCGCTGCCCGACGCGCTCCGCGCCATGTGGCAGCGGGCGGCGTGAGGCTCCTCCTCCTCGGCGCCCTGCTCGTCGGCGCCTGCACGGAGGCGTCCGCCCACCCGACGCCCGCCCGCGCGCCCGCCGCGGCGCCGCGGTGGCTCAAGGGACAGACCCACGTCCACAGCGGCAACTCGGGCGACAGCCGCACCGACCCCGCCGACGTGGTGCGCTGGTACGCCGCGCACGGCTTCGATTTCATCGTGTTCACCGACCACAACGTGGTGACCCGGCCGCGGCCGTCCCCGCGGCCCGACATGCTGGTGTTCCCGGGCGTCGAGCTCACCTGGAACGCCCCCGCCTGCGGCCCGCCCGACGCCCCGTGCAACCTGCACGTCAACGCGCTCCTCGTGCGCGAGCCCGCCCGCGACCGCGCCGTGTCCATCGCCCCGCGCGACCCCATGGCGCGCGAGTCCATCTACGAAGCCGAGGTCGCCATGGCCCTGGCCGACGGCGGCATCGCGCAGCTCAACCACCCCAACTTCCGCTACGGCGCCAACGCGGCGCTCATCGCCCGCCTCGCGCGCCGCGGCCTGCGCCTGGTGGAGTTCGCCAACATGAGCAGCGGCTGCCAGAACGAGGGCGACGCCACCCACCCCGACACCGAGGCCCTCTGGAACCAGGTGCTGTGCCTCGGCGTCGACGTCTGGAACGTCGCCTCCGACGACGCCCACCACTACGCCGACGCGGCGGCCGTGCGCGCCCGCGGCGGGACCGCCGACGTGGGCGACGTGGGCTGGGTGATGGTGCGCGCGGCGCCGTCGCGGGAGGGCATCCGCGGGGCGCTGCTGCGCGGGGAGTTCTACGCGAGCACGGGCGTGCGGCTCGATGCCGTCGACGCCGCCCGCGACGCGCTCACCGTCACCGTCGGCGGACCCGCCGCGGCGCGGTCCGTCACCGCCTTCATCGTCGAGCCGGGGCGCACGCTTCGTACGGTCACCGGCGCGACGGCGTCGCTCCCGATCGCGGCCATTCCGCCGGGCGTCAGGTGGGTGCGGGCCACCGTCGACGACGGCGCGGGCCACCGCGCGTGGGTGCAGCCGCTCAGGGTCGTGCGCAACGGCTTGGGTGCCCACCTGCGCGGGCCCTTCGGGCGCGAGCCCGCGGCGCCGTAGCGACCGCCCGAGGCCGTCTACCCCGTCGGACCCAGCACCCACGCCCGCACCCGCGCCGCGTCGCCCGCCATCGGGCCCAGCGTCGCGTACCCGCCGTGCCCGATGGCCGCCTCCACCGCCGCCCTCGTGCGCGGGCCCATCGCCAGCAGCCACGCCGCGCCCAGCGCCCGCTCGCACGTCGCCGCGTCCTGCGCCGCGAGCGACGCCGCCGCCACGACCACCGCCTCCAGCGCCTTGCGCAGCGGCACCCCGTAGAGCGCGTGCGTCGTGTCCACCCCGCGCTCGACCAGGGTCCGCAGCACCCGCGCGGTCGCCCGCAGCCGCCGCAGGTCGTTGTCCGCGCCCAGCGCCGCGTCGTCCCACAGGCCCGACGCCAGCTGCCGGCCGAACACCGCGCCGAGGTCGTCGACCGGTGCCGCTTCGGCGGGCGCCGCCACCTCCCCGGCCTCGAACATCGCGAGGTCTTCGGAGTCGCTCAGCGCGGAGTACGCGTCGTCGGACTCCTCGCGCGCCACCATCTTCCGCTTCTTCGCCGCCTCGCCCTGCGGCGCGGCGCCCTTCGGCGGCAGCGGCGCCATCGGCGCGGGGGCAGGCGCCGCCTTCATCGCGGGCCGCGCCATCGCCGCGGGCGCGGGGCTCATCAGCGCGTCGAAGGCCCTCGGCACCAGAGCCATCGGCCCCGGCTGCACCGCGGCCATCGGCGGCGCGCTCCGCTTCATCGCCGCGCCCACGCGCGACCGGCTCGTCTTGTTGACGTTCATGCCGCCAGAGCCTTCGCCCCGCGCGCTCTCGAACATCGCCCACCCCGCGGGCAGCCCCACCGGGACCACCACGGTGTCGGGCATCCCGCTCACCCGACGGTCGCCCGTGCGCTGCTCCACCACCACGAAGGACGTGTACCGCGACGCGATCTGGTGCTCCACCGCCAGCGCCGTGATGCGCGCCTTCATCGACTCCGCGCGCCGGCCCTCCACCCGCGCGTCCTCCAGGTCGCGGATGCGCTCCGCCGCCCAGAGCTTCGCCACCACCGGCCGCGACACCTCCTCGGGCAGGTCGACCGGGACCCTCAGCGCGAAGTCCGACCCCCGCCACCGCCCGGTGATCTCCGCCGTCCCGCCGCCGCCGCGGGTGTAGCGCGCCAGCAGGACCCAGGGCTCGCCGTCCACCAGGTCGGGCGTGCGCCCCGGCGCCACCTCGCCCACGTCGACGCCCACGAAGCGCACCGCCACGTCCGTCACCCGCGGCGCCACCGCCCGAGAGAACTGCGCCACCACCTTCTCGTCGATGCGCTCGCCGGGGTGGATGAACTCCACCGCCGCGCCCGTCTCCCGCGCGAGGTCGCGCAGCAGCGCGTCGCTCACGTTGGTGCCGATGCCGAAGGAGTACACCCGCGCCCTCGACTCCCCGCGGCGCTTCAGCACCGCCTGCACGATCTCGTCGCCGTTGCCCACCTCCCCGTCGGTGAGCATCATCACCACGCCGCCCTCACCCGCCATCGCCGTGGCCAGCACCAGGGGCTCGAGCATCTCCGTGCCGCCGTTGGCCGACAGCGCGTCGATCCACCGGTCGGCGCTCGCCATCGAGGCCTGCGTGAAGGGCACCGCCTCGCGCTCGAAGCTCGCGTGCTGCGTCGAGAACGCGATCACGTTGAAGCGGTCGCCCGCCCGGAGGTGACGCAGGCACAGCCGCAGCGCCGCCCGCGCCTCGATGATGGACGCGCCCGCCATGGAGCCCGAGACGTCCACCAGGAAGACCACCGTCACGCCCGCCGCCGCCGCGCCGCCGTAGCCCGCGAGGTCGGGCACCACCGAGAGCGCGAGGTACCCGTCGCCGCCGATCGCCCGGTGCGCGACGATGCCCGCCGCCTGCGTCGCCGCCGCGCCCGCGCCGTGCGCCGTGAGCACCACGTCGCGGTCGAGCGCCACCTCGGCTTGCGCGAAGCGCACCCGCACCCGCGAGCCCTCGGCCACCGTGGTGATCGCGTGCGAGGGCGAGGCCACCGTCACCGCGCGCCCGAGGTCGAACACCAGGTCGAGCCGCAGCCCGTACGGGACGTCGGCCGCGCGCGGCGGCGTGATGCGGTCGGCGTCGGGCACCCGGTCGGTGGGCGCGCTCTCGCCGTGCGCCGTGCGGTCGCCCCCGGGCGAGCCCGGGATGTACCGCGGGGCCACCAGCGTGGGGATCATCCAGCGGAGCGATCCCTCGTCGGCCGACACCCGCTGCACGTACTCCACCTCGACGAGGGTCTCCTCGCCCGGCAGCAGGTTGCCCACCGTGGCCGTGAACACGTCCGGCCGCTCCTGCTCCAGCAGCGCCGCGCCATGGCCCGCGACCACCGCGTCGTCGTACTGCCGGAACGCCGCCTCGCGCTCCTTCACCGCGCCCTCCAGACGACGGCCCGCGCAGGTCATCGCGAAGGCCGTGAGCGTCGCGTCGGCCGGCAGGGGGAAGGTGTACACCGCCTCCACCGCCGTCTTCGCCTCGTTGCAGTAGCGCTGGCGCACCCGCACCCGCGCGTGCGCCCCGAGCACCTCGCCCTCGACCTCGACGCCCTTCAGGGGAATGGCGACGCCGTTCTTCGAATACAGGCCTGTGTGGTTCATCGTGTTCCCTTCGGGCGCGCGGCTTCGCGCAGGAGTGCTTCGGCGAGCGCCCGCACCTCGGGCGACGCCTGATCGGAGAGGTGCAGCTCGAGCCCCGGCGCGAGCGTGTGACGGGTGACCCGCTCGGACGAGGGCGCGGCGGGGAGCGCGGGCGAACGTGACACCAACGGTGGCAACTCCACCGCGTCGGGCACCTTGCCCTTCGCGATGCGCGCGATCTCCTCCGGCGAGCGCGACGCCAGCGTCGCCTCGATGGCGTCGAGCGGCATGTGCCGCTCCTGCAACACCCTGATCGCCTTCAGCCGATGCAGGTGCTCCTCACCGTACGCCGTGTCGGGACCGCGAAACTCCGGCGCCGGGAGCAAGCCCCGCTGCACGTAGTAACGCACCGTGCGGGGAGAGACCCCCGCCCGCTCCGCGAGCTCGTCGAGCTTCAACCGTTGGGGCCGCCGTTCGTCCATCGCGAGGCCCACGGTGCATCCAGACACCATCACTGTCAAGTCGACAGTGATCGATGCCGATGC
Organism: Myxococcales bacterium; assembly: GCA_030652255.1. Taxonomy (GTDB): domain Bacteria; phylum Myxococcota_A; class Polyangia; order Polyangiales; genus SCUS01. The sequence goes on along the minus strand of JAUSAZ010000077.1, from coordinate 114,878 downwards.
GCCCGCCGACGCCGTCGGCGTGGAGGGTGGTGGGTCAGCGCCCGACGAAGCGGGTGTAGAGCACGGCGGTGAGCAGGGAGGAGAAGGCGAAGACCGCGACGCCGCCGACGACCGTGGCGCCGAGCAGCGTGCCGAGGCCCAGGCCGACGGCCCAGAGCACGGCGGTCTCCATGAGGTGGTCGCGCACGAGGGCGAAGCTCGCCCTGGCAATGTCGACGGGGCCGAGGTCGGGCCGGTCGCTCTGCACGCAGAACACGTAGGAGAGGAAGAACCACGCCACGAAGGCGCCCACGAAGGCGGCGAGCCCACCCACCAGCGCGGCGGCCAGCAGCAGCAGGCCCAGCATCAGCGACGCCCCGAAGCGCTCCATGCCCCGGAACGAATCCCCGATGCTCACCTGCTCGCCCCGCATGATGCGCAGGCACATGGCGGTGTACCCGAGCATCAACGGCGGCAGCATCACCCCGAAGGTGCACGCCCCGAGGGTGGTGACGATGAGCGCGTCGACCAGCAGGGGCAGCAGGTTCTCGGTCTGGGAGAAGCGCTGGAAGGTGTACTTCAGGGTCGCGACGTGGTCGTTGGGATCGGTCTGCATCGACGCCATTGCCTCCTGCGGACGCCGCCGGAGACGACCGTCTCCAGTGCTTGTCTGGTGCCCGCGAGGCCGGACTGTAGGTCGTCTTTCCCTGCGCGCATGTCGAAATGTCCGTTGACCGCCTGGGAGCGCGGGCGGCTACCCTCCCCCGCCATGAACAGCGACCGCGTCCAGGTGTCCGTCGACCACCACGTCGCCCACGTGCGCCTCAACCGCCCGGAGAAGCGCAACGGCCTCGACCTCGCGATGTTCGAGGCCCTCGCCGCCGCGGGCGACCGCCTCGCCCGGGAGCCCGGGGTGCGCGCCGTGGTGCTCTCGGGCAACGGCGCCGTGTTCTGCGCGGGCCTCGACTGGGCGGCCTTCCTGGAGCTCGGCGCGGAGGCCTCGGTGAAGCTCCTCGACCGCTCCGACGGGCGCCCCGACAACCTCGCCCAGCGGGTGTCGCGCACCTGGGCCGACCTGCCCGTGCCCGTCATCGCCGCCCTCCACGGCGTGGCCTTCGGCGGCGGGCTCCAGATCGCCCTCGGCGCCGACCTCCGCTACGCCCGCCCCGACACGCAGCTCTCGGTGATGGAGATCCGCTACGGGCTCATCCCCGACATGGGCCTGAGCACCCTGCTGCCGGGCCTGGTGCGCAACGACGTCGCGCGCGAGCTGGTCTTCACCGGGCGCAGGGTGTCCGGCGCCGAGGCCGTCGCGCTGGGCCTGGTGACCCGCGCCTGCGACGACCCCCTCGACGCCGCGCTGGAGACCGCGCGCACCATCGCGGCGCAGTCCCCGAAGGCGATCCGGGCGGCCAAGCGCCTGCTCGACGGGTCGCGCGGGCTCGACACGGCCGCGGCGCTGCGGCTCGAGTCCGACCTGCAGACCACCCTGCTGGCGACCCCGGAGCAGATGGAGGCCGTGATGGCCGTGATGCAGAAGCGCGCGGCGACCTTCGACGACGCGTAGGCGAGGAGAGAGACCATGAAGAGCATCTTTCGGAGCGACCTGCTGGCCGGGCGCGTTGCGCTGGTCACCGGCGGCGGATCGGGCATCGGGCGCGGCATCGCGGAGGCCTTCCTCGCGCACGGGGCGAGCGTCGGCATCGTGGGGCGCAACGTCGAGCGGCTGAACGCCGCGGCGGCGGAGATGGGCGAGCGCTGCGTGCCGGCCCCGGCCGACGTGCGCGACCCGAAGGCCGTGGAGGCCGCGCTCGACGCCGTGACGGCGGCGCTCGGGCCGATCGACGTCGTGGTCAACAGCGCGGCGGGCAACTTCCTGGCGCCGGCCGCGGCGCTCTCGCCCAACGGCTTCCGCACGGTGATGGACATCGACGCCAACGGCACCTTCAACGTGTGCCGCGCGGCCTTCGACCGCTCGCTGCGCGACCGCGGGGGCGTGGTGCTCAACGTGTCGGCGACGCTGCACTACGCCGCGACGCCGCTGCAGGTGCACGCGTCGGCGGCCAAGGCGGCGGTGGACGCCATCACCCGCACGCTCGCGGTGGAGTGGGGGCCGCTCGGCGTGCGGGTGGTGGGCATCGCGCCGGGTCCCATCGACGGCACCGAGGGGATGAGCCGGCTCGCGCCGGGCGACGCGAAGGAGCGGGTGCTCGGGGCGATCCCGCTGCGGCGCTTCGGGCGCATCGACGAGATGGGGACGCTGGCGGTGTTCCTGGTGAGCGAGGGGGCGAGCTACATCAGCGGCGAGACCGTGGTGGCCGACGGCGGCGCGTGGCTGGGCACCGCGAGCGTGTGGATGGGGGGCTGAGCGCGGCGCCGGGGGGCCGTGATAGGACTGCGGCCGTCATGACGCCCTCCACCCGACTGCTTCGATCGATGGTCGCCGCGGTTCTCTTCGCCGGGTGCGGCGCGCGCACCGTGCTCCGCGAGCCCGCGGATGGCGGTGAGCCCGCGGCCGACGCGCCCGCAACGCTCGACGCGCCGGTGAGCCCCGACGTGCCGGTCGGCCCTGACGTGCCGGTCATCCCCGACCGCCCGGTCATCCCCGACGTCCTGCCGTCCTGCGCCGACTTCCAGACGCTCTGCGCCGGTCGCTGCACCGACACCCGGAGCGACGACCTCAACTGCGGCGCCTGCGGGCGCGCGTGCGGCGACAGCCGGTGCGTCAACGGCGACTGCCGCATGGCCGGCTGCGCCGACTTCCAGCTCCTCTGCGGCGTGCGCTGCGTCGACCCCCTCTCCGACCCCTCCAACTGCGGCGCCTGCGGCAACGTGTGCCCGGCGGGGCTGCGCTGCCAGATGGGCTCGTGCTTCGGCGACTGCGGCGGCCCCGGCCGCGTGCTCTGCGGGCGCACCTGCGTCGACGTCGTCAACGACCCCTCCAACTGCGGCGGCTGCGGCGTCACCTGCGCGCCGGACATGGCCTGCCTGGGCGGGCGCTGCATGGTGCCCTGCGACGGGCCCGGGCTCACCCTCTGCGGCGGGGCCTGCGTCGACGTCCGCTCCGACGCGCGGCACTGCGGCGCCTGCGGCCGCGCCTGCCCGCCGGGCCTCACCTGCGCCGACGCCCGGTGCGCGCCCCCGCGGCCGCTGGAGGGGCGGGTCTTTCGCATCCGTTCGCTGGGCGGCACCTGCCGCGCGCTCGAGCACAACCGCGTGACGGGCGACGACCGCGGCGGCATCGCGGTGTCCTCGACGCGGGTCTTCTACTCGGGCGACCTGTCCACCGGGCGCTTCGACCTCGACTCGCTCAACGGCGAAGCCATCGGGCGCATCGACGACGGCCTCGTGTCCGACCTCGCCACGGGGCAGCTCTACTCCCTGCGCGCCTCCGGGCGCCCGGTGGTCATGAACGGCGTGGGCCATACGGTGACGGAGCTCGCGCTCCTCGACGGCACCACCGGCGCCCCCACCGGGCGCTCCATCGTGTTCTCGCGGCCCATCCCACTGATGGGCGACGTCGGCATCTTCGCCGGCTTCGGCCGCGTCGCCTTCCACGACGGACAGCGCGCGTACGACGTCGAGCTCGCCTCGGGGCTGGTCACCGACCTCGGCCCCGTGGCGCTGCCCTTTCGCACGCAGTCCTGCGAGAGCTGGGCGTACTGGGGCGTGGTGGAGTTCTTCGGCGGATCGCTCTACCTCACCTACGTCCGCGACGTGCGCACCGTCGTCCGCACGCGGGTGCCCGACGGGGTGACCACCACCGTCGCGACCTTCGCCAACCTGAGTGACATGTGCTCGTTCACGGCGTCGCCGCAGCGCGGCCGCTGGTACTGGCACCACGAGGGCAACTCGCAGTTTCGCAGCGGCGACGAGAGCCTCGGCTTCTGCGAGGCCGCCTTCGACGTCGGCGACATCGATCCCCCGTAGGGCCTCTCCGTCTCTCGTCCCCCCGCTGTCCGTCCCTCGCGTTTCGCGCCATGCTTCCCCCGCGGCGCGTCGCCGCGCGTGCACCGCTCGCTGGAGGTCACCGTCATGCCCCGCTTCCTCATCCACTGGGCCACCGTCGCCGCGAGCCTCTGGGTCGCCACCGAGCTCGTCCCCGGCATCCGGGTCCGCTCCTTCGTCGTCCTCGCCATCGCCGCGCTGGTGCTCGGGCTCATCAACGCCTGCGTCCGGCCGCTGCTGGTGTTCCTCACGCTGCCGATCACCCTGCTCACGCTGGGGCTCTTCTACCTGGTCGTGAACGGGCTCTCCTTCGGGCTCGCGGCGTGGCTCGTCCCCGGCTTCACCGTCCAGGGCCTCGGCGCCGCGATGCTCGGCGCCCTCGTCGTGAGCGTGCTCTCCTGGGTCATCGGGCTCTTCACCGGCGCCCGCGACGAGGAGCGTTAGGATCCATCCCTCTCAAGGTGTCGATGGGCCCGTCACCGCGTGTTTCAACACGCGGCGACGGGCTCGGCGGCACCGTAGAAAGGGATGAGCGTTAGGGCCGCTACGCGCCCTCGACGATGGCGTAGACGTGCGAGCGGGTGCGCCCCCGGCGCTCGAAGGCCACCGTGACCCGATCGGCGCTCCGCAGGCGGGCCCAGGCCTCGAGGCAGCGCTCGGGCGACGCGATCTCGACGCCGTTCACCCGGAGGATCACGTCGCCGTCGGCGAAGCCCAGCGCGGCCAGCGTGTCGCCCCGCCGGATGCCGTACACCCGCACGCCCACCACGCGGCCGTCGCGGGCCTCCGGGAGGATCACCGTGCGTCGCGCGAGGGGCCGCCGGGCGGTGAGCGCGTCGTCGAGCGAGCGCCTCGGGACGACGTACACCCCCCGCCCGAGCGCGCGGAGCCCCTGGAGCGCCGCGGGCCGCTCGGGCTCGAACTCGTGCACCGACATAGGGCCGATCGCATCCATCACCCGCATCGGGCCCGCGACGGGCGGGGCGGGCGGCGCGGGCGCGGGCGCGGGCGCGGGGCGGTGTGGACACGCGCTCATCGAGACGACGCGCGACAGCGTCGAGGCGACGTGCAGGGAGCTCAGCGTCGCGAGCAGCGCGCAGGCCGACAGCACGTAGCTGGCGACGAGGTGCGCGCGCGACACCGGCGGCGGAACCGGCAGGGGCAGCGCCACGCGGTAGGGGCCGCACGACGACGCCGCATCGGAGGGAATGGGGCTCATGCGACGAGGAGACAGCAGTCGTCGTGCCGAGGGTGATTCCCGGGCGATGCATGCGGGCGTCGGGCGCCGTGAGGACATTCCGTCAGCCGCCCGCTGGGGGGCGCGTGACAATCCGGCGAGCGAAGTGGAGGGCGGGATGGAGGGAGGTGCGCGGGCGCCGTCGCCCCGAGGGCGATCAGGCGTAGGTGAAGTCGGCGATGGACGAGAGCCCGTTGGTCATGCCGCCGACGCTGGCGACGAAGGACTTCGGGGCGACCTCGTTGATCATCGTGATGAGCATGGTCGGGTTGGGCGCGACCACCTGCTTGAGCAGGGTGTAGAGGATCACGAAGTGCTGCGTCTCGGCGCCCTCGATGTTGCCCGCGATGTAGCGCGAGCTCGCCGAGTTCATGGTCTTCACCGACTGGTTGTAGGCGATGGCCGCGGCCTTCTCGGCGTTGCAGGCGAGCACCATCACGTTGCGCACGCTGGGGGTGAAGCCCATCGGCGCGGTGAAGGTGATCGTGCTCTCGGCCACGGGCGTGCCGCCGATGGCGGTGATGGCCGTGACGAGCTGCGCCGCGTGCTCGCGGTGCTGCGCGCGCCAGGCGGTGGCGATGACGCTGAGCGCCGGGCCGTTGGCGGCGAGGGGGTCGCCGACGGGGGGCATCTCGAGGATGGGGATGCCGGCGTTGTAGGCGACGATGGCGCCGTACTCGGCCGCGAGGAGGTTGTTGAGCGGCCCGATGTCGGGGTTGGCCGTCACCGGGGGGGCGTCGTCGCCGCAGGCCTCGAGGGCGAGGGCCGAACCGGTGACCGCGACGCCGCCGAGCAGCGCGCGCCGGGAGAGGGACTTGTTGGTGGTCATGTTCGTCGTCCTCGGATCAGGTGAAGGTAAGGTCGGCCACGGAGGTGAGGCTCGCCGCGGGGGCGGCCTCGATGGACACGAAGGCGCGCGGGACGATCTCGTTGATCATCCCCGCGGCCATGGGGCCGGGGCCGGCGATGCCGCGGGCGAGGAGGTACAGCACGGTCCAGTGCTGGGTGAGCGTGCCGACGATGGCGGCCACGAGCTCGGCGGCGTCCTTGCTGCCGATGGCGTTGAGCCGCGCGACGTTGGCGACGGCGGCCGCGCGCTCGAGGTTGGCGGCGTACTTCAGGTAGTTGGGGATGGTGCGCATGAAGCCCGCCGGGTTGGCGGGGGGGTTCACCGAGCCGGAGGTCACGGGCGTGCCGCCGAGGGCCATGATCTGCGTGGCGAGCCGGGCGGCCTCGTCGCGGTGCTGCTGGCGGAAGTGGGTGAGCAGCGCAGCCCCGGTGGCCCCGTCGGGCATCATCGGGTCGGAGAGGAAGCCGATGGCCCCGTCGTAGACGGCGATGATCTCGTACGCCTTGGTGAGCACCGCGTTGAGCGCGACGGCGTCGGACGCGTTGTCGGCCAGCGCCGGGCGGGCGACGGACGAGACCGCGAGCGCCGCGGTGACGCCGGCGATGGCCGCGGCGCCTCCGGTCAGGGCCCTGCGGCGAGAGACGTGTTCATCAGACATGCGTGAATCCTCCAGGCGGTTGAACAAACCCATTGCCCCCATGGGCCGGGCGCGGAGAGGATGCCCCAAGCGGGAGAGAGGGAGCAACCTTCCCGTAGGAGGCACGTCATGCGCGTTCGGTTCATGGACATCCATTCGACACTGGCCACCGTGGTGGTGCTCGCGGCCGCGACGTCAAGCTGCGGGGATGACACCGAGCCCGGGACCTTCAACGCCTGTACGGCAGCGCAGTTCGTCGACCGCACGGCCGCGGGCGCCTCGCGCACCATCGGCTACGGCGGCGCCGCCGGCAGCACCCTCTTCGACTACTCGCCCCGGTGCATCACCATCGCCGCGGGCCAGACCGTCACCTTCACCGGCGGCGCCAGCAGCAGCTTCGGCGTGCACCCGCTCTCGCCCGGCGTGCTCGACAGCCCGCGCGCCGGCACCGCCAACAACCCCATCCCCCGCACCACCGACGGCAACACCCGCGACCTCACGGTCACCTTCCCCGCCGCCGGGACCTTCCCCTACATCTGCGAAGCCCACGCGGCCGGGGGAATGACCGGGGTGGTGCAGGTTCGTTGAGCAGGGTTGTTGACACCGCCCGGGCCTTGGGGGTAGTTACCGCGGCTCACTCAGGCGCGTAGCTCAGTGGTAGAGCATCACCTTGACACGGTGAGGGTCGCTGGTTCAAGCCCAGTCGCGCCTACTGATTTCCTCTCGATCCCCCTCCTCACCAGCACTGGTTGCCAATCCGGGATGTTGCCTCGCCCCATGACCTCACCGCGCGCCTGTCACTCATCGTGACTGCGGGGTCGAGTGCTCTTCGGGCGTCCACCGGGTTGACGCTCCCCTCCCTTCACCACCACCATCCGCGGCCGCGGCGGACACCGTCACCCATTGTGGGGATCTGACTGATCCCCCTGACCACAGGAGCAATCCGATAGCGCTCAAGGGACCCATCGACCGAAACCAGCAGCGTCAACCGCAGGTGCGGGTGAACCATCGTATCCGCGTACCCGAGGTTCGGGTGATCGGCTCCGACGGCACACAGCTCGGCATCATGACCAGCCAGGAGGCGCTCCGCCTCGCGCAGTCGGAGGCCCTCGACCTCGTTGAAGTCAACCCGAAGGCCGACCCGCCCGTGTGCAAGGTCATGGACTTCGGGAAGTACAAATACGAGGAGAAGAAGCGCGCCAACGAGGCCCGGAAGAAGCAGACCGTGGTCGAGATCAAGGAGGTCAAGGTCCGCCCGAAGACCGACGACCACGACCTCGACACCAAGGTGCGCCACATCCGCCGCTTCCTCGAGGAGGGCAACAAGGCCAAGATCACGGTGCGCTTCCGCGGCCGCGAGATCACGCACCCCGAGAAGGGCCGCGAGGTGCTCGACGACGTCATCAAGGCCCTCGAGGGCATGATCATCATCGAGAGCAACCCCGCCCTGGAGGGCAAGGCCATGACGATGCTCATCGCCCCGCGCCCCAACCTCGTGAAGCGCGCCCCCACGCCGGGCACCGCCGCCCCAGAGCCCGACGACGACGACGACGACGACGACGACAAGGACTGAGCTCCGTGCCGCCGCCGCTCGCGTCCACGCTGCTGGTCGACGCGATGCTGGTGGTGGTGCTGGCCTTCGCGCGCGCCGAGGCGGTCCTCGTGTGCGGCGCGGCGGCCGTGTTTGCGGCGCTGCGCACCGTGCGGGTGGCACGGCGCACGGCCATCGGGGGACGGCTCGCCGTGGCGTGGGGCGTCGCGCTCGGGATGCCCGCGGAGGCGGCGCTGTGCACCTGGCAGGTGTCGCCCGCGCGCACCGCCGCGGTCGCGGGGGCGGTGACGCTCGCGGCGGTCTACGCGTGGGTCACGAGCCCGGCGCTGCGTCGGTGACGCTCGCGGCGCAGCGGAAGCCGGACATCACGAGGCGATAGCTGGGCGCGTGGTGCACGCGGTTGGAGCTGCGGAGGCCGGCGCCGCCGTAGTTCCAGCCGCCGCCGCGGAGCACGCGCTCGCAGGTGGTGGGCAGCGGGTTGCTGCCGGTGAAGCCGCGCACCCGGCGGGCGCGGAGGTCGGCCAGCGAGGCGAGCGCGCGCTCGCAGGTGGGCTCCACGCCAGGCTCGCGGTAGGCGTACGGATCATACGGGTCGGCGACCCACTCCCAGACATTGCCTGCGAGGTCGAGGGCGCCGGAGGGGGAAGGGAAGCCCGGGTGCGAGCCCACCGGGTCGGGGTGGCCGGTGTGCTCGTCGTGGCCGAAGGTGGCCATGCGCAGCGTGGGGTAGGTCTCGCCCCACGGGTAGGTGCGCCCGTCGCTGCCGCGCGCGGCCTTCTCCCACTCGGCCTCGGTGGGCAGCCGCGCCCCCGCCCACGCGCAGTACGCCGTCGCCTGGAACCAGCTCACCCCCACCACCGGCTGCCGCGGGTCGCGGAAGCGCCCGTCGAGGGGCCGCGGCGAGGTGCACCGCCCCGCGCGCTCGCAGCGCTCGTAATTCTCTCGGGTGACCTCCGTGCGGTCGATGTCGAAGGCCGGGAGCGTGCGGGTGTGCCGCGGGCGCTCGTCGGGCTCACCGCGGGTGTCCTCGCCCATGACGAAGGGCCCCGCCGCGACGCGCACCCGATCGGGGGGCGGAGGGGAGGCGCCGCGACCCTGCGCGTGGAGCATCGGGGCCAGGAGCACGAGGGCGAGCAGCACGGGTCGACGTCGCATGGGAGCGACAGGAGTAGCCCGACATCGGGTCGCGCGCGAAGGAGCCCGTGACGGGGGTGGAGGGGGGAGTGGCGCTCGCCACTTCGTCGCGTCCGGGCGCGGAGCCGCGCTATACGTCCACGGGTGCGTGTCGCGCGGTCGTTGATGCCCCTTGCGTTGCTGGCGTGCGCGGCGTTCGGGTGCGTGGGCGCGACCGGACCCATCCGCGCGGCGGCGCGGCAGGGCGACGTGCCCGCGGCCCTGCGGCTCTACCAGGAGTACACGGAGGCCCGCGGGCTCGGCGACGCCGACCTGCTCGCGGAGGTGGCGACGCAGGTGCTCCGCGACGCCGCGGGCAACACCGACGGGCCCACCCGCGCGGCGGGCTTCTCGGCCATCGCGGGGCTCGGCGTGCGCGGCCGCGACCTGCTGGAGTCCCTCGTCGAGCGACCGGGCGTGGTGGGCGACCGGGCGGCCGCCGCCCTCTACGAGCTCAACGGGCGCTCGGGCACGGCCCCCGCGCGGCTCACGGCGGCGCTGCGCAGCCGCAACCGCGAGCGGCGCGCCGCGGGGATGGTGACCCTCCGGGGGGCGGCCGGTGCGCGGCGGCTGATGCGCTGGCTGCGGCGGGGCAACGGGCCGCTGCGGGCCTCGGCGGCGCGGGCGCTGGCGCGGTGGCGCGACGACGCGGCGGTCACCGGGGCGCTGGTGACGGCGCTGCGGGACGACGCCGAGCCCATGGTGCGCGCGGCCGCGGCGATGGCCCTCGGCGGCCGCGGCGAGGACGTGGTGGAGGCCCTGCTCGCGGCGCTCGAAGACCGCGACGCGATCGTTCGGATGGCGGTGCCGTCGGCGCTGATGGCGGCGGCGCCGGGGCGCGGGCGGGAGGCCCTCGGGGCGCTGCTCGTCGACCCGCCGACGCCCCTGTCGGTGGAGGCCGCGCGGGTGCTGGTGGCGCGCGGCGACGAGCGCGGCGACGCCTACCTGCTGCGGGTGATGGCCACGGGCACGCGGCGCGAGCTGCGGGCGCAGGCCGCGGTGGGCGCCATCGGCATGGCCACGCGGCAGGCCGAGGCGCTCCAGCGGCTCATGCGCGACGACGACCACGAGGTGGCGCTGCGGGTGGCCTCGGCGCTCGCGCGGCACGAGGCGACGCGGCAGGAGGCCCTCGCGGCGCTGCGGCCGATGGCGCGGCTGCCCGACGGCTTCGTGGCCATCCGGGCGCTGGCGGTGCTGGCGCAGCACGGCGACGCGACGGCGGCCGACCCGATCCGCGAGGCGCTCGACTCGCCCGACGCGACGGTGCGCAGGCTCGCGGTGCTGGCCTGGAGCGACGCGACCGGGGCGAGCGGCGACTGCGACCCGCTGGCCCCGCGGCTGCGCGACGAAGACCGCTCGGTGGCGCTGCTCGCGGCCGTGGAGATCGTGCTCATCGCGGCGCGGTAGGCGAGCGCCCGCTCGAGCCCGCAATCACCGGCCTCGCCCTCCGAGGGGAGCGCCCGCCCACGCGCCTCACTCCTCCAGCGCCGAGCGCACCACCGCCGCCGCCGCCGCCCGCGGCACCCGCTCGGCCACCAGCACCCGCCGACCCGATCGCGCGACCAGCGAGACCCGTCCTCCGCCCACGTCGCGCGCCGCCGCAGCGCCCGCGATCGTCACCGCCGGCCGCGCCCCGTGGCGCCGCGCCAGCACCGCCGCCGCGGCCTCGGCAAAGTCCACCGCCTCCGCATCGGCCGCCGCGCCCTGCGCGCCCGCCACCGGGTCGAGCGCCACGGTCCACAACAATACATCTCTCGGTAAAGCGTTGGCAGAGAGGTTGACCCCCGCGTCGCCCGCGGACGTCATCGAGCCGCGTGGGACCAGCAGCACCGCGTGGTCGCCGCCCCAGCCCTGCGCCGCGGCGTGCGCCCGCTCGTCGGGCATCGAGCCGTAGAAGAACAGCCGCGCCCCGAGCTCGCCCAGCACGTCGTGGTAGGCCACCTCGAAGCCCTCCGCGAGCGCCGGCGGGACCTTCACCGGCACCACCACCGGCGCCTCGCGCGCGCTCAGCTTGTCGGCGTGTAGCACCTGCTCCGTCGACGCCGGCGGGCGCGCCAGCAGCGCGTCGACCCGGCTGTACCCGTCGCCCTCACGCAGCGCCCGCGAGCACATCGTGAGCCCCGCCAGGTACGGGAACAACAGCGTCTCCCGCAGCGCCCGCGGCGCCGCGCGCATCCGCACCTGGTCCGACGACTCGATCTGCGACGCCACCATCGCGGTCACATCGGGGAGGTCTTGCACCCGGCGGCCCAGCGGGCGGAGCGAGAAGTCCATCATCGCCGCCGTGGCGTCGCCCTCGATCACCGCCATCGCCGCGGTCTGCGCGTCGCCGTTGCCCCGCACGTGGTGGGTATAGCGCCCGATGTGGAAGTGCTGGTCCTGGAGGGCGTGCGTGAGCTCGTGGGCCATCGTGCCGGGCTGCGCCGCGGCCGGCAGCCACCCGGCGATGTAGAGCGTCTGCTCGTCGGGGTCGTAGAAGCCCGCCACCTGCTCCTCCAGCAGGTCGAACATCGTGCGCTCGTAATCCATCGCCTCGGGCAGCAGCCCCAGGCGCTTGTAGAGCTCCCCCTCCAACACGATCTCCCCGGGCGGATACTCCCGCGCGGTCTTCTGCCGCAGCCGCGCCACGATGGCGTCGCGGTCCATCACCCCGCGGCGCACCTCGCGCAGCAGGCGCAGCCCGCGAATGTCCGCCATCGCCGCGGCCGTGTCGCCCGCGAGGCCCACCAGCCGCGACTCCTCCGGAGAGAGCGTCACGTCCGCCGCAGCGCTCACCGGGACATCCCTGGGCGCAGGGCCCGCGTCGCCGGCCATACCCACCAGCCGCGAGCCGTCCGGAGCGCGCGTCGCGCCTGCCGCGCCGGCGACGCTCCCAGAAACAGTCCTGGGCGCAGGGCCCGCGTCGCCCGCCATACCCACCAGCCGCGAGCCGTCCGGAGCGCGCGTCGCATCCGTCGCAGCGCTCACCGAAACATCCCTGGGCGCAGGGCCCGCGTCGCTCGCCACGGCGGCGAGGGGCGCGGCCACGGGCGGCGGCGGCGGCGGCGGCGATGGCCGCTGCTTGCACCCGAACGCCCCGAGGACCAGCAGACCGATCACCCACCGCCGCACGGGTCGTCGCATCATAGAGACACCCACCCTAGTGCGCTTCGCCCCAGGCTTGCCACTTCTCCCGCTGCCCGACGCAGCTCTGGTAGCGTTCGCGGCGCCATGACCGACGCCACGCCCCGCAAGCGCTCGCGCCCCCGCGCGCCCACCACGGCCCTCGACCACAGCCTCTCCGCGCTCGCCCACAACGACCCCGACCAGTGCCTGCGCATCGCCATCCCGGTGCTCGACGACGTCGGCGCCGGGGCGCCCGCCATCGACGTCATCGGCCGCGCGGCGGTGTCCATCGGGTCCATGGGCCTCGCGCGCCTCGCCTTCGAGACCGCAGCCCGCGCGCTGGCCCTCCAGGGGCTCGCGGCGCACGCCGTCGCCGCGGCCATCGCGGTGCAGCGCCTCACGTCGAAGAGCGACCTGCTCACCGAGCTCGCCGGGGTCTTCGGCGCCGACGCTTCGCGCGCGCGCAACCCCTCGGTGCTGCCGCCGCCGCTGGTGAGCGAGCGCGTCACCGAGCTCGATGGTGTCCCCCGCGCGGAGCTCGTCGCCCTCGCGCAGAAGAAGATCGAGGCCCTCCGCGACGCGCTGCCCGCGAGGCTCCCGGCGCGCGCCCGGCTGCCCCTCTGGGGATCGCTCCCGCGCGGGGCCTTCGAGCGCTTCGCGCAGGCGATGGAGGTGCGGGTGTTCGGCCCGGCGCACGCGGCCATCCTGGAGGGCGAGCGCGGCGGCAGCGTCTTCGTGGTGGCGCGCGGCGAGGTGCGCATCGCGCGCCGGCTGGCGACCCCGCCGGTCATCGACGAGGAGGTCGACGAGCCGACGCCGCGGGAGTCGATGCCCGCCGAGCTGCCCGACGAGCTCGAGGAGCTCGCGGTGCTGGGCGCCGAGGCGGTGTTCGGCGAGATGGCCCTGCTCACCGAGGCGCCGCGCGCGGCGAGCGTGCACACCACCCGGGCGTCCATCGTGCTGGAGGCCCCGCCGGCGGCGCTGGCGCTCGCGGTGAAGGAGGTGCCCGCGCTCGGCGAGGAGCTCAAGGCCTTCGGGCGACACCGGCTGGTGCAGAACCTCCTGCGCACGGCCCCGCTGCTGCGGGAGATCCCGCCGGGCGACCGGGCGGCGCTGGCGGACGCCTTCGAGACGCGGGCCTTCGCCGAGGGTGAGGTGCTCTTCGCGCAGGGGAGCGAGTCGCCGGGCTTGTTCCTGATCGCGTCGGGGAGGGTGGAGGTGCGGCGCCAGCAGGACGACGGCGGCGAGCTGGCCGTGGGCGGCATCGAGCCGGGCGGCTGCGTGGGGGAGATCTCGCTGGTGCTCCGGCGGCCCACCCTCGCGACGGTGATTGCGGCCGAGCCCACGGTGGCCCTGGTGCTCGCGCCGGAGAACTTCATGGGCATCGTGCGGCAGCACCCAACGCTGCTCGCGTCGCTCTACGAGCTGGCGGTGTCGCGCGAGGAGGAGCTCATCCAGGTGACCGCGCAGGCCGCCGAGAGCGCCGACGACCTGGTGATCGTCTGAAGGCTTGACGCCCACGGCGCCGGGCGTATCCCTCCCGGTCGTGGACCTCTCCCAAGCCGTTGACGCCTCCGCCACCTTCCTCGACGACCACCTGGAGAAGCTCCACGGCTTCTCGCCCACCGGGGAGCTCGACGACTTCATCCTCGACTTCCAGGAGGCCTACGCCGGGGACGACGACACCCTGGTGCTGGTCTTCGCCGTGCGCCCCGACGCCGACCCCGACGACCCCGCGCCGGAGGTGCTCGCCCTCGCGCGCCAGTGCTGCGACGCCCTCGTCGCCGCGCACCCCGAGGTCAACGGCTTCTCCATCGCGTTCGAGTTCCTGAACTGACGCTCACCGCCCCCGCGGCGAAGGGGTGCCGTCCGCGCCCGTAGGCCCCCAAAGATCTCTCGGCATGTCAGCCCGCACCCGCACCCCCTTCGTGGCCCCGGACGAGCTGCGTGAGCGTGCGCTGCGCGTCCACGAGGCGCTCTGCGCGACCTACCATTGTCCGATCGCGTACTTCCACGAGCTCGACCCGCTGAGCGAGCTGGTGTCCTCGCTCCTGTCGCACCGCACGCGCAACGCTGACTCGGGCCGGGCGTTCAGGGCGCTGCGGGCGCGCTACCCCGACTGGACCGCGGTGCGTGACGCGCCCACGGCGGACGTCGAGGCGACCATCGCGGCGGCGACGTGGCCCGAGCAGAAGGCCCCGCGCATCCAGCAGGTGCTCCGGCTGATCGGCGAACGGAGGGGTGGGCTGTCGCTCGACTTCCTGGGCGAGCTGCCGGTGCCCGAGGCGCGGGCGTGGCTGGAGGAGCTGCCCGGCGTGGGCCCGAAGACCAGCGCGGCGGTGCTGTCGTTCAGCACGCTCCACCGGGCGGCGCTGCCGGTCGACTGCCACCACCAGCGGGTCGCGGTGCGGCTCGGCCTCGTCGGCGAGCGGGCCAGCCTCGACACGGCCCACGTGCAGCTCGCGGCGCTGCTGCCGACCGACTGGACGCCGCAGCAGGTCTACGACCACCACGAGGTGATGATGCTGCACGGCCAGCGGTGCTGTTACTTCAAGGCGCCGGCCTGCGCGCGCTGCCCCGTGCTGGCGATGTGCCCCTTCGGACGGGCGACCCCTCAGGGTTCATAGTCACGCGACCCGATGGAGCGATGGACCTACGTGGCGATGGGGGACTCGGCGGGCGTGGGCGTCGGCGCGCACGACGGGCGCGGCTACGTCGACCGCGTGTACGAGCGGCTGGAGGCGGTGGCGCCCCGGGCGGCGCTGCTGAACCTGTGCCGGAGCGGCGCGACCAGCGACGCCGTGCGCTCGGAGCACGTGGGGCGGGCGGTCGCCGCGCGGCCCGCGGTGGTGACGCTCTTCATCGGCGGCAACGACCTGTGGCGGGGCGTCAGCCCCAGGCGCTACGGCGAGAACCTCGACGCGATCGTCGACGCCCTCGGCGCGACGGGCGCGCGGATGATCCTCGGCACGGTGCCCGACCTCGCGCACGCCCCGGCGGCCGTGCTGGCGGAGCAGTTCCTCGGCATCACGCCGGCGACGCTGGAGTCCCGCGCGCAGGCGCTGAGCGACGAGGTGCGGCGCGTGGCGGCCGCGCGCGGGTGTGATCTGCTCGACCTGCACGCGGTGGGGCTCTCCGACCGGCCGCACTTCTTCAGCGCGGACGGCTTCCACCCGTCGTCGGAGGGGTACGCCCACTGGGCCGACCAGCTCTGGCCCCTCCTGCGACGGGCGCTGACGCGCGGCGGTCGCGCGGGGTAGCGACGACGCGCCGGACGCCCGGCGTGCCACCGGAACTACGTGCGTCCCTGCGCAGCGAGCGCTCGCTCAGCGAGGGCTGAGGCCCGCGCGGGTACGTCGACCCGACCTTCGAGGACATGGGCCTCGGCTGGAGCCTGCGCCGCAACATCGGAGGGGCCGAACACGCCGAGAATCCCCGAAGGAAATGAGACCAGAGGACAGGTGCGACGGTCAGGGGTTGATGCGCCGCATGCGCCACGTCTCGGCCACGACCCCGCCGTCGGGCGCGGTGTGCCTGAACGTGAAGGTCCCGGCGGCGCGGTCGACGGTCCCGGTGATCTGTGCGCCCGCGGCGGGGAAGGTCGAGGGGTTGATCGCCCCGAGGCCCGTCAGCGTCCCCTGGTAGGTCCCGCTCGCGAGCGGTGGCGGCGGGTCGTAGTCGGGGCACTCCTCCCACCAGCACCCGGTGGTCGTCGCGAGCGCGAACAACAGCGCGAGGCGCTTCACGGCCGCCGCTCCAGAAACCCATAGGCGGTCGACTCGTCGGCCCGGTCGGCGCGGTAGGCGTTGAAGGAGAAGCCGCCCTCGCCCTGTCCGATGACGCTGACCTGGTGGCGCTGCCACGGCCCGAGGTCGGTCACGGGGGCGCCGTTCAGTGTCACCGACACGAGCGTGAGCTCGAAGCGCTCCATTGGCGGGGCGCAGCTCAGGGCCTCCCCGCGTCGGGCGTGCGCGAGCGTGGCGCAGACCGCGGTCAGCATCAGCAGCGTCGAACCAGCACCGCGTCGTCTCATCGACAGAACCTCCGACCGCGACCATAGCGAACGCGATGCCACGGCGCCTACGCCCCCATCGGACGACGCCGCGCGAACCAGGCCGCCGTCACACCGTGCTGCCCGCGCACACCGGGCGTGCCGTCAGCGGCCGCTGAGCCACCGCTGCGTCGGACGGATCGACGAGCCCGGCCTCGGCGCCGCGCGTTCTGGGAGTACCTCATCGGGCGATGGCGCGCCCACGGGCTGGTGCGGTGAGGCCTCCCGATCGCATGGGCCTCGGCTGGGACCTGCGCCGCAGCATCGGAGGGGCTTTGACGCCGGGCGCCCGACGGGCACACCGTCACTGCGCATGGCATCGCGGGGCCGCACATCGCGCATCGGATCGCTCGCCCTCTGTGCGCTGATGGGCGGCTGCGAGCCCGTCTTCACCTGCACCTTCCCCGACTTCTACTTCGGCGGCGATGCGGGGCCCTACGCCGGGTTGTTGTGCGGCGACGACCCCCTCCCGAGCGAGTCGCCGTGCGTCGCGGCTTCGACGGCGCCGTGCGTGTGCCGTGACGGACGCGCGAGGACGATGACCTGCGGACGCTACGGGGTCTTCGGCCCGTGTGCCTGCGGCTCGTTGGACGGAGGAGCGCCCGGTGCGTCGTTCCGCAGCGTCGCTCCGCCCGACCCGCGCACCTACGACTTCGTGATCCACCGCTTCATCCTCGACGCGGCCGCGGAGGCTCCGTCGAACCGCGGCTTCTACGGCTTCAACCTCGACGGCCGCTTCAGCCCGAGCGCCGCCTCCGCGCAGGCCGCCGACGACTGCTCCCACGGCGACTACTTCTCGACCGTCGACCCCGACCAGAACCGCGGCAGCTGCGCTGGCGGACCGGGTTGCCAGGGCGGCGTCGACAACCAGTACCCCAGCGTCGCCCAGACCTTCCAGGTGTTCCAGAGCCAGCTCGGAGTCCAGTCGTGCCTCAGCCGGAGGTCTTCGCAGGGGCGCGGGCTGATCCTCATCCGCGTCGCCGACGTGGACGGAGCGCTCGGCCCCGCCCTCGACGACCCCGAAGTGACCGTGAGCCTCTACCCTGACGCGCTCCCGCTCTTCGCGGAGTGCGCGGCCGTCACGCGATCGGGGCAGCCCTACGCGGTCGACGACCTGCACCTGAGGGTCCCGGGCGACCCGGGCTCTGCGCGGCTCCGCTTCAGCGGCAGCATCGTCCGCGGACGCCTCCGGTTCACGGCCCCGGCGACGAGTGCGCTGCCCTTCGCGCTGGGCATCGGCGGAACGTCCCGGCTCCGCGCCTTCCAGCTCCGTGTGTCGCTGACCGAGACCGACGGAACGCGAGGCAACCTGGGCGGATTCGTCGATCAGACCGAGCTCCTCGAGACCTTCGTCAGGTTGCCCGGGCTGGGTGCGTTTCGAGACGCGGCCGGGCCGCTCATCCAGGGCTTCGTCGACCTCGCGACCCCGAACGCCGACGGCGCGCGCTCGTGCGAGAGCCCGCAGGGCGGCATCGGCATCGGCGTCGGCTTCGAGGCCGTGCGCGCGAGGATCACGGCCACCACGTCGAGCCCGGTGGACGGCATGTGCGGCAGCGACGCGGCGACCTCATCCCCGTAGCCGACGCACGCCGCCCTGGCGCTCGGCGGCGAAGCGCTCCAGCAGGGGTAGGTCCTTCGCGTAGAGCTCGGTGTATCCGCACTTCGCGCACACGACGGCCTCGGCGCGCACGGCGGAGCGACCCATCTTCCCGCCAAACAGGCCCGACTCGCCGGTCTCGCCGTAGTGCGCCGTCAGCGTGAAGGCGTCGATGCCGTTGGCCGAGGTGTTGTCGGCGATCAGCACCTGCTGGATGGCGTAGCGGTCGTCGCCGCTGCAGCGCAGGCACTTCCAGGTGGGGTTCATGCCCGCGAGGCTACCGCCGCCGCCCGCCGCCCGCGGGTCCACCGCGATCGATGCGTCATCGGCCTTCACCGGCGCGCAGCTGTTCGGGTTCACCATCGGCAGCTTCTTCTGACCGGCGACTCTCACTCCGCGGCGTCGTAGGCGCAGCGGAAGCCGTTGTTCGAGAACGCCGCGCGCGCCTCGGCGTGCCCGCGGTACCAGAGCCCGTAGCCCTCGCAGGTGCAGGCCGCGCACCACCACGAGCCGCCCCGCAGCACGCGCTCGGACGGCGCGCCGGCGTCGTCGCCCGCGGCGTACACGTCCGCGGTCCACTGCCAGACGTTGCCCGCGGGGTCGTGGAAGCCCCACGCGTTGGGGGCGAATGCGCGCACCGGCGAGACGTAGACGTACCCGTCGCCGCGGTCGTTGCGGGCGTGCGAGGCTCCCTCCCAGCGGTTGAGGCGCGCGCGGCCGTCGGGTCCGGCGAGGTCGTCGCCCCAGGGGAAGCGCGTGCCCTGCGAGCCGGCGCGCATGGCGTACTCCCACTCGTCCTCGCCCGGGAGACGTCCGCGGCGCCAGGCGCAGAACGCGGCCGCGTCGTTCCACGAGACCATCACCGCGGGCGCGTCGTCGCGGAGAAACCCGCGCAGGTCGGCGTCCTCCGTGGTGAACGGCCGGCGCCAGTCGGCGTGCGGCGCGCGCCGCCACTCCCAGTCGAGCATGCCCTCGACCGACTCGAGCCCATAGCCCCGGCGCTCGGCGTCGGTGACGTGCGCCGTGGCCGCCACGAAGCGCGCGAACTCCGAGCGCGTCACCAGCGTGCGATCGAGGCAGAACGCCTCCACCCGCACCGGGTGCGGGTGACGCTCGTCGCGGCGCCGGCTCACCGCGCGGCCGCGCACGAACTCGCCCGGCGGCAGGCACACCGGGCCCTCGCCCGCCGCGTCCCGGCCCGCCGCGGCGACCGGCGCGACGGGCGCCCGACCGGCAGGGGCGTGGCGGCAGCCGGCGAGCACCCACGCCAGCGCGAGCGCCCGCCGCGCGGTCACGGCGAGGGCGGCGCGCCCGCGTCGACGTCCTCCTCGGACGAATCGGCGCCGTACGACGGACCATCCCAGGTGCAGTGGTTGACCTCCTCGGCGGTGCACCCGCGCGTGCGGGCGAGGCAGCGCTCGAGGCAGGGCCCTTCGCGGCCGCGGCCCTCGCAGGTGGCGTGGCAGCGCGTGCACGCCGCAAGGCACGGACCGCGTCGGAAGTGCTCGACCGAGCGCCGCGCGCAGGCGGCGTAGCGCGCGGCGCAGCCCGCCGTGAGGCAGCGGTCCTTCTCGGTGAGGCACGCCTGCAGGCACTGCCCGCAGGAGGTGGCGCAGGAGAGCACGCAGGCCTCGTCGTGGCACGCGGCGCGGCACCGCCCGCAGGCCCCGCGGCAGCGCCCGTCGCAGGTGCCGCACGTGCGACCGCAGACCCGCCGACAGGGGAGGTCGACGTCCTCGTGGCACGGGTCGTACGAGCACGACTGCTGCTCGATGCTGCTCGCGCACTCGAGCGGGTCGGCCTCGTCGTCCTCGTCGGGGGGCGGGTGGTAGTCGCAGCTCGTCGCGAGGCGCGCGACCGCGGCCGGGTCGGTCCACGCCGCGGCCCACGGTCCGCCGGAAGGGGTGGCCGCGACCTCCGTGGCGTCGACGGGCTCGCCGGCATCCGGCGTCACGGGAAGCGACGCCAGGGGGGCGGGCTCGCGCAGGAGCCGCGGCGCGGCCGGCGGCCGGGGGCACCCGGCGAGGAGAACGAAGCAGGCGAGGGCCGCGCCAGGAGGCGGACGAAGGGGCATCGAGCTCAGTTACTCCTGCGCCGCGACGGCGGTCGAGGGCATGCTCGACTGGGAGTGGCGGCGCGCGCCGCACGCCGACTGGCGCCGGCCGTTCACCACGGAGGACGCCGACATGCGCGGGTTTCTCCGCGACGACGCGCCCGCGGTGATGGTCTCGTGGAACGACGCGGCCGCGTTCTGCGCCTGGCGCACCGGGGCGACCTCCTCGCCCGAGCGCATCGCCGCGAACACGGCCCGGATGCACGGCAGCGCGCCCTGGTGGAAGAGGTCGGGCGCCACCGCGGCGTAGCCCCGCGTGGCGAAGCGGTCGACCACCCGCTCGATGTCGGGCTGACGGCCGAAGATCTCGTGGACCACGACGCCGCCGCGCGTGGCGCCGGCTGGGACGTGGGCGTACACCGGAGAGGGGGTGTCGCCGTGGGCAGCGTCGCCGCGGATGGTCGCTTCGCGGTCACGCATCGGACCCAAGCTAGGCGGCGTCCGCGCCCGGTGGCAAGCGGTCAGCGCGGGGCGGGGGCAGAGCGCGCGGCTTCATGCGTGTGCTGCGCGGGCTGCGGCCACGACCGCCTGGCGGATCAGAATACCCTGGAAACGTAGGGTTTGCTGAGTGATACCCGCCGCTCACCGCCCCCGTCGCGACGCCCGCCGCGGCGCCCGTCGGGAGAGCAGCGTCAGCAGCCGGTCGGCCAGCGACCGCAGCGCCGTCCGCGAGTGCGTCCCCGGTTCAAGCGCGGCGCTGTCAGCGACCTGGAGCCGGACCTCGACCGCGCGAGGGCGTCGATCCTCTCTCCGGCGCCCGGTTTCGGCATCCATTGCCAACCCGGGGAGCGCGCCGATGTCGCGAAGGCGGGACGCCAATGCGGCACGTCGACTGATCTCGTCGGCGCACGCGGCGGCGCTGGTGCGGGGGCTCCGGGGTGCAGGTGATGTGAGGGGCGCGCAAACGAGCGCAAATAAGGGAGCGCGCCAATATGCACCGAGCGGTGCATATTTCCCGAGGAAAGTCCGGTTCGCGGAGCACCCCTCGGGAGGCGGATGCACGACAGCCGCAAATAAGATTCAGGCCCAGAACGGGACGTAGCGGGCGTGCTTGCGCGATCGGCTGTCGGGGTCCTCGGGCTTGACGAGGCAGGCTTCGACGGCGTCGCGGATGATCCTCGACGCGGCGGAGGGGTTCGACGCGTCGATCTTGAGGCGCTCGCGCAGGGTGGCGTTCGTCATGCGCCGATTCGAGACGTAGAGCAGGCAGCAGTGCTGATAGCAGGCGCGCACGCGGTCCATGCGGTCCATCCGCGCGGGCTCCTGGAGCGCGAATAGCAGGACCCGCGTGTGCGTCGTGTCCTTGCGGATGTCCGGCGGCGGCAGCTGAAACGCCTCGATGGCGTCGATGACCTTGTCGAACCCGCTGCCGCGCTCCTCGCAGATCGAGAGTCGGCGCATGAGGTCGGCGAGCATCTCGTTGCGGGACTGCGGCGAATGGTCGATGAAGCGGAGCGGGTCGATCAGCGGGAGGCCCGGGTTGCTCACCTCCATGCGGTCGTCGAAGATCTCCAGCATCGGCCCGGTGCCCGAGATCGCGAAGTCCTGGTGGACCATCGCGTTGGCCACCAGCTCGCGGATCGCGACCTTCGGGTACATCTGGAAATCGCGGCGGAACGCGTCGCCCAGGACTTCGTTCGTGGGCACCAGACCGTTGACGTAGTCGACGAGCGCCTCGAAGTCCGACGCGTACCCGTGGGTCGAGAGCCGCTCGTGGAGCGTCTCGACCCGGCCGACGCCGCGGTAGCGGATCACCCGGAACGCCTTGCGTCCCAGCCCGGCAAAGTCCGAGAGCTGCCTCGCGAAGAGCACGGCACCGAGGTGCGTGACGTCGAAGCGGTCGCCGCCCTGCGCGACGATCAGTTTCTCCACCGTTAGTCGGTCGAGGATGCCCGAGCGGTTGGCCGGCAGGTTCAGTCGCGCGAGTTCGAAATACTTCGGATAGTCCAGGCGGGACAGGACCTCGTCACCGGTGACCCCGCGCGCCGCGAGGCCCGTCTCGAAGGGCTGCCTTGCGAGCGCGGCCCACAGCTCCTTCTCGCGCCCGGGATGCTCCCGAAGCCGCTTCTTCACCTCGCCAACGCGGATCCACTCGACCCCATCGAACGACACCGGCGACGCGAAGGTCGGCTGTATCCACAGCGCCACGACCCGGCGGCCGTCCATCTCGACCTCATGGAACTGGAGGTCGACCCGCGGCGAGAGCTTGTGCGCGAGCCAGCTCTCCAGGGGTTCGTTGCCGACCTTCCGCTCCCGAGGACGGATGGCAGTGCCGACCACCCGTCGCGTCGCGTCATCGATGCCCCAGATCAACCAGGCCCCGTCACGGCGCAGCAGTGCCGCGGAGTTCGAGAGGGCCGAGACGTACTCGCCGATCACCTTGGGATCGTCGTTCGCGACCTTGCACTCCAACCACTCGGATTCGAGGGGAACGGCCTGGAGCAGGGCCCTGAGCGCGTCGGCGTTCATCCGCAATCGAGCCCTTCTGGAGCGCCCCCACCCGTCACCATGCCCAGGGAACCTAACGACAACCGGCGCTCGAACGCCAGCCCGCCGGGTCGGCGCTGCGCGCCCGCGCGCGCCGCCGACAGCCGTAGCTCCCACGGCAGCGAGAGCACCCATTGTCGATACGGCACTGCAGGCAGCACGCGATCGCACTCCTGCATGCGCTCGGCGAAGGCCGCGAAGTGATCGCGCACGAGGATCTCCCCCTCGCAGGTGAACCCGTTCGCCCGCCGCTCAGCGCCCCCGCCGCACCGCCCGCCGCGGCGCCCGGCGCGTGAGCATCGTCAGCAGCCGGTCGGCCAGCGAGCGCAGCGCCGGCGCCCCGTCGGCCACCTCCACCCGCGCGTCGCCCAGCACCCAGCGCGCCTCGTCGACGCGCACCCACGCCGCGCGCGGCACCGCGTCGTCCTCGGCCAGCGGCGAGCACACCACCCGCCCCGCCAGCGGGACCTCCTCCCACGAGCGCGCCACCACCAGCGCCACCCGCCGGTGCGCCACCTCCGCGGCCAGCGGCAGGGACAACAGCGCCCGCTCCTGCTCGGCCACGTCGAGGTCGCCCGGCCGCTCGACCAGCCACACGATGGTGCACCGCGACCCCGCCGGGCCGAAGACCCGCAGCAGGTCGCCCTGTAGCGCCAGCGCCAGCGCCTCGGTGAGCACCAGGGTCTGCGCCTCCAGCGAGGGGTGCTTGTGCCGCTGCGCCGCGGGCCGGTGCAGCACCACCGTGAGGTCGCGCCGCGCGTCGAGCAGCGGCGACTCGTCGCGGGTGTAGAAGAGCAGCTCGTTCTCCGCGAAGCGCACGTCGAAGAGGTCGACCCCGCCGCGCTCGGTGCTCCCCTCGCCCACGTACGCGACCTCGCTGCGCACCAGGTTCTCGAAGGTGCCGCGGGTGCTGATGGCGTCGAAGCCCCCGGCCGGGTACTGGTCCGCCTCCTCGGCCTCGACGGGCACCTCGCGGGCCTTGTGCCGCAGCGAGAGCGCCACCGAGGGGGACACCGGCCCGACCCGCGCCGTCAGCCCGAGGATCGTCCGCAGCGCGAGCCGCGCGCTCTCGCTCGGCAGCTCCGGGAGGTGGGCGATCTCCCAGAGGTCCTCCGCGCGGAAGAGGCGCCCCGGGGGGAGCGCGCGCACGCACGCCGCGTGCTGCCCCGCGGCCCACGCGCGCCACTCGTCGCTTACCTTCCCGTGTATGACCTCGGGCTCGTCGGCGGCCACCGCGGGCAGCTCGGCGAGCCACGCCCGCAGGTGCGCCGCGTTGCCCCGGGCGACGTCCTCCGCCGCGAGCAGCGGGCCGGAGAGCGCGAGCCCGACGGCGTGGGCGACGGCGGCGTCGCGGCGCGCCGGGGGCATGCCCGCGATGGCCACGTGGGCGTCGAGCACCGTGGGGTCGAGCGCCCAGCGCCCGAGCACCTTGTCCTCGTAGGCGAGGCGCCCGGCGCGGGCGTCGTCCGCCCTGCGGGCGAGCGAGCCGGTGGAGGCGAAGCGGAAGTCGCGGCCGCGCAGCAGCAGGTGGCCGAGGTCGTGGACGAGGTGCAGCGGGAGGTGGTCGTCCCCGGCGCCCCAGCGCTCGAGCAGCCAGCGCACGGACGAGGGCAGCGAGTCGGCGAGCGGATCGGCGCAGCCGACGCGGTCGATCCAGGCGAGCAGGGCGGAGGGGAGCTGCGAGCGGAGGAGGTCCATCGCGCGCGGGGGGGGATTCAGGGGTTGGTGGGGGAGAGGAGCGCTCTGGTGGAGCGCGGTCAGAAGTTGACGCGCGAGCCGCCGTCCGTCGACGCGTCGGCGGGGCGGGCCTCGGCGTCGCGGCTGTGCGTGGACCACTGGTAGTACGCGATGGCGCCCTCCCCGAGGGCCTTGAGCGCCGCGCCGGTGAGCACCGCGCTCACGATGGGGCCGGCCCAGGGCATGAGCCGCGCGGCCCGGGACGCCGACCCGAGCGCGAACTCACCGGCGCCCAGCACCGCGGCGGCCGCGGCCTGCTCGACCGGCGAGGTCTCCGCTTCGAAGGCGTCCTGCACGTCCTTCATCACCTTCATCCCCAGCGCCGCCACCGCGGGCGCGGCGAAGCGGAACGGCAGCAGCCCGAGGCCGACGCCGATCATCGCGGACTGGTTCACCTTCTTGCGGCTCTCTTCTTTGCGTCCCACGTCGGTGATCGAACACTACCACCGCAGGCGCGGTCAACCAGCCAGGGCCGCGACCGCGACGTTGTCGAGGCACGACTGCATCGCGCGCTGGAAGTGCCGCGCCACCAGCGGACCCAGCAGCCGACCGCCGAGGCCGCGCTCGTGGATGGCGTACTCCCAGGTGACCCGCGACGCTCCCTCCCCGTCGGGCTCGAAGCGCCACTCGCTCACCATGTTGGAGCAGAGCACGCGCTGGAGGAGGTTCATCCTGGCCATGTCGTAGCGGTGAAGCCGGGGGGCCTCGAAGGCCAGCACGCGCTCCTGGATGGAGGTTCCGTCGGAGAGCGTCACGTTGCGCAGCGTGCCCGCGATGGGCGGGTCGGCGCGGCCCACGAGCGCCGCCGAGCGGATGCCCGGGATGAGGGGTTTGTGGCCCGTGAAGAAGCGCGCGAGGCTGGCCGTGCGCCCCGCGGCGAGCTCGAACACGACGTCGACGGGTCGGGCGATGCGCACGTCGGCGCGGACGGTGATGGTCATGACGGGTGCGAGGGAGTGTAGGCGAAGTGCAGCGCGCGGGGTGAGGTCCGCGGGTCAGCGACGGCGACGGCGACGGATCAGGACGGCGGCGCCGAGCAGGAGGGCGGACGAGCCGCGGAGCCCGATGGGGCCGCGGGAGCCGACGCCGCCCTGCACGGAGCAGAGACCGCCATCGTCGTCAGGAGGCGGGACGGTCCCCGCGTCGGCGGGGGAGCCCACGTCGATGCGGGTGCCCACGTCGATGCGGGTGCCCACGTCGGTGGGGGTGCCCACGTCGGTGGGGGTGCCCGCGTCGGTCGCGGCGTCGCCACCGATGCCCGCGTCGACCGAAGCGTCGATCGGGGTGACGGCATCGCCAACCGACGCGTCGACTGCGACAGGGACGTCGACCGCGACCGGCATGTCGACTCCGACGGATGCGTCGACCGCTACGGGTACGTCGACCGCGACGGGGACGTCGATCGCGACGGGGACGTCGACCGCGACAGGGACGTCGACCGCGACAGGGACGTCGACCGCGACGGGGACGTCGATCGCGACGGGTACATCGACCGCGACGGGCACATCGACCGCGACGGGTACGTCACGCGGCACGTCGACCCCGGCGTCCGGGACCACCACGCCGTCGTCCCTCAAGAAGACGCCCCGCACGATGGTGGTGCTCAGCTCCTGCGCGAACGAGTCGTAGACGACGAGCGTCGAGCCGCGGCTGTCCGACGCCGCGCCGAAGACCACGTTGGTCCGCGCCTGAGCCTCCGTCAGCACCAGCGGGGTTGCGTCGAGCAATACGCCCGCCGGGGACACCCGCGCCGCGCGCAGGCGGCGATCGGTGTTGTTCGACCACACCGCGACGAAGTTGCGGCCGTTGTACGAGAGCGCGACGTCCGGCGTCCCCAACCCTTCCGCCAAGCCGAGCCGCAGGGGCGTGGCGTCGAGCAACGCGCCGTCGAGCCCGAGGCGCGTCGCGCGAACCTGGCGGGCGGGGTCGATCCAGGCGAGCAGGTGGACGCTGCCGCTGAACGCGAGGCGCAGGGCGATGTTCACGGGCCCCAGGACGCTCAGGTTGCGTGGGCTGACCTCGGTGAAGTCGCCGCTCGCGTCGAGCCGCCGCACGAAGACCGTTCCGCCGATGATGGCATACGCCATCAGGTAACGGGTGCCGTCGAAGTCGGCGGCCAGGGCGTACGAAGGCGGCAGCGGGATGGGGTTCGGGTCGAGGCGCTCACCGGCCGCGTCGAGGCGATGGATCGCGGCGTTGCCGCTCGAGTCCGTGAGGAACAGGAGCCGCTGGCCGTTGCCGCGCACCACCGTCGCCCGACCGATCGACGACGTGAACCGGAGCGTCGGCCCGGTCGTGCGGGCGTTGAGGTCGACGGCGACCCGGCCCGTACCGAGGCCGCTGATGTTGCCGAACACCCGCACCGTCGCGCCGTCCAGCAGCAGGGTCGTGCCTACCCCGGTGGCCGTCGCGAGCGGCACCGAGGGGACGTCGCGCACCACCCCGGCGGCGGAGACGCGCGCCAGCGTGATGGCGCTGCTGGACGGGGTCCACGCGGTCACGAACTCCGTCCCGTCGCTGTCCACCGACGGGGCGATCTGCCCGACGTACCCGAGGGACAGCGGTGCGGGCGGCGCCGTGACGGTGCCGTCGCTCGCGACGCGCTGCAGCGAGCTCGACGTACCCACGCCGCCCATGTAGCTCGGCGGGTTGACGGCCGTGCGGAACACGAACAGCCCGCCCTGGTCGCCGTCGATCACGAACGCGCCCTGGGTGGCGCTCGAGGCCTGCGAGATCGGGAGCGGCGTCGCGTCGAGGCGCGTCCCGTCCGGGGCGAAGCGCACCAGCGAGGTGATGCTCGCGACCAGCCAGCGGGCGCCGTCCCAGAGCGGGAACGAGCCGTAGGTGTCGATCTCGCGGGGGAGGAGCACCGACAGCGGGGTGACGGCGGCGAGCTCCCGATCGAGCGCGAGGGCGTAGAGCCCCGCCGGGCGCGGCCCCGACGCGTCGGCGCGGAAGGTCAGGAAGAGGCCGCTGCCGTTGGAGGCCAGCGAGGGGTTGACCCGCACGGCGCCCGCGGTCGTCACCGCCCGGCCCCCAGGGTCCTGCACCACGCCGTCGAACCCGACGCGCGCGAGCACCACGTCCGCGGTCGACCCCGCGGCCACCTGGCTCCAGGCCGCCACGAAGCGGTCGTCCAGCGCCGCGAGCGGGCGCCGGCCGAAGGAGTAGGACCCCGCGACCGTCGCCACGACCACCGGCGCCGGGTCCAGCGGCACCCCGGCGAGAGAGAAGCGCGAGGCCACGATCTGCGCGCCGCGCGTGCCGAGCAGCAGGCACTGCGTCGCGTTGCAGGCGAGGTCGACCAGGGACAGGTCGGACTGCAACGGCACCGCCGCCGGGTCGATGGCGTTGCCGGTGGCGTCGAGCCGGACGCCGACGACGCGCGTGCCCGCCTGCCAGACCATCCAGGCCCCGGCGCCGCTCGACGCGACCTGGAAGCTGCCGTTGATCGTGCTGCTCGCGGACACCGGGCGAAACGACCCCTCCACCCTGGCGCCGCTGGCGTCGAGGCGCTGCACCATGATCAGCGGGGTGTTGATCGTGCCGCTCGGGGTCGCGAGGATGGGCGTGAACACCAGCCACCCGGTCGGCGTGCGGGCCATCTGCACGTTGCCGAGGGTTCCGAGGGTGAACTCCCTCGGCCTCTCGACGCCGAACGCGGGCGTGAGCGTCGGGTCGAGCGTCGCGGGGTACGCCGACGCCGCCACCACCTCCGCCGGCACCTCCACCGCGATGCGCCCGTCGACCCAGCGCGACCGCACCGCCGTCCGCCGTCCGTCGGCGTCGACCCACGTCGCGTGGCCGTACCGCAGCAGCTCGCCCGTCGCCGCGCGCAGCCACAGCCCGTCGTCGGCCTCGTGGTCGAGCCGCGCGCCCGCGAGGGTCACGGTGACCGCCACCCGGTCGCCCGCCGGCCGCGACGGGTACCGCCACGCCTGCTCGGCGCCCGCCGCGGTCACCGTCCAGCGCTCCTCCACGCCGTCGCGGTGCACCAGGGTCACGTCGCCCCCGTCGCCGCGGCGCGCCTCCAGCACCGGCCCGAGCCCGCCGCTCTCCGCGGGGATCGAGAGCGCCTGCGCCCCCATCCAGCGCACCGTCACGCCCTCACCATCGGGGGCGATCGCCGGCGCGGACGGCGAGCCCGCCAGGGAGAAGGGCTCGGAGCGGGTCAACACCGTCGCCGTCGCGGGCGCGGCCGTCTCGCCGTCCGGCGTCACGGCACAGCCCGCGCAGAAGCCCACAACCACCACCCCGCTCCGCATCAACATGGTCGCTCCCTCGCGCTCCCCCTCAACATCGAGTCTTCGACTCGTTGCCGAAAGGCTGCCAGAGATTCACCCGCCGCGGAGAGGGACAGCGCCCGTCGTCAGTTGAATCCGAGCCGCGCGCGCTGCGCGTTGGGCTTGTTGCGGCACTCACGCTCGAGGGCCACGAGCAGGGCGTGGGCGTCGACGGTGGTCTCCAGCAGCAGGGCCTGCCGGCGCACCGTGGCGAAGTCGCCGGGGGTGAGGGTGCCGAGCTGGTCGAGCGCGGCGCGGGTGGACGCCGCGGCGTCGGGGGCGAGCGCCTGGCCCAGGGCCTCGAGGGTGCGCTCGAAGAGGGCCATGCGCTGCTCGGGGCGCAGCGGGTCGAACTTGATCTTGAGCGTGAAGCGCCGGAGCGAGGCCTCGTCGAGGTGCTCGAAGAGGTTGGTCGAGCACACGAAGAGCCCCTCGAAGGACTCCATCTGCACGAGCAGCTCGTTGACCTGGGTGACCTCCCAGTTCTGGCTGGCGCCCCGGCGGTTCTGGAAGAAGCTGTCGGCCTCGTCGAGCAGCAGCACCGCGCCCTCGTCGCGCGCCTGCCGGAACATCGCCGCCAGGTTGGCCTCGGTCTGCCCCACGAAGGGCCCGAGGATGTCCGACGCGCGCTTCACCAGCAGCGGCCGCTGCACGCGCTCGGCGAGGTGGTGCGCGAAGGCCGTCTTGCCCGTCCCCGGCGGACCATAGAGGCAGATGGACCCATGCAGCGGGCCCTGCTCGCGGGCGCGGCGCTCCAGGGTCTCGACCAGCTTGCCCAGGTCGTCCGAGGCGTTGAGGAAGCGCAGGTCGTAGACCTCCGGGGTGACCGGCGCCGCGGGGCGCTCGGGCGACTGCACCGCGAGGCTGTTCTGGAGCACCCGGGTGAGCGTGGCCTCGACCTCCTCGACCTTCTCCATCCCCGCGAGCCGCGCGACCCGCACCGCGCGCTCGATGTGCGCCGGGGTCAATCGTTCGTCGTGGGCCATGCGCTGCGTCCACGCGGGGCGCGCGGGCAGCGGGCCCAGCTGCTTCTCCAGGATGCGCCGGCGCACCGCGAGCGGCGGCGTGCGCAGCTCGAAGATGAAGTCGAAGCGGCGCAGGAAGGCCGAGTCGATCTGCCCGATCTCGTTGGACAGCCACATCGTCGGGACGGCGTTGCCCTCGAGCAGCCGGTTGGTCCACCCCTTGTCTTCGCCGGAGCGCTTCTGCCGCCCGAAGAAGGGGTACCAGCGGTCGGGGAACACGTCCTCGATCTCGTCGAAGAGCACCACGGTCTGCGCGCGCCGCCCGAGCATGCGCTGGCAGAGCTGGTACGCCGCGAAGCGCCCCGTCCCCGAGATGGCCGAGCCGTCGTCGGACTCCACGTTGACCTCGTAGAGCTGGCCCTTGAGGTGCGCCGCGATGGCGCGCGCGAGCTCGGTCTTGCCCGTACCCGGCAGCCCGTGCAGCAGCACGTTGACCCCCGGCACCTGCTTCTCGATCGCCCCCTGGAGGAACTTCACCAGGATCCCGACGTCCTGCGACGCGTGGGGGAAGTCTTCGAGCGTGAGCTTCGCCGCGGGCGACTGCCGGAAGAAGTTCGCCAGGATGCCTTCGGGGGTTTCGTACTCCGTCAGCAGGATGTTCTCGAGGCCGTCCATCACCTCGAAGGGGTCGTCCCAGGTGCGGCGCACGTCCGTGGCCACGCGCACCAGGCCCGTCGAGGCCAGCGGCGCCGAGCGCCGCAGGGCGTCGCGCACGTCGTTTTCGGGCAGCCCCAGCACCTGCCCGAGCAGCTCGTGCAGCTTGCGCAGCGACAGCCCCTCCAGCCGCTCGAAGCACGCCTGGAGCGACTTCTGGATGTCGAGCACGATGGCGAAGGCCAGCACCTCCTGCTCGGCGCGGGTGAGCGACAGCAGCCGCCCCATGGTCTCGACGTTGCGGAAGAGCACCCCCTCGCGGGTGCTCTCGCTCTTCTCCAGCAGGGCGAGCCGGTCGCGGATCTCCCGCTTCGCCCGCGTCGGCGTGACCCCCTCGTCGCGCAGGTGGGCGAGGCCGATGACGTCGAGCGGCGAGCGGTCGTCGCCGTCGTCGTGGAGGAAGTACCGGAACGTGTCGGTGTGGACGATCGCCCGCGCCGTCCAGAGCACCACGACGTCGTGGGCCTCCTTCGGGCTGCGGCGGGCGCGGGCGGTGCGGGGGGGTGGGGTCTTGGTGCGTGCCATCAGTCTCTTCTATGTAGGGCGCAGATCCATGCGCGTCCCGCGCCGGCGGCGCAACGCGGGGCACGGATCATCGGACAGGGTATGTCAGGGTAGCGGGACGCCCTGCGGGGCGTCGGGCTGCGGCTCGGCGGGGCCGTGCTCGGCGGGGTGGCCCTGCTCCGTCGGGTCGTCGCGCTCGTCGGCGGGGTCGGGCGTGGCGTCGCGCACGGCCGGGTGGTCGGCGATGACGTCGTCGAGCTCGGGGTCGGCGCCCGGCGGAGGCATGGCGGCGATGGTGTCGTCGCGCACGGCGGGGCTGTGCCGCGGCGGATCGGCCGGGGGGTGGCCCTCGCGGCCGTAGCGCGGGCGCTCGCCCGGGCGCGACCAGTCGACCCAGTAGGCCGACGACGAGCGCACGTCCATGTGGATGAACACCGAGCGCGGATAGAACCCGCAGCCCGTGTTGGGCAGCGTGCGGCAGTAGTCGCGCACGACGTGGTTGGGGACGCCGCGCACGCGGAAGTCCACGGCGTGGCCGATGTTGTGGTTGGAGTGGGCCGTGTACTGCCCGCGGCGCGCTGGGCGGAAGCCCGAGATGACCTCGATGACGCGGCCGCCGAAGTGGTCGCTGAAGAGCGACAGCTGCCGGACGAGGCGCGGGTTGATGTTGTGGGTGCGGCCGTCGGTGGAGCGCAGGAGGCCGCGCATCACGTTGAGCACCCCGCGGCCGGGGCGGCGGAGGTTGACGGTGGCGTGCTGGCTGGTGGCGAGGCGCACCAGGGTGCCGACGCCGGGGCGGCGGGCGCAGCCCCAGCGGCCGCAGGCGGGGCGCCCACCGCGGCGGGCGGCATAGGCCACCGGGCGGCGCAGCACGGCGACGCGGGAGATGGGCACCCGGCGCGCGGTGGCCGAGAGGGTGGCGGCGCGCACGGCGGTCATGGTCTCCGGGCGCGGCGGGGCGGCAGGCGGGGCGGCGGGGCGCGAGCCAGGGGCGGCGGCGGCGGCGACGGCGTTGCCGGGGAGGCGCAGCGACTGGTTGCGCCGCAGGGCGTAGGGCTCGTGGAGGTGGTTGCGCTCGGCGAGCTGGGCCACCGTCACGTGGTGCATCGCGGCGATGATGGACAGCGACTCGCCGCGCTGGACCACGTGGGTGGTCGGCGGGCTCGCGGACACCTGGGCCTGCGCCTCACGCGGGGCGCCCACGAGGCCCAGGAGCCCCGCGACGACGGCCAGCCAGCTCGCGGCGGTGAGGTCTCTCACAGGCCAGTGGCCGTAGCGTACAAGGTCGGGCCCGGTCAAGGGAGCCCGGGCGGAGGCGGAGGGGGGGGCGCTCAGCCCGCGGAGCCGTACATCGACTCGGCGATCTTGTAGGCGCTGGTCTCGAGGGCGGACAGGTAGCTCCGGAGGCTCTGGGTGTCGACGCCGGAGTCGAGGGCCGCGCGGAGGTTGACGAGGTCCTGCTCGAGGATGTCGCGGAGCTCGGGGGTGAGCACCTCGCCGTACTCGCGCGCGGCGTTCTCCGAGGTGACCAGCAGCGCCTCGGCGTTGCTGCGCAGCTCGGCGTACTCGCGGCGCAGGAGGTCTTCCTGCTTGGTGTTGACGGCCTCCTCGATGAGGCGCTCGACGTCCTGCTGCGAGAGCCCGCTGCCGGCGACGATGCGCACGTCGCGGGTCTTCTTGGTGGCCATGTCCGTGGCGGTCACCGAGAGGATGCCGTTGGCGTCGATGTCGAAGGTCACGTCGACCTTCGGCACGCCGCGCGGCGCCGGGGGGATGCCCGTGAGCTCGAAGTGGTAGAGCGAGCGGTTGTCGACGGCCATCTCGCGCTCGCCCTGGAGCACGTGGATGGGCACGAAGCTCTGGTTGTCGAGCGAGGTGGAGAAGGTCTCGCTGCGGCGCGTGGGGATGGTGGTGTTGCGCGGGATGAGCGGGGTCATCACGCCGCCCGCGGTCTCGACGCCGAGGGAGAGGGGCGTCACGTCGAGCAGCAGCACGCTCTCGAGCTCGCCGCGGATGGAGGCCGCCTGCACCGCGGCGCCGATGGCGACCACCTCGTCGGGCGACAGGCCCTTGTGCGGCGTGCGCTGGAAGAACTCGGCCACGCGCTTCTGCACCAGGGGCATGCGGGTCATGCCGCCGACCATCACCACCTGGTGGATGTCCTGCACGCCGAGGCGCGCGTCGTTGAGGGCGCGGGCGCAGGGCTCGAGGGTCTGCTCGACGAGGTCTTCGACGAGCCGCTCGAGCTCCTGGCGCTTGAGCGTGCGCAGCACGTGGGCGGGGCCCGACGCGGTCGACGCGATGAAGGGCAGGTTGACCTCCGTCTCCAGCGACGACGACAGCTCGTGCTTGGCCTTCTCCGCCGCCTCGCGCATGCGCTGGAGGGCGAGGCGGTTGCCCCGCAGGTCGATGCCGTGCTCCTTCTGGAAATCGCTGACGAGCAGCTCGATGATGCGCTCGTCGAAGTCGTCGCCGCCGAGGAAGGTGTCGCCGTTGGTGGCCACCACCCGGAACACCCCGCGGGTGATCTCGAGGATGGAGATATCGAAGGTGCCGCCGCCGAGGTCGTACACGGCGATGCGCTCGTCGGCGTTGCGGTCGAGGCCGTACGCGAGCGCCGCGGCGGTGGGCTCGTTGATGATCCGCTTCACGTCGAGGCCCGCGATGCGCCCCGCGTCCTTGGTGGCCTGGCGCTGCGCGTCGTCGAAGTACGCGGGCACCGTGATCACCGCGTCGGTGACCTCCTCGCGGAGGTACGCCTCGGCGATGGTCTTCATCTGCGCGAGCACCGCGGCGCTGATCTCCGGCGGCGACATCTGCCGGCCCATGACCTCCGCCCAGGCGTCGCCGTTGGGCGACGGGACGATCTTGTAGGCCACCCGCGACGACTGCTTGCGCGCCTCGTCGGAGTCGAACGAGCGCCCCATCACGCGCTTGATGGAGACCACGGTGTTCTCGGGGTTTTGCACGGCCTGGCGCTTGGCCACCTGGCCGACGAGGCGCTCGCTGCCGCCGGAAAAGCCCACCACCGAGGGCGTGGTGCGCGCCCCCTCGGCGTTGGGGATCACCACCGGCGCGCCGCTCTCTACGATGGCCACGCAGGAATTGGTGGTCCCCAGGTCGATGCCGACGATCCTACCCATGAGTAATTTTCCCCTCCCGAAATCAGTTGGCGTTGGTGTCGTCGTCGCTGGCGGGGGCGGCCGCGGGCGCGCCCTTCGACACCGCCACCATCGCCGGCCGGAGCAGCCGCTCGCCGAGCTGGTAGCCCGGCACGAGCTCGATCGCCACGATGCCCGCGGCGTGCTCGTCGCTCTCCACCTGCTGGATGGCCTCGTGGACGTTCGGGTCGAAGGGCTGCCCGACGGCCTTGAGGCGCTGCCCCCCGAGGCGGCCGATGGTGTCGTCGAAGAGCTTGAGCACCATCACGACGCCCTCGGCGATGGCCTTGGAGTCGGCCCCGGTCTTGGCGTACGTGGCCGCGCGCTCGAGGTTGTCGAACACCGGCAGCAGCTCGCGCAGCACGTCTTCGCGGCCGCGGTGCTTCGCGTCCTGCTCGTCGCGCTTGCTGCGCTTGCGGTAGTTGTCGAAGTCCGCGAGGGTGCGCAGCAGCTGGTCTTTCAGCTTGTCGCGCTCGGCGGTGACCACCGCGACGGGGTCGGCCGGGGGAGGCGGGCTCACGGACTCCGCCGCGGGGGGGGGACGGCTCTGGGTGGGGCTGGTGCTGGCGGCGGTCTCCGGGGTGTCCGAGGCGTTGCCCGGGGTCTCGGAGCCGTTGTCTTCGGGGGAGTTCTGGTTTGTCGCCATGAGGGAGGACCTGTCAGGTGGCTCGATCAGCGCCGCGCGACGCGTCGCAGGGTTGACCTGTCTATCATAACGGCCCCGCGGAGAGCCAACCCTTCCCGCGGCACTGCGCCCCGATGCATCGACGCGGGCCGCGGGGCGCCCGGCGTCGATGACCTCGGAAGAAATGGGGTTTCAGGGTGGGGGAGCGAGGCGGAGGGAGGAGCGGACGATCAGCGCGCGAGGCCCTGCACGCGGTTGATGAACGCCGCGTCGGCGATGCGGCCCACGAGGCGGGCGCGGGTGCGGGTGAAGACCTCGTTCCACTGGGCGCGCTCGGTGGCGCCGATGGTGGCGACGGTGATGCCGCGGGTGCCGATGGTGCGCACGGCGTTGGTCTCGTCGCGCCGGAGGTTCTGGATGAGCAGCTGGTGGAACTGCGTGGCCGTCTCGCGCAGGATCACCTGCTGGTCGGCCGGCAGCGAGTTGATCTGCCGCTTGCCGAAGATGGTCGCGCCCACGATGACGTTGGTGGGCATGTCGAGCATGTGCGTGGCGCGGGTCGTCCACTGCAGCGACACCGCCGCCACCGGCGAGGTGATGAAGGAGTCGACCCGGTTGGTCTGGAGGGCGGTGAGCACCTCGGGGAGCTGCATCGCCACGGGGCTCACGCCGAGCTCGGTGTAGAAGCTCGGCATCACCAGGTCGTCGCGCCAGACGTACGGGTGCGTGCCGCGCATGTCCGCCGGGGTGCGCACCGGGACGCGCGAGAAGATGCGGCCGTAGCCCACGTCGGCCCAGCCCATGAACGCGAAGCCCGCGGAGTCGAAGGCCTGGACGATGTCGGCGTTGGTGCCCGCGCGCGCCGCGTCGAGCTGCGCGTTGGAGCGGAACATCCCGGGCATCTGGAACACCAGCGCGGGGCGGTGCACCTGGGCGAGGCCCACCGCGGTGACCGAGCCCGCGTCGATGCGGCCCGCGCGGATCTTGCGGACCACCTCGGACTCGTCGCCCTGCACGCCGCCGGGGTAGATGCGCAGCGACAGGGCCTTGTTGGTGCGGCGGCGGAGCTCACGGTTCCACGCCTCGAGCACGCGCATCCACGTCGAGCCCGCGGGGGCCAGCGTGGCGAGCGAGAGGGTGCGGGTCGCCGCGGGCGGGGGCGCGGGCTGCGCCTCGACCGCGCGGCCAGCGAAGAGCGCGCCGAAGGCGCCGAACCCGACCGCCAATAGAGCCAACCGATAGCGCTTCATGGTGTGTGTCACTCCTGAGAAGGATTTGTGGTTCCCGCCGAGACGTTGCCCGGCGGGACGTTGATTCAATTGGCGGGAGCAGGAGCGGGGGCGGGAGCAGGGGCGTCGGCCGCCGGGGCGGGGGCGTCACCCGCGGGGGCGTCACCCGCCGGGGCGTCGCCCGCCGGGGCGTCGCCCGCGGGCGCCGTGTCGTCGGCGGGGGCGATGAGGTCGTCGACCTGGGCGAGGTAGCGGCGGGCGCGGCGCTTGGCGATCTGGTTGGCGAGGCGCTGCTCGGGCATCACGTCGCCCGCGTCGATGACCTCCTGGAGGAGGCGGGTGTACAGCGCGCGGTCTTGCACCATCACCGCGTACACCCGGGCCATCATGACCTTGTACGTGAGGAAGTTGCCGCCGGTGCGCGCGATGGCCGTCTCGAACATCTCGCGCGCCCGCACCGGGTCGCCGCCGAGGGAGGCCGACGTGCGGGCGTAGTACGAGCCCATCGCGACGTACGGCGCGTAGTTGTTGAAGGTCGGGTCGAGCTGGAAGACGCGCTCGAAGCACGCGATGGCGAAGGGCAGGTCGGCCAGCACATCGGGGTCTTCCTTGTTCAGGCTGATGTGCCGCGCCCAGTTGTAGCCGAGCCAGAAGACCATCCCGGCCTGCTCCTGGTCGTCGAACTGCTGGAGGTACGAGCGCCACGCGTCGACGCCACGCCCGTAGGCCCCGGCCGCGCCGCCGTCGCCGTCCTCCTCGAGGGTGAGCGCCTCGAAGCCGACCTGCTTGCCGCGGAGGTACGCCAGGGTGGCGCGGTTGCGGTAGTACTCGATGCGCGCCTCGTCGTCGGCGACCTCGGCCTCCTCCATGCGGTCTTCGAGGAACGCGAAGCCGAAGGAGCCCAGCGCGCGCATCAGGTTGCCGCGCAGCAGCTGGTTCTGGGGAATGACCAGCAGCAGGCCCTCCATCTGCGTGATGGAGTACGGCAGCGCGGCCTCGGCCGTCGCCGGGTCGGAGAACGCCTGCATCGCAGGCGCCGCCTGGTTCATGATGCGCGCGGTGGAATTCGCGGCCAGCTTGGCAAGACACCCTGTCTGCCCGAGCGCGAGTGCCGCGACCAGGAACCCCGTGTGAAAACGTCGCATGGCGAAAGGGGTTAGTCCCAACGCACGGTCCATGTCAACGCCCACGAGGGAGGGTTGTACGAAGGTCGTTGCCGATGGTGTGCTAACCCCGTCGCAGCTCAATCCCCCGTGGCGCTCCGCCGGTCGGCGCCCCTCCGCCGGGGATAAGCCCTGAAACCCCACCGAACCCCAATGCCCTCCCCCAACCGCCGCGCCCCGCTGCTCGCCCTCGCCATCACCCTGGGCCTCGCGCCCGCGGCGTCGGGCACCACCCTCGTCGCGCGCCCCCTCGACGCGATGATCCGCGAGGCCGACGCCGTCGCGCTGGTCACCACCCCCGCCGCGCCCGCCGCCCGCGCCCGCTGGGTCGATGGGCGCATCGTCACCGACCTCGACGTCACCGTCATCGAGGCCCTGCGCGGCGACCTCGCCGTGGGCCCGCTCACGCTGCGCCTCCCCGGCGGCACCGTCGGCGCGGTCACCCAGCACCTCCCCGGCGCGCCCGCCTTCGCCCCCAACGGCACCTGGATCGTGCTCCTGCGCCGCCTGCCCGACGGCGCGTACACCGTCTTCGACCTGTGCCTCGGGCAGCTCCCCATCGCCCTCGACCCGGACACCCGCGCCCCCGTCGTGCGCCCCGCCTCCGCCGCCGAGGTCACCCTCGTGCCCGACCCCCGCGCCCCCGTTGCCACCGCGAGCTCCGGGCTCCAGGAGATCCCCGCCGCGGGCCTCGCCGTCGAGCGCTTCGCCGCCTTCGTCCGCGCCCTCCCCCGCTGACGCGCGCCGAGTCCCTCCCATGCGCCCACCCCCCCTCGCGGCCGCCCTCGCCCTCGCCCTCGCCCTCGCCCCCTCCACCGCACCCGCGTTCTGCCGCACCACCACCTGCGGCGCGCAGCCCGACCCCACGGCCTGCCCCACCTGCGGCACCCCCATCTCCTGGGGGCGCGCGTGCACCGGCCTCCGCGTCGACCCGCGGGTGCTCCCCGACACCCTCACCGCCAGCGCCTTCCACGACCACGTCGCCGACGCCGCGCGCGCCTGGTCGTCGCCCTGCCCGGGCAGCGCCCTCCCCGCGGCCTTCTCGCTCACGGTCCTGGACGACCTCGTCACCCGGGTGGGCTACTTCGAGGGCGCGCCCAACACCAACACCGTCACCTTCCGCCCCCGCTGGGGCGACGACGCCTTCCACGCCCCCGACGCCGCGGCCATCACCATCGTCACCTTCACCTCCGCGAGCGCGCGCATCCTCGACGCCGACACCGAGTTCAACCTCCGCACCGCCGAGAACCCGCGCGGCTTCGTGTTCGCCACCGACGGGCGCCCCAACGCGGCCGACCTCCCCACCATCGTCACCCACGAGCTCGGGCACACCCAGGGCCTCGCCCACTCCGCCGAGCGCACCGCCGTGATGTGGTACTCCGCGGGCCGCGGCGAGCAGCGGCGCGTGCCCACCGCCGACGACCGCGCCGGGCTCTGCGCCGTCTACCCCCCGCGCGTCGTCGGGGCCTGCGAGCCCGAGCCGGGGCTGCTCACCTTCCGCGGGGGAGGGATCTCCTGCGCAGCGTCACCGCGCAGGGGCGGCGCGCCCTGGTCGGCAGGCCTCGCGCTCGCGGCCCTCGCGGCGATCACTCGGTGGGCCCGTGCCAGCTCCGCCCCTCGTCGCGCGTCTCCAGCAGGTGCAGCCCCCCCGCGGTCGTGACCGCCCGATGCGTTACCGCGTCGCGGTCGTCCGGCCCGCCCACAACAGCGGCGCGCCGTAGGGAATGATCGCCTCGTCCGCCGTCACGAGCTGCATCCGCTCGACGATCGCCTGCGCGACGAGCATGCGGTCGAAGGGATCGCGGTGATGGGACGGCAACGCCCCCGCCCTCAACGCGTGGCTGATCTCGATCGGGAGAACCCGGATCGCCGAGGTCGCGAGCTTGGCCGGGAGCCAGCGCTCCGCCGGCCCCGGAAGCGCGAGCTTGCCGAGCTCGGACTTGATCGAAATCTCCCAGGCCGACGCGACCGACAGCAGCACGTCATTCGAGGCGTCGGTGACGGCGTCGATCACGTCCTGCCGAAGGCGCTCGGGTTCCAGCCACAACCACAGCAGGACGTGGGTGTCGAGCAGGAGCCTCACCGGTCGCCCTGCTCGAACTCCTCGATGAGCGACGCCGGGGTCTGGTCGAAGTCCGCGGCGATCACGATACGATCGCGCTCCGACCCGAGCATCTGCCGGCGGCGCTCGGCGACCTCTTCGCGAGATTCGCGCTCGCCCAGCACGATGACCTCGACGTCACGACCGAGGAAATCCACGAGGTCCGGGATCTCGATCGTCGTCGAGTCGATGCGGCACCGGATCCTGATCGCGTCCATCAGCCAGGGATACTCCCCGCCCCGGTGAGCGTCGAGGGTCGCGCCGACGCGCAGCGCCTCCCTCACTC
The DNA here is from genome assembly GCA_030652255.1 of Myxococcales bacterium. Lineage (GTDB taxonomy): Bacteria > Myxococcota_A > Polyangia > Polyangiales > SCUS01. Next base: position 75,381 of record JAUSAZ010000077.1, on the reverse strand, counting down.
CGTCGGGCCGTGCCAGCTCCGCCCCTCGTCGCGCGTCTCCAGCAGGTGCAATCCCCCCGCGGTCGTGACCACCAGCAGCACCCGCGTCGCGTCGCTGTACAGCTCCACCCCCTGCACCAGCGCCCCGTGCTGCGTCGCCGCGGCGTCGAGCAGCACCCGCTCGTCGCCCCACGCCCCGTCGCCCGCCCCGCGGCGCTGGACGCCCACGATCGTGCCGCTCGCCCGCGCGCTCAGCACCGTGCCGTGCGCCGTGCGCGCGAAGCGCTGCGGCCACTCGGGGTGCATCCGCCGCCCGCCCTGCGCCGTCGGCGTCACGTACACCGGCAGGTCGACCGGCTGCGGCGTCGCCGGCGCCTCGACGGACCCGCACCCCCGCGCTCCGCACCACACCACCGGGCTCGACCGCGGGCGCTCGCGGCCGTGCAGCAGCAGCCCCCCCGCGTCGCAGCGCAGCGTCGCCGCCTCGTCGAAGCGCCTCCCGGGGCCCGGCCGCGCGCTCCACACCTCCCTCGCCGCGGCGCCGTCGACGGTCGCGAGGCGCCACTGGTCGCGCCCCGTCACCGCCAGCCAGAGCGTCGCGCCGGTGCGGCACATCGTGAGCCCCGGCCGCCGGTCGCGGGTGCGCCACGCGTCGGGCACCGGCACCGGCAGCACCGCCGCCCGCGCGCCGCCCGTCGCCCGCACCACGCGCACCGCGGCCCCGTCGCCCTCGGGTGTCGTGTACGCCGCGAAGACCGCCGCGGTGCCTTCGCCCACCGCGATCCGTTCGTCCTCCGTGGAGCTTACCGAGCTTTGTAAGAGCCGCACCGCCGTGGCCGGCTCCCGGCCCGCCACGGGGAGGCGCGCCAGCACCGGCCCCTGCCCCCGCACGGCCTCGCCCAGCCAGAACACCCCGTCGCGCACGACCCCGTCGAGCCGCACCCCGGTCGGGTCGACCCCCGCGGGCGGCGCCGCGATGCGCGCCACCCCGAGCGCCGCGTCGACCCCGTCGAGCAGCACCGGCGAGAGCCCGTCCCCGCGACCGTCTTCGGGCAGCACCCGCACCAGCCCCGACGGGCCCAGCGACCACACCCGCGCCTCGTCGCGCGCCCGCACCACCACCGTAGGAGCGCCGAGCCCTAGGGACACCGCCGAGATCGCCGGGGCGGGCGTGCCGACGAGGAAGCGCCGCGGGCTCCCGAGCGGCAGCGGGAAGAGCCCCGGGAGGTCGATGGTCACCGGCGTGGGCATCGGGGTCACCGCCGGGGCGCGCCGGCCCTTCGACTCGAAGACCATGCCCCCGCCCGTGGCGAGGTCGATCTCCGCGGCGGTGCGCGCGAGCAGCTCGGCCACGAGGTCGAGGTCGGTCTCGGCGTCGCCTGCCCGCACCTGCCACACGAGGCCCACGCGCGACATGGCCCGGGTGAGCTCTCGCGCGCGGCGGGCCACCTGGGTGCGGGCGGCGCCGGGCCGGCCCGTCACATCGACCGCGGCGCCCTCCACGGTCAGCGCGCGGGCGAGCGGGAGGCAGTCGTCGATCCACGTGGGCGACGGGGTGAGCGAGGTGTCCATCGCGAGGCGGCGCAGGCGCTGGCGGGTCTCGTCGACGTGGTCGACCCGGCGCGCCCCGTCGGGCCCGACGAGGCACAGACCCAGGGCGGCGAAGCGCTCGCGCTCGCTGCGCCCGGCGCGCGCGGCCGTGCGGCTGCGCCAGTGCTCGACCCCGTAGGCGAAGACCCCGATCGCCGCGAAGGCCAGCAGCGTCGAGTGGGAGTTCGTGCGGCGCATCGGGGAGGTGGGCGATGGTAGCGGCGCGGGGGCGGTCCCGCCATGCACGGGTGGTGTGGTAGACCGCGCGGCGCCCATGGACGCCACCCTCGCCGACGCAGACGCGCTGCTGGCCGCGGCCCGGGAGGCCGCCGCCGTCCTGATGGAGGGCTACCGCCGCCCCGTCGAGGTGGAGCACAAGGGCCCCATCGACCTAGTCACCCGCTGGGACCGCGCCAGCGAAGACCGCCTCCGCGACGCCCTCGCGCGGGCCTTCCCCGGCGTCGCCCTCGTGGCCGAGGAGAGCAGCACCGGCCCCTTCCCCGACGGCCTCGCGCTCTGGGCCGACCCCCTCGACGGGACCACCAACTTCGTCCACGGACATCCCTTCTTCGCGGTGTCCGTCGGGCTCGCGATGGGTTCCGAGCTGCTCGCCGGCGCGGTGGTCGCGCCCGCCCTCGGGCTCGCGTGGCACGGGGCGCGCGGGCACGGCGCCTACCGCAACGGGTTACCCTGCCAGGTAAGCGCCACGGCCTCCCTCGACCGGGCGCTGCTGGCGACGGGGTTCCCCTACGACAACGCCACCAACCCCCTCGACAACTTCGCGGAGTTCGCGGCCCTCACCCGGCGCTCGCGGGGCGTGCGTCGCTGCGGGGCCGCCGCGCTCGACCTGTGCCTCACGGCCGACGGCACCTTCGACGGCTACTGGGAGCGCTTCCTCAAGCCCTGGGACCTCGCCGCGGGCGCCCTGCTGGTAGGGGAGGCGGGCGGCCGCGTCACGGCCCTCGATGGTGGCGCGATGGACTTCCGCGAAGGATGGCTGACGGCGAGCAACGGGCGGGTGCACGACGAGCTCGTCGCGGCGCTGGCTGCGGTGCGCCGCGGCGGCGGGTGACGCAACCCCCGGGCTGCGGTAGTAGGCCACTCCCATGACGCCACGGTTCGAGGGACGCTGGCTGGGGATCACCGTGGCGGCGCTGCTCGCGGCGGGGTGCGGCGCGCGCACGGGCCTGCGGGTCGACCCGCCGGTCCCGGTGGACGCCTCGGTCGATGTCCCGCAGCTCGCGCCGGAGCCCCGCTGCCGAGCGCTTCGGGTGCGCGCCAGGGTGACCACCGAGGCCGCGCTGCGCCTGGTCGTCGACGACGTCACGCCGCAGTCCACGGGCTACGCCTGGGCGATCCGGCAGGCGCCGCGGCGCTCGGTGGCGACGGTCACCTCCGCGGGCGACGAGCGCGCCGCGCTCACCCCCGACGTGCAGGGCACCTATGACCTCGTGGTCACCACGCCGTACCGGCTGCGCAGCGGCGAGGCGCTCCAGTGCCCGGTGACGGTCATCGCCGACCCGCTCGACCCGTTGTGCCCCGGCGACGCGCTGGAGGAGCCCACGGTCGCGGCGCTCGCCCGCTCGCAGGCGCAGCTGGCGCTCGACCCCGCGTGGTCGACGCCGCGGGTGGCCGACGACGCGGCGCGGGCCTTCACGGCGATGGCCACGGACGCGCCCTCGGACGACGTGGCCGCGCTGGTGATCGAGCTGCCCGAGTCGCGCGCCCTCGCCGAGGCCGCGGGGGTGTGGGAGGGGCGCATCGCGGCCAGCGTGGGCGCGGTGCCGGTGCTCGTCGGCCGGGAGAGCCGCACCGACGAGGGGTGGCAGCTGCGCCGGAGCTCGTTTCGCCTCGCGTCGCAGGAGACCACCGCGGCGGTGGTGCGCGACCGGGTGGCGCGCGACGTGACGATGCTCAACCCGGGGCCCTCTCGGGGGGGATTCCGCGGCGCGCGGAGCTTCACCCTGGAGGTGAGCACCGTGCTGCGGCCGGAGATCGGGCGCGCGGTGATCATCGTGGCGGCGGCCCCGGAGGCGCGCTTCGACGACCCGCGCGCGACCACCGCCGTGCGCCTGCAGGACCTCACCAACGCCACGGGCCTGGGCGACGCGCGGGCGACGCTCGACACGCTCTGCCAGCGCATCGTGGCGACGCGCAACGTGACGGCGGACTTCCTCTGGCTGGTGGACACCTCGCGCTCGATGGAGGACGACCAGGAGCGCCTGGGCAACGTGGCGGCGCGCTTCTTCCGGGAGATGAGCGCGGCGGGCATCGACCTGCGGGTGGGCGTGGTGCAGGCCGGCAGCGCGTCGCAGGGGCCCGACCTGGACAACCCGGGTTTCCAGTGGATCAACGGGGCCGACCCCGACGGCGCGCGGCAGCTCGCGTGGGAGGTCACGTACCAGCGCTTCGGCGACGACCTGCGCGACACCCGGCAGCCGTACCCCCTGGAGGGCGGCGAGGAGGAGCCCGTCGCCGCCGCGGTCACCACCGCGCTCGCGATGGACCGCCGCGCCATGGACCCGGACGACCGCCGGCGCTTCCGGGCGGGCGCGCAGCGGGTGGCCTTCCTGGTGACCGACGAGGCCGGCACCAACGACGACCTGCGCTACTTCGCCAACGACCGGGTGCGCTGGGGCGCGCTGCGCGAAGACCGGGTGCGCGCGGTGACCCGGTGGTTCGGGAGCAACGGCTGGCTCACCTTCGCGATGGCCAACCTGTTCTCGCGCTCGGCGTGCCCGTCGACGGACAACTTCGTGCCCTGCGTGGTGACCGGCAACGGCGGGGCGTACATCCCCATCAGCACGGCCTCGGACGCCGAGGTGTCCGCGGCGCTGTCCCGCATCGTCGACGCGGTGGCGGGGGCGGCGAGCGAGTTCCAGGTGACGGTGCCGCCCATCTCGGCGTCGCTGCGGGTGCGCGTCGACGACACGCTCACCCCGCGCTCGCGGGCGGATGGCTTCGACTACGACGACTCCGCGCGGACGATCCTCTTCCGCGGCAACACCTACCGGCCGCGGCGGGGTCAGGCCGTGCGCGCGGCGTACTTCCGCTGGCGCTGAGCCCGACCGAGCGAGCAACCCGATGAAGCTGACCCGACGGACGTTCATCAAGGTCGCAGGCGCCGCTGGCATCGCGGGCTGCGCAGGCGAAGACGTCACGACGACGCCCGACGGCGAGGTGCTCGATGACTTCGACTCCGGGCCCGACGAGATCCTCGACGCCGACCCCGACGCGCCGGCGATCGAGGACTTCGACGCCGCGGTGGACGCCGCCCCGCTCGACGACGCTGGCCCGGCCGACGACGTCGCGACGCCCCTCGATGCGGGCGTCGACGCGGGCTTCGATGCACCCACGGACGTCCTCCGCGACGTGCCGCGGGACCTCGGCGTGGACGCCCCCCGCGACGTGCCCAGGGACGTTCCCCGCGACACCGGCACCGTCCGCGACGCGGGCCCCACCATCAACCCCGACTTCCGGGGATTGCCCGAGCGCGCGGCGCAGTTTCCCATCGGCGTGATGGCCGGCGACGCCGCCGACACCTCGGTGATGTTCTGGACCCGCTACGAGGGCACCGCGACGGTCTCGCTGCGGGTGCTGGAGATGGACGGCAGCCGCATCGTGGCGATGCGCTTCAACGGCCGCGTCACGCCCTCCAGCGCGGGCTTCGTGCGCACCGTCGTGACGGGGCTGCGGCCCAACCGGCAGCACCTGTACGCCTTCCTCACGGGGCCCACCGATCGGCCGACGGGGCGCAGCCTCGTGGGGCGCGTGCAGACCGCCATCCCCGCGGACTCGATGCTCCCGATCACCTTCGGCGGCACCTCGTGCTCCAACCAGTCCAACCGACCCTTCCCGGTGCTCCAGCACGCGGGCTCGCGCACCGACCTGGACTTCTTCATCCACGCCGGCGACCACACCTACGCCGACCACGGCGACAACGCCGTCACCCTCGGGCAGTACCGCGCCAAGTACGCCCAGAACTGGGCCGCCGCGGGGATGCGCGCGCTGCACCGCTCGACCGGGATGTACCTCACCTGGGACGACCACGAGGTGTTCAACAACTGGAACCCCGAGACCATCAGCGGCGCCCGCCTCGCCACCGCGCGCCAGGCCTTCTTCGAGCACCGTGCCACCCGACGCAACACCGCCGCGCCCGACCGCCTCTGGCGCAGCTTCCGCTGGGGCCGCACGGCGGAGATCTTCATCCTCGACAGCCGCGCCGAACGCCGACCCTCGACCCGCTCGACGGACGCCTCGCGCGCCTCGACCTACCTCTCCCGCGCGCAGATGGACTGGCTGAAGTCAGGGCTGCGCGCGTCGCCCTGCGTGTTCAAGTTCATCGTCAACTCGGTGCCCATCGTCGACCGCGCCGGGGCCGACAGCGACAACTGGAACGGCTACGCCGGGGCGCGCCGGGAGATCCTCAACCACATCGCCAACAACCGCCTCCGCGGGGTGGTCTGGCTCTCCGGCGACGTGCACTTCGGCGGCGTGTGCACCGTCGAGGCCGCCGGAGCCTGGGGGGACATCTGGGAGGTCATCATGGGGCCCGCGGGCGCCAACCGCGACTCGCGCCCGTCCATCCGCGCGTCGCAGTGGCCCGTGCTGGTGCACGGCGTCCACAACTACACCGTGCTGCGCGCCGACCCGATGACCCGCACCCTCACGGTGGAGTTCATCAACGCCGCGGGCAACCGCATCGCCGGCAGCCGCTGGAGCCGCCGGTTCTGAGCGCCGCCGTCCCCCACCACCACCACCACCCATGACCGACCCGAAGCCCCCGAAGCCCGCGCTGCCTCCGCACCCGATGTCCCGCTCCGCGCGCCGGATGCTGCTCCTCGGCGCGACCTACCTCACCCTCGGCCTCGGGGTGGCCGTGCTCCTCGGCGGGGCGTCGATCATGGCCGTGGGCTTCGCGTTCGGCGGCGCCATCTTCATCGCCGCGGGCGTCCGGATGCAGCGCATCGGGCCCGCGGTGATGATCAACAACGCCGCCCACGACCTGCTCACCCAGGGCCGCTACGACGAGGCCCTCGCGCTGCTCGACACCATCCCCCCGGCGCGCCGCAGCGGCCTCGTGGGCATGGCCGTGCTCTCGCAGCGCGCGTACGTGCGCTTCGCCCAGGGCGACACCGCCGGGGCGCTCGCGCTGTCCGACCAGGCCCTCGCGCTGCGCACGCCCCTCATCGCGCGCTCGCACGGGCGGCAGTACCGCCTCGCGCTGCAGGCCAACCGCGCGCTCATGCTCGCCGCCGCGGGCGAGTCCGCCGCGGCCCGCGCGGAGGCCGCCCTCGTCGACGCCGCCCCGGAGGCGCTGCCGCTGCTCAAGGGCACCGTCGCCCTGGCCCGCGCGGTCACCTACGCCCGCGCTGGAGAGCGCGAGGCCCTCGTGGGCGAGCTCTCCCGCTCGCGCCCCATGCTCGACCAGCTGAGCGGCCGCGAGGCCGTGCTCGCCCGCGCCCTCGGCCGGCTCGCGGCGGTGCCCGCGGGCAGCGCGTACCGGGCGCCCGCCGCGCGCGACGGCGAGCTCTCCGACGCCGCCCGCTGGGTCGTCGGGGTCGTCCCGCAGGCAGCAGCCTTCGCCCCGCGCGCCGCGCAGCCGGGGCCCGCCGTCGACCCGGCCCGCCTCCCGTCGCCCTCCGCCGACGCGCTCGCCCGGGTGACCGCCCACCGCGCGCTCGCGCGCAAGCTCGCCCCCTCGCCGTACCGCTGGCGCCTGGCCGCCTGGCTCGCGCTGGTCATGGCGATCACCGCGGGCATTCCGTACCTCAACCGGGCCTACGGGCTCTCGCTCAACCTCGGGCTCCTCGCGGTCCCCGTGCTGGCGCTCATCGCGTACGCGGTGCGCCACAACCGCGGGGTCGACCGCGCCATCCGCGGCGCCCGGGCGCTCTTCGCCGACGGGCGCGTCGACGAGTCCGACGCGGTGCTCACCCGCGTGAGCCGCGACCCGACGCACACCTACGCCGCCATCGCGCTGCACGACCTCGCGGAGCACGCCGAGCGCCGCGACGACCTCCCCGGCGCCCTCGCGCTCTGCGACCGCGCCCTCGGCCGGATCTTCAAGAGCGCCAACGTGAAGGCGAGCGTGAGCGACATCCTGCTGCCCTCGCTCATCGCCCTGCGCGCGCGGGTGCTGGCGGCGATGGGCTCCACCGACGACGCCCTCGCCGAGCTCGCCGTGGTCGCGCGCGAGCACCCGACCTTCCCCTTCGCCACCAGCGCCGCGGTGGCGGTGCGGGTGATCGTCGCGCTGCGCCTGGGCGACCGCGAGCTCGCCCGCGACCTCGCGCGCACCCGCACCACGGACGCCCGCCTGCCGCGCCACGTGGGGATGCTCTTCGACCTGCTGGTGGGCGAAGCCGGGTGGTTCGAGGCCGACGGGGAGCGCGAGCGCATCGAGGGCGAGCTGGCCGCCCACCCTGGCCTGCGCGCCTGGATCGAGCGCGTGTCACCCGGGCTGACGGGCTCGTACCCCGCGCTCACCAGCGTGCGCATCGCCGACCTCGGCGGCGCGGCGGACGCCGAGCCGGCGGACATGATGGATGCCGCAGGGGGTGGGTCGAAGGGCGCGGCGCGCGAGGGCTGAGGCGGGGGACTACCGGCCGGTCATCTGGTCGACGGCGTGGGTGGTGGCGGAGCGCATCGCGCGGCGCACGGCGTCGTGGAGGCCCTCGTCGGTGTCGGCCACGTCGCCGGTGAGGGTGATGGTGGACGCCGACGCGAACTCGTACGCCCGGCCGGGCATCGTGGAGACCACCACCGAGGCCTCGACGAGCACGCGGCCGGGGCCGCGCACCACGCGCACCACGTTGGCGTCGAGGACGTGCCCGCCGCCGCGCGACACCACGCGGGCGCCCCGCGCGGCAGGCTCGGCGAGGCCCACCTGCGAGACCGTGGCGCGGGCGGCGAGCGCGTCGTCGATGCCCCGGCGCGCGGCGGCGATCGCGGCGTCGCCCCCCACGCCCGCGGCGTTGGCCACGGCCCCGACGGCGACCGGGGTGCGCGCCCCCCGCGCGCCATGGATGGAGCCGAGCAGCGCGCTCGGGTCGAAGGACCGCGCGGCCAGCGCCCACCCCCCCGCGAGGAGGGAGAACGCGAAGAGCGAGGCGCCCGCGACCCACGGGGCGTAGGTGCGAAGCGGGGACAGGGATTTGGACATGGAGCACCTCCAGCCAGGCGACAAACCGGTGAGGTCTATACCCCCGTAGAGGGCCCGTGTCCCGCGGAGGGGGAGAGGGCAACGGGGACGGGCGCCTGCGCGGTCCCGATGGCCGGGGTTCACCGTAGCCCCATGCGTCCGCCGCGCTCGGTTCACCGCCGGGCTACCAAAGGTGGATCGCCCCGCGGCGGGGCTCCAGGCGCCCGCTGAATCCACCCTCGAACTCGGTCCTGCTTGAGTTCTGTTGAGCCCCGCCGCGGGGCGATCCACCTTTGGTAGCCCGGCGGTGAACCGAGCGCGGCGGACGCATGGGGCTACGGCGAACCCCGGCCATCGGGACCGCGCGTGCCTCGACCCATGTCCCGATAGTCCCGATATCCGATCATAATCAAACGACCTTGTTGACACTCATTGCATATCGGCTCATGGTGGCGACCGTCATGCGCCTCTCAGCCCTCAACGCAGCACTCGCCGCCGCCGACTCATCAGGGTCGGCAACGGACGGCTGCGCACGAGAGGGCTCACGCAAGCAGGCAAACCCCGGGTAGACAGGCTCCACAGCCTCCCGGTGCCTCCCCAGAGAGACCCCCTCCCGCAGACCGCAGGAGGGGGTTTTCGCGTTTGGGCGCATTCACACCTTTGGGCCTTATGTCCTTTGGGCCCAATGCACAGGAGAAGAGACAATGGACAAGCAGCATCTCAATGTCGGGACCATCGGACACGTCGACCACGGCAAGACCACCCTCACCAGCGCCCTCACCCGGGTGATGGCCGCGGCGTACGGCGGGCGCGCGCGCTCGCTCGAGCAGATCGACAGCGCGCCGGAGGAGAGGATGCGTGGCATCACCATCAACCTCGCGCACGTCGAGTATGAGTCGGCCAATCGCCACTACGCGCACATCGACTGCCCCGGGCACGCCGACTACGTGAAGAACATGATCACCGGCGCGTCGCAGATGGACGGGGCGATCCTGCTCGTGGACGGCTCGCAGGGGCCGCAGGAGCAGACCCGCGAGCACGTGCTGCTCGCCCGGCAGGTGGGCGTGAAGCACATGGTGGTCTTCGTGAACAAGACCGACGTCGCGGACCCCGAGCTGCTCGAGCTCGTGGTGATGGAGGCGCAGGACCTCCTCGCGGCGCACGGCTACGGCGGTTCGCCGGTGGTGCAGGGCTCGGCGCTCCAGGCCCTGCGGGCCGTGGACGAGGGCCGCCCCGACGACCCGCGCGCGGAGCCCATCCGGGCGCTGGTGCGGGCCATGGACGCGCACTTCCCGGCGCCGGAGCGCGACTTCGCGTCGCCCTTCCTGATGCCCGTGGAGGACGTGTTCACCATCGAGGGCCGCGGCACCGTGGTCACCGGGCGCGTCGACCGGGGGGTGCTCCCCGTCGGGGCGAGCGTGGAGATCGTCGGGCTCAGCGACGAGGGCCACAGCCGCGCGATCGTCGTCACCGCCATCCAGACCTTCCACAAGGACCGGCCGGAGGCGCGCGCGGGCGAGAACGTGGGCCTGCTCCTCCGCGGCGTGAAGCGCGACGAGGTGGTGCGGGGGCAGGTCGTGTCGATCCCCGGCGCGATCCAGCCGCACGCCCACGGCGAGGCGGAGCTGTACGTCCTCACCGCGAAGGAGGGCGGCCGGCACACGCCCTTCGGCACCGGGTACACCCCGCAGTTCTTCTTCGGAACCACGGACGTGACCGGGATGCTGGAGGTCCGCGAGCAGACGATCGAGCCGGGCACCCACACCCGGGTCGGCTTCAAGCTCCACCACGCGGTGGGCCTGGAGCCCGGCATGCGCTTCGCGCTGCGCGAGGGCCGCCGCACCATCGGCGCCGGGGTCGTCGTGGCGGTCCATTGACTGCCCACGGCGCGTGAACTGGGATATCGGGGTGTCCGGTCGGCGGCGAGAGCCACATACCGGGCACCCCGAGTCTCTTCATCGGACATCACCGCCTTGCCCACTCCCCACACTCCCGCCGCGGGTGAGCTCGTCGAGCTCGGCCGCTTCGACATCCCCAGCGTCGCCGCCGGCCGCCGCGTGCGCGCCTACCTCCCGGCCCGCCGCCCGAAGCGCGCCGCCCCCCGCCGCGCGCTCTACCTCTTCGACGGCCAGAACGTCTTCGACGACGCGGGCTCCTTCGCGGGCGCCTGGCACGCCCACCGCGCGCTCGACCGCTACGCCCTGCGCCGCGCCAATCCCCCGGTGGTGATCGCCATCGACCACGGGCACCACGCCCGCCTCGAGGAGCTCACCCCCTTCCGCGTGGGTCACCGCGGCGGCGGCGGCGAGGCGCTCACCCGCTGGGTCGCCGCCACCCTCGCCCCGCACCTGCGCGCCGAGCTGGGGCTCTCCGCCGCGCCCGTCGACGCGATCATCGGCGGCAGCTCGCTCGGGGGCCTGGCGGCCCTCTACGCGCACTTCGCCTTCCCGGAGGTCTTCGGCGGGGCGATGTGCCTGTCCCCGTCGCTGTGGTTCGGCCGAGCGCAGATGGTCGACTTCATCGTCGGGCGGGGCGTCCCATGGACCTCGAAGGTCTACCTCGACGTCGGCGGGCGCGAGTCGCGGCACACCATGATCGCCGCCACCGCCGCGATGGCGCGGCTGCTGGAGGCCCGCGGGTACACGGGCGATCGGTTGATGTTCAGGGAGGAGGCGCAGGGCCGGCACCACGAGCGGGCGTGGCGTCGGCGCCTGCCGGGGGCGCTGCGGTTTCTCTTCGGCTGATCAGCGCGTGCCGCCGCTGTTGCCGCCGGACAGCTCCATGAGCTCGTGGCGCGCGCGCTCGCTCGCCTCGGGCACCCGCGCCTGGCGCCGCAGCGAGTGCAGCGAGCCGCGGTCGAGCAGCAGCTTGAAGCCGCGGAAGGCCATGTCGCGGCGGTAGCCGTCGTTGCCCAGGGCCGCCTCGCGCATCAGCCGGCGCACGTCGTAGGCGCTCACGCCCATGGCGTTGTCCCACCCGCTGCGAAGGCGCGTCGTGAGCCAGTTGACCGCCCAGCCGAAGTGCTTGTTGGCCTTGCCGGCCTCCAGGAGCGTCGCCACCTCGATGCGGCGGAACACCCGGCCGTCTTCGAACATCGGCGCCGTCAGCGGCAGCAGCGACCAGTTCTCCTGCACCGTGGCGTTGTTGGCCCCGCCGCCCGAGCCGCGCGGCGCGAACTCGTTCTGCAGCATGCCCGCGAGCTCGTCGTTGGCCACCAGCACGTCGAGCAGCGCGTTGCCCGCCCGCGCGTTGCCGCCCAGCACCACCGCGATGGCCGCCGCGAAGCGCACCCCCGCGTCCTGGGCCTCGGTGGTCTGGAGCAGCGGGATGAGCGCGTCGCTCGTGGCCTCGTTGGCGCCGAAGCCCGCCGCGATGGCCGCGCCGCGCATCACGTCGGGGTTGGTGCCCCGGCGCAGGTAGGTCTGCACCAGCCGCGTGGCGATCTCGGGCGTGGCCCGGCCGCGCAGGGCGTAGATGTAATAGATCCGCGCCTCTTCGGGGACGCGCGTGTCGGTGGCCTTGGCGGCCATGTCGGCCAGCGCGGCGTCGTCGGCGACGGCGGCCAGGGTGTACCCCGCCTCCTCGCGCAGCGAGCGCCGGTCGTTGGGGTCTTCCACGATGCGCCGCAGCTCGCGCACGGCGGCGGCGCGCGCGGCGGGGGCCACGGGCGCGGGACCGTAGGTCATCCACGCGAGCGCGCGGATGGCCGTGCGCCGCGAGGCCAGCACCGGCTCGTCGACCACGGTCTCCTCGACCATGTGCAGGTTGGCCGGCATCCGGGCCATCGGGAGCACGCGCCCCACGCAGTCGGCGCTGCGCAGCGCGCAGAGGGCCACCGCGGCGCCCTCCATCGCGTCGGGCTGCGAGAGGAAGGGCGTGACCACGCCGGCCACGGAGGGGTCGCCCGCGCGGGAGAGGGCGATGATGGACGGCGTGCGCACGAAGTCGCCCTGCGGCGAGCGGATGATGGCGAGCAGGCCCTCCTTGGCGCGCGCCGAGGCGCCGGGCACCTGCCGGATGAGGTCGAGCGCCTGCTTGGCCTCGGAGGTGGAGTTGGGGTCGGTGTGCGTGAGCGCGTGCGTGGCGTACGCGAGCAGCCCGTCGACCGAGCGGGGGTCGCCGATCTCCGCGAGGCCGAAGACGGCGTTGCGCTTCATGCCGACGGAGACCTCGTCGGTGCCCGACGCGATGCCGAGGGCCTCGAAGAGGGCGTCGCCCGCGTCGGGGTCGCGCTGCTCGCGCAGCAGGCGCGTGGCCGTGGCGCGCGTGGGGAGGTCCTGCGCGCTGTGGATGATCACCCCGAGGCCCTGGGCGCCGGAGCTCACCGCGAGCGCCGAGAGCACGCCCTCGCGCTCGTCGGGGTGGGCGTTGAGGAAGCGCACCAGGGGCTCGGCGGCGCGGGGGTCGCCGGTGCGCCCGAGGCCGATGGCCGCCTGGCGGGCGATGCTGACGTCGGGGTTCTGCACCAGGATGGTGAGGTCATCGAGCACCTCGGGGGTGCCGATTTCCGAGAGGGAGAGCGCCGCGAGGCGGAGCGACGTAGGCGACTGCGACGTCACCAGCTCGTGGAGGTTTGCGCGGCCCGCCATGCGGGCGACGAGGGCCGGGTCGAAGATGCGCCGGCCGTCGAGGTTGGTGACGGCCTGCAGCTTGTTCTCCTCGAGGAGCTGGCGCACCACGGGCCAGGCCTGGGGCTCCTGGAGCACCACGAGGGCCCAGGCGATCTCGAGCTTCTCGGTGGTGGGGTCGGCGGTGGGGAGCGCGGCGAGCAGCGCGGAGCGGGCGGCCGCTGCGGCGGGGAGGCCGATCTCCGCGAGGCCGAGGGCGGCCTGCTTGCGCCCGGCGCCCGGCTCGGCGAGGCCCTCGATGAGCATCGGGACCGACTGCGGGTCGTTGAGCTGCGCGAGGAGCCGGCGCGCGGACTGCCGCACGGCGCGGGACTGGTACCGGCCGTAGACCTCGCGCACGAGACGGGCGGTCTCGGCGTTGGGGAGGTTGCGCTCGGTGATGGCGGTGAGCTCGGCGCGGCCGCGGGCGAGGTCGTTGGCCTCGGTGGAGGCCTCCCGGGCGGAGTTGTACATGTAGTACCCGGTGCCGCCGCCGACGCCGAGCACCGCGATGATGCCCAGCCAGCCGACCGGGCTCACCCGACGGTTGATGCGCCGGACGGCCTCGTCGTCGCTGACCATCGGCCCGCCGTCCCCGCCCGGCTCGTCGGGCACATCAGGAACTTCAGGGAGGTCGTCGTGGTCGCCCGGATCGCTCGTACGCATGATGGATGCAGTCCCTCCAACCGTGGATTTCGCGCGCGGACTCTAGATCACCCCCGCGCGAGAACACAACCGCGCGGCGAGCGCCTCGACCTGCGCCCGGAGCGCCTCACGGTCGCCCGAGTTGTCGATCACCTCGGTGGCCACGGCGACCTTCTTCTCCAGCGGCCACTGCGCGTCGATGCGCGCCTGCGCCGCCGCGGCGTCGATGCCGTCCCGCGCCATCAGCCGCGCGCGCTGCACCTCCGGCCGCGCCGTCACCACGATGAGCCCGCCCAGCGCCTCGTGCGCGCCATTCTCCACCAGCAGCGCGGCCTCGTAGATCACCAGCCCGGCCCCCTGCGCGGCGAGCTCCATGAAGCGCTCGGCGCTCCACTGCGCGATGCGCGGGTGCAGGATGCCGTTGAGCCTCCCCCGCGCCGCCTCGTCGCCGAAGACCCGCTCGCCGAGGCGCTTGCGGTCGAGGGTCCCGTCGGGGGAGAGCACCCCCTCGCCGAAGGCCTCGACCACCGCCGCGAGCCCGTCGCTGCCCGGCGCCACCACCTCGCGCGCCCCCTGGTCGGCGTCGACGATGGCCACCCCCCGCTCGGCCAGCAGCGCCGCCACGGCGCTCTTCCCACACGCGATGCCGCCCGTCAGACCGATGACCACCATAGGGCCCACCTCTTACCGCACTCGCGCGATTTTCGCGTCCGGGCGCGCTCCGACGGTACGGTGCCCGCTGCCACGGTGAGCGACCCGCCCGACCCCACGAATTCCAGCCAGGTGATCCACGTCGACTTCGGCCGCGGCCGTCGCGTCGAGGACGCCGTGCGCCGCCCGCCGAGCCCCGAGACGCCCGGCACCGACACCGTCGCGCGGCTCTTCTCCGCCCGCGAGGTGGCGGAGATCCTGAAGCTCCGCCGCGGGCGCCTCGCCAGCTGGGAGCGCATGGGCATCGTGGCCCCGAGCGCCCGGGTGGGCCACCGCCGCGCGTACACCTTCGCCGACCTGCTGGCCGCGCGCACCACCCGACGCCTGGTCGACGCGGGGGTGTCGCTCCGTGCGATCCGCCGCGCGGTGGAGTCGCTGCGCAGCACCGAGCCCGGCATGGCCCGGCCGGTCACCGACGCCCGCCTCGGGGCCGAGGGTCACCAGCTCGTCGCCCGCCACGACGGCGCGCGCTTCGACCCGGTGACGGGCCAGCGCCTGCTGGACTTCGAGCTGAGCTCGCTGCGCGAGGACGTGGTGCGCGCGCTGCGTCCGCAGCCCTCCAAGCGCCAGCGCGACGCCTACGCCCACTACCTGGAGGGCCTGCGCCTCGACGAGGAGGAGACCACCCGCGACCGCGCCGAGCAGGCCTACCGCAAGGCCATCGACCTCGACCCGCGGCTGGCCACGGCGCTCACCAACCTGGGCAACCTGCGGCTGGTGGCGGGCGACCGCGCGGAGGCCGAGTCGATGTACCGCCGCGCCATCGCGGCCGACCCCTCGCAGGCCGAGGCCCCGTACAACCTGGCCTACCTGCTGGTCGAGCGGGGGGTGCATCACGACGCGGTGCCGCTCTTCGAGCGGGCGCTCTCGCTGCGGCCGGACTTCGCGGAGGCGCACTTCAACCTGGCGATGGCCCTCACCGAGATCGGCCGCAAGGAGCAGGCGCGGGCCCACTGGCAGCGCTACCTCGCGCTCGACCCGCAGGGCCCGTGGTCCAACGTGGCGCGGCAGCACCTGCGCGACGACCCATCGGAGTAGGCGCCGCGGGGTCGGACAGCACCCGCCCACGCCCTCCCAGCGCGCCCTCACCCGGAGCGAAGCGGAGGAGCGCGCCCACCCACGGCCATCAGTCCCCGGCCTCACCCCGGCGGCGGGCGCTCTCGCGACAGCACATAGCGCGCGAAGTCCCAGAGCCCTGCGAAGCGAAACGCCGGGTCGGCGTAGTGCTGCACCACGTAGAACGCGAAGTAGTAGGCCCGCGCGAAGGCCCACACGGCGATGACCAGCAGCGCCACCGTGGTCACGGACGGGTGCTCGGCCACGAGCAGCGCCGAGGCGAGCAGCCCCAGCGCCACGAACAGGGCGCCCTTCACGTACAGCAGCCGCTTGCTGGTGATGTCCATTGGGGGGTCTCCGGGGAGGATGACCTACTACCGCGTCGCAAGGGTGCTGACGAGTTGCGCAGAGCGCCCTCCCACGCCTGCGAGCACCGGCATCGCGGATCGAGGGGAGCGCCCGCCCAGCACCCACGCGATGCGCCTCCGCCCTCGTTGAGGGTGCTGCTGCGGCTGCGTCGGAGGAGAATGCGTCGGCGGAGAAGAACCGCAAGGGTCGCAAGGGCCGCAAGGGAGAGAGAAGTGGGGCGGGTGAGCCGCTCCAACCGATCACCGCGGGTCGGAGTCCGGCATCGCTCCTGCGGCCCTCTCGCAAACCCGATGGACCGACGGAACTCCTGCTTGCCCCTTGCGACCCTTGCGTCCCTTGCGGTTCTTCTCCGCGGACGCAGCCGCAGCAGCGCCCTCAACGAGCGCGGAGGCGCATCGCGTGGGCGCTGGGCGAGCGCTCCCCTCGATCGGCTAGGCCGGGACCGTCGGCGTGGGCGGGTGCTCTGCGCGCCCATCGGCGCGGCACTACCACACGGCGCCGATGGGCGTTTCGGGGTAACCATCGGCGGGTCATGCGCGCCGTGCACCTCTCGCCGCTCCTCCTCGCGGGCCTCCTCGTCACCGGCTGCGGCGCCACCGTGCGCACCACCACCGACGCCGCGGTCGTCACGCCCACCGACGCCCCGGTCGTCACGCCCGCCGACGCCGCGGTCGTCACGCCCACCGACGCCGCGGTCGTCACCCCTACCGACGCGTCCTTCCCCGGCGCTTGCCGCGAGGGCGACCTGTGCCTCGCGCCGCGCACCCCGGTCGCGGGTCTCTCCGTCACCTCGGGCCGGCTCGCCGTGGTCTGGAACCAGATCACCGATGACGGCCCCGACCCGACCCCGCAGGTGGCGCTCGACATCCCCTTCGCCGGCTCGTCGTCGACGGTGCGCGTGCCCTTCACGGCCATCGCCCCGCCGGGCGACGCGGTGCTGTTCTGCGCGCGGGCGTGCGACGACGAGGCGCGCTGCCCGTGCATCGGCGGGCCGCGCCTGGGCTTCGCCTACGTGGTGGTGGCGCAGGACGCCGACGCCAACGGCCGGCTCGATTTCGGCGAGCGCCCCGGCGTGCGCGCCGACCCCATCGTCGCGGTGGGCTACGTGGTCGTCGCCCAGAGCCCCGAGGCGATGGCCGTCGCGTCGGCGCCGCTCGACATGCTCTTCACCGCCGGCGTCGCCCGCGGCGTCGCCCCCTACCTGCCGCTGCCCCGCGGCAGCCGCCACGTGCTCGGCGCCCCGGAGCCCACGCGCATCTACGACCTCAACTTCTGCCCGCCGGACAACCCCGCCTGCGCGCAGTACCTCCCGGACATCAACTGAGCGCTGATCAGCGAAGGGTGAGCGCGGCGCTGCCTTCGATCGGGAGCGAGAGCTCGACCGCCTCGATGCCGAGCGGGTGCTGCGCGACGGCCTGATCGAAGCGGAGCTCGCTGAGCTGCACGGGCTCCGCGCCGCCGAGGCTTCGTGCGCGGTCGTGGAGGCGCTTCACGAGGGCGTCGCGGTGGGCCTCCGGGTCGGCGACCGCGAAGACGGGCAGGTCGTGGCGGACGTCGAGCGCGGGCTTCTGCTTGCGGCCCTCCAACACCAGCGCGCGCAGGAGGTCGTCGACCTGTGCGAGGCGCTGGGCGCGGTCCCAGAAGGAGGCGTCGGGGGCGAGCGGGAGGGTGAGCGTCGCATGCAGGCGGGTCGGCGCGTGGGAGAGCTTGCCGGACTCGCGGGGGAGCTCGAAGCCGGTGAGGGCGAGCGTGGCGCCGAGCTGCGGGAGAAGCTGGATGAGGCGCTGGGCGGCGTTGTGGAGCAGCGGGACCGCGGCCGCAGCGGTGTCGGTCGTGACCTCGACCTGGAGGTGGAAGCGGGCCTGGTCGGGGCGGGCGGTGAGCGTGAGCGGAGGGAGGCGGGTCTGCGCGCGGTGGTCGCTCATGGACTTGAGGCTCATGGCGGGGATGATGCCCTCCGCAGGGATCCGGGGAAGCGGCGATCAACCGTCACCTCCCCGGTTCGATCGCAGCGTTATCGGCGACCCGAGCCAGACCCCGACCGTGAGGGAGGGCGGTGCACCCGCCCACGCTGTCAGCGCGGAACTCCGGCAACGCTTCCCCAGGGGGAGTCCGACGCGGCCTTCCGGACGACGCCCGACAGCGTGGGCGGGTGCACCGCCCTCCCTCACGGTCGGGGTCTGGCTCGGGTCGCCAACAACGCCGCGCTCGTACCGGGGATCCGATCGCTGACACCGCCGCACTCGTCCCCCCAGCCCTCCATCCCCCCCACTTGACCATCGCCCCGGGCGGCCTACTCCATCGGTCGATGACCGACCGCGCCGCCCTCGTCGCCCTCGACAAGCGCCACGTCTGGCACCCGTACACCCCGATGGACCGCTACCTCGCCGAGACCGACCCCCTCGTCGTGGTCGCCGCCGAGGGCGCGTGGCTCACCGACGCCGACGGCCGCCGCTACCTCGACGCCAACGCCTCGTGGTGGGTCGCCTCGCTCGGGCACCGCCACCCGGCCCTCGTCGCGGCCCTGCGCACCCAGCTCGACTCGCTCGCCCACTGCGCCCTCGCGGGCATCACCCACGAGCCCGCCGCGCGCCTCGCCGCCGAGCTCTCCGCCATCGCCCCCGAAGGGCTCTCGCGGGTGTTCTACTCCGACAACGGCAGCACCGCGGTGGAGGTCGCCATCAAGCTCTGCGGCCAGTACTGGGCCCAGAACGGCCGCCCCGCGCGCACACGCTTCATCGCCCTCGACCGCGCCTTCCACGGCGAGACCCTCGGGGCCACCAGCCTCGGCGGCGTCTCCACCTTCACCCAGGTCTACGCCCCGTGGACCTTCGAGGTCATCCGCCTGCCCCTCGCCGACGACCGCACCACCTGGGAGCAGTGCCTCGACACCATCGGGCGCCTCCTGCGCGCCCACGGCGACGAGGTCGCGGGCGTCGTCGTCGAGCCCATGGTGCAGGGCGCCGCGGGCATGCGGATGCACCCGCCGGAATTCCTCCGCGCCGTGCGCGAGCTCACCCGAGCCGCCGACACCTTCCTCGTCGCCGACGAGGTGTTCACCGGCCTCTGGCGCACCGGCGCCCGCTGGGCCTGCGACCACGCCGGCGTCGCCCCCGACCTGCTCTGCCTCGCGAAATCCCTCTCCGGCGCCACCGTCCCCTTCGCCGCCACGCTCACCACCGAGCGCATCTTCGACGGCTTCCGCGGCGACGACAGCCGGGCCTTTTTTTACGGGCACACGTACTGCGGCAACCCCCTCGGGGCCGCCGTCGCCCGCGCCGCGCTCGGCGTCTACCGCGACGAGGACGTGCCCGCCCAGGTCGCCCGCAAGGCGCCGCGCATCGCCGAGGCCTTCGCCCGCATGGGCGCCCTCCCCGGCGTGCTGCGCACCCGCTCCCTCGGCATGATCGGCGCGCTCGACCTCGGCGGCGACGGGTACCTCGCCCGCACCGGATGGCGGGTCTTCGAGGAGGCCCGCGCCCGCGGCATCTACCTGCGGCCGATGGGCGACACGGTGTACGTGACGCCGCCCCTGAACATCCCCGACGGGGAGCTCACGCAGCTGCTGGACGGTGTGGAGGAGAGCGTACGGGCGGCGCTCTGAGGTAGAGCGCCGCGGAGACCAACGAGAGGGAGAAGCTCAGCCCTGCTTCTTGGGGTTGGGCATCTTCATCTCGGTGAACATCACGTGCTTGCGCACGACCGGGTCGTACTTCTTGAACTCCAGCTTGTTGGTCGTCGTGCGCTTGTTCTTGTTCGTGTAGTAGGTGAAGCCCGTACCAGCAGACGACACCAGGCGGATCATGTCACGCATCGCAGTCCTCGAAGTTCAATCGAGCGCCGGCACTGGCGGGCGCTGAGGGGCCGCGAACCTACACGACCCCGACGCGATTGCAACTCCCGCCGCGGCGCCTTCCTCCAGTAGGCTCCCGGGTCATCATGGAGATCGAGTTCGTCGGCGCGGCCCAGACGGTCACCGGTTCGATGCACCTCGTGCGAACGCCGCACGCGCTGCTGCTGCTCGACTGCGGGCTCTTCCAGGGCCGGCGCAGGGAGAGCGCCGAGCGCAACCGCCACCTGCCCCTGCCCGTGAAGGACATCGACGCCGTCATCCTGTCGCACGCGCACATCGACCACTCCGGCGCGCTGCCGCTGCTCGTGAAGCAGGGCTACGACGGGCCCATCTACTCGACGCACGCCACGCGCGACCTCTGCGCCGCGATGCTCATGGACGCGGCCAGCATCCAGGAGTCCGACGCGCGCTACCTCAACAAGCAGATCGAGCGCGGCCAGCTCGACTCCGATCGCGTCGAACCGCTCTACACCGAGGCCGACGCCGTCGCCGCGCTGGAGCGCTTCGTGACGCTGCCGTACCACCGCACCTTCGAGGTGGCGCCGGGCGTGCGGGTGACCTTCTTCGACGCCGGCCACGTGCTCGGCAGCGCCATCACCGCCCTCGACGTCGACGAAGACGGCAGGGCGCGGCGGCTGGTGTTCACCGGCGACCTCGGGCGCAACCAGATGCCCATCCTGCGCGACCCGGAGGTGGTGCCCGGCGCGGAGATCCTCATCAGCGAGAGCACCTACGGCGACCGGCTGCACGACCCCATCAGCAAGATGGACGACGACCTCGCGGAGACCATCAAGCGCACCTTCGCCCGCGGCGGCAAGGTGATCATCCCCGCCTTCGCCCTCGAGCGCGCGCAGGAGGTGGTCTTCGCCCTGAAGGCCCTGCGGCGCAGCGGGTCGCTGCCGCCCATCCCGGTGTTCATCGACTCGCCGCTCACGGCGAAGGTCACCGAGGTGTTCAAGATGCACCCCGAGTGCTTCGACGAGGAGGCCCGGGCCATGGTGCGCGCGCAGGACCCGCCCTTCGAGTTCGACGGGCTGCGCTACATCGCCGACGTCGAGGCCAGCCGCGAGCTCGCGCAGCGCCCCGACCCCGCGGTGATCATCTCGGCCAGCGGGATGTGCGAGGCCGGCCGGGTGCTCCACCACCTCCGCACCACCATCAGCGACGAGAAGAACACCGTGGTCATCGTCGGCTTCCAGGCGCAGCACACGCTCGGGCGACGGCTGGTCGAGCGGCGCGCGAAGGTTCGCATCTTCGGGGTGGAGCGCGAGCGCCGCGCCGAGGTGGTGGTGCTCAACGGCTTCAGCGCCCACGCCGACCGCGACGACCTCCGGCGCTACGCCACGGCGTGCCGCGAGCGGGGCTCGCTCAAGGCCGTCGCCCTGGTGCACGGCGAGCTCAAGGCCCAGTCGTCCCTGCGGGACGTCCTCCTCGACGACGGGGCCCCGCGGGTGATCATCCCCAGCCCGGGCGACCGGCTGACGGTCTGAGCCCGGCCGGGCAACCGTGCTAGCGTGCCCGTCGGTGCGCGCGCTCACCCGCAACGTCGTGATGGCCTCGATGCTTGCCGGCTGCGCCGACGAGCGCCCGCCCGGGTTCAACGCCTTCGACGCGGGCGACGCCACCATGGCCTTCCCCGACCGGGGCGGCGGGCGCCCGGACGGGACGCTGCCCGTGCGCGCGGCCTCGCCGTACCCCACCTACCACCTCACGGTGACGCTCCCCTTCAACGGCCCCGAGCAGACCTTCGACATGGAGGCCGAGCCGCGCGCGACCAAGCTCGACGTGCACCTCAACGTCGACACCACCGGGAGCTTCAACGGCGAGATCGCCAACCTGAAGCTGAGCCTCGGCTCCAACATCATCCCGGCGCTGCGCGCGCGGGTGGGCGACCTCGCGATGGGCGTGTCGCGCTTCGCGGAGTTTCCCGTGGCGCCCTTCGGCCGCAACACCGACGCGCCGTACAACCTCCTCACGCCCATCACCACCGACCTCGGGCGCGTGACCGCGGCGGTCAACTCGCTCGACCGCCCGCTCCAGAACGGCGGCGACCCACCGGAGCCCTGGGGCGAGGCGCTCTACCAGATCGCCACCGGGGAGGGCCTCCAGGGGCTCCCGCTGGGCAACATCCCCCGCTTCACCCCATCCCCGGGCACGGCGCCGGGCAGCGTGGTGGGGGGCGTCGGGTTTCGCGCGGGGGCGGCGCGGGTGGTCATCAACGTGACCGACGCGCCCTCGCACGAGCCCGCGGACTACGGCGACTCGGTGCCCGGCACGCGCTCGACCCAGGCCGCGGGCGCGGCGCTGGCGGCCATCGGCGCGCGGATGATCGGCATCGCGTCGGGGGAGGGCTCGCGCGAGCAGATGGAGGCCATCGCGATGCGCACCGGCGCGGTGGCCCCGGCGACCGCCGGCCGCTGCTCGACGGGCGTGGGCGGCGTCGCGCGGCCCGCGGTGGGCGGGATGTGCCCGCTGGTGTTCGACATCGCGGAGGACGGCACCGGGCTGGGCGCGGCGCTGGTGGACGGCATCCTGCGCTTCCTCGACTCGCTGGCCTTCGCGCAGGTGAGCGGCCGGGCGACGGACGACCCGCACGGCTTCGTGCAGGCCATCGAGGCGCTGAGCGCGCGGGTGCCCGACGGGGCGACGCCGCCGCTGCGGGCCGACCTCGCGCCCGCGGGCATGCCCGACGGGGTGATGGACACCTTCACCACGGTTCCTACCCGCACGCGGCTCACCTTCCGGGTGCGCCTGCGCAACACCACCCGGCCGGAGTCGGAATACCCGCAGCTGTACTTCGTGCGCGTCACCCTCGTGGGCGACGGAGTGACCGTCGACGAGCGCGTGGTGAGGGTGATCGTCCCGGAGGGCCCGAAGCCCGACGGCGGCGACGGCGGCGCCGACGCGGTGGTCCCGGCCGACGTCGCGCCGGAGATGGAAGCAGGCACGGACATCGGGACAGACATCGGGGCCGATGCGGGCGCCGATGGGGGCCTCGACAGCGCCGCCGAGGCGGTGGACGACGCGGGCAACGACGCGGGCAGCGACGCGGGCGACGACGCGGCGGACTGACGCCCGCTCAGTCGCCGAAGGCGGCGCGCGGGCAGCGGGCGGTCACGGTCACCCGGCCGGGGACGGACTCGTCGCACTCCAGGCCGCAGCGGCCCTCATAGGCGATGCGCGCGATGCCCAGGCCCGAGCGGCCGTCGCCAGCCTGCGCGTACACCCGGGCCAGCGCGGCGGCGTAGGCCTCCGAGGGCGTCGCGAAGGAGCGCACCCACGCGATGCGCGCGCGCAGGTCGGCCAGGTGCACGGCGCCCTCGTCGACGGCGTTGGTGACCGCGATGTCCACGCCGTCGCCGCGGTGCTCGATGGCCAGCGCCACGCTCGACGCGGGCAGCGAGTACTTGATGGCGTTCTCGAGCAGCTCTTCGCTCACCATCGCGAGGGCGTCGCGGAGGTCGTCGTCGCCGAAGAGCGCGAGCACCAGCAGGCCGACGGCCTCGCGGGTCGGGTCGATCTTCGACCAGTCGGCGGCGATGTCGAGCGTGAGGCTCAGCGCCGTCACGCGCCGCCCTCGTCGCCCACGGCGCGCAGCTCGAAGAGCCCGTCGGGCTGCACGAAGACCCGCAGCGCGTCGAAGCTGAGCCGCTGCCACTGCCGCCGCGGGTCGGACACCACCACCAGGCGCACGCCGCGCCGCCGGGCCAGCTGGATGACGTGGATGATCGCCGCGATGGTGGAGCTGTTGAAATGGTTGAGCGCCTCGAAGCGCAGCTCGAGCGCGGCGCCGAGGTCGGCCGCGGCGGCGAGGCTGCGCTCCAGGTACGGCAGGATGACCTGGTCGGCCTGGCGGGCGTTGCTCTTGCCGCTCCACGCGAGACACACCACGGCCGGGGATGACGCGGCGGTGGCGTCGATGCGCAGGTCGCCGGCGGCGAAGGGGTCGAGCGTGGTCATCGGGTGACCTCGACGCCGAGCAGGGTGACGTCGTCGGTGACCGGCTGCGCCCCGACGAAGGCCTCGAGCGCGTCGACGGCGCCGCGCACCGTGGCGTCGAGGTCGCCGGCCGCGACGAGCGCGCGCAGCACCCGGTCGACGCCGAACTCCTCGTCGCCCGCCCACTCCTCCACCAGCCCATCGCTGAACAGGAACAGCCGGTCGCCGGGCCGCGCCGCGAGGGTCATGGAGGGAAACTCCGCCTCGGCCACCACGCCCAGGAAGGGCCCCGGCTGGTAGAGCTGCAGAGCGTCCCCCGCGGAGACGTGCACGAGCGGCGGGTGCGCCGCGGTGGCGTAGGTCACGCGCGCGCCGTAGGCCTCGGGCGCCACGTCGATGCACGCCGCGGTGCAGTGCAGGTCGAGCCCCGGGTACACCGCGACGATCTGCCGGTTGAGCCGCGCGAGCACCTCCCGCGGCGTCGCGGCGTCGCGCACGGCGTCGTACTCCGACTTCAGGATCATCGTGCGCAGCGCGGCCTGCACCCCGTGCCCGATGGCGTCGGCGATGAACACCCGCCACCCGCCGCCGGGCAGCGCGCTCACGCTGTAGAGGTCGCCGCCCACCTCCTCGGCGGGGCGGTACGCGATGGCGAAGCCCAGCCGCCCCCCGGCCGGCGGGCGCGGCAGGATGCGCTGCTGGAAGCTCCGGGCCTGCGCGAGGTCCTCGCTCAGCCGACGGTCCTTCTCCTCGAGCACGCGGAGCGCGGCGGCGAGGCTGGCGTTGGCCTGGCTCACGCGCTCGTTGGCCGCGGCCAGGTCGGCGGCGTACTCCTCCATCTCCAGCACGCGCCGCTGCTGCGCCGCGAGGGCCTTGGCCGCGACGCGGGTCTTCTGCTCCAGCTGCTCGCGCAGCCGGCGGTTCTCCTCCGCGAGGTCGACGGCGTCGGCGGTCACTGTGTTCATGGGCGCTCCCCGAAGACCAGCGCCGTGAGCGTGGTGTTCACCGCGAGGCCGTTGAAGATCTCGAAGGACACGTTGAAGCCCGCGCACGGCGGCGCCGCGGCCAGCGTCGCCCCGAGCTCCCCGAGGCGCCCGACGCCCTCCGCGAAGGCCGCCCGGGCACTGCAGTGGAAGAGCAGCGCGGCCTGCGGCGAGGGCACCCGCGCGGGCATCTCCTCGGCGAAGAAGCGACGCGTCGACTCCACCGGGTCGTCGAGGCGCATGAGCTCCAGCTCGGTGCCCTCCTCCAGCAGGTTGGCGAACAGGATCGACCCGTCGGGCAGCGGCTTCCACGGCGCGCGGAGCATGTACTCCCGCCCCATCTTGATGGCCGTCGGGCGCGCCGCGAAGCCCCGGGGCAGGCCGAACTCCAGCTCGTCGACGCCCACCCCGAGGATCTCCGCGTAGCGCGCCGCGGCGGGCCTGCCGTCGATCTCCAGGGCGCGGGTGCACGACCCGTCGATGCGGGTGACGGTGATCGTCTCCCCGGTGGGCGAGTACCAGTGCGAGCGCATCGCGGCGAAGGGCGCGTCGGTCTTGAAGAGCGCCAGCAGCGCGCCGTCGGTGACCACCTCGCCGTCGAGGTGCATGAAGGGGGGAGTGGCCGGGTCGAAGCCCGGCGCCGACGCGCCGCCGCCGACGAGGGTCACGTCGGGGCTGCCGGAGAGCATCCCGATGAGCAGCTCTTCCTTCTTGAAGCGCGAGCCGTCGTCGATGACGAGCCCGACGTTCTTCTTCCGGTCGAGGTCGCCGGGCCTCACGCCGAGGTCGTCGCAGGCGCGCTTGAGGGCCTCGGCCCCCGCCGCGATGGCGTCGCCGGTGAGGCCCCGCCCGAGCCCGAGGCCCACCTCGAAGTCCCCGGAGAGGGCGCCCAGCACCGCCGCGCCCTGGTGGATGCCGTCGCGGTCGAGCTCGCCGGCGGTGGTCGCGCCGATGAGCCGGGTGCCCCGCGGCAGCCGCTCGCGCAGGGCGCGGTTGAGCGCCAGCTGGTCGCGATCGCGCGACGCGAAGAGCGTGACCAGCCGGGGGGCCGGGCCGTCGAGCGCGTTGACCAGCGCCTCGGCGGCGGCCTGCGGGTCGGAGAGGGCGGTGCGTACGGACTGGAAGGTGATCCTGGGCATTGGATGCCCCGGAGGGTCGCACCGAACCCGCGGGCGCTCCAGACGGGCCCCCGTCCCTTCACTCCCGGGCGCTCGCCTCGTCCTGCTGGAAGATGCGCTCGAGCTCGTCGCCGTACCTCTTCGCCGACTCGATGAGGGCCTTCTCGTCGTCGCGGTGCACGTACGTCTTGCGCACCATCTCCTCGTCGTAGCGGCCGAACTTCTTCACCGTCGCCCGCGCGTCGGCGTGGGTGACCCCGAGCTCCTCCAGCGTGGCCCGCGCGGCGTCGAGGCTGCCCGCGAAGTTCTCGCGGATCACCGTCTCGACCCCGGCGCCCAGCAGGGCGTACGCGTGCTGCCGGTTGCGGGCGCGCGCCACCACCCGGAGGTGGGGGAAGTTCGCCTGCACGGTCTTCAGGGCGCGCATCGAGGCCTCGAACTCGTCGATGGCCAGCACGAACACCTTCGCCCGCTCGGCGCCCGCCGCGCGCAGCAGATCGACCCGCGACGCGTCGCCGTAATGGATCTTGTTGCCGAAGCGCCGCACGAAGTCGACGTGCGTGGCGCTCGCGTCGAGGGCCGTGAAGGCGACGCGCTTGAGGCGCAGCACGCGGGCGACGACCTGCCCGAAGCGCCCGAAGCCCGCGATGATGACCCGGCTGCCTTCGTCCTCGATGGCGTCGAAGGCCCGCGCCACGCCCCCCGCGTCGAGGCGCCGGAGGGCCTCGTCGCGGAGCTTGAACAGCAGCGGCGTGAGCACCATCGAGAGGGTGACCACCACCACCAGGAGCTCGCCGGTGGCGCGCCCCAGCACGCCCGCGGCCTCGGCCACGGTGAAGATCACGAACGCGAACTCGCCGCCCTGCGAGAGGGCCGCGCCGAGGCTGGCCTGCCCGCGCGGCGCGAGCCCCGAGAGGCGCCCGAGCAGGGCGAGCACGGCGGCCTTGGCGGCCACGAGCGCCACCGCGAGCCCGACCACCAGCAGCGGGCGCGCGGTGAGCACGCGGAGGTTGGCGGACATGCCGACGGCCATGAAGAAGAGCCCCAGCAGCAGGCCCTTGAAGGGCTCGATGTTGGCCTCGAGCTCGTGGCGGTACTCCGAGTCGGCGAGGAGCACCCCCGCGATGAAGGCCCCGAGGGCCATGGAGAGCCCGACGGCCTGCATCACCATCGAGGTGGCGACGACCACGAGCAGCGCCGAGGCGGTGGAGAGGTCGTGGCTGTGGGCGTTGGCCACGACGCGGAAGGCCGGGCGCAGCAGCAGGCGGCCGCCGATGACGAGCGCGGCGATGACCCCGGCGACGAGCAGCACCTGCGCGAGCGGGCCGCGGGCCGCGGGCGTGGTCGACACCCCGAGCAGGGGGATGAGCGCGAGCGCGGGGATGGCCGCGACGTCCTGGAAGAGCAGGATGGCGAAGGCGGTGCGGCCGTGCGCGGTGCCGAGCTCGTTCTTCTCGCCGAGCAGCTGCGTGGCGAAGGCCGTCGAGGACATGGCGAGGCCCACGCCGATGGCCACCGCCGCCGCGGGTCGCGCCCCCATCGCCGCCGCGGCGCCGCCGACGAGCAGGGCCGTGACGAGCACCTGCGCGGCGCCGAGGCCGAACACCGCGCTGCGCATCTTCCAGAGCCGGCTCGGCTGGAGCTCGAGGCCGATGACGAAGAGCAGCAGCACGACGCCGAACTCGGCGAAGTGCAGGGTCTCGTGCACCTCGCGCACGAGCCCGAGGCCCGACGGGCCGATGAGCGCGCCCGCGACGAGGTAGCCGAGCACCGAGCCGAGCCCGAGGCGCTGGAAGAGGGTGACCGCGAGGACCGCGGCCGCGAGGAAGATCGCCGAGGTGGACAGCATGCGTGTCCGACCCTCCTACCGACCCGCCGTCGCAGCGTCCACCACCCTCCGGGGTCCGCGGCGGGGGGAGAGTGCGCAGGTATCGCTTGTGAAGTTGCGGGCGGGGTTGCATTCAATCGGGCATGTCGACGCTCGCCCAGCTCGCTCCCGGCACCCTCTTCGCGAACGATTTCCGGGTGGTGCGCCCGCTGGCCGACGGGGGCATGGGCGCGGTGTACGTGGTCGAGCAGCTGAGCACCGGCCGCGAGCGGGCGCTGAAGCTCATGCACCCGCAGTTCGTGGCCGACCCGGCCAACCGCCGGCGCTTCGCCGACGAGGCGCGGGCCGGGTCGCGCATCGCGAGCGACCACGTCGTGGAGGTGATCGCCTCCGGCGTCGACGAGTCGTCCGGCGTGCCCTGGCTGGCCATGGAACTCCTCCAGGGCGAGACCCTCTTCGATCGCGTGGAGAAGCGCGGCCCGGTGCCCCCCGCGGAGGCCTACGAGATCCTCCGGCAGGTGTGCCACGCGCTCGGGGCGGCCCACCGCTCGGGCCTGGTGCACCGCGACGTGAAGCCCGAGAACATCTTCCTCGCCTCGACGCGCCGCGAGGGCGCGACGGTGATGGTGAAGGTGCTCGACTTCGGCATCGCCAAGGTGGTGCAGGACGCCCGCGGCGCCGGCACCGGCAGCATGGGCACGCCCCTCTGGATGGCCCCCGAGCAGACCGAGGCGCACGGCATCATCGGCCCCCCGACGGACGTCTGGGCCATCGGGCTCCTGGCCTTCTACCTCCTCACGGGCCGGGTGTTCTGGAACGCCGGCAACCTCGCGGGCACCTCCGTCCAGGTGATGATGCGCGAGATGCTCTTCGGGCCCATCCCGAGCGCGTCGATGCGGGCGGCGGAGTTCGGCGTCGCGTCGCTCGTGCCCGCCACCTTCGACGCGTGGTTCGCCCAGGCCGTGCACCGCGACGCCGCGCAGCG
The DNA here is from genome assembly GCA_030652255.1 of Myxococcales bacterium. GTDB lineage: Bacteria > Myxococcota_A > Polyangia > Polyangiales > SCUS01. Next base: position 46,574 of record JAUSAZ010000077.1, on the reverse strand, counting down.
CTTCGCCGACGCGGGCGTCGCCGCGCAGACCCTCGAGGCCGCCCTCCACGGCCGTCCCCCCGCGCGCACCGTGCCCATCCCCGCCGCCGCCGTGCCCGCAAGCGTCCCCGCCACCGTGGCCATCCCGGCCTTCCAGCCCGGTGCCACGTCGCCCCCGGTCGCCCCGCCCGGCGCCTGGCCCGCCACCCTCGACGCCGGCGGCCTCTCCCGTCCGCCCGCTGCCCCCTCTCCCCACATCGCCCCCGCCGCCCCGGCGCGCCCCCCTGCGCGCTCCCGCGCCCCGTGGATCATCGGCGCCGTCGTCGCGATCGGCGCTGGCGGCGCGCTCGCGGCCGCGCTCGCGCTCCGGGCCGACCCGGCGCCCGAGCCCGCACCGGTCGCCCCAATCGCCCCGGTCGCCGCGCCCACGCCCGATCCCGCGCCCGCGCCTGCTCCCGCGCCTGCCGTCGCGCCCACGCCCGTCGCGCCGGTCGCGCCGGTCGCCGTCGCGCCCACCACGCCCACCACGCCTCCGCGTCGCCCCGTCGCGGTGCGGCCCACGACGCCCACCACGCCGACGCCGACGCCGACGCCGACGCCCGATGTGCCCGCGGCGCCGACGCCCGCGGCACCGACGCCCGCCCCGACGCCCGACGTGCCCGCGACGCCGCCGCGCCCGCAGGCACCGCCGCTGGGCCCGCTGCAGAACATCCCGATCAACCAGATCCTCCAGCAGGGGTCGCGGTTGGGCCGGGAGCGCCTCGCCCAGCAGCTGGAGCGCTACCTGGAGCAGAACCCCGACGCCCCGGACCGCGACGCCATCCGGCAGCGCATCACGGCGCTGCGCGCCCCTCCCCCGACGACGCCCGCACCCCCGGCGCCCTGAGCGTCGGGCGGGGCGATCTGTACGCTTTGGCCGTGACGATCCGCCGCGGGGTTGGGTTATCCTCCGCGGCCCCATCAAAACGTATCGTCCAGGCGCTTCGGGGAACGAGCTACGCCTCGGACGACGCCGTCCCTCCCGTAAGGACCACCGCCCGATGAGCACGCACGCCGATCACGAGGAAGTTCTCCGCAACGCGCTGCAACTGGTCGCGCAGGACCCGACGAACGACGCCAGCTGGGACGCCGCGGAGTCGAGCGCGCGCGCCCTCCAGCGGCCCGACGAGGTGATCGAGCGCTACCGCGAGGCGCTCGCGCGCACCGACGCGCCGGGCCTCGCGTCGAAGCTGGGCGAGCGGGCGCTGGCCTTCCTCGAGGAGTGGTCGGGCGACTCGGCCGCGCGCGCGGCGGTGCTCGACGCGGTGCTGCGCGCCGACCCGGGCGGGCTCTGGGCCTTCGAGCGCCTCACGATGCTCTACACCGTCGACGAGCGCTGGGACGACCTGCTCTCGCTCTACGACCGCACCCTCGAGGCGACGCCCGAGTCCGACGCCGCCCGCCGCCGCGCGCTGCTGCTCGAGGCCTCCAACGTCGCCCGGGAGTTCGCCTCGCAGCCCGACCGCGCGGCGCGCTACCTCGAGGCCCTCTTCGCGCTCGACCCCACCGAGCCGCAGACCGCCCGCGCCCTCGAGCGGCTCTACGAGCGCCAGGGCCGGCACCGCGACCTCATCAAGCTGTGGTCGGCCCGGCTCGCGCACCTCGCGGCCCCCGCCGCCCGCGCCCAGCGCGCCCGTATCGCCGCCCTCTACCTCGACGCCCTCCACGACCCGGCGGGCGCGCTGCAGACCGCCACCGCGATGCTCGACGCGGGCGGCGACCGCGCGGAGGCGTGGGCCGTGCTCGAGCGCCTCGGCGGCGCCGAGGACGAGGCCGTCGGCCGCCGGGCCCTCGGGATGCTGCGCACGGAGTACGACGAGGCCGGCCGCGTCGACGACGTGCTGCGCGTGCTGCACCGCGTGCTGGCGGTGTCGTCCCACGACGACGACGGGCCCACGCTGCGCGAGCTCTCCGAGCGGCTGCGCGGCCTCGACCGCGAGGCCGAGGCGATGCCCTACCTGGCGCGGCTCCTGGTGCTCGCGCCGCGCTCGGACGAGGCCCTCGACGAGCTCGCCGCCGCCGCGGGCCGCACCGGCCGCCACGACGCGCTGGCCGCCGCGCTGGTCGACGCCGCGCACGCCCTCGGCGCCGACGAGGCCTCGCTCGAGCGCCGGCTCGCGCTGCTCGTGCGCGCGGCCGAGGTGCGCGCCGCGGTGCTCGGCGACGCCCCCGGCGCGGTGACCCTCTACCGCGAGGTGCTCGACGCCCCCGGCGCGTCGGCCGCGGTCGCGCTCCAGAGCGCGCGGCAGCTCGAGCGCCTCCTGGCCGGCTCGGACGACGAGGGCGCGCGGCTCGACGCGCTCGAGCGCCTCGCGGGCCTCGAAGACACCACCGCGGCGCAGGTCGATGCCTGGGCCCGCGCGGCGGCGCTGGCGCAGTCCACCGGAGCCCACGAGCGCGCCCTCTCCAGCTGGCGCGCGCGGCTGCAGCTCAGCCCCGGCGACGCGGCCGCGCTCGACGCCCTCGTGTCGCTGCTGGCCGACGCGCAGCGCTGGGACGAGCTCGTCGACGTGCTGCGCGCCCGCGCCGCGGCGGCCCCCGAGGCGGACTCCCGCCGGGCCGACCTCATCGCCGTGGCGAACATCCAGGCCGACGAGCTCGGCCGCACCGACGACGCCATCGCGACGTGGCGCGAGGTGCGCGCGGCCTTCGGCGAAGACATCGCCGTCATCGACGCGCTCTCCGCCCTCCTGGCGCGCGCCGAGCGCTGGTCCGAGCTGCTCGAGCTGCTCGATCGCGCGAGCGCCGCGGAGGCCGACCCGGCCCGCCGCGCGATGCTGCGGGCGCGGGCAGGCGACGTGTTCCGCGCCCGGGGCGACGCGCCCGAGGAGACCCTCGGGGCGTACCGCGCGGCCCTCGCCGACGCGCCCGACCAGGCCGACGCCCTCGCGGGCATGCGCGCCCTGCTCGACGTGCCCTCGGTCCACGACGCGGCGACCGCGGCGTTGCTGGAGGCGTTCCACCGCACCGACGACCAGGGCGCCGTCGTCGACCTGGTGGAGCACCGCCTCGCCGCCACCGCCGACGCCGCCGAGCGCCTCGCCGTGCTCCGCGAGTCCGCCGCCCTCGCCGAGCAGCGCCAGGGCGACGCGCCCCGGGCCCTCGCGCTCCTGGCCCGCGCCCTCCCCCTGGCCGCCGCCTCCGGGGCCGACACCGCGGCCCTGGAGCGCGAGGTCGAGCGCCTCGCCGCGGAGGTGGGCGAGTGGTCTGTTGTGGCCGACGCCTACCGCGCGGCGAGCGCGGCGAGCGCCGAGCCCGAGGCCCACCGCCTCGCGCTGCGACTCGGCGAGATCCTGGAGGAGACCCTCGGCGACGCCGACGGGGCCCTCGAGGCCTTCGCCCGCGTGGCGCGCGCCGACCGCGCGAGCCTCCGGGCGGCGACGGCGACGGTGCGCGTGGGCGCCGCGTGCGGTCGCTGGGACACCGCCGCCGAGGCCCTGGTCGCCACCACCGGCGCCCTCGGCCGCATCGACGAGGGGCTCTCGGACACCTTCGACGCCGCGGTCAACAGCGACCCCGACGCCGCCGGGCGCTGGTCGCTCGCCCTGGCCGCGGCCGATGCGCAGATGCATACGACCGCGCTCCCCGACGCCCTGAAGGCGCAGCTGCTCACCTGGGCGGCGGCGCGGCACCAGTCCGGGCGGGGCGACCTCGACGCGGCGGAGTCCTTCCTGGGCCGTGCGGTGGCGCTCGACCGCGGGGACGTCCCGCGGCTGGAGCAGTACGCCGCGCTGCTGCGGCGCAGCCCCGGGCGCGCGCTGGTGGAGGCCCTGCGCTCGCTGGAGCAGTGCCTCGGCGACGTGCCCGCCTCGCTGGCGGTGCTGCGCGAGGCCGCGGAGGTCGAGCTCGCCGCGGGCGACGACCGCGCGGGCGTCATCGACCTGCTGCGCTCGCTGCGCAAGCGGGCGGCGCAGCACTGGAAGGCGGGCGACGAGGGCGCGCGGCCGCACGCGACCTGGGCGATGCGCACGCTGGTCGACCTGCACGCCGCCGGGGGCGAACACCAGATGGCGGTGGACGAGCTCATCGGCGCCGCGGCCGACCTCCCGTTCTCGCAGCCCGAGGCGCGCGCGCTGCGGGCGGCGGCGGCGGAGCGATCGGCCCGCGACCTGGGCGACTCCGCCGGCGCCATCAAGCTCTACGAGGACCTCTACCAGGAGGTGCCCAACGACGCGCACATCATCGCGCTGCTCGCGGACCTCTACGACGCCGCGGAGATGCGGGCCGACCTGCTCGCGCTCCGGCGCCACGAGCTGTCCCTCACCGACGACCCCGCGCGGCGCATGCAGCTGCGCATGGACATCGCCCGCAACCAGCGCGCCCTCGGCGACGACGACGGCGCCCTCGCCACCTACCGCGAGAACCTCGACGACGAGCCCGGCCACCCGGAGACCATCGCGGCGGTCACGGCGCTGCTCGACGTGCGGCGCGCGCGCGAGCTGCACAGCATCCTCTCGGTGCAGGCCGCCACCCTCGACGCCTCGGGCTCCGGCGGGGCCGACTCGCTCTGGATGGCCGCCGCGACGGTGGCCGAGCGCGACCTCCAGGACGAGGCCGCGGCCATCGACGGCTTCGCCCGCATCGCGGCGCGCGGCGACGACCCGGTGGCCCTCGACGCCCTCGCGCGGCTGTACCTCGCGCGCTCCGAGCCGGCGACCGCGGCGGCCTTCCTCGAGCGCCGCCTCGCGGGCGCGACCGGCGACGAGCGCCGCCCGGTGGTGGCCGCGCTCTCGCGGGTCTACGTGGCGAGCGGCGAGCCCGAGCGGGCGCGCGCGGTGCTCGAGGCCCAGCTCGCGAGCGGCGGCGACGCGGGCGAGCTGCGGGCCCACCTCGCGGCGCTCTACCGCGAGTCGGGGCGCTGGGAGCCCCTGGCCGCGCTGCTCGCCGAGCCCGCCGACGGGCGCGACCCGACGGCGGCCGACCTGCGCGAGGCCGCGGAGATCCTGCACCAGCGCCTCGGGGCCCCGGAGCGCGCGGTGCCGGTGCTGGAGTCCGCCGTGGCGGCCTCGCCGGACGACCGCGGGCTGCGCATCGCCCTCGCCAACGCCCTGCGCGCCGCCGGGCGGCTCGACGAGGCCCGGGCCATCCTCGGCGCCCTGCTCGATGCCTACGGCCGGCAGCGCCCGCCGGAGCGCGCCCACGCCCACCACCAGCTCGCGCTCATCGCCCGCGCCGGGGGTGACCTCCCCGAGGCGCTCGCGCAGCTCGACCTCGCGTCGAGCATCGACATGGGGCACCCCGGGGTGTTCCGGCTGCTGGGCGAGCTGGCCCGCGAGGCCGGTCAGCTCGACCGCGCGGAGCGGGCCTACCGCGCGCTGCTGCTCATCGTGCGGCGCCAGGCCGTGGCCTCGGACGACCTTCCCCGCCCGGCCGAGGTGCTGCTCGAGCTCTACCGCATCGCGCGCGACCTCGGCCAGCACGACCGCGCCGCCGAGACCCTGGAGACCGCCTTCGAGGTGGCCGCGCGCTCCGAGCCCGACGCGCTCCGCTTCGAGGCCGCGCTGCGGTCCGCGGGCGAGCACGAGGTGCTGCTCCGGTCCCTGCGCGCCCGGCTGGAGCGCGAGCGCGAGCCCGCCGCCCGGGCCGCCGCGCTGGCCGACACCGCCGCCCTGCTCGACGAGCACCTCGGCCGTCCCGCCGAGGCCCTCGACGCGCTGCTCGAGGCCCTGGCGCTGCGCCCGCTCGATGCGTCCCTGCATGACGCCGCCCTCCGGGTGGCGCGGGCGACGGGGCAGGTGGCCCGCTACGAGTCCACGCTGCGCGCGGCCCTGGAGGGCGAGCGCGCGGGGGCCACACCCTCCGCGGTGGGCTCGCTCTCGCTGCGCCTCGCCGACGTGCACGCCCGCGACCTCGGCGACCCGCGGGGCGCCGTCGCGCTCTTCACCGAAGCGGCGGCGCAGGGCGACGACGCCATCCAGGTGGCGGCGTGGTGGGGGCTCGACCGGGCGCTCGCGGCGCTCGACGACACCGCCGGGCGCGTCGAGGTGCTGCGCAAGCTGACGGCCTTCGAGGGCGACGCCGCGCGGGCCTCGGCCTGGAACCTCGCCGCCCTCCTGCTCGCCTCCGACGACGAGGCGGAGGTGGAGGAGGGCCTCACCTGGATCGCGTGGGTCCAGGAGCGCTCGCCCGACCTGGCGCGCGCGGCGCAGCTCCTCCAGTCGACCTCCGCGGCGTGGCCCGAGCGCCTCTCGGTGCTCGACCTCTACGAGCGGGTGGCCCGCGAGGCGAGCGACGACACCGCGCTGCTCGACGTGCTGGAGCGCCGCGCGGCCTCGCCCGAGGCGTCGTGGGAGACCCTGCACCAGGCCGTGGAGCTGGCGCTCGACCTGGGCGCCGACGAGCGCGCCGAGGCCCTTTTGCGGCGGGCGATCGCGCTCGGCGAGGCCCGCGACGAGGCCCGCGAGGCGACCTGGGCGATGGTGGCCCTGGCGCGGCTGCGGGAGGCCGCGGGCGACCCGGCGGAGGCCGTGCGCTGGCTGCGCGCGGCGGCGGCGCAGTCCGAGGAGGCCGAGGCGATGGCCCTGGAGCTGCGCGTGGCGGCGCTGGCGGCGGGTCCCCTCGACGACCTCGCGCTGGCGGCGAGCACCTACGCGGGGCTGCACGCGCGCGACCCGGGCAACCGGGCGGTGTGGGAGCCCCTGTTGACGGTGTACCGGCGGCTCGGCGACGAGGCGAAGCTGGAGGCGCTCATCGAGGAGTCGGTCTCCAACGTGTTCGACCCGGCGGACCGCAAGCACCTGCGCATGGAGCGCGCGCGCATCCTGCTGGCGCGCCCCGGCGGCGAGGCGGCGGCGATCGAGTCGCTCCGGGCGCTGCTCGACGAGGACCCGGACGACACCGCGGCGACGACCCTGCTGGCCGACCTCTACGAGCGCGGCGGGCGGCACGAAGACCTGGCGGAGCTTCTGTTCGCGCGCTTCGACAGCGCCCGCGACCGGTCCGACGCGGAGGGCACGCGGGTGCTCGGGCTGCGGCTCGCGGCGCTGCTGGCGGCGGCGGGCCGGCGCGACCGGGCGGTGGACGTGATGCGCAGCGCGCTGGAGGTGCTGCCCGACGACCCCGAGCTGCTCGCGACGATGCACGGGCTGCTCACGGCCGACGACCCGGCGGACGAGCGCGCGGCGGTGATGGAGCGGCTGCTGACCCGGCGCGAGGGCGCGGAGGCGGCGGCGCTGGCGATGCAGCTGGCGGTGCTGCGCGAGCAGATGGGCGACGCGGCGGGCGTCGAGCGCGCGCTCGAGGCGGGCTTCGCGGCGACGCCGGGGGACGAGGTGATCCGCGGGCACCTGGAGGCGCGGTACGCGACCCGGGGCGACCACGGGGCGCTGGCGTCGGTGCGCGAGCGCTACGGGCGGCAGCTGGCGGACGGCGGGCGGCGGGCGGCGGCGCTGCACGAGGCGGCGGTGATGCACCGCGACGCGCTGGGCGACCCGGCGCGGGCGGCGGCGCTGCTGCGCGACGCGCGGGCGGACGACCCGGAGAACCTCGCGCTGCTGGCGGAGTACGCGCGCACGCTGACGGCGGCGGGCGACGGCGCGGCGGCGATCGAGGCGGTGGGCGACGCGCTGGCGCGGGGCGTCGGCGGCGAGGCGATGACGGCGCCGCTGCTGCGGCTGCGGGCCGAGCTGCGGGGCGCGGCGGGCGACGGCGGCGGGGCGGTGGAAGACCTCGAGGCGGCGTACCTGCGGGTGGGCGACGTGCTGGCCGGGGAGTTCGCGGCGGCGCTCGACCGGCGGCGGGTGACGGCGATGGCGGAGGGCGACACGGCCGCGGCGCGCGCGGCGCTGCTGCGGCTCACCGAGGTGCTCCCGACGCTGGGGCGCGTGGACGACGGCACCGCGCTGCTGGCGGGGTGGGTGGCGGGGCAGCCCGACGACCTGGACGCGCTGCGGCGGCTGGCGGCGCTGCACGCCGCGGCGGGGCGCTGGGACGACGCCGCGGTGGGCTTCCACCGGCTGGTGTCGCTGGAGCAGGGGGCGGCGCGGGCCGACGCAGCGGTGGCCCTGGCCGACGCGTGCGCGGCCGCGGGCCGGCCGACGGACGCGCGCGACGGGCTACAGCGGGCCTACGAGGCCGACCTGGGCAACGCGGTGCTGCGCGACCGGCTGCGGCAGCTCTACGAGGCGCTCGGGCACTTCCACGAGGCCGCGAAGCTCTGGACCGACGCGGCGGAGCGCAGCGCCGACGAGGGCGAGCGCTTCGAGGCCTTCCGCCGGGCGGGCGAGGTGATGCTCGACAACGCCGCGGAGCCCGCGCTGGCCATCGATCCGCTGGAGCGCGCCCACGCGCTGCGCCCGGCGGACCACGACGTGACCGTGCTGCTCGTCGACGCGTTCACGGCGTCGCAGCGGCTGGAGGACGCCTCCGGGCTCCTCAACACCGCCATCGCGGCGCACAAGAACCGCCGCTCCAAGGAGCTCGCGACGCTACAGCACCGCATGGGTCGCCTCGCCTACGCGGCGGGCGACCACGCGGTAGAGATGGCCTGGCTCAACGCCGCCCTCGACACCGACCCCCAGAACGGCCAGGTGGCCGCCGAGCTCGCCGACGTGGCGATGGAGCAGGCCAACTTCGACATCGCGCAGAAGGCCCTGCGCGCCATCGCCCTCATGAAGAACCCCGCGCCCATGAGCCGCGCGATGGCCTTCCTGCGCCAGGGCATGATCGCCCGCAGCCAGGGCGACGCGAAGAAGGCCGTCTTCCTCGCCCGCAAGGCCCTCTCCGAAGACGCCAACCTGGAGGAGGCCCGCGCCTTCCTCCGGGAGATCGGCGCAGAGTAGGGCCTCCTGAGGCCCCGGCGCGCGGCGCATCAGCCCTTCGTCGGCTTCGTGTCGAGCGCCCCCGTCGCGGGCGTTCGCACCCAGCCTCGCCGCACACCCCATGCGATGAGCGTCCCCACCACGAGGCCGACGACGTACCCGTACGGGAGGCCGACGACGGCGGCGGCGACCGCGAGCGCGACCCAGAGGGCGCTCGCCTCGGCGGCGACGTCGCGCACCAGCATCATGAGCGCGACCGCCTCGAACAGCAGCACCACGCCGAGCACCGGCATCGGGAAGACGTGGACGACCCGGGCGAAGCCCGGCGCGAAGACGAGGCCCAGGAGGAGGTACATCGCGCCGTACATCACGGGCGCGCCGCCGGTGCGCGCGCCGAACCCGTGGAAGCCCACGAGGCCGCCGCAGCCGTGGCAGACGGGCACCCCGCCGAACCACGGGGCGACGAGGTTCATCGCCGCGTAGGTGAAGCCGATCTTGCGGACCGACACCGCCCGGTCGGGGAAGAGGTCGCGCGTGGTCTGGCTCGTCGCGATGACGGAGTTGCCGAGGGAGAGCGGGATCTGCGGGAGCGCCAGGAGCAGCGCCCCCTGTGAGATCTCGTGGGTGGTCGGAGCCCGGAACGTCGGGAGCCGCAACCCCACGACGCCGTCGAGGGGAACGCCCTCCAGCTTGAAGCACACCGCGTAGAGCAGGCCGAGGCCCATGACCACCAGCGGCGCGGGGACCCGCTGCTGGCGACGGAGCACGAGCAGCACGGCGACGGCGACCAGCGCGAGGGCGTAGCCGGGGACACCGTCGGCGCGGGCGTACTCCTTGAGCGCGAGCGTCGCGAGGGTGATGCCGAGGCCGAGCTGGATGCCCCGCACCACCTCCTTCGGCACGACGCGCACCAGGGCGTCGAGGAGCCCGGTCGCCGTGAGGGCGAGCATCGCGGCGCCGATGACCAGGCCCCCGCCCGCGAGGGTGCCGGCGGAGAGCCGCTGGGCAAGCATGATGGCCGCCATCGCCTTGAGCGGCTGCACCGGCATCGGGATGCCGTAGAGGACGCCCGTCGCGATCTGTAGCAGCCCGAACACGACGCACACGCTCGCCGCGTCGAGCCCGCAGGTCGCGATCAGCGCGATGAGCAGCGGGAGGTCCGTGCCGATGTCCCCGAAGGCGCCGGCCAGCTCGTGGCGATCGAAGCGAAGGCGCGCGGGCGGAGGGGGCGGATTCGAGGGCGGCATCGCGGCGGTCGATCTTGCCTACCGCCGCGCGGCGGTCACCTTCCAGAGCAGGTTCTCCGCGGTCACGGCGACCCCTTCGCGGCGCAGCGCCGAGGCCCCGTCGAGCCACTGCCGCGCCACCTCCGCGAGCTCGCCCGCCCCCAGCAGCCGCAGCTCCACGGCGTTGAGCAGCGCCAGCACCCGGTTGGCGTCCACCAGCAGGTGGTGCCGCCGCGGGTCGAAGGCCTGGCTCGCGGCCCTCATCAGCGGGTCCTCCGCGGCCTCGTCGAGCGCCTCCGTCGCCGTCGCCGCGGGCCTCGCGGGCGCGGGCTCCCCCGGGGCGTCGTCGTCCCCGCCGCGCAGCCACTCCACCGACACCCCGAGCGCCCCCGCGAGGGCGTCCTGCGTCGGCTGCATCAGCCCCCGGATGCGCCCGTTCTCCAGCCGCGAGATGGCCTCCTGGGAGAGCCCGCTGCGGGTCGCGAGGTCGGCCTGCGTGAGCCCCAGCGCGAGGCGCCGCTCGCGCACCCTCGCACCCTCGATGCCCCCCGTCCCCCGCGCCGTCGTCATGCTGGGGCCCGACCCTGCATGATCGACCTGCATCATGCAACGCGGGTGAGGGTCCAGTCGTAGCGGCCCCAGGCCACGGTGAGCCCGGCGCGCTCGCGGGCGATGCGCTCGCCCTCCTCGTGGTGCCCGCGCAGCAGCTCGAACACCCCGGCGACGCCGCCGAAGTCGTCGAGGTAGAGCCGGCAGAGCCGCGGCAGGGTGATCACCCGCGCGCCCCAGTCCACGGCGGTCTCCTGCGCGAGGTACGAGCGCGTGGCGAGGTCGAGCCGGGCGTCGAGGTCGTCCGCGGCGTAGGCCCGCACGGGCGGGCACGAGCGCGCGCCGCAGTGGAGGGCGAAGTGCACCCGCGGGTCGAACACACCCGGCGCCGACGCGAGCCGGGGGTCGCCCTCGCGCAGCGGGCGCATCGGCAGCGGCGGCCCCGGGCGGTTGGCCCGCAGCAGCCCGTGCTCGATCGTATGCAACGTGTACCTGCGGCCGCCGACCTCGTAGGCGGCCACGAAGAAGAGCCACGGGTGCCAGAGCAGGCTGCCGCCGAGGCCGTAGCCCGCGAGGGCGTGGCGCAGGAGGGCGTTGTAGAGGTTGATCCAGAAGGCGGTGCGGGCGGCGTCGGAGGTGAGGGCGGCGACGGAGGTGGCGCGCAGGGCGCCGGCGAGGCCGGGCAGGTCGCGGCCACCCGCGCGGGCGCTGGCGAGCACGGCCTGCGAGAGCGAGACGGCGTCGCCGCGCCAGGGCAGGGCGCGCGTCGTCGGGGGGTTGAGGGTGAACGACGGCATCGGGTGGGCCTTCGGGCGACCGCGCGGCTGGTCAGCGTCTCGGCGGGGGGATTATGCTCCGCTTCTTACCGCCCCGTGACCTCTCCCCCCTGCCCCCGCTGCGCCACCGATCGTCCGTCCGAGGACGCTCGGTTCTGCGCGCGCTGCGGCCAGCGCTTCGACACCGCCGACGCGGCCGACCCGCTGCTGGGCTCGGTGCTGCTCGGGCGCTACCGGGTCACCCTCAAGCTCGGCGAGGGGAGCATGGGCCGCGTGTACCTGGGCGAGCAGCGCGTCGGCGAGGGCGTGCGCCGGGTGGCCATCAAGGTGCTCGCGGCCTCCCGGGGCAACGACGAGTACATCGTCCAGCGCTTCCGGCGCGAGGCCACCACCCTCGCCTCGCTCGAGCACCCCAACATCGTGCGCCTCTTCGACTACGGCGAGGAGGGCGGGCGCTTCGTGTCGGTGATGGAGTTCGTCCCGGGCGAGAGCCTCGCCACGCGGGTGCAGCGCGGTCGGCTGGAGCCCGAGCTCGCGCTCGACCTCGCGGCGCAGATGGCCGGCGCCCTCGAGGCCGCCCACCGGCACGGCGTGGTGCACCGCGACCTCAAGCCCGAGAACGTGCTGCTCTCTCCCCGCGACCCGACGCCCCTGTTGAAGGTGGTGGACTTCGGCATCGCCCGGCGGGCGCCCGCGCACGCCAACGAGAAGCCCCTCACGAGCTTCGGCACCGTGCTAGGGACGCCGGCGTTCATGTGCCCCGAGCAGCTGCGGGGCGAGCCCGTCGACGCCCGCGCGGACGTCTACGCCCTCGGGCTGCTCACCTACCTCATGCTGGCCGGCACGCTGCCGTGGCCCGCGCGCACCCTCGCCGAGTGGACCGACGCGCACCTCAACCTCGCCCCCACGCCCCTGCGGCGGCAGGCCGGCTGCGAGGCGCTCCCCCCGGCCATCGAGGCCGCCGTCGCGCGCGCCCTCGAGAAGGACTCCGCGCGCCGCACGCCCACCGCCGCGGCCTTCATCGCCGAGCTCAAGGGCGAGCGGGTCGACGAGGCCGCGCCGGTGGCCACGGTGGGGTCGGTCGCCACGGTGAGCATCGCGAGCGTGCCCACGGCGCCGGGGGTGTATCCCCCGTACACCTCGCCGCCCTCCCTCCTGCGCGGGCGACGGCGCGCGCTGCCCTGGGCGCTGGGCCTCGTGGCGCTCGGGCTCGGCGGGGGCTTCGCGCTGGTGTCCTTCGCGCTTGGGCGCCACGACGAGGGCGCCCGCGCGCCGACGGCCCCGGGCGTCGACGCCGCCGGCCCCCGCGGGCCCGCCGTGACCACCACCACCACGCCCGGCGAGGCCGTCGTCGACCCGGTGGCCCACGCGTCGGCGGAGGCCCAGGCGGCCGCGCGCTCGGCCCTGCGCGAGGGGGAGCGCCGGGTGCGCGCCCGCGACCTCGACGGCGCCGTCGCGGCGCTCCGCCGGGCGCGGGAGCCGTCGGTGCTGCTCGACCGGGAGGTCGACCCGCTGCGCGAGGCGGTCGACGGGCTCGGGACCACCGAGATGCGACATCTCATCCATGACGGCGACTGTCGGCGGGCGAGGGCGCTGGCCGAGCGGCTCCGGGCGGTGGGGGCCGCGGCCGGGGCGCAGGCTCGGCTCGACCGCAGCACCTGCGCGCGACGGTGAGGTAGTTGTGCGGGGCGGCCGGAGGTGGTGTGCTGCCACCTGGACGATGACCCCGGGAGTGCGATGAGCGAGTCGAATCACAGGGGCAGCGGCGCCCTGAGCGCGGCCGAGCGCGACGCGTTGCAGGCGATGTTCGACCGCCTCTCGGGGAGCTACTACGAGGTGCTGGGCGTGGCGCGCGACTGCGACCGCGCGGCGCTCCGGGAGGCGTACTTCGACCAGATCGAGCGCTTCCACGGCGACCGCTTCGAGGGGCGCAGCCTCGGCGGGTACGCGCTGCACGTCGAGGCCATCGCGCGGGAGATCAACATGGCCTTCGCGGTGCTGGGCGAGCCCGACCGTCGGGCCCGCTACGACCGCAGCCTCTCCATCGCGGCCGACCTCCGCGCCGTCGACGAGCCCGCGCGCGACACCCGCACCCCGATGCCGATGGCGGCGCGCACCAACCCGAAGACCCCGCCGCCGACGCCCTGGCGCGACCCGCGCACCCCGACCCTGACGGGGCGCGAGGGCCCGTCCCCGCCGCCGACCATCGCCCGCGACGCGCGCACCCCGCTGCCCCTCACCGCGCGCCACGCCGCGCCCTCGGTCACCCCGTCGGTGCAGTCGCCGCCGCCGCCGCGCGCCACGCCCTCGGTGCAGGCGCCGGCGCCGGCGCCCCGCGCGATCACCCCCCCCTCCGAGGCCCCGGCCGCGCGGCGCCCCTCGCAGCCGCCCGCGGCGCCCTCGCGGCGCCCCTCGCAGCCGCCGCCGCCCAACGGGGCCCCGCTGCCGTCGGGCATGGTGCTCGAGTCGCTCAACCGCATGCGCGCGGAGAACCGCACGCGCGAGGTGCAGCGCACCCTGGAGGACATCGAGTCGCTCATCGAGAAGGCCGCGCGCAACGACGACCACGCGGAGATCGTGCGGCTGCTGCGGCACGCCCTGACGCTCAAGCCCGACGACCCGAACTGGCGGTCGCGCCTCGCCCGCGCCGAGGAGACCCACCAGGACTCCGAGGCGCAGCGCCTCTCCAACGCCGCGCGCAACGCCGAGAAGGCCCAGCGCTGGGACGCCGCGGGCGAGCTCTGGGCGAAGATCGCCGACCTGCGCACGGGCGACGCCCAGGCCGCGCTGCACGCCGCGCAGGCGCTCTGCGAGGCGGGGCAGGATTTCGGGCGGGCCGCGGAGTACGCCAAGCGGGCCGCGCGCATCGCGCCGGACATGATCGCGGCGCACATCTGCCTCACCCGCGTGTACTTCAAGGCCGGGCGCACGGCGAGCGCGCGCAGCGCCCTGGAGCAGGCCACGAAGCTCGACCCGCGGCACGCCGACGTCGTGGCCCTCGGCCAGAAGCTCCGGGGATGAGCCGCGGACTGGACCGTGCGGGGCGATCCGCGATAACCCCAGCGGCAGTGATGATGCTCCGCGGCGTGCGTGCGTGTTGGTTGATGGTGGCGACGGTGGGCGCGCTGGCGGCGTGCGATCCGGCGCCGGTGCCGGTCGCGGCCTCGGGGGCGGCGGCCTCGTCCGGGGGCGACCAGGCGGGGCGCCCGCGGCGCGCGGCCAACGACCCGCCGGAGCTGGTGCGCGCCGGGCGCGAGCGCTTCGACGTGGCGTGCGCGCGCTGCCACGGCGCCGACGACCCGGGCGGCACCCTCGACGACCGCGACGTCACCAACGAGCGCCTCGAGGCCGCGCTGCACGCGGGCTCGGACAACGGCGGGCTCATCCCCGCGGTGGCCCCGGCCGACCTGCGCGAGGAGCACCTCCCGGCGCTGCGGGCGTTCCTCCGCTCCATCGGCGCGCTCCGCGTGGAGTGACCGGCGGTCCCCTGAGGGTGTGCGCGGTGCGCCGTGCACCGACGCCCCAGTGCGCCGCTGCGCCCCGCCCTGCTGCCACGATGCCACGGTGTCTTCCCCGCGACCGCGCGGCACGACGCGGGCTGAGCGGGTTCGCGGCCTGATGGCCTGTCGCTTGCTCAGCACCCGGCCATCGAAGCGCGACGCGCCCGGCTCGTGTGATGGGCGCGCGCCAACTCCAAAGGAGCCCAGCGATGGAAAAGCAGACGACCCGAGGCCCCAACGTCAACCTCGACGCAGACCGTCCCGCCAGGCCGCAGTGGTGGAACGACAATCACACCTCCACCTGGGACCGTGTGAAGGAGGCCCTGCGCCGCGACTGGGAGCAGACCAAGAACGACTTCTCCTCGGAGTCGGGCGCCGACCTCAACCAGGACGTGGGTGACACCGTGAAGCAGGCGACGGGCGCCGAACCGCTCCCGCCCCCGATGGTGAAGACGCACCCCGACGACCCCATGGACGCGGCGAAGCTCATCGAGAAGCAGATCAAGGAGCAGGGCAAGGTCCAGAAGACCATCGCCGAGGTGAAGACCGAGGTGGCGGTCGAGCAGGTGCGGGCCCAGGGCAAGATCGCCAGCGAGAGCCAGAACGCCCAGGAGAAGATCGCCAGCGAGCAGCGCAAGCTCGTCGAGATGCGGCAGAAGGCCGGCGAGAAGATCGCCGAGGTCCAGCAGAAGGCCGGCGAGAAGATCGCCGAGGTCCAGCAGGAGGCCGGCGAGAAGATCGCCGACTGGAACCGCGTGGAGCCGGCGGTGCGCTACGGCTACGGCGCGCGGCTGCAGTACGTCGACGTGGTGGGCTGGGACGACCAGCTCGAGGGGCGCCTCAACCACGAGTGGACCCAGCTGCGCAACGGCACCACCTGGGAGGACGCGCGCCCGCACGTCCGCCGCGGCTGGGACGCCGCCAACCGCAACAGCCTCGTCTGACCCCCCCCTCCCCCCCTCGCCCCGCCCCTGTTGCATCCCTCCGCGGGAAGCGCGCGGCGCCCTTGACGGGGCGCGGAGTGCTCGCGTAAGACTCGCGCCCTTCCGTCGAGGCAGGAGGGCTGGTGTTTCAGCCACGACTCCTCGAGACAACCTGGAGGATTCGACTATGTACGCCGTCATCAAGACCGGTGGTAAGCAGTACCGGGTAAGCCCCGGCGACCGGCTCCGTGTGGAGAAGCTGCCGGGCGATCGTGGCAGCACGATCTCCTTCGATCAGGTGCTCATGGTGGGTGGTGACACCATCCGCGTGGGCAAGCCCTCCGTCGAGGGCGTCAAGGTCAACGCCGAGATCGTCGCGCAGGATCGCGCGAAGAAGATCATCGTCTTCAAGATGAAGCGCCGGAAGAACTACCGGCGCAAGAACGGCCACCGGCAGCCGTTCACCGAGCTCCACATCACGGGCATCGAGGGCTAAAGCGCCATGGCACACAAAAAGGGTCAGGGGTCTTCTCGTAACGGCCGCACCAGCAACGCCCAGCACCGGGGCATCAAGGTCTGGGCGGGGCAGGACATCCGCGCGGGCGGCATCATCGTCCGCCAGGTGGGCAGCACCGTTCACGCCGGCAACAACGTCGGCACCGGCAAGGACTACACGCTCTTCGCCCTCATCGACGGCGTCGTGAAGTACGAGCGCACGAAGAACGATCGCAAGAAGGTCTCGGTCTACCCGGGCATCTCCAGCGACCAGTCCGCCGCCGCTCCCTCCGCCTGATCGCTCCGCGATCTCCCTCTCCCATCCCCTACAGTCACCCGAAGTCGGCCCACGGCGACGAGCGCGTCACCGTCGACTCCGTCCTCACCGACCACCCCGCCAGCTCGGCCTCCACGGCGCACGCCACGGTCGCCCGCAGCCCCGCGGCGTCGCTCTCCACCCGCACCACCCAGCGCGCCTCGTCGGGGTCGTGGGCCCACCACGTCGCCGCCCGCCCCGCGCCCACGGCCCGTCGCCACTGCGCCGTCGCCCGCGGGCCCGACCACACGCGCCCATCGCCCGCCCGCGCGTAGCTCCGGCCCGCGGCCGCCTCCGCCATCAGCGCCGCCGGGTCGGCCACCGCCGCCGAGCGCCCCCACCACGCTCCCTCTGCCGCCGCGCCCTCGCTCACCGTCACCAGCACCGAGCGTGTGGTCTCCTCCTCGTCGACCACCAGCGTCAGCCGCAGCGCCGCCGTGCCCGGCCGCACCGCCACGCCCAGGGCCTCGCCCACCAGCACCCCGTCGAGGCCGTCGCCCGCGCGCCACGCCAGCGTCGGCGACGACAGCCCCGCCCCGCCCGCGCGAAACATCCCCGCGCCGCCCCAGGGGTCCCACCCCGCGGGAACCCTCGCTGCCGACCGCAGCCGCGCGCCCACCACGGTCACCAGACCCCGGTCGACGGCCTCGCCCGAGGCCCGCAGCGACACCGCGCGCTCGCCGGGCGCGCAGGCCCGCCAGAGCGAGAGGCCCCGCAGCTCGGCCCCCGCGATCACACCGCGTCGGGGCCGACGATGCGGCCCGCGATGGCGCTCGCGGCGATGACGTACGGCGACGCGAGGTACACCTTGCCGGGCCCCGAGCGCCCCGGGAAGTTGCGGTTGATGGCGCTCACGGTCACCTCGTCGGCGCGCTCGCTCACCCCGGGGCCGGCCTTGATGCACGCCCCGCACGACGGGTTGATGAGCTCCGCGCCCGCCCGCTGGAACACCTCGATGTACCCCTTCGCCTCGGCGTACTCCCGGATGTCCTGCGAGCCGAACTGGATGAACAGCCGCACCCCCGGCGCCACCCGCCGCCCCTGCGCCACGGCGCGCGAGAGCACCGAGGCGTACATGTCCATGTCGGCCTTCTTGCCGCCGGTGCAGCTGCCGCCGTAGGCCACGTCGATCTTCACCTCGCCCGGCAGCGCCGAGAGCGCGATGCCGTTGCGCGGGTCGCCCGGCGTCGCGACCATCGCCCCGAGCGCGCCGAGGTCGACGTCGAAGCGGTGCGCATACACGGCCCCCTCGTCGGCCCGCACGATGCGCGCGCGCACCGCGTCGGGGTCGAGCCCGCGCTTCTGCGCGAGGTAGTCGACCACCAGCTCGTCGGCCTCGATGATGCCCGTGAAGCCGCCCGCCTCGACGGACATGTTGGTGAGCGTGGCGCGCTCGTCGAGGCCCAGCGAGCGGGTGCCCGGGCCCGCGAACTCCAGCACCTTGCCGATGCCGCGGCCGTCCTTGAAGTACTCCTGCGACAGCAGGTGGAGCATCACGTCCTTGGCCGACACGCCGGGGCGCAGCGACCCGGTGAGCTGCACCAGCACGCTCTCCGGCACCCGCACCCGCACGTCGCGGGTAAACCACGCGTTGGCCATGTCGGTGCTGCCCACCCCGAAGGCGAAGCACCCGAGCGCGCCCGCCATGCAGGTGTGCGAGTCGGTGCCCGTCACCACCTGGCCGGGCAGCGCGATGTCCTCGATGACGGCGTTGTGGCAGATGGCCTGCGACCCGCGGCCGACCTTGTTGAGCACCTCGCCGTAGTGCTTCACCCCCTGGGTCTTCGAGAAGTCCTCCTGCACCACCGCGAGGCGGTGGGCGACCTCGCGAAGGCCCATCTTCTTGTGGGCCTCGCTCATCACGTCGTCGAGGAAGGTGAGGTGGTCGCGGAAGGTGTACACGCTCGCCGGGTCGGTGACCCGCGCGCCGTCGCCGAAGGCGCCGCGGAAGAGCGCGTCGGCCATCGGCGTCACGTACTCGTGCGAGAAGCGCACGTCGGCGCGGACGAAGAGCGCGTCGCCGGGCGCGAGGGCGGGCACCCCGACGCGGTCGTTCTTCAGGTCGACCACGGCGTGCGCGGCGAGGATCTTCTCCGTCAGCGTCATCGGGCGCGCCGCGGTGGTGATGGCCGGCGGGGTGCGCTCGCCCGCCATGCGCAGCTTGGAGTACTCGAAGAGCCCGCCGCCCCGGACGATGTCCGCGGAGATGGGGTCGAGCCCGCGGGTGAACTCCTCCAGGGGGATGGCCTCGCCCCGCGCGATGCGCTCCACCAGCCCGAAGTCGGTGCTCGTGAGCAGCCCGATGTTCTGCGCGTTCTGCGAGTAGATCTTCTCGATGTTGCGCGCGATGACCAGCTGCACGCCGGACTTCAGCTCGGAGTACGGCGCCGTCTCCCGCGAGCTGCCGCAGCCCTTCGAGCGCCCCGACACGATCACCGAGAAGCCCCCGGACTTCACGTCGTTGCGCTGCACCGCATTGCCGCGCAGCCCCACCAGGCAGTACTCCGCGAGCGTCTCGTCGTAGTAGTAACAGACCCACCCGGGGGTGATCTCGTCGGTGGAGATGTTGTCGATGAGCGGGCGCTCGGGGTCCCACGCGAGGTCGGCCCCCGCGAGCTGCTGCGTGAGCAGCGCCGGGTCTTCGGTGAGAAACAGGGTGCGCCCTGGAAACCGTACGCTGTCTTCGCGCGCCATCACCGATCGTACCTTTCGCGTCGGGCCTCGCCATGGGCCGTTACGGGGCGCACACCATAGGCGACCGCCTCGCGACCGCGCAACGCCGACGGCGGCCCTGAGGGGGGACTACGACGCCGACTGGAAGCGCGCCACGTCGCGGCCCGCCGGGAGGGTCATGAGCTCGCGCAGCGCCTGCTCGCACCCGAGGTCTTCGTAGAGCACCCGGTACACCCCGTCGAGCAGCGGCGCCTCGACCCGGTGGGCCCGCGCGAGGTCGCGGGCGGCCACGGCGGCGTACACCCCCTCGGCCACCATGCCGAGGCCCGCGAGGATGTCGGGCAGCCGCTCGCCGCGCGCCAGGGCCGCGCCCACCCGGTGGTTGCGCGACAGGGGGCTGGCGCAGGTCACCATCAGGTCGCCGATGCCCGCCAGGCCGGCCAGGGTGAGCGGGTTGGCGCCCATCGTCACGGCCAGCCGGGTGACCTCCGCGAGCCCGCGCGTGACCAGGAGCGCCTTGGCGTTCTCGCCGACGTCCATCTCCGTGGCCGCGCCGGCCGCGATGGCCACGACGTTCTTGAGCGCGCCGGCCAGCTCGACGCCCAGCACGTCGTCGCCCGCGAAGACCATCATCCGCGGGCACGACAGGGCCCGGCGCGCCAGCTCGATGACGTGCGGGAAGCGCGACGCGACCACGGTGCCCGCGGGCTTGCGCCGGGCGATCTCCGCCGCGAGGTTGGGGCCCGACAGCACCCCGATGGGCCGGGCGCCGGTCTCCTCGAGCAGCACCTCCGTCATCCGGGCGTTGCTCCCCCGCTCGAGCCCCTTGGTGGCGTGCAGCACCGGCTGCTCGGGGGCGAGCACCGCGCCCAGCGCCGACGACACCTCCCGGAAGCCCTGCGAAGGGATCACCATCACCACCAGCGCGGCGCCGCGCACGGCCTCGCCCAGGTCGCTCGTCGCGCTCACCCCCTCGGCGATGCGCAGCCCCGGCACCGCGGCCTCGTTGGTGCGGCGCTCGTTGACCTCGTCGCGCCGCGCGGGGTCGCGCGTCCAGAGCCGCACGACGTGGCCGTTGGAGGCGATGAGGTCCGCGAGGGTGGTGCCCCAGTTGCCGGCCCCGAGGACGGCGATCATCGCAGCCCCGCGGAGGCCGAGGGCCGCGGCGCGACGGTCGAGCTCTCCCGGCGCACCCGCGCATGAAATGCACCCTCGGCGCGCGACCGTTCGTCGACGCTCGGGTGCGCGGGGATGCCCGCCGCGTTCCGGGCGACGACCCCGCCCGCCATCTGCGCCTCGTCCCATCTCGTTGCGGGCTGCATGGGCGTCCATCGGACGCAATCGCGGGGCCAGCAGACCTTGTGTTAGAGGTTCCCGCGCGATGCGCGCCCCCGTCACCGAACCCTCGCTGCGCAAGGCGCTCTGCGACGCCGGGCGGGTGCTGTACGAGCGCGGGCTCATCGGCCCGACGGACGGCAACCTCTCGGCGCGGGTGGGCGACGGGCGGCTGCTGTGCACGCCGTCGGGGGTGCACAAGGGCGCGCTGCGCGAGGGCGACCTGGTGCTGCTCGACCTCGACGGGCGGGTGATCCGCGGGGGGAGGGCGTCGACGGAGCTGAAGCTGCACCTGGCGCTGTACGCGCAGCGGCCGGGGCTCGCGTGCGTGGTGCACGCGCACCCGCCGAGCGCGGTGGGGCTCACGGTGGCGGGCTGGGGGCTCGACCCGCCGGTGGTGCCGGAGATCTTGTTCGCGATGGGGCGGGTGCCGACGGTGCCGTACGCGTCGCCGACCACGTCGGACGTGCCCGACGCGGTGGCGGCGGTGGTGGCCGCCGGGTGCGAGGCCTTCATGCTGGCGCGGCACGGCAGCGTGGTGATGTGCGACGACCCGATGACGGGGGTGCTGCGCACGGAGATCATCGAGCACACGGCGAAGATCACCATCGCGGCGCGCTCGGCGGGGTCGGCGACGCCGCTGCCGGAGGACGAGATCCGCCGGCTGCTGGCGCTCGCGGGGCGATAGCGGAAGGGGCTTCCAGGCGCCGGGGCGGAGCGGTAGCGTGGCGCGGGTCGCGAGTCGCGAGGTGCGACGCGACGTGGGAGATGCGCCATGGGATTGTTCGATGCGTTCGGAGTGGGCGGCGGAAACCTGTCGATCGAGATGCAGTTCGCGCAGGCCCAGGCGGGCGGCGGTCTCCAGGGGACGGTGGTCTTCCAGGCCGGGAAGCGGGCGCAGCAGATCACCAACGTGACAGTGAAGGTGACCTGCACCACGCAGGAGAAGGGCCCCAACGGGGTGCAGCAGCGCTCGCAGGACGTGGTGGGTCCGCTGCAGGTGGCGGGCGCCTTCCAGACGCAGCCCGGGCAGCGGTACACGATGCCCTTCCAGGCGATGCTGCCGGGGGGGTTGTTCTCGACGACGCAGGGCGCCGTCTCGTACCGACTGGTCGCCAACGCCGACATCGACGGCGAGGTCGACCCGGGCGCCGGGATGGACCTCCACGTGAGCGGCGCGCCCTTCATGGGCCAGGGCATGATGCCCATGGGCGGACCGGGGATGATGCCCATGGGGGCCCAGCAGATGGGCTACGGCGGGGGTGACGCCTACGGCAAGGGCGACCCCTACGCGAAGGGTGGCGACCCCTACGGCAAGGGCGACCCCTACGCGAAGGGTGGCGACCCCTACGGCAAGGGCGACCCCTACGCGAAGGGCGGAGATCCCTACGCGAAGGGCGGAGATCCCTACGCGAAGGGCGGAGATCCCTACAACCAGGGCGGTAATCCCTATGCCAAAGGCGGTGACCCCTACGGCCATGGCGGCGGTGGTGATCCCTATGGCAAGGGGATGGGCGGCGGCGGATTTGCGCCGGGCCAGCACTGCCTCGCTCAGTGGACCGACGGGCAGTTCTACGGCGTGACGGTGGTGCAGGAGGCCAACGGGATGTTCATGGTCCAGTGGGACGACGGCACGCCGGCCTCGTGGGTGCGCGGCGACCAGATCGCCCAGGGTTAGTACCTTCCAGGCGGGCGCTCATCCCGCGTCGACGACCGCTCACCACACCGCACCGACCGTCACCCCTCCGGCGCCGCGCGCCAGCCACGGGGCCGCTCCCCAGCGCGCGGCGCGCGTCGTCGCGGGCCTCTCCGTGAGCACGAGCACCAGACCCGTCGCCGCCAGCGCCACGCCCGCGATGCCCGCGGCGAGCGCCACGGTCGCGCTCGTGGAGGTCGACGAGCAGAGGTCGCGCACCTGCGCCGCGTCGACGCCGGTGCGCTGCTGGGCGAGCTCGCACACCTGGGCTCCGGTGCGCTCGCGCCCGGAGTTCTCGTCGGCCTGGAAGCGGGCCCACGCGCCGTAGGGGTCGGCCGACGACGGGATCGCGTCGGCGGTCTCGCTGCCGAGGTTCGCGTTGAGGCCGAAGAAGACCCCCGACACCACCAGCGCCGCGGCGCCCACGCCGATCAGCCCGTAGCCGACCGCGCGCCGGGTGGACACGCCCGACGCCCCCGGGCGAAGACCCGCGGCGCCCGAGGCCGTCGGGTCGTCGCGGCGCGGGCCGGACGGCGCCGTCGGGAGGGCGGCGACGGCCGCGAGCGCCACGGGCGCCTCCCGCTCGAGCGCGACCACCTCGCGACGGGGCGCCCGACCCTCGACGGACACGGTCCGGGTCACCGACTCGTAGCCCGAGGCGCGCACCGTGAACGTCACCGCTCCGGTCGGCACGCGGAGCGTCGCCGGCAGCGTGCAGACCACGCGCCCGTCCATCAGCACCTCCGCCCCGGGGACGTTGCCCTGCAGCTCCAGGCTCCCCACGTGCTGCCGTATCTCTCCGAGCGCGGAGCGCAGCGTCCGGAGGTGTCGCCGCAGCCATGGGTCACGGGCGTCGGTGAGGGCCTCGGCGAGGTGGGCCTCCGCGTCGACCCAGCGACCGAGCGCCTGCTCGGCCAGCGCGATCTGGACCAGCGCGCGCGGCGAGCGCCGGGCGTCCCAGGCCTGTCGGAACACCTGCAGCGCCACCTCGTCCTGTCCGTTGGCGCGCAGCTCGACGCCGCGGTCGATGAGGGCGTCGGCGTCCTGCGACCACGCCGCGGAGGCGATCGCCGACGCTACGAGGAAGCCCACCGCCGCCGTCCGTGCGCTGCGCGTCATCGCAGTCGCGTATCACCCCGGGCGTCGGGCGAGAAGGACGGCGGGGCTCCTGGTCGGCGCCTTGTCCCTGCGGAGCACTCCATGCTCAGATTGACGCCTCCCGCACCGGGGAGGTCACCACCCCTGATGAGCGAGCCGCAGCACCCCCAGGAATTCATCGTCGGCGGCCGCTATCGCGTCATCCGCGAGCTGGGGCGCGGGGGCATGGGCTCGGTCTACGAGGCCGAGAACCTCCGCACCCGGCGGCGCGTGGCGCTGAAGACGATGCGCCCGGAGGTCTCCGACCGCGACGGGTACGCGCAGCGCTTCGAGCGCGAGGCGCAGGCCGCGGGACAGCTGCACCACCCGAACGTCATCGACGTCATCGACATGGGCGACGACGCCGCCTACGGGTTGATGTTCATCGTCCAGGAATTCCTGCACGGCGGCGACCTCGCGAAGTGCCTGAAGCAGGTCGGCGCGCTGCCCCCGCAGGCCGTCGTGGCGACCCTGCTGCCCATCATGGACGCCCTCGAGGCGGCGCACGCGCACGGGATCATCCACCGCGACCTCAAGCCCGACAACATCTTCCTCCACGAGACGCCGCGGGGGGTCGTCCCGAAGCTCATCGACTTCGGCATCGCGAAGTTCACCCAGGTGCACTCCGAGGAGGAGCTCTCCTGCACGGCGACCGGGCAGATGATCGGATCACCCAACTACGTGTCCCCGGAGCAGGCCCGCGGCGACGCCGACATCGACCCCTGCTCCGACGTCTGGTCGCTGGGCGTGGTGTTCTACAAGTGCCTCTCCCGGTCGATCCCCTACAGCGCGCCGACGCCCTCCTCGCTGGTCGCCAAGATCATCTACGAAGAGCCCATCGCCCTCGCCCAGCTGGCGCCGCACCTCCCCGCCGACCTCGTCGCGGTGGTCCAGCGCGCGGTGGTGAAGGACCGGGCGCAGCGGTGGCCCTCGATGCGCGCCTTCGCCGACGCGCTGCGCGGGTGCGCCCTCTGGCAGGGCGTGGACGGCGCCACCGCCCAGGGCTGGGTGGTCAACGAGCGCGGCGAGACGCTCACCCCGCTCCCCCCACTGACACCATCGTGGGCGCCCACCGGTCCCGCGCCGCTCGAGCCCGACGCCTCGCCGGAGCACCCCTCGGGCCTGCGCTCGGGCCCGTGGGGGGGCGAGGTCTCCGTCGAGCGATCCTCCCCGACGCGCGCCTCGCGCTCGGCCACGGTGCTCGCGGCGGTGCTCGGCGTCATCGGCCTCGGCGTCGCATCCACGGCGGCCTATCTCTGGCCCCGACGACCGCGCCCCACGCCGACCGGCGTGGTGATCTACACGACGCCTCCCGATGAGATCGCACCCGCTCCGGCCGCCGCGCCCGCGGCGCCTCCGGCAGCGCTCCCGGTCGACGCCGGAGCGGCCGCGCCCGCCGTCGCCGTCGTGGCGCCCTCCCCCGCGTCGCCGCCGCCCCCCGCGGAGCCCGTGGTCCGCGTCGCGCCTGCGCCCGCGCGCCCGACGCGCCGCGCGAGGCCCGCGGCCCCACCGCAGGACCCGGCGCGACGGGGCCACAACGGCGCGCTGATCCTGCGGTAGTGCCCGCCGGGCCCAATGGGTCCCGTGCGCGTTGGAGCGAGCGCGGGAGCCGTGCTACTCGCCAGGGCCTATGAAACGATGGGGGTTCGTCGGCCTCGTCCTCGCGCTCGCGACGGCGTGCACTTTCTCCCCCGAGAACCCATCGGTCGTGTTTGGCCGCGACGCCGCAGCGTGCGGGGACTGCGCCCGCGACGTCGCCCCCTGCGTCGGCGACGCGTGCGGGGTCTGCTCCGGCCCCGACCGCGCGCTCTGCAACGGCGCGTGCGTCCTGCTCACCAGCACCCAGAACTGCGGCGCGTGCGGCGTTGTCTGCGCGACCTCCATGGGCGAGAGCTGCGTGCGATCGTCGGCGGGCGACGCCGGCGTCGGCGCGCGGGTGGCGCAGTGCAGGTTCGGGTGCCCTCCCGGTCAGACGCCCTGCGGCGCCTTCTGCCGCGACCTCACCAACGACCCCAACCACTGCCGGTCCTGCGGCAACCAGTGCGCCTTCCCCGGCGCGGTGGCGGGATGCACCGGGAGCATCTGCGTCCTGCTGAGCTGCCGCGAGGGCTTCGGCAACTGTGACGGCGACGCCGCCAACGGCTGCGAGGTGGCCACCTCCGCCGACCCGATGAACTGCGGCGTGTGCGGCAACCGCTGCGGCTTCGCCAACGCCGCGGCCACCTGCGCGGCCGGGCGGTGCGTCCTGGGCGCGTGCAACGCGGGCTTCGCCGACTGCGACGGCGACCCCGTCAACGGGTGCGAGGTCAACACCACGATGGGCGACCTCGCCAACTGCGGCCGGTGCGGCGGCCGCTGCCCGGCGCCTCCGGTCGGCGCCACCGCGGTGTGCAACGGCGGGGTGTGCGGCGTCTCGGCGCTGATGTGCCCGAGCGATCGACTGGACTGCAACGGCCTGGCGGCCGACGGCTGCGAGCGGCTCGGCCTGACGGACGTGAGCCACTGCGGCGCCTGCGGAAACCGCTGCCCCACCACGGGCGGCACGGCGACATGCGTCGGCGGCGTGTGCGCCCTCGCCTGCGCCGCGGGGCTCGGCAACTGCGACGGCGACGCGAGCAACGGCTGCGAGACCAGCACCCGTACCACCGTCGCCCACTGCGGCGGGTGCGACCGGCCCTGCTCGCTCCCCAACGCCACCGCGGGCTGCGCGGCGGGGGCGTGCACCATCGCGAGCTGCAACGCGGGCTTCGCCAACTGCGACGGCAACGCGGCCAACGGCTGCGAGGCCAACACCACCACCAACAACGCCCACTGCGGCGCGTGCGGGAGGCTCTGCCCGGGGGCCCAGGCCTGTGTCGCCGGGGCGTGCGTGACCGTCTGCCCGGCGGGGCAGACCAGCTGCTCGGGCACCTGCCGCGACCTCGCCGCGGACAACACCAACTGCGGCGCCTGCGGCACCGTCTGCACCGGCGGGGCCTCCTGCCAGGCCCGCTCGTGCCGGTGCCCGTCCGGGCAGACCAGCTGCGCGGGCACCTGCCGGGCGCTCCAGACCGACAACGCCAACTGCGGCACCTGCGGCACCGTCTGCGGCGCCGGCACGGTGTGCTCCGGGGGCATGTGCACGGCGTCGTGCGCGTCGCCCACCACCAACTGCTCGGGCGTCTGCCGCGACCTCCAGAACGACGCCAACCACTGCAGCGCCTGCGGCGCGGTGTGCAGCCGCGCCAACGCGGTGGCGGGCTGCGCCAGCGGCGCGTGCACCCTCGCGGCGTGCAACGCGGGCTTCGGCAACTGCGACGGCAACGCCGCCAACGGCTGCGAGGTCAACACCTCCACCAGCGTCACCAACTGCGGCGTGTGCGGCAACAGCTGCCAGTTCGCCAACGCGGCGGCGAGCTGCGTGGCCGGGCGCTGCACCCGCGGCGCCTGCGGGGCGGGCTTCGCCAACTGCGACGGCGTCGACGCCAACGGCTGCGAGGTCAACACCGTCGCCGGCGACATCAACCACTGCGGCGGATGCAACAACCGCTGCCCGACGCCGCCCATCGGCAGCATCGCGGTGTGCGCCAGCTCGATGTGCACCACGTCGAGCGTGAGCTGCATGGCCGGCACGGCGGACTGCGACGGCGCGCCCGCCAACGGCTGCGAGGTGGCGATCACCACCGTGACCAACTGCGGCGCCTGCGGACGCGCCTGCGTGGGCACCAACGGCACCGCGACCTGCGTCTCGCAGCTCTGCGGCATCAACTGCAGCGCGGGCTTCGGCAACTGCAACGGCCTGCTCAGCGACGGCTGCGAGATCAACACCAACACCAGCCCGACCAACTGCGGCGGGTGCAACACCGTGTGCTCGCTGCCCAACGCCACCGCGGGCTGCGCGGCGGGCGCGTGCACCATCGCGAGCTGCAACGCGGGCTTCGCCAACTGCGACGGGATGGCGGCCAACGGCTGCGAGGTGAACCTCAACAGCGACACCGCCAACTGCGGCGCCTGCTCCACCGTCGTCGCGCCGCGGGCCTGCGGCGCGGGTCAGCTCTGCTCGGCGGGCACCTGCGTGACCACCTGCGGCTCGGGGCAGACCAACTGCTCGGGCGTGTGCCGCAACCTCACCGCCGACGCCGACGCCTGCGGCGCCTGCGGCACCGTGTGCTCGGGCACCGGCCTCGTGTCGCGCACCTGCGGCGGCAGCGTGTGCAACGGCACCTGCTCGGCGGGGCGCGCCAACTGCGACGGCAACCTCCAGGGCAACGGCTGCGAGGTCGACATCAACACCTCGGTGGCGCAGTGCGGCGGCTGCACCGGGATGGCCTGCTCGTCGAGCAACATCGCGGCGGCCTGCGTGGGCGGCACCTGCACCGGCGCCTGCACCGTCGGCTTCGCGGACTGCGACGGCGACAAGCGCACCAACGGCTGCGAGGTCAACACCACCAACAACGCCAGCCATTGTGGTGTGTGCGGCAACGTCTGCCCGACGCGGCCCAACACCACGCCGCGGTGCGTGAGCGGCGCGTGCGGCTTCACCTGCATCGCCGGCTTCGACGACTGCAACAGCGACCCCGCGGACGGCTGCGAGGAGGATCTCCGCTTCGATGGCAACTGCGGCGCGTGCGGGGAGTTCTGCGACCCGGGGATGCTGTGCAGACCCCGCCTCGGGATGCCCGCGCTCTACATCTGCCGCTAAGGACGCTCCCCGGGGCCGGTATCAGGCCTCCGGCGCCACCAGTCGATACAGCTCCAGGTATTCGCCGATGCGGTGCGACCAGCCCAGCGGGAGGCGCATGCCGTTGCGCTGGAGCTGGCGCCACCGATCGAGCTCGGCCCCGGCGCCGTCGCCCCAGAGGTCGAGGGCGCGGCCGAGGGCCCACGCGAGGCCGGCGGCGTCGAAGTGGTCGAACACGAAGCCCGTGCCGCGGCCGGTGGCGGGGTCGAAGTTCCAGACGGTGTCGGCGAGGCCGCCGGTGCGGTGCACGATGGGGGCGGTGCCGTAGCGCAGGCTGTACATCTGGTTGAGCCCGCAGGGCTCGTAGCGCGACGGCATCAGGAACATGTCCGACCCCGCCTCGATGGCGTGCGCCAGGCGCTCGCTGAAGGCCGGGACGTAGGCCACCTGCCGCGGGAAGGCCCTCGCCAGCGCGCGGAAGAACTCCTCGTAGCGCCCCTCGCCGGTGCCCAGCACCACGAGCTGGAAGCGCCGGCGCTCGAGCATCCCGGGCAGCACCGCCTCGCAGAGGTCGAAGCCCTTCTGCCACGCGAGCCGCGACACCACGCCCACCAGGGGGACGTCCTGGCGGTACGGCAGGCCCGCGGAGGCCAGGAGCTCGGCCTTGCAGCGCTCCTTGCCGGAGAGGTCGTCGATGGAGAAGGCGTGCGGGATGAGCGGGTCGGCGGAGGGGTTCCACTCGGCGTCGTCGATGCCGTTGAGGATGCCGCGCAGCACGTCCGCGCGGCCCCGCAGGAAGCCGTCGAGACCGACGCCGTGCTCCGGCGTCTGGATCTCCCGCGCGTAGGTGGGGCTCACCGTGGTGATGGCGTTGGCGTAGAGGATCCCCGTCAGCAGGAAGCTGAAGCGCCCTTCGCGGAGGTGGTCTTGATGCAGCCCGTCGGCGACGGGGGCGAGGCCCGCCTGGCCGATGAGCCCGGCGTCGAAGGTGCCCTGGTGGCCGAGGTTGTGGATGGTGAGCACGGTGCGGGTGCGGGCGAAGAGGCGGTCCCACGCGAAGAGGGTGCGGAGCAGGAGCGGGATGAGCGAGGCCTGCCAGTCGTTGACGTGGATGATGTCGGGCGCGAAGCCGAGGTGCTGGCAGAGCCGCAGCGCGGCGTGGTTGAGCACGGCGAAGCGGAGGTGCTCGTCCCCGGCGGTGTCGTAGATGTTGGCGCGGTCGTAGAGCGAGGGGCAGCGCACGAAGTACACGGGCGCCCCGGTGCCCGGCAGCGGCGCGGAGAAGACGGCGACGCGCACCGTGAGGTCGCCCATGGGGAAGACGACCTCCGGGAGGACCTCGGTGAAGGCGTGGCCGCGGCCGAGCACGCGGGCGTACATCGGGACGACCACGCGCACGTCGTGGCCGAGGGCGTGGAGGGCCTTCGGGAGCGCGGCGGAGACGTCGCCGAGGCCGCCCGTCTTGGCGAAGGGCGCGACCTCCGACGACACGAACAGGATCTTCATGCGCGCGACACTATCAGGTGAGGCGCCGCGCCCGCGCGGGCTCTGGTAGCCTCCGCGGACATGACCCTCGACGTGGTGTTTCTCGAGCCGTGCTTCCCTGCAAACCAGCGTGAATTCGTCCGCGCGCTCCACGCCGTCGGGGCGCGGGTGACGGGCATCGGCGAGCGGCCGAAGGAGTCCCTCGACCCGGCGCTGCGCAGCTGGCTCACCCACTACGAGCAGGTGGGCAACGTCACCGACGAGGCGCAGGTCGAGCGCGCCGTGCGGTGGATCCAGCAGCGCGTGACCGTCGACCGGCTGGAGGCCGTGGTGGAGTCGCACGTGATGGCCGCCGCGCGGGTGCGCGAGCGCTGCGGCATCCCTGGGACGAGCGTGAAGACGACCTTCCTGTGCCGCGACAAGCCGGCGATGAAGGAGGCGCTGCGCGAGGCCGGGGTGTCGTGCGCGCAGTCCATCGGGTCGGCGGACGTGGCCGAGCTGCGGGCCTTCGCGGCGCGGGTGGGTTACCCCCTGGTGGTGAAGCCGCGCGACGCCGCGGGGGCCTCGGGCACGGTGCGGGTCGACGACGACCGCGAGCTGACGAAGGCCCTGGCGGACTTCGGCGTGGGCCGCGGGCGCAGCGTGGCCATCGAGGAGTTCATCGAGGGGCACGAGGGCTTCTACGACACGCTCACCATCGGCGGCCGCGTGGTGCACGACTTCGTGACGCACTACTACCCCAACGTGCTGGAGGCGATGCGCACGCGGTGGATCTCGCCGCAGTTCATCACCACCAACCGCATCGACGCGCCGGGCTACGACGAGGTGAAGGCGATGGGCCAGAAGGTCGTGACGGCCCTCGGGCTGGAGACCTCGGCGACGCACATGGAGTGGTTCTTCGGGCCGAAGGGGCTGAAGTTCAGCGAGATCGGGTGCCGCCCCCCGGGCGTGCGCACCTGGGACCTCTACGGCGCCGCCAACGACTTCGACATCTACAAGGAGTGGGCGATGGCGGTGGTGCACGGTCGGCCGAGCCAGCGGCTGTCGCGGCGCTACTCCGCGGGCATCATCGCGCTGCGCCCGGAGTGCGACGGACACATCGTCGGGTACGAGGGGGTGGAGGAGATACAGCGGCGCTTCGGCGGGGCGATCATGGACATGCACCTTCCGGCACCGGGTACGCCGACGCAGCCAGTAGAGGCGGGGTACATGGCCAACGCGTGGATCCGGATGAAGCACCCGGACTACGACGAGCTGCGCGGGATGCTGGATGTCATCGGGCGCACGGTGAAGGTGCGGGCGCGGTAGGCAGCGGGCGGAGAGACGGGAGCGACGGCGATGCTGCGCTGGTTGAAGATCAACCGATATCGCAACGTGGTGCCGGGGACGGAGCTGACGTTCTCCGATGGGCACCACGTGCTGCTCGGGCCCAACGGGGGCGGGAAGACCACGCTGCTGGAGCTGATCGCGGCGGTGCTGCGGGGGGATTTCAGCGGGATGGCGGATGAGGAATTTTCATTCGAGTACCAGATCACAGATGGCGTTGAGGCCACCATGCTTCTGGAGCTGGAGCATGTCCTCGAAGCGTCACAAGATGCGTCGACGCCAGCCTGGCGAGACACCCTGACGGCTACCCTTACGCACCCATCTCTAGGCACCAGGAAGCTCAAGCTCGCCGACCACAAGGTGGCGATCGATGGCGTAGAGATGCCATCTCACGGCGTTGATATGAGAGCTTCCAACCTGCACACGATGCTCTCGTTGAATTGCTGGGACGACAGGCCTGCCGACAACCCTCCGCCCTACTTCTCCTGGCTTGGTGCCTTCAGATTCGACGAGGCCCTTTCATTCTTCTCGTTTCTCCGAGGGATGGAGACCCTCGGAGGGAGGGCGTACGTATCGATCTACCGCCCCCTACCCGGCGGGACACTGCGATTATCGTATCTGCGCCATCCCCTGTTCGACTCTGTCTGCAAAGCGATCATTGATGTCCTGAGGACCCCGGAGGAGGACACCGACCGGGTCACGATCCCGTTCTCGTCGCTCGGTTCGTTCGGAGATGCCGTCGAGCTACTCGGCTTCAGTTCTGCCGCGCTTCGTGCCGAGCTCGAACGCCAGGTGCGCACCCGCGATCAAGAGCGCCTCACCTACGAGCGCTTCCAGTTCCGCTTCGTCCGACGCGACGGGACCATGGTGCTCGACGAGCACCTCTCCTTCGGCCAGAAGCGCCTCCTCGCCTTCCTCTTCTACGCCTGGGCCAACGACGGCCCGATCGTGGCCGACGAGCTCGTCGACGGGATGCACTACCGCTGGATCGAGCACTGCCTCAAGACCATCCGCGGGCGGCAGGCCTTCCTCTCCAGCCAGAACCCGCTGCTCATGGACTTCATCGGCTTCGACTCCGCCGAGAAGGTGCAGCAGACCTTCGTGATCTGCGACGTCGAGGAGAGCGACGGCCGCGAGCGCATGCGCTGGCGCAACCTCACCGCCGACGAGGCGGGCGACTTCTTCGACGCCTACGAGGTCGGCATCCAGCACGTGAGCGAGATCCTCCGCGACAAGGGCCTCTGGTGAGCGCTGCCCGCGCGTCGCTGCTCCTGCTGACGGAGGACTCCGGCCGCGACGCCCACGCGACCCACGAGGCGCTGGTGCGCTCGATGCTGCGCCTCATCGCGCCGGGTCACGACGCGAGCGCCATCGCCATCGAGCCCGCGAACGATGCCCAGCGCGACGCGATGCGCGGCAACATCTGGGACAGCACCAAGGCCGACGACCGGCCCCGCAGGATCGCGCTGGTGAAGAGCATCGCCACGCGGCTCTGCGAGAGCAACCTGCACGTGGTGTTGTTCCACTACGACGGCGACCGACGGTGGAGCGATCGAGACACCTGCGCCCGGCACGCGACCTTCGAGAAGCACATCGTGACGCCGGTCGCCCAGCTGATCGTGAGCCGTACCGAGGAACAGCGGACACGTGCGCTCTCTCGACTGCTCACGATCGTGCCGTTCTACAGCGTCGAGTCGTGGCTCTACCAGAACACCCCGGTCGCGCTCAGGCTCTGCGAGAAACACCACGGCGGCCAACACGCCGCGACCTTCACGCAGTGGGCTACCGACCCGGGAGCGCTAGACGAGGAGCACAAGCCAAAGGACGCCGCGTGCCTCTCGGACAAGTTCAACCGCGCGCTCGCGACGGAGCGCTTCCCCGCGAAGACGGTCGTCGCCGTGGGGAAGTCCTTTCACGCCGCGGTCGAACGGCTCCGAGGGAGCGCAGACCTCGTCGCTCTCCTCGCGGCGTTGACCCCTGACGCGGGCTGAGCCTCCGCCCCGCTGTTGGCGCCTGGCGGTCAGCAGTACCGTCCCCCCCGATGAGCGCCCCGACCGTGACCCCGACGCATCGCCCCGTCGCGCGCGGACGATCCCCGCTGCACACCCACCGCGCCAGGCACCGCTTCGGTGCTAGAAAGCGCGCCCGCCGCCCCGCACCCCCTCCACACCCGAGGCCCCGATGTCCGCTGCTCCCGCTGCTCCCGCTGCTCCCGCTGATCAACCGAAGTCCGATGTGATCACCGTGCGCTCGCCGCGCGACGGCTCGGTGCTCGCCGAGGTGGCGAAGACCCCCGTCGCCGAGGTCGCTGCGCTCGCCGACCGGGCGCGCGAGGCGCAGGCCGCGTGGGCGGCGCTCCCGGTCGCCGAGCGCGTGCAGCGGGTGAAGAACATCCGCCACCGATGGGCCGCGCGAGGCCTCGAGCTGGCGCAGGTGCTGATGAAGGAGGGAGGGAAGTCCGAGGCCGAGGCCCTCACCAGCGAGGTGCTGCCGAGCCTCAACCTCTTCGACTACTGGTGCAAGGCCGCGCCGGGCTTCCTGGCCCGCGAGCGCGTCGCCCTCGACCCGCTCAACTTCCCCAAGAAGAAGGGCTTCGTCGACCTCGAACCCCTCGGCCTCATCGCCCTCGTCACGCCCTGGAACTACCCCTCGTCCATCCCGCTGCGCGCCCTCGTCCCGGCGCTGCTCGCGGGCAACGCCGTGCTCTGGAAGCCGAGCGAGTTCGCTCCCCTCACGGCGCAGATCGTCCATGACATCTTCGCGCCCGACCTGCCGCCGGGGCTCGTCGCGCTGGTGCAGGGCGACTTCGCCCAGGGCGAGGCCGTCATCGACGCGCGCATCGATGGCGTGTCGTTCACGGGCAGCGCCGCCACCGGGCGCAAGATCGCCGTGCGCACCGCCGAGCGGCTCATCCCCGTGTCGCTGGAGCTCGGCGGCAAGAACGCCGCGATCGTGCTCGACGACGCCGACCTCGACCGCGCGAGCGCGGGCGTCGTGTGGGGCGCCCTCGCCAACGGAGGACAGAACTGCGCCGCGGTGTCGCGGGTGTACGTGACGAAGGGCGCGGCGGCGGAGTTCGAGAAGCGCGTGCGGGCGCGCCTCGCCCTGGTGAAGTCGGGCCCGGATGCGGGGGAGTACTTCGACGTTCCGCCGCTCATCAACGCGCGGCAGATGGAGCGCGTCGCGGCGCAGGTGGACGAGGCCAATGGCGCACGCACCGAGGCGCTGGCGCCGGGCGGCCGGCAGGGCGACGCGGGCAACTGGTACGCCCCCGCGGCCTTCAAGGACCCGGGCGCCGGGCTCGCCATCGTGCGCGAGGAGACCTTCGGTCCGGCCTTCACGCTGACGGTGGTGGACGATGAAGCCGAGGCCGTGCGGCGCGCCAGCGAGGGCGACTACGGGCTCTCGGCGAGCGTATGGACCCGCGACCTCGCGCGCGGCGAGCGCGTGGCGAAGAAGCTCGACGTGGGCACGGTCACGGTCAACAACACGTCCTTCACGCCGGTGATCACCAACGCGCCGTGGAGCGGCCGTCGATCGAGCGGGCACGGCACCACCAACTCGCACCGCGCGCTCGCCGAGATGGTGAAGCCCCGCTTCATCCTCCTCGACTGGAACAAGGGCTCGGAGTTCTGGTGGTTTCCCCACGACGAGTCGCTGGTGACGCTCGCGCGGGGGCTGCTGCGCTTCCTCACCGCGGGCTTCTCCAACAAGCTCGCGGGCCTGCCCGCCGCGCTCAAGCTCCTGCCCGCGCGCATCAAGGCCATCAGCGGCCCGGTGGTCTAGGCCCCCAGCGCCGCGGGGCGGTCGGGGTCGCGCGCCCAGTCGCTCCAACTGCCCTCGTAGAGCCGCACGTCGAGCCCCTCGAAGCCCGCCAGCGTCAGGGCCAGCACGTCGTGACACGCCGTCACCCCCGACCCGCAGTAGCAGATCACCGCCCCCTCCTCGCGCACGCCGAGCTCGCGGTAGCGCGCGCGGAGCACCTCCGGCGCGGCGAAGCGACCGTCGACCAGGTTGTCGGCCCACGGGGCGCTGAGGGCCCCGGGGATGTGCCCCGGCCGCGCGTCGACGGGCTCCACCTCGCCGCGGAAGCGCTCCGGCGCCCGCGCGTCGAGCAGCAGCGCACGGCCCGCCTCCCGCGCGCTGTCGACGCCGTGGCGGTCGACCACCCGCAGGTCGCGCTCGCGCACGGCGAAGTCCCCTTCGGGCACCGCGGGCACCTCGGCGTCGAGCGCGCCGCCCGCGGCCACCCACGCCTGGAGCCCCCCGTCGAGGACGTGCACGTTGGGGTGCCCGTAGCCCGTGAGCAGCCACCACAGGCGCGCGGCGACGCTCCCGCCCGCGTCGTCGTACACGACCACCCGCGAGCGGCGGGTGACGCCCGCGCGGCGCATCGCCCGCTCGACCTGCGCGGGGCTCGGGATGGGGTGCCGCCCGGGGCCCACGGGGCCGGTGAGCCCGGTCTCCAGGTCGACGAAGACGGCGGCCGGGATGTGCCCGCGCGCGTACTCGTCGGCGCCCCTCTTCCCGGCGAGGTACCAGCGCAGGTCGATGACGCGCACGCCCGGGTCGTGCAGGTGCTGCGCGAGCCACGCGACGTCGACGAGGGGTCCATCCGGGGTGCGCAGCGTGGTGGGCATTGGCAGGGCCCCGACGGTAGGGCCTCGGGGCCACCGCCGCCACCCCCGCCGCCACCCCCTTCGCCACCCGCCGCCACCCATGGGATGGCTTGAATTCAAGGCTCCCGCGATGGCACGCGGCGTGGTGGAGGTGGTACGGTGACCGCCATGGTTCAGCGCACACGCGGTGTGTTGGAAGTCGTCTACGAGGTTCCGTTCTCGGATGACGGGTGGGTGGTCGTGGACGGCGTGACCATGCCCGAGACCGCTGAACATCGCGAGGCCACGAAGCTCCTCGAAGACGTCTTCGCCACGTGGATCGCGGCGACGAAGCGCGACGCGAAGGTCTTCGGCAACATGGCGCTCCGCTGGGTCGAGGCGCGGCCGCAGATCGGCTCCGACCCCGACGTGATGCTGGTCGAGCCCGCGCCGCCGAAGGGCATCCGCAGCCTGCGCACCTGGGTGCCCGGCCACGCCGCGCCGCGCGTGGTGGTCGAGTTCGTCAGCCTCGACACGGCCTCCACGGACTACCTCGACAAGCCCGCCCGCTACACCGCCGCCGGGGCCCGCGAGCTCTGGGTGTTCGACCCGCAGAAGCTCGGGCCTCGCGCGGCGATGGGGCCCTGCGTGCTCCAGGTGTTCCGCCGCACCCGCGAGGGGCGGTTGCGGCAGGTGTACCGGGGCGACGGCCCGGCCTTCTCCCGCGAGCTCGGCGCCTGGCTGGTGGTCACCGACGGGGGCGCCGCGCTGCGCATCGCCAACGACCGCGACGGCCGCGACCTCTGGCCGACCCGCGAGGAGGTCGCGCTGCGCAAGCGGAGCGAGGCCACCGCCGAGGCCGAGCGCGCCACCGCCGAGGCCGCCGCCGAGCGGGCACGCCGCGAGGCCCTGGAGGCCCGGCTCGCCGCAGCCGAAGAGGCCCTGCGAGCCGTCGGGGCCTCCGTGCCGCGGTAGCGCAAGGTTGGTGCTGACTTCCCCGCGCGGGCTCTGTTAGGGTCCGCTCCGCCCGCTGTGACGAAAACCCCGCGTCCCGCCGTCGTCCTCCTCGGCGCCCAGCGCTTCGACCCCTCCCTCGGCGCCGCCGTCTCCGAGCTCGGCGTCACGGGGCGCATCGCCACCATCACCGCCGGCTGGCAGGAGCGCGAGCCCGAGGACGAGGAGCTCTCCGCCCACCTCGGCGGGCGCACCGTCAACCTGCGCCTGCACGCCCGCGGCGACGAGCTCTTCCGGGAAGACCCCGCGCTGCGCGACGCCCACCGCGAGCGCCAGGCCTCGCTGCGCCACCGCCAGGACTTCTACCGCATCCGCCTGGAGCACGAGCTCGAGGCCGACCGGATGATCCGCGGCCGGGCGGCGCCGCCGGAGATCCTCGCCGAGCAGGTGCAGGCCTCGCTCGACGGCATCCGCGAGCTCGACCAGTGGCACCTCCGGCTCTGCGCGCGCATCCGCACGGAGTTCGAGGCGCGGTGGGACCTCGCCAACCGCCCGTCGGTGGTGCGCCACCGCCGCGAGCTCGCGGAGGTGCTCGCCGGCTGCGACGCCGTGGCCATCGCGGGCGGCCACGTCGCCACGCTGGTCAACCGCCTCGTGCTCTTCGGCGTCGCCGAGCTCGTGCAGCACCACACCGTGTTCGCGTGGTCGGCCGGGGCGATGGCCATCAGCGACCGCGTGGTGCTCTTCCACGACTCGCCCCCGCAGGGCCCCGGCGCGAGCGAGATCCTCGACGCGGGCCTCGGGCTCATCCCCGGCGTGGTGGTGCTCCCGGAGCCCGAGCGCCGCCTCCACCTCGACCGGAAAGACCGCGTGCAACGACTCGTCCGCCGCTTCGAGCCCGCGACCTGCCTCGCCCTCCCGGCGCGCTCGCGCATCACCTGGCGCGACGGGGTGTTCTCCTCCGCCCACGACGTGCTGCAGCTCCGCCCCAGCGGCCGGGCCCTCCCCTTCGGCGTGCGCCCACGGCGGGTGAGCTGGTCATGACGGCGCGTCTCGCCATCCACAAGCTCATCGACGGTCGCCTCGACGCCGCGCGGGTGCAGGCCTTCCTCAACGGGCGGAAGTTTCCCATCGTCGAGGGCACCTCGGTCACCTTCGTGTGGGTCGGCCACGCCGACAACGTGCAGCTCCGCCACTGGATCTACGGGCTGGAGTC
Organism: Myxococcales bacterium; assembly: GCA_030652255.1. GTDB lineage: Bacteria > Myxococcota_A > Polyangia > Polyangiales > SCUS01. The sequence goes on along the minus strand of JAUSAZ010000077.1, from coordinate 8,932 downwards.
CTCCAACGCCCTCGTGCGCGTGGCGGGCACCGACCTCTGGTACCTCACCCTCGAGATCCCTCACAATTCGCGCGTCGAGTACAAGTACGAGATCCACCGCGGCGGGCACAGCGGGTGGATCGAAGACCCGCTCAACCCCAACCGCGCGCGCGACCCCTTCGGCGCCAACTCGGTGCTCCAGAGCGAAGGCTACGAAGACCCCACCTGGACCAACCCCGACCCGGTGACGCGCCCCGGGGTGCTCGAGCCCTTCGTCTTCGACAGCAACGCCCTCGGCCGGCGCACCGGGCAGCTGTACCTCCCCGCGCGCTTCCGCCGCTCGCGGCAGTACCCGCTGCTGGTGGTGCACGACGGCAGCGACTACCTGAAATACGCCGGGATGAAGACCGTCCTCGACAACCTCATCCACCGGCTGGAAATCCCCGACATGATCGTGGCGTTCACCGACTCGCCCGATCGATTGCAGGAGTACGCCAACGACGAGCGCCACGCGCGCTACCTCACCGAAGAGCTCGTGCCCGACCTGGCGAAGCGCTTCCCCCTCTACGACCAGGCCCAGGCGCGCTGCATCATGGGCGCGAGCTTCGGCGCCGTCGCCGCGATGTCCACCGCGTACCGCTTCCCGGGCTTCTGGGGCCGGCTGCTGGTGCAGTCGGGGTCGTTCGCGTTCACCGACATCGGCAAGCGCAACCGCCGCGGGCCGCTCTTCGACCGCGTGGTGGAGTTCGTCAACCAGTACCGGGCGCAGCCGCGGGCGGTGAGCGAGCGGGTGTTCGTCAGCTGCGGCGTGTACGAGTCGCTCATCTACGAGAACCGCTCGATGGTGCCGCTGTTGAGCGCGACGGGGATGGAGGTGCGCTTCGTCGAGGCGCGCGACGGTCACAACTGGGAGAACTGGCGTGACCGCCTCCGCGAAGGCATGTCCTGGCTGATGCCGGGGCCTCTCATGTTCATCTACGAGTGAGGTTGTTCGGTGGGCGAAGTCACAAGACACATCGGGCTTTCCCTGGGCGCGGACATCTGCTGGCCGCTCTGCTTCGAGCACATGATGAAGCGGCTCGACCTGCGCATCCCGCACGCGGGCGACACCGTGCGCTTCGAGGTCGAGCGGGTGACCATCGAGCCCTTCGACCTGCGCCAGCCGGTGAAGTACGACCTCGTCGTCGACCGGCTCACGCACTGGTTCCACACCAGCCGCGAGTGGATCAAGAAGGGCATCCTCATGGATGACCTCTACGTGTTCAACAACCCGTGGAGCATCCAGGCCAACGAGAAGCACACCAGCTACTGCGCGATGATGAAGCTCGGGATGCCCATCCCCGAGACCTGGATGATCCCGCCGAAGGGCTACGTGCCGTCGCCGGACGTGAAGCCCACGCTGCAGCGCTACGCGAAGCTCTTCGACCTCGGCAAGGTGGGCGACACCATCGGCTGGCCGATGTTCTTGAAGCCCTACGACGGCGGCGGCTGGCGCGCCGTCACCCGGGTGAAGAACGCGCAGGAGGCCTGGAAGGCCTACGAGGACAGCGACACCGCGGTGATGCACGCGCAGGCCTCGGTGGAGGGCTTCGACCGCTTCGTGCGCACCGTCGGCTTCGGGCCGCAGACCCGCAACGTGCTCTACGCCCCCGACGCCCCGCTGCACGACCGCTACACCATGGAGACGGCCTTCCTCTCCCCCGAAGACGCCGAGCACCTGCGCAAGGTGACGCTCACCATCAACGCGTTCTTCGGGTGGGATTTCAACTCGTGTGAGTCGCTGCGCAAGGCTGGGGTGTGGCACCCCATCGACTTCGCCAACCCGTGCCCCGACTCGCAGGTGACGTCATTGCACTTCCACTTCCCGTGGATGGTGAAGTCGTACCTGCGCTGGTCGATCTTCTGCGCCGCGACGAAGCGCAAGATGGCCCGCACCCTCGACTGGGAGCCCTTCTACGCCGTCGCCGCGATGGACCTCTCCTACGAGGAGAAGCTCGACCGCTACGCGGCCATCGCCGACGCGCGCTTCGAGACGGCGCGCTTCGAGGAGTTCTGCGCGAAGCACCTGGGGCACATGGACGAGGTCGCCGCGGAGTTCTTCGCGACGCCCGAAGCGAAGGAGGCCGTGCGGCAGAAGGTGCTGGCGCTGTACCCCGCGCACGAGGTCGAGCGCTTCACCGAGCTGTTCTGGTCGCGCATCCAGGCGTGGCGCGCCGCGGGGTGCCCGTGATGCCCGATGGTGTCGGGATGGGGGCGCAAACCGCTGTGTCGTCGCTGGGGTTCGGGCGTTGGCCCTCACCCCAGGCTAGCGAAAGCGGGCGCCCCTTCGGGGCTTTCGAACAGGAACTTCCTGCACCTGACGGAGCGGTAGAAAGCGCGCACGGCTCCGAGTCCGGAAGGCCGATCATGTTTCGGTTCGAAAGCTCGCGGAGCGAGCGCCCGCTTTCGCTAGCCTGGGGTGAGGGCCGACGCCCGAACCCCAGCGACGACACGCGCCTTGCCCCCCACCCCAGCGACGACACGCGCCTTGCCCCCAGCCCCATCGAGGTAATCGCATGTTCCTGAAGTCGCGCTGGTACTCGCAGCGCATCGGGTGCGAGGCGACGCTCGCCCGCTGGGGAACCATCGGGCAGCCGGTGCTGGTCTTCCCGACCGCGGGCGGCGACGCCGAGGAGCTCGAGCGCTTCCTCATGATCCGGGCGCTCGAACCCCTGCTCTCCGCGGGGCGCATCAAGATCTACTCGCCCGACAGCGTGGCGGGGCGGGTGTGGTTCAACAAGGAGGGCACGCCCGAGCACCGGATGGCGATGCAGCACCGCTATCACGAGTGGATACGCCACGAGGTGGTGCCGGCCATCTACATGGACTGCAAGACCGACGGGATCCCCATCTGGACCGCGGGCGCCTCCATCGGGGCCTTCCACGCCGCGGCGGCGGTGTGCCGCTCGCCCGACGTGTTCCACAGGTCGCTGTCGATGAGCGGCACGTACAACCTGATGCGCTTCATCGAGAGCGACACGCCCTCGGACGCCTTCAAGCGCGTGTCGCCGCTCTACATGGTGCCGCGCCTCGAGGGGAAGCACCTGGAGCTGCTGCGCACCCGCTTCCTGCAGATCGTGACGGGCGAGGGGCGCTGGGAGAACCTCGGCGAGAGCTACGGGCTCGCCAACGTGCTGGGCGCGCAGGGCATCCCCAACCACGTCGACTCCTGGGGTCCCGACTGGCACCACGACTGGGTCACCTGGCGTGAGATGCTCCCAAAGTACCTGGATCAGTGGACGCGGTGAGGAGCTGACATGAGCGGGCAGGAGACCAAAGGGCACAAGCACATCGACGGCGAGCTGGAGGGCACCTCGCGGCGGCGCTTCATGCGCGCGCTGCTCACCGACCTGCGGGCGCTCGAGCGCATGCTGGAGGAGGGCCTCTTCGAGCGCGGCGTCGAGCGCATCGGCGCCGAGCAGGAGCTGTTCATCGTCGACCGCGCGTACCACCCCGCGCCGGGCGCGCTGAAGGTCCTCGAGCGGCTCAACGACCCGCACTTCACCACCGAGCTGGGGCTCTTCAACCTGGAGATCAACGCCGACCCGCAGCCCTTCGCGGGCGCCGGCCTGCGGCAGATGGAGGCGCAGCTCACCGAGCTCTACGCGCGGGTGCGCTCCGCCGCCGCGGACGTGGAGATGACCCCGGTGCTCGCGGGCATCCTGCCGACCATCGGCAAGACCGACCTCGGGCTGGACAACATGGTGCCCAACCCGCGGTACCTCACCCTCAGCCGCGCGATGAACAACGCCCGCGGCGAGGCCTTCGACTTCTCCATCCGCGGCCTCGACGAGCTCGTGGTGAAGCACGACTCGGTGATGGTCGAGGCGTGCAACGCGAGCTTCCAGGTGCACCTGCAGCTGGCCGACCCCGACCGCTTCGCCAACGCGTACAACCTCGCGCAGCTGCTGCTGGCGCCGGTGCTGGCGGCGTCCACCAACTCGCCGGTGCTCTTCGGCCGGCGGCTGTGGGCGGAGACCCGCATCGCCCTCTTCGAGCAGGCGTGCGACATCCGCACGCCGGGGATGCACCTGCGCGAGTCGGCGGGGCGCGTGTCCTTCGGGCGCGAGTGGCTGCGCGGCAGCGTGGTGGACCTCTACAAGGAGAACGTCGCGCGCTTCCGCGCCCTCGTGGGCACCGAGCTGGAGGAGGACCCCATCGCCGCGCTCGACGCCGGTCGCGTGCCCGACATGAAGGCCCTGCGGCTCCACAACGGCACCATCTACCGGTGGAACCGCGCGTGCTACGGCATCTCCGAGAACGGCAAACCGCACCTGCGCATCGAGCTGCGGGTGCTGCCCTCGGGGCCCACCATCGCCGACGAGGTGGCGAGCAGCGCGCTCTGGCTGGGGCTGATGAGCGAGCTCGGCGCGACCATCGACGACATCACCACGCGGGTGGATTTCGACCACGCGCGGGCCAACCTGTACGCCGCCGCGCGCGACGGCCTCGGGGCGCGGCTGATGTGGCTCGACGGCGAGGAGGTGCTCGCGCAGACGCTGCTGCTCGACCGGCTGCTGCCGATGGCGAGGGCGGGCCTCGACCGGGCGGGCGTCGACCCGGCGGACAGCGAGCGGTACCTGGGCATCCTGGAGCGGCGCATCCGCACGATGCACACCGGCTCGCGCTGGACCCTCGACTCCCTCGCGGGGATGAAAAACCGCGGGACCCAGGGCGCGCGGCTGACGGCGCTGACCGCGGCGATGATCGCGCGGCAGAAGACCGACGCGGTGGTGGCCGACTGGGCGCCCGCGCGGCTCGACGAGAACGACAGCGCGCGCACCGGGTACCACAAGGTGTCGCAGTACATGACCACGGACATCTTCACGGTGCGCCCGGATGACCCGGTCGAGCTCGTGGCCGACCTCATGAGCTGGGAGCGCATCCGGTACGTGCCCGTGGAGGACGACAAGGGCCGGCTGGTGGGGCTCGTGTCGCAGCGCGTGGTGCTGCGCTACCTCGCCGACCTGGCGAAGCAGTCGCGCGAGGCGGGCGCGGAGAGCATCCCCGTGGCGGACATCATGCGCCGCGATCTCATCACGGTGACCCCCGACACGCGCACCCTCGACGCGACCGCGCTGATGCAGAAGCACCGCATCGGGTGCCTGCCGGTGGTGCAGGACGGGCACATCGTCGCGGTGCTCACCGAGGAGGACTTCGTGGGCCTCGCGTCGAAGGTGCTCGCGGGCGACGGCGCGCCGGAGTCCACGCCCCCGGAAAGGTGAAGCCGGGGCGGCGCGTGCTAGAGACGGTCGCCATGGCAGCACCCATCCCAGACTTCGACGGCCGCGAGATCGGCCGACACGTCGGAGCGCGGCCGGGGCCGACCCTCGTGGCGGTGGCGGGCGTGCACGGCAACGAGCCCGCGGGCATCGAGGCGGCGCGGCGGGTGTTCGCACGCATCGAGCGCGGGGGCGTGGCGGTGCGGGGCGAGCTGGTGGTGCTCGCGGGCAACGTCGGGGCCCTCAAGCGCGGCGTGCGCTACGAGAGCAAGGACCTCAACCGGCAGTGGAGCGAGGCGAAGGTGGCGGCGCTGCGCTCGCCGGGCTGGGCCCCCGCGGACGCGGAAGACCGTGAGCAGGTGGAGCTGCTCGGGGCCATCGAGGCGGCGCTGGGGCGCGCGCGGGGCCCGGTGACGCTGGCCGACCTGCACACGTCGAGCGCGGCGGGGGTGCCCTTCGTGCTGTTCGGCGACACGCTGGCGCAGCGGCGCTTCGTGGGGGCCTTCCCCCTCCCGGTGATCATCGGGCTGGAGGAGCAGGTCGACGGCGCCCTCACCGAGTACTGGACCCGCCGGGGGTGCGTGACCTTCACCGTCGAGGGCGGGCAGCACGGCGACCCGGCGAGCGTCGACAGCCTGGAGTCGGTGCTGTGGCTGGCGCTGCACGAGGCGGGGCTCATCGAGGGCGCGGCGCTGCCCGAGGTGCGCGGCGGGTACGCGGGCCTCGACGCGCGGCGGGGCGACCTCCCGCGGGTGCTGGAGGTGGTCTCGCGCCGGGCGATCACCGCCGAGGACACCTTCGTGATGGAGCCGGGCTTCCGAAACATCGCGCGGGCGCGGGCGGGGCAGCTGCTGGCGCGCGACCGCCGCGGGGACATCGTGGCGCCCTACGACGGCGTGGTGATCCTGCCGCTGTACCAGGGCCTCGGGAGCGACGGGTTCTTCTGGGGTCGCGAGGTGAGCGACGCGCGGCTGCGGGCGTCGCGGATGCTGCGCCGCTGGAGGGTCGACCGGTTGCTCCCGTGGCTGCCGGGCGTGGCGCGCGACCCCGATCGGGCGACGCGCTTCGTGGTGCACCCGCAGAGCGCGCGGCTGGTGCCGCTGGGGGTGTTCCACATCTTCGGGTACCGGCGGGTGCGCGAGCGCGGCGGCGCGCTCACCGTCGAGCGCCAGGTCGATTAGCCCGTCGCTTCGTCGAGCCCGGCGAACTGCGGGCACGCGCGCACCCGGGCCAGCGCCTCGGCCCGCGCGGCAGGCTCGTCGGGCACGTCGTTGGGGAAGGGCACCGACGAGCGCGCGACCCGCCCCAGCCAGCTCACCCCGAGCGGCCGCGCGAGGTCTTCGGCGCGCGTCGCGGCGACGGTGGTCTCGTCGCGGTCGCCGGTGCGGTCGCCCACCCCGACGGCGAAGCCGCCCAGCAGGAAGCCCGATCGGGTCGAGGTCGAGGCGCTGTAGGTGTGCACCGTCGCGCCCTCACGGCACACCCGCCGCAGGGCCTTGAACATCGACACCGTCCACAGCGCGGGGGCCGTGCGCGGGGAGAACAGGTCCCAGAACACCACGTCGGCGCAGGCGTCGGGCAGCGCGGCGAGGGCCTCGCGGAAGTCCCCGAGGCAGAGCCGCCAGAGCGTGCGCGGCGTCTCGTGGCGGCCGTGGGCGAGCAGCGCGCTCGCGGCGGCGTGGGCGTCGGCCCCGGCGCGCGTGAGCCCGAGGGCGTCGGCGTTGTCGGGCTCCAGCGCGAGGCGCAGCGCGTCGAGGTCGTGCTCGAAGCTCACGATCTCCAGCCGGCGGCCGGGCGCCGTGCGCGCCTCGGACACCTGCCACGCGGTGACGGCGTTGGTCGCCGCGCCGAGGCCGACGTCGAGGAGCACCAGCGGGTCACCGGGCTCGCTCAGCCGCGACGCCAGGCGCGACGGCGTCACGTACACCGACTCCGCCTCGACGAGCGGACCCGCCCCCGGGTGCATCACCTCGCCGCACGCGAGCTCGCGGACGGCGCGCAGCCCGTTGGGAAGCGTGACCATCTCGCAGCCCCCGCCGGGTCGCGTGGGGTCGCTCACTGCGCACCCGCGCGCCCGAGGCGGACGGCGCTGTGCTCGTGGCGGTCGATGGCGTCGAGGGTGCCGCGGGCGTACGCGGCGAAGGTGCCGGCCTCGATGGCGCGCCGCGATTCGGCCATGAGCGAGTGGTAGTAGTGCAGGTTGTGGATGGAGACGAGCCGCGTGCCCAGCGGCTCCCTGCACTTGAACAGGTGGTGCAGGTACGCGCGGCTGAAGGTCGCGCAGGTGGAGCACGGGCACGCCGCGTCGAGGCGCTCTTCGGACAGCACGTTGGTGACGCGGGTGAGCCGCACGCGGCCGGTGGAGGTGAACGCCGTGCCCTGCGACGCGAGCTGCGTCGGGATGATGCAGTCGAACATGTCGACGCCCGCGAGCATCGCCTCGAGCAGGTCGGGCGGCGTGCCGACGCCCATCAGGTAGCGCGGTCGGTCGGCCGGGAGCAGCTCCGCCGAGAGGGCCGTGACGTCCTCGCGCTCGGAGCGCGTGTCGCCGACGGCGAGGCCGCCGATGGCGAATCCGTCGAAGGGCTGCTGCGTGAGGAAGCCCGCGGACTCGCGGCGCAGCGCCGAGACCACGCCGCCCTGCACGATGGCGAAGAGGGCCTGCGAGGGGTTGGTGCGCGCGGCGAGCGAGCGAAGCGCCCAGCGGTGCGTGCGCTCCATCGCGGCGCGGGTGGTGGCCTCGTCGGAGGTCGACGCGACGCACACGTCGAGCACCATCATGATGTCCGACCCGATGGCCGTCTGGACCTCGATGGAGCGCTCGGGCGACAGCATGTGCATCTGCTGGTCGGTGTAGCCCTTGAAGCGCGCGCCCCGCTCCGTGATGGTGCGGGCGCCGGGCAGCGAGAAGATCTGGTACCCGCCCGAGTCGGTGAGCACCGGCCCCGACCAGCCCATGAACTTGTGGATGCCACCGAGCTGGCGGAAGGCCTCCACGCCCGGGCGCAGCATCAGGTGGTAGGTGTTGCCGAGCACCACCTGCGCGCCCACCTCCGCGAGGTCGGCCGGGGTGCAGTGCGCGACCGTGGCGCGGGTGCCCACGTCCATGAACACCGGCGTCTCGACGCGCCCGTGCGCCGTGATCATCGAGCCCCGCCGGGCGCGGGAACCGGGATCCGTCGAGGTGACCGTGAAGGGGAGCGTCATGGGGGGAGTGCTGATAGCACGGCCCTCCCGACGGCCGGGCGCGATGCGCCGGTCAGTTGCCGCCGCCGAGCATCGACTGCGCGGCGGACTGGAGCGCGCTCGGGCCGACGCCGCTCTGCGTGGCCATCTGCGACAGCCGGGTGAGCTCCGACGGCGAGAAGGTGGGGTGCTCCGGCGCCGCGCTGCGGTTGGCGCTGGTGATGGCGTTGGTGATCGACTGGATCTGCTGGGGGTTGAGCCCCTGCGACATGAGCTGCCCGAGCTGCCCGAGCTGCTCCATGTTGGGCGCGGTGCTGCCCGCGGGCGCGGCGGGCGCGGCGGGCGCGGCGGGCGCGGCGGGCGCGGCGGGCGCGGCGGTGCCCTGCGACGGCATCGTGGGCAGCGCGATGGTGGGCATGCCGGGGAGCCCGATGGACGGGGCGGCGCCCGTGCCCGTCGGGGCCGCGGCGGCGCCAGGCGCGCGCGGGGCGGTGGGCGCGCGCGGG